>JAWKVL010000112.1:0-1578 GCA_041398065.1 Dongiaceae bacterium | reverse complement strand
GAGCCGCATCTCCGGCCCGCTGTTCGATCGCATCGACCTCCACATCGACGTGCCGGCGGTGAGCGCCGCCGACTTGACTTTGCCGCCGCCGAGCGAAGGCAGCGCCGAAGTCGCCGCGCGCGTCGCCAAGGCGCGCGCCATCCAGGCCGAGCGCTACAAGGCGAAAGGCAACTTCATCCGCACCAACGCCGAAGCCGACGGCGAATTGCTGGAGCAGGTCGCACCCTTGGATGAGTCCAGCCGAAAGCTCATCACGCAAGCGATCGATCGTTTTCGATTGTCAGCACGCGGCTTCCACCGCGTCCTCCGCGTCGCCCGCACCCTCGCCGACTTGGAAGGCGGCGGCGCGGTGAAACAGATCCACGTGGCGGAGGCGCTGACGTATCGAAGGGTGCTGCCGGGGCGGTAAGATCGGCTCAAGAGTAACGACGTAGGGGAACGTTTCATGAGCAAAGGGAAAACAACCTTTGGGCTAAACCGATCAACGAACGAGACACTACAGAAGGCTGGCTCGTTTATTGCGCAATTTGCCTCTGGCCCTTCGGAGACACTGTCCGGGATTATTAATGACTACCTGCGACACGTTCGGTTACGTCGCTTGGCTTCCTTGGAAGCTAGGACGATCCAGCATCTCAAGACGTTGGGTTATGATGCACCGCCTTGCCCTGTACCGCTGAAAGTACTCGTGCCGTTGTTGCAATCAGCCACCCTAGAGGAGGACGATGACCTGCAAGACATCTGGGCAGCGCTGCTTGCGAATGCTTCAACCCCAGAACTTGGCGATACGATATCAGTTTCATTTGTCGACATGTTGAAGTGTATGGGGCCACTAGATGTCAAAATTCTCTCGGTCATCTACTTGGCAAAGTCAGGCTCTCCAAAGGACGTCTTCGTGACGCAGGACCTGCCGGCAAAGACAGAGGTGTACAACGGCGTCGACAAGCCGAGAGGACTCCCCGATTTAGCGACTCAAGCCTCAATTTGGAATCTCGTGAGGCTTGGCTGCCTAACAGCTGAGTCCTCATCGTCAGGATCTAGAAAGGCGATCTTCGTTGCTCTGACAGCACTGGGAGAAAGATTCGTTGAGGCGTGCACAGTTGGAGCTAAAGGCGGGACATAGAGCGGAAATAGGGCCGGAGTCCGACCTCGCACGATGGGGGAATATGCGACATGACACTGCCGGAAGCGATCGCGCAGCAGCCGCAGTGGATCGGCCTGTGGCTCAATTGGCTGCTGTTCGCGGCCTTCATTCTGCCCTTCGCCTTGCTGATCTGGCGGCAAAGCCGGATCGCGGCGCTGGCGGCGATCGTGACCGCCGTGGCCGGCGCGTTCGGCATCGGCTGGCTGTACGACCGGATGGGCTATGTGAAGCTGCTGGGCCTGCCGCACATCGTCTTGTGGACTCCGCTCGCGATCTATCTGGTCGTGCAGCTGCGGCGCGCGGACATGCCACAATGGCCGCGCCGCATCATCATGGTGGTGCTGGCGACGATCCTGATCTCGCTGGCGTTCGACTACACCGATGCGGTGCGCTATCTGCTGGGCGAACGAACGCCGCTAGCAAGTCCGCCCGCGAAC
>JAWKVL010000111.1:0-1866 GCA_041398065.1 Dongiaceae bacterium | reverse complement strand
GATCTTTCCCACGAGCGATGAGCAGGCGTCGGTTGCGATGGCCTATATCGCCCAGCTCGACCAGGCGCACGTCTTTGGCGATTCGATCGTCACGACCATCGAGCCCGGGCACGCCTTCTACCCGGCGGAGGATTATCACCAGGACTTCCTGGCGTTGAATCCGACCTACCCCTATATCGTGATCAACGATCTGCCGAAGATCGCGAACCTGAAGCGCATCTTCCCCGAACTCTACCGCGACGACCCGGTTCTGGTGATGGCGAGCAAGCCCAGCAACTAGACGGGCTCAGAGGTCAGCGCGTACGAACCGGACCCGGGAGCGGAAATTCGTGGACTTGGCATTTTGAGGCGACAACATCGTCCTCGGTGCGTTCAGCCATCTCCGAATGTCAAAGCAACTGGTCGTATGATGATTCGGTCGGAAACAGCTCCGGGCGCTTCTTCATCCAATATGCGCGCTGCCTCACCTTGATCTCCTGCCACGTGACGTCCTTCGCAAGCCGGTCCTCATAGACCGCAAGCAAGGCGCCACCACGTTGCAACATCCTGTCGGCGATTCGCACGATACGTCCGTTCGGAACCACCACAGGACGCTGCGCCAGCAACTGATTCATGGCTTCGCCCTCATGGCCGGCGCCCAACAGGTCAGCAAGCAGCACATAGCAGACCGCGCCGGATCGCGAGATGCCGCCGTGACAATGCACCAAGAGCGTGCCATCGAGTGACCGTGCGAAGTCCAGTGCTTCGGCCACGTGTGACTCCTGGGGCGCCACGACACCCGCACCTTCGGCCTCAATGTCGTCGAACCGCAGACGCAAGTGTGTCGGCGCCGGCTGCTTGACAAAGCGCAGCAGTTCGCCCCGCTTGCAGTGAGGATCCTGTAAGCTCAGGACTGCATCAAAGCGACGCTTCAGCTTCCGCGCCCCGAGCAGATCTGTGATCGCCAGGGCCGAAAACATGCGAGTTCAGTACGAGAGAGCTAGAATGGAATGTCGTCGTCCAGGTCGCCGCCGCCGGCGCCGGCCGGGGCACGGCCCATGCGGCCGGGGCCGCTCGACCCGCTGTCGCTGAAGCCGCCGCCCGTATCATCCTCGGCGCCGCCGCCGGCGCCACCGCGGCCATCAAGCATGGTCAGCTCGCCGCGGAACTTCTGCAGTACCACTTCGGTCGTGTATTTCTCCTGGCCGGACTGGTCGGTCCACTTCCGGGTCTGCAGGGCACCCTCGATATAGATCTTGCTGCCCTTTTTCAGGTAGCGCTCGCAGATATCCACAAGGCGGTCGTTGAACACCACCACGCGATGCCACTCCGTGCGCTCGCGCCGCTCGCCCGAGTTCTTGTCGCGCCAGCTCTCCGAGGTCGCCAGCGACAGGTTGGCAACACGCGTCCCGTCCTGGGTCGAGCGGATCTCCGGATCGCGACCCAGATTGCCGACCAGAATGACTTTGTTGACGCTGCCAGCCATAGCTTCCCTGCCTGTATCTTCGAACCGATGAAAGCGAAGCTGTAGCATCCCTGACGGGAGAACGCAAAGGCAACGCGTGCGGTAAGCACGACGCTGGACCCCTCGAAATCATCCTCGGGGTCGGCTCGAGAAACGGCGACCAAATCAGAGTTCTCCCGCGCGGATGCGGCGGACCGTCGGCGGTCCTGGCGGCATTGACGGAGGAAACCCGCCGTGATTGTTTCGCGGGAGGATGCTCCCGACCGGTGACAGATTCGCGAGTGAAGACCAAGTAGATCTGGGCCGATTTTGCGGTTTGGTCGAACATTGGGTCGTGCTGGCGGTCGCCGTCTTAATTACCAGCTGCGCAACGCGCAATTTCACGATCCTTCAGCTCTTGAAGCAACCGATCCGCTGTACCG
>JAWKVL010000110.1:0-1933 GCA_041398065.1 Dongiaceae bacterium | reverse complement strand
ATGGGACGGTATTCGCGGTTGGCAAGGCTCGCCTCCTCCAGATCGAGATCGCGCTCGATCCGTCGCCGCGTCTCGTCGGTGATCTTGCCGTTGCGCAGCAAGTCGTGAATGAACGTGCGCTCGATGCCGATCAGTTCGCGCGTCAACTCGGTGCCCAGTGAGGACGCATCATGCGCCTCGGCATCGAGCGACTCCGGCAACTGGTTGGAGCGGATCTCGTGCCGCGCGCGCAGCAGCTTGACGACCTCTTCGGTCAATTCCCGGTCGTCGGTCATTGCGTCGAGCTTTTCCAGCGCCTTTGCCAGCGCCTCGCGCCGGGCCGCAATCTCGGCTTCGTGCTCGGCAACGTGTTCGCTGCGTCCATCCCTGGCGACCCCGAGCCATCGCACCAGCAATGGCAGGCAGATCCCTGTGCCGATCAGCGTGATAAGGATCAAGCTGAGGGTGACGAAAAGGATCACGTCGCGGAAAGGGAACGGTTCGCCGCTGGCGAGCGCGTAGGGCAGGGCGAGTGCGGCGGCGAGCGACACTGCGCCGCGCACGCCGGTAAATGCAATGACGAAAACGGAGCGCCAGGAAGGGTGGGGATCGCGCATGCGCAGTCGTTTGCTCAGAAGACGCGGCAGATAGATCGCAGGATAGACCCAGGCAAATCGCGAGACGATCACGATCACGATCACGATGCCGGTCAGAGACAGAATATCGTACAGCGGAAATTCCTTCGACTCCTCCACAAGCAGGCGCATCTGGAATCCGGTGAGCAGGAAAAGGAAGCCCTCGATCAGGAAGATCACGAGGTCCCAGAAGAAGATGCCCTGCAGTCGTGTCGCCGCCGGGATCAGCAGGGGGCCGTTCCAGCTCACATAAAGGCCGCAGGCCACCGTGGCGATGACGCCGGAGCCGGCGATATGCTCCGGGATCCAGTAGGAGATGTAGGGCGTAAGCAGGGACAACGCGATCTCCACCTGCGGGTCGCGGGCATAGTGGCGCGCGCGCAGGCTGATCCATCCGATGCCGATGCCGAAGGCGATCTCGCTGGCGACGATGGCAAAGAATGTGCCCGTCGCCTCCGACAGCGAAAACATCCCGGTCGCGATCGCCGCCGCTGCGAAGCGGTAGAGGATCAGTGCGGTGGCGTCATTGGCGAGCCCCTCTCCTTCAAGGATCACGAGGATGCGTCGCGGCAGTCCGAGCTTGCGCGCGATCGCCAGCGGTGCCACGACATCCGGCGGCGCGACGATGGCGCCGAGCAGGAAGCCGAGGCTCCAGGGCAGGCCGATCAGGTAGTGCGTGGCGGTCGCCACCATGGAGGCGGTGAAGATCACGCAGCCGACGGCGAGCAGGGAGATAACGCCCAGGTTGAACCTGAACTCGCGCCAGCTCATAGCGACGCTTGCTGAATAGATCAGCGGCGGCAGCACGAGCAGGAGAACCAGTTGCGGCGGCAGCTCGACATGCGGCATGCCCGGAACGAAGGCAAGCGCGATGCCCGCAAGGAGCAACAGGATGGCAGGCGCCGCATTGATCCGGCGCGCCAGCAAGGTGGTGCCTGCAAGCACGGCGAGCAGGATCAGGAAAGTCTGGAATCTGGCTTCCATCATTCTTTCTTGTTCGCCCGGACGGCCGTTTGCCGTCAATGCAATTGGCGTGCTCGGGCGGGGTGGTCTTCCGGTTTCAGGCTTCGGCTGACATTTTTGTGACCCTCTGGTCTGGTGACCAGCAAACCGCATCCGCGCGGCTCCCGTATCAGCCATGCCTGCAAGGCGCGGACGGCGACGGGAGCATCAAGATGAGACGGATCGGCGAGCGTGCGGTTGTGATCGGGGCCAGTATGGCGGGCCTGCTTGCCGCGCGGGCGCTCGCGGACTTCTACGGCACCGTCACGGTGCTCGATCGCGATACGTTTCCGGTCGCCGACATTCCGCGCAAGGGC
>JAWKVL010000109.1:0-2056 GCA_041398065.1 Dongiaceae bacterium | reverse complement strand
CCAGCAGAGAACAAGTGCCGGTGTAGTGGCTGTGCCAGATGGTCTCTGCACCATACTTCGAGACGATGTCCTTGAGCCGTCCTGCGATCTCCGCTGTCGCCTGGTCCCAGGACACGGGCTCGAACCGTCCATCGCCCTTGGGACCCACGCGCTTCAACGGTCGCGTGACTCGCGCCTTCGTGTCGAGCCAGATGCCGTTATAGGCGATCGCGCATTTGCCGCACAGCGCGCCGCGCGAAACTGCGTGATCCGGATCGCCGAGCACTTTCACCAGGCCGTCGTCGCGCTTCACGACCGCGATGCCGCACGCATCATAGCAATCGCGCGGGCAGGTGGTTCGGATGATCGTCTTGTCCGACATGCGTCTCCCCCGGTGCGCCAATCATCTCAATAGTACGAGCGCCGCAGCGGATTGCCTAGCTGGCATGTGCGGCATCACAGGCGGCGCGATTTTACATTTCTCAACACCTATGCTCAGATCGCCGCCAATTCAGGGAGGGGTTCATTTCATGCAGATCGAGGTCATTGCCAAGCCGGCGGAGCCCGCCGACGTTACCGTCGTGTTCGCGGCTGAAGGCAAGAAGCTGCTGGGCCTGGGCGCGGCATATGGCAAGGCGCTGCAGAAGGCATTGTCCGCGCCGTCCTTCTCGGCCAAACGTGGCGAGATCATCGATGTGCTGGGCGCCGCCGATGCACGGCGCATTGTCGTGGTCGGCGTCGGCAATCCGCGCGAGCTGTCGGCGATGCGTGCGCGCAAGATTGGCGGCAAGATCGCCGCGCACCTGCTGCAGGTGCGTGAGCCCAAGGCGCAGATCCTTGGCGGCGGCAGCTTCGGCAAGCTCGAGGAGGCGGTGTTCCTCGGCAACGTGGCGCTCGGCGCGCGGCTGCGGTCCTATCGCTTCGGCAAATATATGAGTGAGGCGAAAGCAGGGCAGGAGCCGGCGGCAATCGCGTCCCTGTCGCTGGTGACGCCGCAGCGCGCCGCCGCCCAGAAGATCGTGGCGGATGCCGAAGCGCTGGCTGCCGGGATCTGCTTCGCGCGCGACCAGGTCAACGAGCCGCCCTCGACCCTGTGGCCCGATTCCTTCGCCAAGCGTCTGCAGGAACTGAAGAAGCACGGCGTGGCGGTCGAGATTCTTGACGAGGCCGCGCTGCGCAAGATGGGTGCCGGCGGCATCCTTGCTGTCGCGCAGGGCTCCCAGCATCCGCCGCGCCTCGTCGTCTTGCGATGGAACGGGCGCGCCGGGTCGAAGGGCGGCAAGTCCAAGGAAGGACCGGTGGCGCTGGTCGGCAAAGGCGTGTGCTTCGACAGCGGCGGCCTCAGCCTCAAGCGCACATCCCAGATGCTGACCATGAAAGGCGACATGGGCGGCGCTGCCGCCGTCGCCGGCGCGATCCTGACCGCCGCCTTGCGCAAGGCGAGGGTCGATGTGGTGGGCGTGATGGCGCTGGTGGAGAACATGCCATCCGGCTCTTCCTACCGTCCGGGTGATATCGTGAAGACGCTGGCCGGCAAGACCCTGGAGATCGTCGACACGGACGCCGAGGGCCGGGTCACGCTGGTGGACTCGCTCTATTACGCGGCATCCAAGTTCAACCCCAGTTGCATCCTCGACGCTGCCACGCTGACCTATTCGGTGTCGGCGGCGCTGGGCCCGGTCTATGCCGGTCTGTTCGCAACCAACGAAGCTTTGGCGCGCGAGGTGCTGGCGGCCGGCGCGGCCGCCGGCGAGGAGCTCTGGCGATTGCCGGTCAACACCGATTATGTGAAGAACCTGAAGTCGAAGGTAGCGGACTACCGCCAATGCGCGCCGGATGACTTCAGCGCCGACGCCGCGCATGCCGCCGCTCTCTTGTCGGAGTTCGTTGCGGACAAGCCCTGGGCCCATCTCGACATCGCGAACAAGGAATTCGCCACCAAGGACACGCCGATCTGTCCGGAAGGGGCAACGGGCTACGGCGTCGCGTTGTTCGACGCCTTCCTGCGGCAGCGTGAGTAAAGTTAAAGCCCCGTCCGTATCCGGAGCAGTTCCGGCACGGCGCTGCTGGGAAAAGA
>JAWKVL010000108.1:0-2313 GCA_041398065.1 Dongiaceae bacterium | reverse complement strand
AGTTGCACGTCGTCCAGTTCCTCCGAGGTAACAGCCGCGACCGGCGCATCCCTGAGCGCGGCCAGGATGATGTCGTTGGCGCGCAAATCGAGCAGCTTCTGGGCATCCCCGCCGGCATTGCCGCCGACCGTGCGGCTGAGCGATGCAGCCGAGGCGCCCTCCACCACGCTGGCGATATCCGCCGCGGCGCGGCTGAGAGCCAGCAAGGTTGCTGCCGCCGCACCACGCTCCGGACGGCCACCCGCCCAGTCCCGCAGAAATTCCTTTAACCTTTGACCTTCCACCACTTTTTCCATCCTGCCCGACACTGCCGGTCGAGTGACGCACTGCCGGCTATGGTCCCCGGATGGTGGCGGCGCGGGGGTCTGAAATGAATTTGAATAATCTGACGATAGTTGTTAGAAAAACTAAATGTCGCTTGAACGCGCCACTTTACGGCAGCTCCGCGCGCTGGCTGCGACAATCCGCAGCGGCAGCGTCACGGCGGCAGCCCAGCAGCTGAATGTGACGCCACCTGCCGTCTCGCTGCAGTTGAAGCTGCTCGAAGAGCTGGCTGGCGTTGCCCTGCTGGAACGGGCGGAGGCCGGCATGCGCGCCACCGGCGCAGGCCGGGAGCTGGCCGACACGGCGCTGCGCATCGATGCCCTGCTGAGCGAAGCGGAGGACACCATCCAGGCGCTTCGGGGCGGACATGCGGGCCATATCCATGTCGGTGTCGTCTCGACCGCCAAGTATTTCGCGCCGCGTGTCCTGGCCGCGTTCAGGCGCGCCCATCCAGGCATCGAGATCCAACTGTCGGTCGGTAATCGCGAGGAGACCATCGCGGCGCTAGAGACCTTCGCGATCGATTTCGCGGTCATGGGCCGGCCGCCGAGCCGATTCGAGGTCGACCGCTCCATCATCGGGCCGCACCCGCACATTATCGTGGCGCCGCCCGATCATCCGCTGGTGCGGCGCCGCTACATCGCGCCGCGCGAGCTCTCCAGCGAGACCTTCCTGATGCGCGAGCCGGGCTCGGGAACACGCACGCTGACCGAGCAGCTGCTGGCGGAGACCGGCGCCACCCCGCGCGTCGGCATGGAGATCGCGTCCAACGAGACGATCAAGCAAGCGGTGATGGCGGGCCTCGGCATCGCTCTGTTGTCGGCGCATACCGTCTCGGTCGAGCTGACCGATGGCAGGCTGGCCATGCTCGATGTCGTCGGCCTGCCGATCATGCGCCAGTGGTTCGTGGTGCGCCGGTCGGAACGGCGGATGATGCCTGCCGCCGGCATGCTGTGGGATTTCTTCGCGGCGGAAGGCGGCAAGTTCCTGCCGGAGCTCACGACGGACGAGTCTCCGCTGTCGATCGCGGTATCGGATCCGGGCGGCTATCGTTAGACGACCACGCAAGCCGTCGGGGCTCGCTGCACGAAAGTTCGCTGCCCCCACTCGTCCACCGCTAGTTCGCGGCGGACGCGATCGCTCCCGACGCAAAGCGCTCCCGATAGGCCTGCGGTGATGTGCCGACAAGGCGCAGGAAGCTGCGCCGCATGGTCTCTTCCGAGCCGAAGCCGCAGCGGGCGGCGACGCGCTTCACCGGCTGGCCAAGTTCGAGCGTGCGGCGTGCGGCCTCGACCCTGATCCGCTCGACCGCACGCGCGGGCGTCACGCCGGTTGCCTGACGGTAGTGGCGGACGAAGCTGCGCTCGCTCATGCCGCTCGCGCTCGCCAGTGCCGCGACCGAGAGGTCGCCCAAGAGATTATCGGCGATCCAGGCATGCAGCCCTTCGAAGCGCGCACCGCCATGCTGCAGGGCGAGCGTGGCGCTGAATTGCGCCTGGCCACCGGGTCGCTTGAGGAAGACGACGAGCTGGCGCGCCACCGCCAGAGCGAGCGCACGGCCGTGATCCGCTTCCACCAGGGCCAGCGCCAGATCGATGCCGGCGGTGACGCCCGCCGAGGTCCACACGTTGCCGTCCTGGACGAAGATGGGGTCGGGCTCCAGCCGCACCTTGGGGAAGCGCTCGGCGAACTCGCGGCAGCGACCCCAATGGGTCGCGGCGCGCCGCCCATCCAGCAGCCCCGCAGACGCCAGCAGAAAAGCGCCACTGCACACCGAAGCGACGCGCCGCGCACTCCTGGCGCGAGCCTGCACCCAAGCGACGAGCTTCTGGTCACCGCAGGCGTCATGGACGCCCCAACCGCCCGCGACAATGAGCGTATCCAGCGTCTGGTTCGGCCGCGGTAAGGGCCGCGTCGCAAGGCCGAGGCCGGCGGAGGACATGGCCTGGGGCCCGTCCGCCACCGCGACAGGCTCGTAGAGCGCCGCGC
>JAWKVL010000107.1:0-2434 GCA_041398065.1 Dongiaceae bacterium | reverse complement strand
CTGAGCGGTTCGCCCGGCGCGTCACGCAGTTGTCCGCGTTGCGCGAGAATGGCCACCAGTACCGTATCGCCCTCCATTGCACTCATCGCCCAGCCGTCGACAATTATCTCGATCAGGCGGCGCTCCTGATCCTTCACCCGTTGCAGTCGCGGCTCGCTCACGACGTCCCCGCCGCCGGAGCGAGGCGCGGCTGCACGTCCGCCGGAATCAAGCCTTCCAGGCGCGGATCGAGCAGCTTTCCCCGTGTTTGCTTGTAAGGCCGGAAGCCCGCCCTCTGATAGTTTGCGAAGGCGCGCGGATGATCGAACGACCAGGTGTTGACCAATAGCCGCTCGGGCCCATAGGTCCAGGCCTGGTCGATCGCCCAATTGAGCAGGTAGCGGCCAAGGCCGCGTCCGATGAAGGAGGGTGCAAGGCCGAAATAGACGATCCGGATGTCCGGCTTCGGCCGCCGATCGAGTTCGACATAGCCTGCCGGCTCGCCGCCGGCATAGAGCACGAAGATCTCAACCCCCGGCGCAGTGATGTCCGCAACAAGCGCCGCGTCATTCAACTTGCGCCGGTCGGCCCACATCCAACGTTCGCCGACCAGGTCGTAGAGATAGCGATAGAAATGCGCCGACGGATGTTCCAGGCGCAGCACGGCATACTGGCCGGGCGGGCAGGGAACGGTCGGGCGGGTCGGCCGCTCAGTCATCTCGAGATAGGTGGTGACGACATCGAGTTCGCTCGGACCCATGTCGATCTGATCGGGCTTCAGCCAGCGTTCCATCACTGTGCGCGCGGCGACGCTGTAGCCGAGGCGCTGATAGAACTCGCGCACCTTGATGTTGGTCTCGCGGATCATCAAATTCACTTTCGGCATGCCGCGCGCCACCAGCCAGCGTTCCGCCTGCTGCACGAGGTCGCGGCCACAGCCCTTGCCCTGGAATTCCGGCAGGACTGCGAGCTTGTAGAGCCAGCCGCGATGGCCATCGTGTCCGACCATGATCGATGCCATCACGCGCTCGTCCACGCAGCCGACATAGAGCTGACAGTTAGGCGTCGCCAGCATGCGCGGAATATCCTTGGCAGGATCGTTGTAGTGGATCGAAATGCCGGTTGCGTCCCACAGCGCCGTGACCGCGGCGAAGTCGTCGGGAACGTAGGGCCGGATGATCATCAGGTCCCGGCCCATCACGTTTCAACGGGCGTATCGCCGGGCAAGCCCCATTCGGCCCAGGATCCGTCATAGACAGCGACGTCGCGGTGGCCGATCAGGTGCAGCCCGAGTGCCAGAGCACAGGCCGTGATGCCGGAGCCGCAGGAGGTGACCACCGGCTTCTTGAGATCGATTCCGGCGCCTTCATAGAGCTGGCGCAGCGCTTCGCCGTTTTTCAGAGTCCGGTCGGCGTTGAAAAGCTGGGTGTAGGGTAGGTTGTGCGCACCGGGGATATGTCCGGCGCGCCGGCCGGGCCACAGCTCCGGCTCGGTCGCGTGGAAGCGACCGGCCGCGCGCGCATCCAGAACCTGCTCGCGCCTGGTGTCGAGGTTGCGCAGCAGCTGTTCCTTGCTGCGCACCTGCGTGTTGTCGAGGCGCGCGGTGAAGTGCCGCTCCTGCAGCCTGACCTCGCCGTCTTCGACCGGATGGCCCTCGTCCAGCCATTTGGCGAGGCCGCCGTCCAGGATCGCGACCTCGCGCGCGCCGAAGATGCGGAACATCCACCACACCCGTGGCGCGCCCATATTGTTAGCGTCATAGACCACGATGCGGTTGCCATCGCCGATCCCGAGTTTGCGGACGCGCGAGGCGAACTTCTCCGGCGCCGGGAGCATATGCGGCAGCGAGGAGGTGGTGTCGGAAATGTCGTCCAGATCGAAGAACACCGCGCCCGGTATGTGCTGCGCCAGATATTCGGCGCGTGCGTCCTTGCCCTGCATCGGCAGGTAGTAGGTTGCGTCCACGATGCGCAGGTCGGGCTGCTGCAGATGGTCAGCCAGCCACGCGGTCGAGACCAGGCTCTGCGGGTTGGCCAAGGTTGTTCCTGGGCTCATGACGCGGCGCCGACGAAGGCGAGATTGACGCGGCGGTTCATCTTGCCTTTGTTCTCGATCTTGGTGACTTCGATGACGCCGATCTCGCCGGTGCGCGCGACATGCGTGCCGCCGCAGGGCTGTAGGTCGACGCCTTCGATGTTGAGCAGGCGGACCTTGCCGGTGCCCATCGGCGGCTTCACCGACATGGTGCGCACCAGTTCCGGCTGGGCGGCCAGCTCCTCGTCGGTGATCCAGCGCGGACTGACGGGATGATCCTCCTGGATCAACCGGTTGATCTCGCGCGCGATCGTTTCCTTATCCAGGCTCTGGTCGGGCAGATTGAAGTCCAGGCGCCCCTTGCCGTCGCTGACCTGACCGCCGGTCACGTCGCCCTTGATCACGGCGCTGAGCAGGTGCA
>JAWKVL010000106.1:0-2488 GCA_041398065.1 Dongiaceae bacterium | reverse complement strand
CTCCGGGAATAGCCGGTGGCGCTCCAGCACCGGGCCGAGGCTGGCGAGGTCGATTGTCTCGGCGTTCGGCACAAAGAACACGGCGTGCGGGTTGCCGACATTGACGCCGACGGGATCGCTGAGGGGACCCGCGCTGAGCGGCAGGTGCAGCGTGTCGCAGGCTTCCGCCACCGGGATCTCGCGCCAGTCCAGCCTGACCGGCCCCATATCGACAGCGATCCGGCCACCCTCCGCTGCCTCGGTATCGAGCAGGCCTGAGATCGTCTCCACGATGACATGCCTGGTGGCCTTCTCCGCCATCAGCCTGGCCGCGACGCAGCGCGTGGCGTTGCCGCAGGCGCCGGCTTCGCCACCATCGGGATTGTGGATGCGCATGAACACGTCGGCGATCCGCTGCGTGGGCGGTTCCAGCAGGATCAGCTGGTCGCAACCGATCCCGCGTCGGCGGTCGGCGATCCAGCGGCGCTGGGGCAGGGTGAGTCCGACCGGGCGATCGCGCAGGTCGATCACCACGAAGTCGTTGCCCAGCCCATGCATTTTCAAGAACGGCAGCGCCGTCATGCTCGGTCCTCTTGCGGGTTGCGGGTGTATATGCGCTGCCCGGCCGGATACGTCCAGAGCCGGGGCCATCCGGTCGCCCGGCGCTCCCCGGCCCCGCCCGGTTGACCTCTCTGAGCACCCCCTATATAACCCGCGCCCGAGTTTGACTGATCGATACGGATAAATATCTCATGGCTCATCATAAATCGGCTGAAAAGCGCATCCGGCAGACGCCCAAGCGCACCCTGCGGAACCGAGCGCGGGTCAGCGAGATCAAGACCGAGATGAAAAAGGCCGAGGTCGCGCTCGCCTCCGGCAACAAGACGGCTGCCGAGGCGGCTCTGCGGTCGGCCCAGCCGGCCATGCAGCGCGGCGTTACCAAGGGCGTGATGCACCGCAACACGGTCGCCCGCAAGATTTCCCGCCTGACCAAGCGCCTGAAGGCGCTTGGCTGATTGTTACAGCTTCGCGAACCTCATCAGGTTCGCCCGCTAAACGGTCGCAATCGTTGCTATCGCCGCGAAGTCCGGTTTCGCGGCGATTGTCGTTTGCAGGCCTTCGGAACTATTTGCGCCACCCTGCGTTGCGGTCTGATAGGCTGACCAGTGTTGCTGTCGAGCCACAGTCCGCGCTCCATTAATGACGGTTTCGGCGTTCTTGATTCGGTCATGTTGCGCGCCGAGAGAGCGCCGCGTTAGAGTTATCCCCAGCCAAAAAACAGGGGTGCCGCGCTTCCATGCGGCAGTCGGGCTAGGGACAATAACGTAAAAAAAACAGTCAGATATGCTGCAGGTCAACATGTTAACGCCGGCTCCTCAGACAAGCGCTGGGGGTAGGTACTGTGGGATGCCCCAAAGCTTGCCATGGCAGGCCATCGCGACTTCTTGTTGCTTCGATGCCACAGCACCCGCGTCAGAGCGCGACAGGTCAGTCAGGCCTGGCGGGGACTCCCGAATGAGTACCGGCTTCTTCAATCCTCAGTTGTGCCCTAGGGGCGCCGGATCGGCCTGATTTCAACGGCTGGTCCGGCGAGAAGGTGACCGCTCCGGCAATACGAGCGGCGGTCATCCATTGGTTGAATTCCGCGCCAAGCGGGTCTGAACGATGTCAAAGAGTGGGCGCAGCGGGTAACAGCATGAGCTACGCGGGGGACGTATCGCCGACTGAGGCTTGGCAGGGCCTGAAACAGGAACCCAAAGCCATGTTGATCGACGTGCGCACGCAGCCGGAATGGAATTACGTCGGGATTCCGGATCTGCGCGCCCTCGGCAAGAAGACCGGCTTTGTCTGCTGGCAAATCTATCCGCAGATGCAGATCGATGCCGACTTCGTCGCCAAGGTCGAGCAACTGACCGGCGGGGATCGGAGCGCGCCGCTTTACTTCATCTGCCGTAGCGGCGCGCGCTCCAGGTCGGCTGCCCAGGCGCTGACTGCGGCGGGCTACAGCAAGTGTTTCAACGTCGCTGGCGGCTTCGAAGGGGACGTCGATAGCCACGGCCACCGCGGCACATCCAACGGCTGGAAGGCCAGCAATCTGCCGTGGGTGCAGCAATGAATGCGCATACGCACGAATCTCGGGGGTTGGTGATGACGGAATTGAACAGCGATTCCATGCTCAACGCGCAGTGGGCGCGGGTGCGTGGAAGGCTCAGGGCGGAGTTCGGCGAAGCGACCTTCCGCTCCTGGCTGAAGCCCCTGAACCTCGCGGGTAAGCGCGGACCCGATTTGCGTGTCTCCGTCCCGTCGCGCTTCATGCGCGACTGGGTGGCGACCCACTATGCCGACCGACTGAAAGCACTGTGGAGTTCCGAGAACCCGGAAGTGCGCTCGGTCGAGGTGATCGTCGATGCCCATCGGCCTGTCCACGACCTGGAACTCGACACCCTCGACAACACCATTTCCGACGACGATGCGCCGGCCAACGCCTCGCCGATCCCGGCAATGCCGA
>JAWKVL010000105.1:0-2727 GCA_041398065.1 Dongiaceae bacterium | reverse complement strand
ATTCTCGGCAATGAATAGGCGCACCGGGCGGCTCGTCATCGAGACCGGATGCATGTAGAGCTTCATAAGACCCTCCCGAATTGGCGTTTCGTTGGGCGCTACTGTCACTGGCGCCGTTGCAATAACCCTACACCCGTTCATGGCTGCCGGATAGTATGCAACCGTTACAAACGGCTGATTGGTGATCGAGGGAAAACGGTGACGATTGCCAAAGATAGTGAGCTGATGCGCCGCGCGGCGGCAAGTACCGTGGCGGGTCTGTTCCTGACTCAGGCGCAGTTGCATCCCGACCGCTTGGCGCTCGTGGAACGCGATCGTCGCTTGACCTATGGTGCAGTCGCCCGGCGCACCGCTGCGCTGGCCGAGTGGCTTCGGCAACAGGGCGTGGAGCAGGGGGCTCGCGTCGCCATCCTGTCGGAAAATCGGCTGGAATATCTCGAGCTCTTCTTGGCGGCGGCCCGGATCGGCGCGATCGTTGCCTGCCAGAACTGGCGCTTGGCCGCGCCGGAGCTGGCCCATTGCCTCGAATTGGTTGAGCCTCGGGGGATCCTCGTGTCGCCGCGCCATGCCGATCGCGTGTCCGCAGGCCAAGTCGGAATGGCGACCGTCCTGACGTTGGGATCGGAGTTTGAGACCGTCGTCAGTCGCGGTAGTGCAGCCGAATCGCTGGACGAGCTCGACCCGGAATCGCCGCTGCTCATCCTCTACACCAGCGGCACGACGGGGCTGCCCAAAGGCGCTGTGATCAGCCATCGTGCGGAGATCGCACGCAACATGGTGCTGCGTGCGGAGTTCGGCATCGCGGCGGAGGATGCCTTCGTCGCCTGGTCGCCGCTCTATCACATGGGAGCTGCGGAATTCTCCCTTGGCACCTTGATGGCGGGCGGTACCGTTTTCATAGTCGATGGATTCGATGTCGCGCGGCTGGCGGAGCTCGTGGCAACGGAGTCATTGGGCTGGCTGCTGCTGATGCCTGGCATGGTTGGGCGTTTTTCTGCGGAGCTGAAGCGCACCGGCATCCGCGCCAAAGGTGTGAAAGTGTGCGGCGTGATGGCCGATCTGGTGCCTCCAGCCGAGATTGCGGAAGTGACGACCCTGCTTGGTGCACCTTATGCCAACACTTTCGGCGCGACCGAGACCGGATGCCCGCCGTGCTCGTCCAACCTGATCCCGATCGGCGTCGCGCCGGACAGGCTTTCCAAGCAGCAGAGTCCGTTTTGCGAGGTGCGCCTGGTCGATGAACAGGATCGCGACGTCGCGGATGGCACTCCCGGCGAACTTGCCATGCGCGGGCCGACCTTGTTCAGCGGCTATTGGCGGGCGCCGGAAACCAACCCGCAGGACTTCCGCGGCGGCTGGTTCCACATGGGGGACGTGTTCGTCCGCAACCCGGACGGCACGCTCGATTTCGTCGACCGCGTGAAGTACCTGATCAAGTCGGGCGGGGAGAACATCTACCCGGCGGAGATCGAGCGTGTCCTGCTGCAGGATGCGCGCGTCGCCGATGCGGCCGTGGTCCGGCGTGCCGACAAGGCGTGGGGCGAAGTGCCGGTTGCGTTCGTCGCACGGCGCGATCCGTCTCTGACCGAGGATGATCTGCGGCGGCGCTGCCGCAATCAGCTTGCCGGATTCAAACAGCCGAAGGAATTTCGCTTCATTCCATTCGAGGATTTCCCGCGCAGCGCATCCGGGAAAATTCAGCGCCACGGACTTGAGCAGAGACTGAAGGATACTGAGCCATGAGCTCCGAGCAACATTCGACGACCGGCATCGCCAGCCACAGCACGGACGACGTGTTCATCCGCGGCAAGAGCCTGTGCAAGGAACTGATCGGCCAGCACAGCTTCACGGAGGTCGTCTATTTTCAGATCCTGAGCCGCATGCCGACGGCGGACCAGGCGGCATTGATCGATGCCTGCCTGGTCGCGTTGATGGAGCACGGGCTAACGCCGAGCGTGCTGGCGGCACGCTTGACCTATTCCAGCGCGCCGGAAGCGTTGCAAGGGGCCGTCGCCGCGGGCCTGCTTGGCGTGGGCAGCCGCTTTGTGGGGGCCATGGAGGGGTGCGCCGCATTGCTGCAACGGATCGTGGCAGCGGAAGACGGCGCAGCCGAAGCGACCCGCATCGCCGTAGAACATCGCAGCGCACGCACGCCTCTGCCGGGTTTTGGTCACCCGACCCACAAGCCCGACGATCCGCGCGCCCAGCGTCTCCTGGAACTTGCCCGCATGCGCAAGATTGCGGGCCGGCATGTTGCGGCGATCGAGGCGTTGAGCGGCGCGGTTGATGCGGCCTATAGCCGCCACATCACCATCAATGCCACGGGCGCCATTGCGGCCGTGCTCGGCGATTGCGGCGTGCCGTCGGAAATTGCGCGCGGCTTTGGCTTGATCGCCCGCTGCGCCGGCTTGGTGGGACACCTCTACGAGGAAAGCCAAAACCCGGCCATGCGCGCCATCTGGGACGCGGCGGAACGCGCGGTGCCGTACGAGGCGAAGTCGGACTAGGCTAGACCTTCACCCACTTGCCGTCCTTCGCTGACGACTTCACAGCCGCTTCGATGAAGGCGATGCCGCGCACGCCATCCTCCACGGTTGGGAAGGTGACCGCCGGGTCGAGCTTCTTCTTCGCGCGGGCGGACCGGATGGCCGTCGCGACCTCGGTGTAGATGTTGGCGAATCCTTCGAGATAGCCTTCGGGATGTCCCGGCGGCACGCGGGTCATGCG
>JAWKVL010000104.1:0-2782 GCA_041398065.1 Dongiaceae bacterium | reverse complement strand
CGTTGAGTCGGGGACTCCGGCGGGGGGGGGGGGGGGGGGGGTCGGCGATCGCATCCTCGTTCAAATCATGTCGGAGTCCCTTGGTCTCTATTCACCTGCGTATCAAGTATCGGTCATCAAGATGGTGCGGCCGGAGGCGGTCGCGCTGGCGCTGCGCGAACTGGCCCCCGATTCCACGGCCTAATCCGCATTGGGAGCGTTCCCGGGCTGGCTGCGGCGCGGATCCGTGATGCCGCAAGTCATCCTCTATACGCCGGGCGAGGCGCGGCGCTTTGCGGAGCTGGCGCGACGGGACGTGTTGCCGTTCGATGATCTGCCGGTGCTCTACGCGCTCGTCGCGACCTGCGCATGGGCGGTACGCAGTCTCGGCCTGCATCTGGCGACGGCGGACGAACTGCGCGTGGCCTGGAGCGCAGCGCAGGCCAATTGAGATTCCGATGTGCAGAGCGCCACTCAGCGGCCGAATGCGTATCCCTGCATGAACCGCGGATTGGCGGCGGCCTTGAGCAGAGGGCCCGTCTTGGCTGCCGCCGTGACGCGGCCGAGCATCCAATCCTCCACGACTTCGACCTCGTGACCCCGGCTCCGCAATGCCGCGATCGTGTCCCGTGGCATGCGGCCCTCGATCATGACGTGGCCGGGATGCGCTTCGCGCGGATAGAACGAACTTGGGAAGTGTGTCGTGTGGAACTCCGGCGCGTCGATCGCCTCCTGCAGATTGAGCCCGAAATGCACATGACGCAGGAACACGTTGAGCGACCATTGATCCTGCTGATCGCCGCCGGGGGTCCCGAACACCATGTACGGCTCGCCGTCGCGCAGCGCCAAGGATGGCGTCAACGTGGTGCGCGGTCGCTTGCCGGGCGCCAGGCTGGCTGGCTTGCCCTCCTCCAGCCAGAACATCTGGGCGCGGGTCGAAAGCGGGAATCCGAGTTCGGGAATAGCCGGGGAACTCTGCAACCATCCGCCGCTCGGCGTCGCAGACACCATGTTGCCCCAACGATCGATGACATCGAGATGACAGGTGTCGCCGCGCGTCGCTCCGCTCGGTTCCAGTGGCAAGTCGCGGCGCAGATCGAGAGTCGGCTCGCCGAGGCCATGCGCGCCGGCATGAGCAATATCTATGTCTGGACCCGCCGCGATCCTGACGATGGGTGCGGAGCCATAGCCCGCGATCCGGCCAGGCCGCAACTCAAGCGACGCGCGGTCGCCAATCAGGCGCCGCCGGTCGTCGTTGTAGCCGTCCGACAGCAGCTGTTCGATCGGGACGCCGATGAAATTCGGATCGCCATAGAATGACTCACGGTCGGCGAAGGCAAGCTTCGCAGCTTCGACGACCGTATGGACAAAGTCGGGATCTCGTGGGGACAAACGGCCGAGATCGAATCCTTTGAGCAACGCCAGCTGCTGGAGCGCCACCGGCCCCTGCCCCCACGGGCCGGTTTTGCATAATGTGTAGCCATGGTAGTCATAGGTGCATGGCTGCTCGATCGTCGCCGACCAGCGCGCCATGTCCTCCGCGGCCAATAGGCCACCATGCCGGTCGCCACTGGTATCCATTGCCTCGGTCTCGCGGCAGAAACGCTCGATCGCCTCGGCGACAAAGCCGCGATACCAGGCCTTGCGCGCCGCCTCGATCCGTGCTTCGCGGCCACGTACTGTTTCGGCTTCCTGGATGATGCGCGTGTAGGTCTCCGCCAGACGAGGGCTGTGGAACAGAGTCCCGGCCGCCGGCACGCCATTCCGCAGCCAAAGTTCCGCGGAACTGCGCCACTCTGTCTCAAACAGCTGGCGCACCTCGGTCAACGAGACGTTGATGTTGGGCAGGATCGGGAATCCGTTCTCCGCATAGCCGATCGCGGGTGCCAGGACGTCCGCGAGTTCCAGCGTGCCGTAGTCCCGGAGCATCAGCATCCAGGCATCGAACGCGCCGGGGACCACCGCCGCCAGCAAGCCAGTTCCCGGCACGAGATCGAGGCCGAGCGATCGGTAAGCGTCGATCGTCGCCGCCTGAGGCGCTACGCCCTGACCGCAGATCACCTCCACGCGGCCAGTCCTGATGCTGCGCAGGATGATCGGCACCTCGCCGGCCGGTCCGTTGAGGTGGGGCTCAACGACTTGCAGCGCAAAGCCGGTGGCGACCGCCGCGTCGAAGGCGTTGCCACCCTTCTCCAGGATGGCCATACCGGCTGCCGTGGCCAGCCAGTGCGTCGAAGTGACGACGCCGAACGTGCCGAGGATCTCTGGACGTGTGGTGAAGTTTGGCATTGGACTACCGTGATGTTCCTGTTACGAGGGCCGCTACGCTGACTCTCTTGACTCGCGCACGTCGAGGAAGTCCCGCAGCGCGTCGCCGATGAAGTTGATGGAGAGCACCGTCAGCATGATGGCGAGGCCGGGGAAGATCCCGAGCCCCCAGTCGCGCGTGATGAAGCTGCGTGCGTCCGCCAGTATCAGGCCCCAGCTCGGCGTCGTCGCTTCAACGCCCAGGCCGAGGAACGACAGGCTTGCCTCGGCCAGGATCGCATAGGACACGCTGACCGTCGCCTGGACGATGATCGGCGCCACGGCATTCGGCAGAATGTGGCGCCACATGATCCGGAAATGCGAGACCCCGACCGTCCTGGCGGCGGCGACGTACTGCTCCTGCTTGATCGACAGCACCATGCCGCGGGCGATGCGTGCAAAGTCGTCGAAGAACGCGAGCGAAATGGCAATGACGAGGTTGAGAAGCCCGGTCCCGAACACTGCGACAAGGTAGACGGCGATGATGATGTTCGGG
>JAWKVL010000103.1:0-2790 GCA_041398065.1 Dongiaceae bacterium | reverse complement strand
TCCTGGACCATCAGCTCGGCGATCACCGGCGCGCCCAACGTTGTCCACATGGCTCCGACGGAGCCGCCGGCGCGCAGTTTGGTGAGGACCGGGTTTTCCATGGTCGTCTAGCCCCAGATCAACTTCTGTTGGCGCTTTCCGCCCAGCGCTTCATCAGCGTGTTGGAAGGCTGCGTCTCATCCAGCAACTTCTTGCCCTGCTCCGCGCCCGCCACCGGCAGGTTGGTCGCATCGATCAGGCCGATCTGCGCCAGCACCGACGCCTGATCCCAGTAGATGTGCTCGTGATAGATCTTGTTGCCGCGGAAGCAGACAATGGCGACCAGCGGCACTTCGACGTACTTGCCGGTCGGCGCGACACCCGGCAGCATCCAGTCGATTTCGCGGTCATGAGTGAAGCAGAACAGCATCTCATCCACCACCCGGTCGGCGCCGATGGTGCGCGACACCGGCACCAGCTTGGTGTCCGCCGGATTGCCGTTGACGAAGTGATGCTGGTAGAAGCGCGCCAGCTCCTGCTGGCCCACGCCGCCCGTCATGGTCGGGATGTGATTGACGTAGGGCTCAGCCACCATGGTCTTCATGGTCGCCGGCACGTCTCGCGTTGCGAACTCGTATTCGCAATGCTTGTCCCATAGGCCGGAAAGATCGTATTTCGGCCCCATCACGCGCCGGAACAAAGCGATCGAGCGCGAGTGCGCCAGATTCGTCGCCGGCTTGTTGTAGTGATCGCCCATGGTGCGGGCGAAGGCATGATCTTGGCCGGGATAGACATAGATCTCCGCGTCGGCGCGGCTCGCGAAGGCAGCCTTGATCTGCTCCTGCGCTTCCTTCGGCACGTATTTGTCCTCGGCCGCGATGTGCAACACGATCGGGCAGCGGATCTTGTCCTTCTCGTTCAGATGGCCTTCGATGCCGACGCCGTAATAGCCGACCGCGCAATCAACCCCGGCGCGCGCCGCCGCCAGATAGGCAAGCTTGCCGCCCAGGCAATGGCCGATCGCGCCCACCTTGCCGGTGCATTCCGGGCGGCCGCGCAGGGCCTGCACGCACGCCGCGATGTCCTTGACACCGGCATCGACATCGAACTTCTGGAAGAACTCAAACGCCTTCTGCCATTCCTCGGGCGAATAGCCCATGTCGACCATCGGCTGCATGCGCCAGAACAAATCGGGCGCCAGCACGACATAGCCTTCCTCGGCATAGAGATCGGCGACCTCGCGCACATAGGCGTTGACGCCGAAGATCTCCTGGCACAGCACGATGCCGGGGCCTTTGCCGCTCGCCGGCACAGTCATGTAGGCCTTGAACCGGCCGCCATCGGCCGCCGTAATATCGATGAAGTTTCCCATGGATGCGCTCCCCAGACCTGCCCTTAAGGGCTTTTCGGGTGCACCCTAGCCGACTCCCATTCGGCTGTCATCCCGGGCAAGCAACGAAGCAGCGCGACCCGGGACCCATACGGTCCAACGGCATCGCGGGAAGTCGGCATGGATCCCCGCTCTCGCT
Source organism: Dongiaceae bacterium (assembly GCA_041398065.1). Lineage (GTDB taxonomy): Bacteria > Pseudomonadota > Alphaproteobacteria > Dongiales > Dongiaceae > Dongia_A. Next base: position 1,282 of record JAWKVL010000103.1, on the reverse strand, counting down.
GCGCTCCGCCGGGATGACAGTTTGAGAAAGCGGTCGGGCGACAGCCCGTCACATCTTCAACCGCTCGCCCTTCGGATCGTAGAACGGGCGCAGGCTCGCACGCGCCGGCACCTTCTGGTCGGCGACCTCGATCTCGAAGCTGGCGCCGCCGATCAGCGCCTGGTCGATGCCTTCGGCGTGCTTCACGTAGCCCATGCCGATCGCGCCGTTCAGTGTGAAGCTGTGACCGGCGGACGTGATGTAGCCCACATTGCGGCCATTCATGAAAATGGGCTCGTTGTGATAGAGCAGCGGCTGCGGGTCCTGCAGCAGGAACTGCACCAGGCGTTTGGTCGGCGTCTTGCCCTTCTCCGCCGCCACTGCTTCGCGCCCGATGAACGGAACCGCCTTGTCCATCGCGCAGATGAAGGCAAGGCCGGATTCGTGCGGCGTGTCGTCCGGGCTGATGTCGTGGCCCCAGTGACGATACGCCTTCTCCAGGCGCAGGAAATTCATGGCGTGCATGCCGGCGGGCTTCAGGCCGATTTCCTTGCCGGCCTCTAACAACAGGTCGAGTGCACCCGGCGCGTAGTCCGCCGGCAGGTAGATCTCCCAGCCCAGCTCGCCGACATAGGAGATGCGCAGCGCAAGCGCCTTGGTCCAACCGAACTCGATCTCCTTGGCCGTGCCGAACGGATAGGCTTCGTTCGACAAATCGGCGCTGGTCAGCTTGGAAAGCAGCTTGCGGCTGTTCGGCCCCATCACGCCCAGCACCGAATAGACATTGCTCATGTCCTCCATCTTCACGTCTGCGCCCGTAGTGAAGTTGGATTTCATGTAGTGCCAGTCGCGCACCGCCGTCGCGACCGCGGTCACCACCAAAAACCGCTCGTCTGCTAGCTTGGTGACGGTGAGGTCGGCCTCGATCCGGCCTTTCTTGTTCAGCCACTGGGTATAGGTGGCGCGGCCCTGGCGCGAAACGTCCGCGCAGGAGATGCGCTGTAGCTCGCGCTCCGCGTCCTTGCCGGTCACCAGGAACTTGGCGAATGAGCTCTGGTCGAAGAAGCCGACATTGGTGCGCACGTTTCGGCATTCATCGCCGCAATACTCGAACCAGTTCTGCCGGCCATAGGAGTATTCGTAGACCGGCTTCACGCCCTTCGGTGCGTACCAGTTCGGCCGCTCGAAGCCGGCCACCTCGCCGAAGCAGGCGCCGAGCGCCTTGGTCTGCTCGTAGAACGCCGACTTGCGGATGCCGCGCGAGGTCTCGAACTGGCGGAACGGCCAGTGCATTGCATAGAGC
>JAWKVL010000102.1:0-2965 GCA_041398065.1 Dongiaceae bacterium | reverse complement strand
CTCTATGTCGGGCTGGAGCTGCAGAGCCTCGCGCTCTATGTGACCGCAGCGATCCGGCGCGACACGGTGAAGTCGACCGAGGCCGGCCTCAAGTATTTCGTTCTCGGCGCGCTGTCCTCCGGCATGCTGCTCTACGGCGCCTCGATGATCTATGGCTTCGTGGGGACGGTCAGCTTTGCGGGCCTGTCGACGGCGCTGAACGGCGCGACCCCGCCGTCGCTCGGTCTCATTGTCGGATTGGTGTTCCTGTGCGCGGGGCTTGCCTTCAAGATTTCGGCCGTTCCGTTCCACATGTGGACGCCGGACGTCTATGAAGGGGCGCCGACGCCGATCACCGCTTTCTTCTCGGCCGCGCCCAAGGTGGCGGCGATTTGTCTCTTCACCCGCGTCCTGGTCGACGCGTTTGGCGGCCTGACCCATCAGTGGCAGCAGATCATCTTCTTCGTGTCGGTGGCATCCATGGTGCTGGGCGCCTTCGCCGCCATGGGCCAGCGCAACATCAAACGGCTGATGGCCTACAGCTCGATCGGCAATATCGGCTATGCGCTGGTCGGTCTCGCCGCCGGGACGCAGCAGGGCGTCAGCGGCCTCCTGTTCTACATGGCGACCTATGTGCCGATGACTCTCGGCTCCTTCGCGGTCATCCTGGCGATGCGCCACAAGGGCCAGATGGTGGAGGAGATCGCGGACCTGTCCGGCCTCGCCAAGAGCCAGCCGTGGCTTGCCCACATCTTCGCGGCCATCTTGTTCTCGATGGCGGGCATCCCGCCGCTGATCGGCTTCTTCGGCAAGTGGATGGTGTTCGTCGCGGCCGTCAATCAGGGTCTGTTCGTGCTGGCCGTGATCGGCGTCGTCACCAGCGTGGTGTCGGCCTATTACTATGTCCGGGTCATCAAGGTGATGTATTTCGACGAGGCGGTCGGGACCTTCGACCGGGTCGACGGCTCGCTGAAACTGGTGCTCGCAGGGTCACTGGCGGTCGTGGTCATCGGCATCCTGTTCATCAACCCGCTGCAGAGTTCCGCCATCGCGGCGGCATCCTCGCTTTTCCCGGGATGAGTCTGGCCTACCGGATCGAACAAGTCGCGGAGATCGACAGCACCAACGAAGCCTGCCGGCTGCGCGCCATGGCCGGCGAGGAGGCTGGCCTCGTCATCCGAGCCGACCGTCAGACGGCGGGCCGCGGCAGGCGTGGACGGTCCTGGACATCGCCCTCTGGCAATCTCTACGCATCGCTGCTGTTGCGGCCAGGCCGGCCTGCCTCCGAGGCGGCGGCCTTGGGGTTCGCCGCCGTCACGGCGACCGGCGATGTCGTGGAGGAACTGCTGCCGGCATCGGCTGAGGTCCGGCACAAATGGCCCAATGATCTGCTGATCAACGGGCGCAAGGTCAGCGGCATCCTGCTGGAGGCGCAGTCCGGGTGTGTGGTGCTGGGGATCGGCGTCAACGTCGCCAGCCATCCGGAAGATACGCTCTACCCGGCGACCGACCTGCTGGCGGAAGGAGCCGCGCCAGTATCGCCGCAGACACTGCTGGAGCGCCTGCTGGCGGCCTTTGCGCCGCTCTACGGCGCGTGGGAGGCGGACGGGTTCGCTGCCCTGGTGCCGGCTTGGCGCCGCCGCGCGGCTGGTCTCGGCGCCCCTATCGAGGTTCGGCTGGAGCGCGAGACCCTCTCCGGCGTATTCCGGGACCTTGAGGCCGACGGCACCCTGCGGCTCGCGCTGGCTGACGGCACGGAGCGGCGGATCGCCGCGGGCGATGTATACTGGCCCGCGACGCAGAGGGACTAGCCATGCTGCTGACCATCAACGCCAACAACACCAACGTCAAATTCGCGGCCTGCGAGGGCGACCGCATGATCGGGGATTGGCGGCTGAAGACCGATCCGGGCCGTACCGCGGACCAGTATGTCGTCTGGCTGCATCAGCTGATGCAGATGGCCGGCATGTCGCTGGTGCAGATCGACGGGGCCATCATCGCAACCGTCGTGCCGCAAAGCCTGTTTCACCTGAACATGCTGTGCGAGAAGCATCTCAAGACCAAGCCGCTGGTGGTCGGCGATCCTGCCGTCGAGCTCGGCATTGACGTGCTGATGGACATGTCGCCGCAGGATGTCGGCGCCGACCGTCTGGCCAACGCTGTCGGTGGCTTTGTCAGATACCGGAAGCCCTTGGTCGTGGTGGATTTCGGCACCGCGACGACCTTCGACGTGGTCGACGGTGACGGGAACTATGTCGGCGGCGCGATCTCGCCGGGCATCAATCTCAGCCTTGAGGCGCTGCACAGCATGACGGCCAAGCTGCCGCGCATCGCGGTGGAGCGGCCGGCCAAGGCGATCGGCAAGGACACGCTGACGGCCATGCAATCCGGCATCTTCTACGGCTATGTCGGGCTGATCGAGGGCATCGTCGCGCGCATCCAGGCGGAGTTCGGCGCGCCGCTCGAAGTGGTCGCCACCGGCGGCCTGGCGCCGTTGTTCCACGGCGGCACGCCGGTATTGAAACATCTGGACCAGGAGATCACCACCCGCGGCCTTATCGAGATTTATCGCCGGAATCGCGGTGGATGACCGACGCGTTCTCGCCGAAGTCCGACGAGCTTCTGTTCCTTGCCCTCGGCGGCGCGGGCGAGATCGGCATGAACCTCAATCTCTACGGCCATGCCGGCAAGTGGCTGATGGTCGACCTCGGCATCACCTTCGGTGATGACTCAACGCCGGGTATCGACGTGATCATGCCCGACATCTCCTTCATCAAGGAGCGCGTGAACGATCTGGCCGGGCTCGTCCTGACGCACGCGCACGAGGATCATATCGGCGCGGTGCCGTATCTCTGGCCGCAGCTGCGGTGCCCGCTCTATGCCACGCCGTTCACCGCGTCGGTGCTGCGCCGCAAGCTGGAGGAGGCGGGTCTGGCGAAGGAAGCGCCGATCACGCTGATCCCGATGTCGGGCAAGGTGTCGTTGG
>JAWKVL010000101.1:0-2994 GCA_041398065.1 Dongiaceae bacterium | reverse complement strand
GCATCCGGCAGGCGAGCCTGGAATCGGTCTATGCCCGCTATTTCGAGGAGGCGTCCCATGCGGCGTGAAGGTTCACCCTGGAGCGGCCTCATGGCCGTCGTCGCGAAGGAAGCGGCGGACCACCTGACCAGCGCGCGCATGCGCTTCCTCGAGGTGCTGGTCGGCCTGGCCGCGATCGGCGCGGTCTATGCGGCGACCCAGACCATCCGCCAGACGGTGGGCAGCGATCCGTTCCTGTTCCTGACGCTGTTCACCACCGCCAAGGATCCGCTGCCGTCCTTCGTCTCGTTCCTCGGCTTCCTGGTGCCGCTCGCCGCGATCGCGCTCGGCTTCGATGCGATCAACACAGAGCACACGCGCCGCACCTTGAGCCGCGTCGTGGCGCAGCCGATCTATCGCGACGCGCTGCTGATGGGAAAGTTCCTGGCGGCGCTGCTGACGCTCGGCATCCTCCTCGCCGTGCTGTGGCTGGTGGTGATCGGGCTCGGGCTCATTTTCCTCGGCCTGCCGCCGAGCGGGGAGGAGGTGGCGCGCGCCTTCACCTTCTGGGCCGCGACCTTGTTCTATGGCGGGGTGTGGCTGGCGCTTTCCATGATGTTCTCGGTGCTGTTCCGCCAGCCCGCGACCTCGGCGCTGGCCGCGCTCGCGATCTGGCTGATCTTCGCCTTCTTCTGGCCGATCATCGCGCAGCTCGCGGCGCAATCCATGATCCCGCCCGACGCGCCGCCGATCATCGCCCGGGTCTACATGGCGGAGTACGAGCCGATCTTCTCCCGCGTCTCGCCCAACTATCTGTTCGGCGAGGCGACGCTGGCGCTGCTCAATCCGGCAACCCGGTCGCTGGGGCCGATCTTCATGAGCCAGCTCGAAGGCGCCGTGCTGGGCGCGCCGATCCCGTTCGGGCAGAGCGTGCTGCTGGTGTGGCCGCATTTCACCGGCCTGATCGCCGGCACCATCCTGCTGTTCACCGGCAGCTACGTGGCGTTCCAGCGGCAGGAGATCAGGGCGTAGCGGCAGTGGCGGCCGCGGCCCGGGAACTGGTCCGGGCCGCGGCCCGCCCGTTCAGCGATGGAAATTGAAATCGAACTCGCGCTGCTGCTCGGAGCCGTGCTGACCGCCGGTCCCGGCACTTTCGGAGCGGGTGTAGGGGCGGCGCTGCTCGTTGCGCACATAGAGGATGACGCAGTCGGTGCCGGCGAGGCGCTGGCAGCCGCGCAGCGCCGGCTGTGAATAGTTCGACACCGCGCAGCTCACGTCGTTGCAGTAGGTGTAGAACGAGGTGAGCCCGTCCGGCGAAACGGCGAATGCGCCCGGCCGCGTCACCTTCACGATGCGCAGATACTGCTCGATCTGGCCCTGGGTCGCGGGGCTGACGATGATCGGCGTGGACGCGCCGCTTTGCGCCTGCGCCGCGCCTGTACCGGCGGCGAGCGCCAGCGCAATCAGCACAGGCGTGAATAGAGCTGTCACACGGGACATGATCGCGTTCTCCTTGGCAAAGCTGATGTCGCCGACAAAGTAGCGGCTGGCGCCGCCGGCGGAATGAACTGGATCACAGGGCTAGTCGCGGCCACCATGGATGTCGAAGAAGATCGGCTGCTGCTCTTCCGAGCCATGCCGTCCTTCGGGTCCGCCGTTCGCCGTCGCGGCGCGGGTGAAAGCCAGCCGCGGCTCGTGGCGGACATAGAGAACGATGCACGGCGTGCCGGCGAGCGCCTGGCATTGCCGCAGCGCTGGCTGCGAATAGTTCCGCGTCTCGCAGGTGAAGTTGTTGCACCAGGTATAGAAGGAGTTGCGCCCATCCGGCGAGACCGCGAACGCGCCCGGCCGGGTCGACTTGACCTTGCCGAGATAGGCGCTGAGCTCGCCCTGGGTGCCGGGGCTGAGCGTGATGGGCTCGGTTGGCTGGTTCGCGGCCGGTGTGGTCGCGCACGCGGCGAGCAAGAGTGCTGCAAAGATGGAGACGCATTGAAGTGTCCGGATCACGATGGAAAGTCCCTAATCGCCGACTGTGATAACCCCGATACTGGCATCTGTTACATAGGGATGCATCCCTTTCGCGGGAAGTGATTTTCATCATAGCCCGCAATTGATGGGCCTCCGCCGGTGGCTTAGACTTGCGCCCCTGCGCGCGACGGGGGTCGTGTACCATGGCGATTTCGACGGAAGCAAAGGCGGCCGCGATCACGGAGAGCCGGATCGGCGGGCGGCTGCTCATCATATTGGTGGCGGTCATGCTGGCGGGCCTGCCGCTGGCGGTGTGGCTCGACATCAGCAACCTGTCGCAGAACCTGCTGCGGCGGCAGGCCCACGATCTGAGCTCCCTCATCACCAGCATCCGCGGCTATTACGCCTCCAACGTGGTCGGCCGCGTGCTGGCGGCCCATGCCAGCGGGATGGGCGGCGGCACGGTGGTGTCCAACAACTACCAGAAGATTCCGGGCGCGATTCCGATTCCGGCCACCCTGTCGCTGGAGCTCGGCCGGGTGATCAGCGAGGAGCAGGCCAACATCGAATACCGCTTCGTCTCCGACCTGCCGTTCAAGGGCCGGGAGCCGCACCCGATGGACGCATTCGAGATGGCGGCCCTTTCCAAGCTGCGCGCCGACCCGCAGCAGACTATCACCGACGTCACGCGCGTGGGCTTCACCAACACCTTCAGGTTCGTGACGCCGGTGGTGATGGGCGAAGCGTGCGTGGCGTGCCACAACACCCATCCGGACAGCCCGAAGCGCGACTGGAAGGTGGGCGACGTGCGCGCGATCCAGGAGGTCACGATCAGCCAGCCCTTCGCCGGCAACATCTTCGCCTTCAAGTATCTGCTCGGCTATTTCCTGCTGGTCGCGGTCGCGGGCAGCACCTTCATCATCCTGCAGCGGCGCCAGGCCCGCGCCATCCGCGCCTTCAACCGCGAGCTGGAGGCCGCCAACGAGTTCCTGGCCAGCATCTCCATGAAGATCTCGCGCTATCTCTCGCCGCAGATCTACAAGAGCA
>JAWKVL010000100.1:0-3195 GCA_041398065.1 Dongiaceae bacterium | reverse complement strand
TGACCGCGAAGGCTGGGCTCGCCGGTTTCACCAAGGCGGTTGCCATGGATGTCGCCCAGTTCGGCATCACTGCGAATTGCGTGGTGCCCGGATTGATCGGCACGGCCCGCGGATCGCACAATGCCGCCAACCCGCATCATCACGCCAGCCGGCCGATGCCGCTCGGCCGCCGCGGCACGCCGCAGGAGGTTGCCAGCCTGGTGCGCTATCTGTGCGGACCGCAGGCGCGCTATGTCACCGGCCAGAGCTGGCACCTCAATGGCGGCTCCTTCATGCCGTAGCCAGGCGAAGCGCCGACGCTTCCGGCGGGCGACCTGCTGTCTTGCGATGCGATGAGACCACTATCCGGGATCTGCGGGTTGAAGCGGCGGCGCTCGAACAGGTGAGACGCGTCGACTGTGGCCCGCATCAGGCGCGACAGCGCTATGCATCTGCGGCTATTGCGATCGAGCTGACATGTAGGCTTCTTCCAAAGCGGTATCTGCGACCTAGAATGCCAGGTCCGCGGCGATCGCCTCTATGTCTGCGCGGGCACAGCCATCGTCCATCTTGCCGGAGGGCGCCCCGGAAACTCCGACGGCACCAACGATGTCGCAGTCAGCTTCGAGCGGCACGCCGCCGCTCAGCATGAGAGCGTCTGCAATGAAATTGGCACCGATCGCCTCGGAACTCTTGCGATTTTGTTGGCCCAGATTGCCTATCGCACTATCTGTTCGGATCGCATGCGCTCGAGTAATCCGGGTGACCAATAGCCGATGATGGTTTCGATATGATCGCGCATGACTTGCGCGGCGATCTCCGGATCGCGCGTGGCGAGCGCCTCGCGTACCGTGCGATGCTGGTCGGCGCTTGATGGCAGGCCCGTCCGGTTGTCGGGGGTTACGCCGACGGGCCCGTTGCCGAACGTATAGCGATGCACATGTAGTGCGCAGCGCGTCAAGATCGGCTCGAGCATTGCGAGGCGCGCTCGCTTGAAGATCGTGAGATGGAACTCGCGGTCGAGCTCGCTCAAAGCGTAGCCGTCATGCATCGCTTCGGCATCGGCAATCCGGTCGATCACCGCATCGTAGCGCGCGAGGTCGGCGTCAGTGCAGGATTCCGCCGCGCGTCGCGCGCTCTCAGTCTCAAGCGAGATGCGGATGCGAGCCATCTGCATTGCTTCTTCGAGCGACGTGGTGGAGACGACGGTGCCGTGATAGCCGCGCCGGGTGACGAGTCCGTCCTGCTCGAGCCTTAGCAGTGCTTCGCGCACGGTTCCCTGGCTGCAGCCCATGGCCACTGCGATCTGCTGTTCGAGCAGTGCCTGCCCCGGCTCGACGCGCCGCAGCACAATGGCGCGCTTCACCGAGTGATAGACAGCGTTGCTCTTGCGCTGCTTCGGCGGGAGGGAGCTCTCCGCGCTCAGGATGGTGGCGATGTAGTTCATGGCCCCGTGTTGACAGCTGAAGGGATTACCGACACAATAACGATAATGATAATGATAATTTGATTTCGAGACAATGGGCGCCGATGTCGCGGGAGGCCGCCCAAAAAGGTCAAACAACACACATGCCTGCTATGGATGTCTCATCGGGCACAGGGAGTTCTTTCGCACTTGCGGGGCGCGGTCGGCGTGCCGGCGCTTCTTGAGGTCGATCACCTCTCGGTCGAGTTCCGGATGCCAGACGGGGTCATCCGCGCCGTCGACGACGTCTCCTTTGATATCGAGCGGGGAGAGGTCGTTGCGATCGTCGGTGAGTCGGGCAGCGGCAAGTCGGTCACTGCGCTCTCTATCCTGCGCCTTGTTTCGGAACCAGTCGGACGCATCACCGCCGGTGCAATTCGGCTCGACGGACAGGACCTGCTGCGGCTCGACGAGGAAGCCATCCGCCGCGTTCGCGGGAATCGGATCGGCATGGTGTTCCAGGAGCCGATGACCTCGCTCAATCCCGTGCTGTCGATCGGACGGCAGGTGACCGAGGCGATGCAGATGCATCTCGGCCTGGCGCCGGGCGCGGCCCACGCACGCGCCGTTGAACTGTTGCAGCTGGTCGGCATCGCGGAGCCCGAGCGGCGGTTGAAGCAGTATCCCCACCACTTGAGCGGCGGCATGCGGCAGCGAGCGATGATCGCCATGGCGCTAAGCTGCAAACCCGAGCTCATCATCGCCGACGAGCCGACGACAGCCCTTGATGTCACCATCCAGGCGCAGATCCTGCATCTGATGCAGGATCTGTGTCGCCGCCTCGACGTGGCGTTGATCATCATCACGCACAATCTCGGTGTGGTGGCGCGCTACGCCGACCGCGTCAATGTGATGTATGCGGGGCGCATCGTCGAACGCGGTTCGGCCGCCGATCTCTACCGCGCGCCGAGCCATCCCTACACGATCGGCCTGCTCAACTCCGTGCCGCGGCTGGACAAGCCGCGCGGCGCCCCACTCGAGCCGATCTCCGGCAATCCACCGGACCCGCTTGCCTTGCCATCAGGTTGCACGTTCCGGCCGCGATGCGCGCTGGCTGTGCCCCATTGTGCGGAGTCCACGCCGCCGCTGCGGCAGGTCGCGGGAACGCACGAGAGTGCCTGCTTCGAATTGCACCGACTGAACGCGATGGTGCCCGCATGACGAGCGGCGACATACTCATGGAGGCGCGCGACCTCAAGAAGTATTTCCCGGTCAGGCGTGGGATCGTATTCGATCGCGTGGTCGGCCAAGTCAAGGCGGTCGACGGCGTCAGCTTCGCCATCCGCCGCGGCGAGACATTCGGCTTGGTCGGCGAATCCGGCTGCGGAAAGTCGACGATCGGGCGCCTGCTGCTGAAACTCGAGGACCCGACCGCCGGGGATATCCGGTTCGACGGCCAGAACATCGCAAGCTTCGATGCACGCCAGACCTTGGCCTTTCGCCGGCGCGTACAGGCGGTGTTCCAGGATCCTTATAGTTCCCTCAACCCGCGCATGACGGTCGAAGAGATCGTCGGGGAGCCGCTGCTGGTGCATGGCATCGAGCGCGATCGCGCCGCGCGGCTGCAGCGCGTCCGGCAACTGCTGTCGGTCTGCGGACTTCCGGCGCGCTCCGTCGACCGCTATCCGCACGAGATGAGCGGCGGCCAGCGCCAGCGGGTCGGCATTGCCCGGGCGCTCGCCCTGCGGCCGGATTTCATCGTGTGCGACGAAGCGGTATCCGCGCTCGACGTCTCCATCCAGGCGCAGATC
>JAWKVL010000099.1:0-3633 GCA_041398065.1 Dongiaceae bacterium | reverse complement strand
CGATGCGGTAGTACGGGCGCTTCTTGGCGCCGCCGCGGGTCAGTCTGATCTTCAAAGACACTTGTTTTTCTCCTTTGGAAGTTCGTGCGTTCGATTCTTTATTCCGGATGATGGCAGCAAGCTTCGATCTTGTTGCCGTCCGGGTCGTAGGCAAATGCGCCGTAATAGTTCGGGTGGTAGTGCGGCCTGAGGCCGGGCGCGCCATTGTCCTTGGCGCCGGCCTTGAGTGCCGCGGCGTGGAACTGGTCGATCGACTTTCGGGTCTTGGCGACGAACGCGATGTGCGCGCCGCCTTTCTTGTTCGCCTTCTTGTCCAGCTTGTCGGGCACGCCGATCCAGAAGCTCGGCTTCTCGCCCTCGCCATAGCCGTGCGCCACCACGCCTTCGCCGGGAATGTTCACGGTGTAGACGCAGCTGTAGCCGAGCGGCTTCAGCGTCTTGTCGTAGAAGTCCTTGGCCCTCTTCAGGTTGGACACGCCAATCGAAACGTGGTCGATCATCGCCGTCCTCCGAATGGCGGGAGCCCGCCGCCCATCGCACCGGCGCCGCCTTTCATCAGGGCAGCCATGCCGGAGCGCATCAAACCCTTCTGACCCAGCTTGCTGACCTGCTTCATCATGCGGGCCATTTCCATGTGCTGCTTGAGCAGTTTGTTCACGTCCTGCACCTGCATGCCGCAGCCCTTGGCGATGCGGTTCTTGCGCGAGGCCTTGATGAGGTCGGGGTTGCGCCGTTCCTTCGGCGTCATCGAGGAGATGATGGCGAGCGAGCGGCGGATCACCTTGTCATCCACCTTGCCTTCGAGCTGCTTCTGCATCTTGCCGAGGCCCGGCAGCATGCCGGCGATCGACGCGAGGCCGCCCATCTTCTGCAACTGGCGCAATTGGCTGGCGAGGTCGTTCATGTCGAACTCGCCCTTCTGCATCTTCTTGGCGAGGCGCTCGGCCTCCTCGGCCTCTGTCGTCTCGATCGCCTTCTCGACCAGGCTGACGATGTCGCCCATGCCCAGAATGCGGCCGGCGATGCGGTCGGCGTGGAAATCCTCCAGCGCCTCCATTTTCTCGCCCACGCCGATCAGCTTGATCGGGCAGCCGGTGATGGCGCGCATGGAGAGCGCAGCGCCGCCGCGCGCATCGCCATCGACGCGGGTCAGCACGATGCCGGTGACGTTGACACGCTCCTTGAACGCCTTCGCGACATTGACCGCGTCTTGGCCGGTCATCGCGTCGGCGACCAGCAGGGTCTCATGCGGATTGGCGGCGGCGTGCACATCCGCGACTTCCGCCATCAGCTCCTCGTCGATCGCGAGGCGGCCGGCGGTATCCAGCAGCACGATATCGAAACCTTCGAGCCGGCCCATCTGCAGCGCGCGCTTGGCGATCGCGACCGGCGTCTCCCCCAGCACGATGGGCAGCGTCTTGACCCCGACCTGATCGCCGAGGATCGCGAGCTGTTGCTGCGCGGCCGGGCGGCGCACGTCGAGCGAGGCCATCAGCACGCGCTTGCCGCGCTGCTCGAACAGGCGCTTCGCGATCTTCGCCGTGGTCGTGGTCTTGCCCGAGCCCTGCAAGCCGACCATCAGGATGGCGACCGGCGCCGGCGCGTTGAGATCGAGGCCGGCTTCGACACCGGGGCCGGCGGAAAGCGTCGTCACCAGCTCGTCATGGACAAGCTTCACGACCATCTGGCCGGGCGTCACCGACTTGACGACGCGCTCGCCGACGGCGCCTTCGCGCACCTTGGCGACGAAATCCTTGACCACCGGCAGCGCGACGTCGGCTTCGAGCAGGGCCACGCGCACTTCGCGCATCGCCTCGTCGACATCGGCCTCCGACAGCGCACCGCGCCGCGTCAGCCGGTCGAAGACGCCGCTCAGTCGTTCCTGCAGCTTCTCGAACATGTCGCTCTGTTGGTCCCTTTGATCTCGCGCAAAACACATTTGCGCCGGTGCGCGAAACTCGCGGACCGGCGGGGCCCCTCGGGGCCGGGTTTCAACAATGCCGTAAGGCGCGCGGAAACTAGGGCCGAAGGTCCGCGGTGTCAACCTCGCCAGCGGCTGGAACGTTCACGGAACATCCGCGCACGCGTTACAGCGTGACCGCCCGGTTTTCCAGCGCCTTACCCCAGGTCAGAACACGATATTTCCGGAATTCCGGCCTGAAATAGGGGTCGCCCTCGACCAGCCTGACCGCCTCCGCGCGGTCCGCCACTTCGAGGATCCACAACCCGCCGACGAACGGCTCGCCTGGTGCCGGCCGGAGACCGCCGCCGATCAGGATCTTGTCCTTGTTGGCCTCGAGATATGCCAAGTGCTCGGCGCCGTGGCGCTTGCGTACCTCCAGCATCCCGTCACTGTCCTCGAAGATGACAACCCAGCGCGCCACGTCGATTCCGATCTATGCCGCGTGCGTGATAGAGGGCGGCTTGGGATGCTGGGCGGCCCGTTTGTGAACGGCGGCTTCCTGATGCAACTGACTAATCTGCCGGGCTTTTTCGTCGTTCATGCGGCTGAGCATGCGCGCCTTCTTGCGCACGCGCCCACCCGACAGCCATGCGCTGAAAGCCCCCAGCAGAAAGCCGAACAGCACGCAGACGATGACGATGGCCCAGAGCGGCGCCGGCTTGATGAAAGGCAGCGGCCACAGGCTTACGTCCACGACTTCGCGATTCTGGACCATGAAGGTGACGACAACGAACGCCACGATCAGGAACAGCAGCCATTGCAGCAATCGCAGGATGGCGCGCATGATCGATGCTCCGCGAAAAAATCTTAGGCTTCAGTCTATTGCGGCGAACCGCCGGGCGCAAAGGATCGCTGCGCCGCAGCCACGCGGATGTCGGCCAATGGCGCGGAACTAGGGTTCCTTGCCGGCGCCGGGCGTCGCGGGTGCCTTCGCCGGCTCGGCCTCGGCACGGCCATTCAGCCGGTCGCGTAACTCCTTGCCGGTCTTGAAGAACGGTACGACTTTCTGTTCCACCGCGACGGTCTCGCCGGTGCGCGGGTTGCGGCCACGCCTAGCGTCGCGGAACTTCACGGAAAACGCGCCGAAGCCGCGCAGCTCCACACGTTCGCGTTTCGCCAACGCATCCGTGATCTCTTCGAAGATCGTGGTGACGATCCGCTCCACATCGCGGTGATACAAATGGGGGTTAAGTTCCCCGATGCGCAGTATCAGCTCCGATTTGGTCATCTTGTTTTTCCCCCCGCCCCGACGCGCGATCCACCAGACGCCCAGGCGGCCCCTCTGAGTACGGCGCCCATCCCGCGCCTCGCCCACAAGCCTGCCAAGCAACTGCGCGGGCGTCAAGGATAAGTCGCTCATTTATATAAGCTTTTTGCAGGCCAGTTCGGGCCGCCCCGACCGCTCGCGGGAGTCCTGAGGGGTCGGAAAGGGCCGAAAAGCAAGGGCCGGCGGGCATTTTGGCCCCGCCGGCCCCGATTTCGACCCAAAATAGAGACCGACGGGTCTCTTAGGCTTCGTCGCCGTCCTTCTTGCCCTTCTTGGCCTTGTTGAGGGCGGCGCCCAGGATATCGCCCAGGCTGGCGCCCGAGTCGGACGAGCCGTATTCGGCCATCGCCTGCTTGTCCAAATTTACTTATAAAAGCAGCTAACGCTATCAAAAATTCAAGTA
>JAWKVL010000098.1:0-3643 GCA_041398065.1 Dongiaceae bacterium | reverse complement strand
CACGCGGGCTATGGGCGCACGCCTATCGCCCGTCTCGTTTAGCCGGGATTGTACCCGCACACGTTTCGCCGAATCCACCGGACGTTCGCAGTCTCGATTCAAGCGCACTCAGCCGCTATGCTCGCGTGCGTATGATCGTGAATGTCAGAGGTTAGACCGTGGACAAGTTGAACTGGATCGACGGCAAGTGGGTCGAGGGCGACCCGCTGATCATGAAAGCATGGGACCAGGCGATTTGGCTGGGTGCCGCAATCTTCGATGGCGCGCGCGCATTCGACGGCTTTGCGCCTGATCTCGACCTGCATTGCGAGCGCGCAATCCGCTCCGCGACCAATCTCGGCCTCAAGTCGCCGATGAGCGCGAAGGAGATCGAGGCCATTCTGCGCGAGGGCATCCGCAAGTTTCCGCACGGCACGCCGCTCTATCTACGGCCCTTCATGTGGGCGGAAGGCGGCGGGCTGGTGCCCGAGGCCGACACCACGCGGCTGGTCATATCGCTGAGCGTGACGCCGCTGCCGCAGCCCGGCCCGATGTCGGTCTGCCTGACCAAGTATCGCCGCCCCGGGCCAGACATGGCGACCACGGACGCCAAGGCGGTCGGCCTCTACGCCCAGGCCGGCCGCGCCCAGGCCGAGGCCCGCCGCCGCGGCTACGACGATGCGGTGATGCTGGGTCCGGACGACTTGGTCGCGGAATTCTCCGGCTCCAATATCTTCATCGTGCGGGATGGCATTGCGCTGACCCCCAGGCCCAACGGCACGTTCCTCAACGGCATCACGCGTCAACGGGTGCTGCAGCTGCTGCGCGACAGCGGCACCAAAACGGAGGAACGCGACCTGAAGGTCGAGGATCTCGAGCGGTGCGACGAGATGTTCTCGACCGGCAATTACAGCAAGGTGCTGCCGGTCACGCGCTATGAAACGCGCGACTTCCAGCCCGGTCCGGTCTATCGCCGCGCGCGCGAGCTCTATTTCGAATACGCGAAGACACAGCCGGTGTAGACCGGCCGCGCCTTCGAATCCGAGCACGTTTTCTCATTTCGTCATGGTCGGACTTGGTCCGACCAGCCACGAGTTTCGACGGGCCACACCAAGCCGATGCAGGCAAACTCGTGGATGGTCGTGCCAAGCACGACCATGACGATCGAGTGTGAAGGTGACGCTGAGCCCTGTCGCGCCCTACGCCGTCAAATGCCGCGCGCGGGCGCCGCGCTCGATCGCGGAAGCGACCAGCTTGCCGATCTGCAGTTCGTAGCGCAGCAGGTCGAGCAATCGCGCCTCCTCCTGCGTCACCTTCTGGTCGGCGGCGACGACATCGCAGGCGAGCGCATAGGCAGTCTCGCGCAATTTTTCCGGCAAGCCGGCGCGGATCAGCTTCAGAAGCTTGTCCAAGCCGTCCTCCCTCTTCAATGTGTCGACACAGGCGGAAGAGACCTTGGAGATCTTCGACTTGTCGTAGTCGCGGAACACCGGCAGGTATCCGACCATTTCGGTCATCGCGCCAAGCTCCGCGTCCGACATGTCGCGGTCGGCGGCGGCCATCATCACCATGGTGTAGATAAGGGCGGTATGGTGGTCGATCATCCGGCAGCTCGCTTTCTGAATTCTGCAATTCGCTCGCACTCTAGCGGCCACAGCCGGAAACTCAAGCGGTCCCTCTGGACCTATCGCCGGTCGTCTGCCAAGGTCGCCGCCGGATGCAGGCCGTCGTCAATGTCGTCATACCAGTCTTTGCCATCGTGCTCGCGGGATATGCCTGCGGTCGATTGCGCCTGCTGGGCACCGGCGGCAGCGAGGCCCTGAACGGCTTCGTGTATTTCGCCGCTTTGCCGGCTTTGTTCTTCGGATCGCTGGCGAAGGTCGAATTGTCGCAGATCTTCAACTGGCCGTACCTCAGTGCCTACTTGCTGGGCATTGCGGCGACCGCGCTCGCGGCGCTGGTGGTCGGCCGATTCGTGTTCCGCGGGCGCGGAGCGACCCTGGCGGTCCAGAACATGGCGGCCTTGTTCTCCAACACCGGCTACATGGGGATCCCGCTCGGAATCACCGCGTTCGGCAAGGAGGCGACGTTGCCCACGATCCTCGCCACTGTGGTCAACGGCGCGCTGATCATGGGGCTCTACATCCTGTGGATCGAAGCGAAGCAATCGACCGCCAGCCACCGTCTGCACGTCGCGCGCGATGCAATGGCCGGCGTGCTCCGCTCGCCCCTCGTCCTATCCGCCATCGCGGGCATCCTGTGTTCCGGATTCGGGGTCAAGGTGCCCGCGCCATTGCTCACCTTCTGCGACATTATGGGCGCCGCCGCGCCGCCAACGGCCTTGTTCGCCATGGGCCTCTTCATGGTGGGCAAGAGCTTCAAGGGCGATCTCGTGGAGGCGTCGGCTTTCACCGCACTAAAGCTGGTCCTGCATCCGCTGGTGACCTTCGGCATCGTTGCATGGCTGATCCCGGTCGAGCCGCGCTGGCGCGACGTGCTCTTGCTGATGGCGGCGCTGCCGACCGGATCGCTGGTGTTCGTGCTGGCGTCGCAGAACAATGTCTATGTGCGGCGTGCGACCGCGATCATACTTGGCAGCACGCTCGCTTCGATCATGACCTTGTCGTGGCTGCTGGACTATCTCGGCGTACGCTGACAGCCCAGGGAGGGACATATGACTCTCGACGAATATGCGGCGTGGGCGGGCGAGGTGGCGCGCATTCCTGCCGGCGGCACGATGGACCGCGAGCGGCTGTCCTATCTCGCTCTTGGGTTGACCGGTGAAGCAGGCGAAGTCGCCGATCTCATCAAGAAACTTCTGCGCGACGGCGATAGCGCATGGCGGCCGGAGCGCCTGGCAGAGGAACTGGGCGACGTGATCTATAGCTGGAGCGCCATGTGCGCGGCGATCGGGCGCTCGCCAAGCGACCTGCTCGCCGCCAGCCGGGCCAAGATCGAGGCAAAGCTCGCTAAGCGCGGATGAGCGCGCGATAGGGGTCGAGAAAATTCCGCGTCTTCTCGATGATTTCGGCGAGGCCCAGCCGCTCGACTTTGATCTCCGCGGGAAAAGCGCCGAGCAGGCGCGAGGGCATCTGACGATCCAGCAGCACGAACACGCCGCGATCGTCGGCGCGGCGGATCAGGCGGCCGAAGGCCTGCTTCAACTTCAAGCGCACCAGCTGATCGTCATAGTCCGTGCCGCCGAACACGCTCTTACGCGCGCGATGCAACAAGTGCGGGCGCGGCCAGGGCACGCGGTCGAACACGATGAGGCGCAAGGCCGGTCCCGGCACGTCGACGCCGTCGCGCACCGCATCGGTGCCCAGCAGGCAGGCATCGCGCTCGCCGCGGAAGATGTCGATCAGCGATCCCGTGCTCATCGCGTCGACATGCTGCGACAGGAGATCGAGCCCGGCCTGTTCCAGCGCCGGCGCGATGCGCTTGTGCACCTCGCGCAGCCGCGCGATGGCGGTGAACAGGCCGAGCGCGCCGCCGCCCGCCGCCAGGAACAGTTCGCGATAGGCGGCCGCGACCTGCGCCGCGTCGGTGCGCGGCACGTCGGTCACGATGAAGACCCGCGTCTGGCCTGCATAGTCGAACGGTGACGGCACGCGCACGCGCAGGGCCGGTGCGACCAGATGCGGTGCGCCGACGCGCTGGCCTG
>JAWKVL010000097.1:0-3705 GCA_041398065.1 Dongiaceae bacterium | reverse complement strand
CTGTTGGACTTCGTGCCCACCGGCAAGAGCATCTCGATCGACGAGGTTGAGAGCATCACGGAGATCCGCAAACGCTTCGTGACGCCCGGCATGTCGCTGGGCGCCCTGTCGCGCGAGGCGCACGGTACGCTCAACATCGCTATGAACCGGATCGGCGCCAAGTCCGACTCCGGTGAAGGCGGCGAAGACCCGGCGCGATTCAAGCCGCACGCCAACGGCGACAACGAGAATTCCGCGATCAAGCAGATCGCCTCGGGCCGGTTCGGCGTCACCGCCGAATATCTCGCAAATTGCCGCGAGATCGAGATCAAGGTCGCCCAGGGCGCCAAGCCCGGCGAAGGCGGACAGCTGCCGGGTTTCAAGGTGTCGGTGGAGATCGCCAAGCTGCGCCATGCCACGCCGGGCGTATCGCTCATCTCGCCACCTCCGCATCACGACATCTATTCGATCGAGGATCTGGCGCAGCTGATCTACGATTTGAAGCAGATCAATCCGACCGCCAAGGTGTGCGTGAAGCTGGTGGCGCGCTCCGGCATCGGCACCATCGCGGCCGGCGTCGCCAAGGCGAAGGCCGACGTGATCCTGATCTCAGGCCATGTCGGCGGCACCGGCGCCTCGCCCCACACCTCGATCAAGTATGCGGGCGTGCCATGGGAGATGGGCTTGGCCGAGGCGCACCAGGTTCTGACCTTGAACCGCCTGCGCCATCGCGTGCGGCTGCGCACCGACGGCGGCATCAAGACCGGGCGCGACGTGGTGGTCGCGGCGATCCTGGGCGCGGAGGAGTTCGGCATCGGAACGGCCTCGCTGGTCGCCATGGGCTGCATCATGGTGCGGCAATGCCATTCCAACACCTGCCCGGTCGGCGTCTGCACCCAGGACCCCAAGCTGCGTGAGAGATTCACCGGCACGCCGGAGAAGGTCGTCAACCTGTTCAGCTTCATCGCCGAAGAGGTGCGCGAGGTTCTAGCCTCGCTCGGCTATCGCACGCTCAACGAAGTGATCGGACGCACCGAGCTGCTCGAGCAGGTGAGCCGCGGCGCCGCCGACCTCGACGACCTCGACCTCAATCCGCTGCTGTCGCAAGCCGACCCCGGCGACCAGGCGCGCTATTGCACGCTGGAAGGGCGCAACGAGGTGCCCGACACGCTCGACGCCAAGATGGTGGAAGATGCCCGGCCGCTGTTCGAGGCCGGCGAGAAGATGCAGCTGCAGTACAACATCCGCAACACCTATCGCGCCATCGGCACGCGGCTGTCGGCGCACATCACCAAGCGTTTCGGCATGAGCGGGCTCAAGCCCAATCATCTGACCGTGCGGCTGCGCGGCTCGGCCGGGCAGTCGCTCGGCGCCTTCGCGGTCCAGGGTGTGAAGCTGGAAGTGTTCGGCGATGCCAACGACTATGTCGGCAAGGGCCTTTCCGGCGGCACCATTGTTGTGCGGCAGCTGCCGTCATCCAAGCTCAACAGCCAGGACAACACCATCATCGGCAACACGGTCCTCTATGGCGCGACCGCGGGCAAGCTGTTCGCGGCGGGGCAGGCCGGCGAGCGCTTCGCTGTGCGCAATTCCGGCGCCGACGTGGTGGTGGAAGGCTGCGGCTCCAACGGCTGCGAATACATGACCGGCGGAACCGCCGTGATCCTGGGGCGGGTCGGCGACAATTTCGGCGCCGGCATGTCGGGCGGCATGGCGTTCGTCTATGACGAAGCCGGCGACTTTCCCCTGTTCGTCAACAACGGCTCGGTGGTCCATCAGCGATTGGAATCGCAGTATTGGGAGCAGCACCTGCGCGCCTTGATCGAAGAGCATGCGCGGGAGACGCAATCGCGCTTCGCCCGCCGGCTGCTCAACGACTGGATGCTGGAGCGCGGCAAGTTCTGGCAGATCGCACCCAAGGAGATGCTGGACAAGCTCACGCATCCGCTCAGCGATGCGCGGGCGGCAAACCTCGCCGAGTAGCGCGTGCCGGCACCGGTCCTGATCATTCCGGGCCTCGGCGGCTCTGGTCCCGATCACTGGCAGAGCCTGTGGCAGGCGCGCCTGCCTGATGCGCGCCGGGTCGAGCAGGCCGACTGGGAGAAGCCCGATCGCGCCGATTGGATCGCGCGGCTCGACCAGGCAGTTGCCAGTTCGAAGCAGCCGCCGGTCCTGGTGGCGCACAGTCTGTCCTGCGCGCTGGTCGCTTGCTGGGCCGCGACACATGTGCGGCCGGTCCGGGCCGCCTTGCTGGTCGCACCGGCCGATATTGAATCGGACACGCATACGCCAGCGGAAGCGCATGTGTTTCGGCCGTTGCCGATGACGTGCCTGCCCTTCCCCGCGATCGTGGTCGCAAGCCGCGACGATCCCTACGTCGCGTTCGAACGCGCGCAAGAGATGGCGAAGGCCTGGGGCGCCGAGCTGGTCGACATCGGCGATGCCGGACACATCAACACCGCCTCGGGCTATGACGAATGGCCTGCAGGCGAACAGCTGCTGTGGCGCCTTCAGGCGGGAAAGCCGGCATACCAGTCCGCGTGACTGCCCTGATGGTTCGCCATGCCGGGCTTGGTCAGGCAGCCGCGCGGGTGGATGAAGGAATCGATGCGCCGCGCCGGCCGCTCATGCCATTGGATGTTGAAGGCGGCGAGCTTCGGGAAGAATTGCAGGTGCGCATAGGGCAGATGGTCGTGGATCCACCACGCCAGCGCGCGCCAATCGGCGCCGGAAGCGTAGCGGTCGGCAAACCACGGCACCACGACGCTGGCGCCGGCGCCTATGCAGCCGTTCGCATCGCGCAGGTCCCAGACATGGTAAGCGGCGTTGATCCGCACGCTGCCGCATTCGCGCCGCTTGTGTCCGAATGCAGTGACGTGGCGTGAACGGAACCCCGAGCGGATGGCGAGGCGGCCGAACGCCGCCTGCAGGGGTTCGAGCAATGTTTCGCACAGCTGTCTTCCGGCCGCGACCGCCAGATCGGGATCATCCGGTAGATTCGGTATGCCGTGGAACCCCGCAATCTCCGAATAGAGGAAGTCGCGCATGAAGAAGGTCGGCGACAGGCGGACGCGCCCGAACTCCTCGAGTGCCTCCATCGAACGTGGCCTGCGCATAATTTTGCCTCGATCGCAATCCAAGTTCGGCCATCCTAGCCGCCGATGCGCGATGCCGTAACTGACGCAGGCTGGCGCCGGAAGCGGATACGATGCTAGGAAGGCTGCGCGCGATTCGGAGGCAGACGAGACTTTTGCGATGCTGACACGGCAGCCCTTCTGGTTCCTGCGTCACGGCCAGACCGACTGGAACCGCACCGGCAGATGCCAGGGGCGGCGCGACGTGCCGCTCAGCATGCAGGGCGAGGCCGAGGCGCATGCGGCGGTCCCGCACCTGAGGGGACTCGGCATCGACGCCATCTGCTCCAGTCCGTTGAAGCGTGCGCGCAGCACCGCAGACATCATCGGGCATGGCCTGGGCGTGGCGGTGGTGGATATGCCGGGGCTCGAGGAGATGGATGTCGGCCCGTACGAAGGCATCGCCGACTATTCCTGGGTGTCCGCCTGGCGTGAGGACAAGCCGATTGACGGCGTCGAACCGTTCCCCGACGTGCGCAAGCGCGTGGCGGCTGCGGCCAACCGCGCGCTCGGCAGCGCCAGCCACGTCCTCATCGTCGCCCATGGCGGCGTGTTCTGGGCCATGCAGCATTTGTGCAAGGCGCCGTTCGCG
>JAWKVL010000096.1:0-3943 GCA_041398065.1 Dongiaceae bacterium | reverse complement strand
TCTCTCTTGCGAAGACCGCGTCGAGCTGAAGCGCCGTCGCCCCCACCCCGACCCTCCCCCGCCTCGGGGGAGGGGGACTTGCGAGCGGCTATCGCCATACGCGATCGCCTGCAAGTCGGGGCGGGGGCCAGCTCAAGTTGCCAGACGCGAGAGGGAGATTGCGCCACCATTGCTGGGCCGGCTGCGACCGCGTAGCTTGATGCGGGGACGATCGGCGTCGGAGCAAGCTGCTTGCACTGTCCGCAGTGCCAAACGGAGAATCGGGCGGACCGCAGATTTTGTGCCGCGTGCGGCGCACCGTTGGAGCGCGCCTGCAGCGCCTGCGGTTTCAAGAACGCGCCGTCCGACCGGTTCTGCGGCGGTTGCGGGCGCGTGCTGACCGATGCGGCGCCGGCTGCAGAGTCAGCTCCATCTCCACAGCGGATGCCGGCAGAGCGCCGGCCGGTCGCCGTGCTGATCGCCGATCTTGCCAATTTCACGCGCCTGTCGACCGGACGCGATCCGGAAGATACGCAGCGCCTGCTTGCGCGCTATTTCGAGGCGGTCGATCCGATCGTGCTGCAGCACGGCGGCACCATCGACAAGCACATGGGCGATGCAATGATGGCGTTGTTCGGCGCGCCCACCGCCCACGGCGACGACGCGCTGCGCGCCGCGAGAGCCGCGATCGCGATCCATCGCCGCATGGCGGAGTTGTCGAGCGAGACCGGCGACAGCTTCCGCGCGCATATCGGCATCGCGCTGGGCGAAGTGCTGGCGGGACATTTCGGCAGCGCCGGCCATGCCGCCTATACCGTGACCGGCGACGCACCGACCCTGGCGGCGCGCCTGATGGAGGCTGCGCCGGCAGGCGAGACCTGGGTGGACGATGCAATCGCCGGTGAGATCGCGTCCCAGGTTTCGTGCCGGCCCTTGCCGAAGCTGGCATTGAAAGGACTCGACGCAACCGCCGCCCATGCGATCGCCGATCAGGAGATCGAGGCGGAGCCGCGACCGAGCCAGATGATCGGCCGGCGCGGAGAGCTGGCGCAGATCACCGCCCTGATCGCCGCAGCGGCCGAGGGCAGCGGCGGTGCCGTACTCGTCCGCGGCGATCCCGGCATCGGCAAGTCGACGCTGCTGCGGGAAGCTTCCACGGAGGCCGCCAGCCGCCAATTCGCAGTCGTCACCGCGCGCGTGCTGGATTTCGGCGCGACGCGCGAGAGCGACTCCGCCGCCACGCTCGCCGCACATCTGCTGCAGCAATGCGCCGGCGCGAGTGATGAATCGGGGCTCGCCGCCGCCATCGCGGCAGGCGACCTGCCTCAGGAGCTGGCGCTGTTCGCGGCGGATCTGCTGTCGCTGCCCCGCTCGCTCAGCGACCTCGCGCTCTATCGCGCGATGGACGAAGCCATGCGCGAGAACGGGCGAACCCGGGCGCTGCAAAGCCTGCTTGCCGCGGCGGCGCGGCGGCAACCGCAGCTGGTGATCGTGGAAGATGTGCACTGGGCGGATGCGAGCCTGCTGTCGACCCTCGCCCAGCTCGCAGGCGGACTTGTGGACAGCGCGGCCCTCATCCTGCTCTCGACGCGGATCGACGGCGATCCGATCGACGTGACGTGGCGGGCACGGGCGCGCGATGCACTGCTGGCGACGATCGACCTCAGGCCGCTGTCGGGCGCCGATGCCGCCAAGCTGGCGCGGCAGCTCTCCGCTGAATCCGAAGAATATATGCGCCGTTGCGTCGAGCGCGCGGAAGGCAACCCCCTGTTCCTGGAACAGTTGCTGCGCAGCCGCGCCACCGACCAGGAAGATCGGCTGCCGCCGTCGGTCCATGGCGTGGTGCTGGCGCGGCTCGACCGGCTGGCGCAGCCCGACCGCCGCGCCATCGAGGCCGCCGCCATCCTGGGGCAGCGCTTCCACCTCGCCGACCTGCGCGCGCTGGCCGGTGACGAGACGTACGATTGCGGCGAGCTGGCGCGCCGCCATCTGGTCCGTCCGGAGGGGGCCGAGGTCGCCTTCGCCCACGCTCTGATCCGTGACGGCGTCTATGCCTCGCTCACGCTCGAGCGGCGGGCACAGCTACATCGCGCGGCCGCCGCCTTGTTCGCGGACCGCGACCCGGCGGTGCACGCCGAACACCTGGAGCGCGCCGGCGAGCGCGGCGCACCGGCGGCCTATCTCACTGCGTCCCGGTCGGAAGCGGCCCTGCTGCACATGGCGCGGGCGCTGACGCTGGCGGAGCGCGGCCTTGGCATGGCCCAGGCGCCCGCGGACGTTTTCGACCTCGCCATGCAAGTCGGCGCGCTGCAGCGCGATCTTGGCCAGGGCGAACCGGCGCTGCAGAGTTTTGGCCGCGCCCATGAAGCGGCGGCAGGCGAAAAGCAGCGCGCCGCCGCCACGATCGGCTTGGCGTCCGCCAACCGCCTGCTTGGGCGAGTCGCGATGGGGCTGCAGCAGATCGCAGCGCTGGTCCCGGTCATCGAACAGGTCGGTGACGACATGATGGCGGCGGAGTTCAACATCCTGCGCGGCAACCTCGCATTCGCCGGGGCCGATCTCGCCCTGTGCAAGCAATCGCACCAGGCGGCCATCGCGGCGGCCGAGCGCGCCGGTTCGATCGAGTGGCGCATCCGCGCCTTGGGCGGCCTGGGCGACGCAGCCTATGCGGAAGGCAATCTGGCGACCAGCCGGCGCTATTTCGCCGAGTGCGCGGAGTTGGCCGCGCAGCATGGATTCGTGCGGACGGCTTCGGCCAACCGCGGCATGCAGGCCATTTGCGAGATCTATTTCCTGAATATCGCCGAAGCGCAGCGGCAATGCGAACTGGCGCTGAGCGAAGCGACCAGGATTGGCGATCAGTATCTGCAGATGTTCGCGAAGGAGTGCTCGGCCTTCGGTTTCTGGATGGCGGACCATCGCGACGAGGTCGTCCGCATGGCGAACGAGGCGTTGACTCTGTCACGGGCGCTGAAGACGGATCGCTACAGCTCGATCCTGCTGGCCGGCATTGCCAGCGAATCACGCCATCGCCTGTCGGCCGGCGAGCTCGTGAAGCTGTGCCAGGAATCGCTGGAACTGGCGGAGCGCACATCGCTGACGTTCGCCGGGCCGATGATCTATGGGGTCTACGCCTTGGTCGACTCTGATCCGAAGCGCCAGGCGGAATGGATCCAGCGCGGCGAAAAGCTGCTGGAGCAGACGGGGTTGGCGCACAACTGGGTCTATTTCCTGCGCTTTGCCATGATCTGGGCGCTGGAGCATGGAGAATGGAGCGAGGCCGAGCGCTTCGCCGACATGCTCGAACGTTATTTCGATACGCGCGAGCCATTGCCCTACGTCACGCTGATCGTGGACCGCACGCGCACACTGGCGGCTTTGGGCCGGAAGCCCGGCGACGAAGCCATGATGGCGCGGCTGAGCGAATTGCGCGATCTGGCGCGGGCCCACGCAATTCTGACTCCGTTCCCGCCGCTCAACGACTGAGCGTCAGGTCAGATCAGCCCCTTATCCTCGGCTTCCTTGTAGGTCATGTAGGGGTGCTGGACCGAGCGGCCGACCGCCAAGATCACGCAAGCGGCGTGGGCGCGCACTTCGCAGCCTTGCAAGGCGGCGCGTGTATAGCTGAAATCGTCGCGGCACTGGATCGCCTGGCAATAAGCGTAGAAGCCGACCGTACCCTTGGGCGACACCGCGAAGGCGCCGGCGCGACCACCACCGATCGTGCGGTAGTACTTGTTGAGGTGCTGCTCCACCTGGAGCGTGATCAAGACCGGATCGCCTGACGGTTGGGCAGGCTTGGATACGGGCGTCGAATAGGTTGCACAAGCGGACAGGAAGAAGGCGCTGGCGGCCAGCAGGCGAACGACTCGGGGCATGAAACTCTCGAGTTAGTGAGGGCGGGCCAACCTACCCAGCGCGACTCGGGTCGGCAAGCCTGGACGGAAGTGCAACACAAACGTGG
>JAWKVL010000095.1:0-4374 GCA_041398065.1 Dongiaceae bacterium | reverse complement strand
CACGCCCTGGCGGTGGAAGAAGATCTCCAGGAGCCGGCCGGCGTCTTGCGGATCCTGACGGATATAGGCCAGTGCCTTCGCCCACCCATTGACGAACTTCTGGACCATCTTCGGGTCCTTTGCGATCGTGTCTGCGTGCGCAATCAGCGGAATTGCATCGATCCATCCGATCGCTTTGGTGATGGCAGCGGGATCGAGAACGCTGACGGCTGACTTGTTCTGCACAAGCGGTGCGGTGAAGTGCCGCGTTTCGAACACAGCGTCAGCCTTCTTGTCCTTCAGAGACTTCACGAGATCGTCCGCGGACATGAGCACGATCTTCAGATCGGTCGGCTTCAGCTTCGACTGATTGAGCAACCTGACGAGAGCGGGAAGGGCTTCCGACCCTCGCAATGTAGCAACGGTCTTTCCCTTAAGGTCTGCGGCGGACTTGATGGCGACATCCGGCCGCGCCACCAGTTCCAGTTCGGTGCCCCATCCGCCCTGGGCAATGATCTTGACCGGCGCCTTGGCCGCCACCATTACCAGCATGACGCGCTGAGGGACGATTGCGAAATCGGTTGATCCCGCTGCCAGCGAGTTGATGACTGCCTCGGGAGAGGTGATCGCGAGCCCGCTGACCACGAGGCCTTCTTGGGCAAAAAATCCTCGCTCGATCCCGACGATGGCGGGGAGCGCGTCCCATCCGCTGCTGAACGTCAGTCGTGCAAGAGCGATGTCCGCTGCACGTCCTGGAGTTGCGAAGCCAAGAATCAAAGTCAGCGCTAGTAAGAGCGGCTGCAGAAAACGCATATTCACGCACTCCCTCGACTTGTTGCGGCAGTTTGTCCTACTCAGCGCGTGTGGCTTCACTGCAGTGTGATTGTGCAATGCACCACAATTCTATCTTGGCGCGATAAATAGAACACGCTCGCCGTGGCCCTATCCAAGTGATCTTACTTGAAGTTGTTGCAGGTTCGAACCAATTCTGTCATCTTTTTTTGGCACTCTCCATGTGAGTGCAAATGGAGCTCGCAAGAAACGCGAACAACACCAAGAGCGAGCTCGCTGCAGACCACGATCGCATCGTGAGTCGTAGCGCTTGTTCCGCGCTGTGGGAGGCGAGGAACAGAAATTTAGCAAGTGGGGAATTGGGGACTAGGCGTCGGCACAGTTGTCGAAGCCTTGCGGCGCGCGGAGGGCGGGCCGTGAATCCGGGGAGAGGGCAATGTCACAACTCGATCGAAGAGCGGTCGGCAGGAAGCGCCGATTGGTACCGAAGATTCCAAACGGATGCGAACGGTGTTCGGTGCGCGGCACGACCGTATGCCGCGCATTCCTGGACGACCTTTCTGTCGTGCAGGAATTCAAGACCGGTGATCGCATCGTTACGGCCGATACGCATATCTATCGCATCGGCGACCGCCCTACGGAGATCTTCAATCTCCTGGACGGCTGGGTCGCGCTGTATCGCATTCTTGAATCGGGCAAGCGTCAGATTCTCGATATTCTCCTGCCGGGTGCGTTCTTCGGTTATCAGTCCGATCTCAATGAGCCGATGGTTCACGGCGCCTATTGTCTTTCGGATGCGGCCATCTGTGTCTTCCCGCGCAAGAGCTTTCCCGGCCTGATCGACGAGCATCCCGCTCTTGCACGTGCATTGGTGCACATCAATGCGCAGTCGGCTCTGAGGGCGCAGGACCAACTTACAAATGTTGGTGGACGCTTCGGCACGGCGCGAGTTGCGCACATGCTGCTCGATCTGTTTCTGCGCGCTCGGGCAAGCGTGCTGGGCGTGCAGGGCGACACGATCGAGCTGCCTGTCACCCAAGAACTGATCGCAGACAGCCTCGGGCTGACGTCAGTCTATGTGAATCGGATTCTCCGGCACCTGCGCGAACGACGGCTCGTCTTCCTGCGGAACGGCATGCTGAAGGTCCTCGACCTTGAGGCTCTCTCCCGCTTGGCAGAGTTGTCGACGCTGAGCGCCATCGAGGCCGATACGCAACCTACTCGGCTGAAGACAAGCTCACCGGATCCGCGCGACCCAGGGGCAAGAGTTCGCATCGCGAGCCAGTGATGAATTCAGGGTGGTGAGTTCAGGCGGTGTGCGACGCGGCGGCTTCGCCATCGTCTGCAGCGCGACGCGCCCAAAGCTGCTCATAGAAGGCGATGGCAGCCGGCATGTTGTCGAATTCGAATAGGTGCGGATTTTCGGCACCGGTCAAATAGACTCGAACTTCAACCTTCGCCACCGAGGCGGTTCGGGATATGTCGACGCGAGCGATCTGATCAGGATCAAGCTGCTGTCCTATTTCGACAGCGGGGCCTTGGACCATTTGGGACCTCGAACGAACAGCACAGCCTCGTACACTTTCTTGTTCTTGCAATGGAATACGCCTGAGAGGCGATTCGGTCAGAATTCTAGCTAACTATGGTTGATAAACAGTTTATGTCTTCGGAATGCAACAAATTTGAAGGTATGTCGGAAGGTATATCTGTGAGCGCGTATCCCGTCAGCACGCGGCGGGCCTCCTCGGGTATGAATAGTTGTCAAGGCGACACCTCCTCGTGCTTCACTCAAAGCGGCTGTGGCAACTCGCTGATATTGGGCGGATTCTCGGGCCCGCGGCGTCATAAACAGAACGGTTGGCAATGGCGCTCTTTCTAACTTGCTGAAGTATCACTATGGATCGGACAGCGCTGGGAGAACTTAGTGCGCGCGGCAATGGGAATACAGTACGCCAGACGAGGGCGCACGACGCCAATTGTGATTCGTCCGTACGGGATCGCCTAGTCGAGTGACGCTACAGGCGCCCCGCTTGTTCACTCACGCTCGACAGCAAGCCGTTCCTTCCGCCACCCACTCCGCCTGCAACGGAGCGGTCGCGGGTTCGAGACTTGGCGCGCTCGTCAACAGTCTCACACTGAATGATCAGTCAGAAGGCGAGGTCGGGTGTTACGCTATTCGCTCGATTCAAGTGGCGATGTCATCGATCAACGGCGTGGGCTTTGCCAAGGTCTCGAGATCTCTCAATTTGGTGAGCCGGATTTCCCCACCGTTCACCTCCACGCCATAAGGCTTCAAGGTGCCGAAGGCGCGCGACAGGTTCTCAGGCGTCATACCGAGCAAGACGGCCAAGGTTCGCTTGTCGCAAGGCAACGCTAACGTGCCGTCTCCGCCCTGTTCGGCGTGGAGGCGCAGCAATAGGTTCGCCAAGCGCTCGATGCCGGATCGCAGCTTCTGATTCTTTTGCTCCTTGACCATCGCGCGAAAGGCCGAAGCGAGTTCCACGACGATGGAGCGCGCGAACGCCGCGTCGCGCTCGAATGCCGCTCGCACATCCTGCGACGGGATCATGAGGATACGGGACTTCTCCAGCGTTCGCGCCGACATGAGGTAGACGGCGTCCTTGAGGACGGCCGCAAGGATGAAAGTGGAGTACGGACGCAGCAGCTGAAGCGCCGTCTCTCGGCCGTTTGCAATCGCGAACAGTTCGATCGTGCCTTCGACCACGACATGGAGAAAGTCCGCCGGGTCGCCTTCCGTAATCAGCTGCACCTGGGGCGGGAAGGTCTGCAGATAGGCGGCCTGCAGCAGCGGCGCAAAATTATCCTCCGACATGTTCGCAAACAGCGCCAGTTGGCGAATCACCGGAAGCTCTTCGGAACGCATCAGTCCCCCTCAATTGGAATTGATAATTATCAATCAGACGTACCGCAAACGACAAGCCTTCATTGGAGATACTGGCGCGTAAGACTTGTCGATTGATTTCATGTCGATCGTTGTTCGCGCTGACTCGGCTTATTTCAGTGTCCCAACTCCGTCCCATTGACCCAAATCAACCAAAACCGGGCTCTAGTCTGGCGATCCTTCGGCGACTGCTTAGCTTCAGCATTTGCGCAAGAGGGGCACCGCAATGGTTAACTTGGATCAGGTCACGTCTACGCAACAGCGTCAGGCGCTCGGGCTCAGCACCTTCGCTTTCGCGGCCTGTTTCGCCGTCTGGACGATCTTTTCAATCCTCGGAATCCGCATCAAACAGAATCTGGGCCTGAACGATACGGAATTCGGCCTGCTCGTCGCCATGCCCATCCTCACCGGCTCTCTCAGCCGGATTTTCCTCGGCATCTGGACCGATCAATATGGCGGCCGGCTGGTCTACACCCTGGTCATGCTGGCCTCCGCCGCGGCCACCTTCCTGCTGTCGCAGGCAACCACCTACCCGATGTTCCTGTTGGCGGCGCTGGGCGTGGGCCTGGCAGGGGGATCCTTCGCGGTTGGTATTGCCTACGTCTCGAAATGGTACCCGCCCGCCAAACAGGGGACGGCGCTCGGGATCTTCGGCATGGGCAATGTGGGTTCGGCGATCACGAGCTTCGGCGCGCCCTTCC
>JAWKVL010000094.1:0-5844 GCA_041398065.1 Dongiaceae bacterium | reverse complement strand
GATCGCGCTGGTGACCACGTTCGATGCGGCGAATGCGGTGCTGGCGCAGATCTGGCCGGGCGATGCGCCGCCGCAGCTTCACATGGGATACGGCTCCATCATCGCCGCCCACACCCTTTTCTCCATGGCGCTGGTGATCGTGATCGTGCGGGCGCGCATCGCCGGCATGGACCGCAGCCTGATCGAGGCCTCGATGGATCTCTATGCCGATCCATGGGCGACCTTCCGGCAGGTGACCCTGCCGCAGCTCGCCCCGGCGATCCTGGCCGGGTTCTTGTTGTGCTTCACCTTCAGCTTCGACGATTTCGTGATCGCCTTCTTCGTCGCGGGGCCGCTCAACACGCTGCCGATCTACGTCTTCTCCTCGATCCGCCGCGGTGTGACTCCGGAGATCAACGCCATCGGCACCGCCATCATGATGTTCTCGCTGGTCATGCTGTTCGGCGCGCAATTGCTGCTGCGTCGGAAAAGCGCGCCCCAAAAAGCATAAGGTCGAAAGCCAAGGGAGGAACAATGATCCTCAAGGATCGCGTCGCCATCATAACCGCGGCCGGGTCCGGCATCGGGCGCGGGGGTGCTGAGATCATCGGCCGTGAAGGCGCCATCGTGATCGCCACCGACCTCGTCGCCGCGCGCGCCGAGGATACGGCACAACGCATCCGCGACGCCGGCGGCCGCGCCGAGGGCCGCGCCGTCGACGTCACCAAGGACGCGGACATCGAGCAGCTGATCGAATACGCCGCCGTCACCTATGGCCGGATCGACATCCTGCACAATCACGCCGGCATCCAGGTCGAGGGCACTCTGGAGCAGGTGCCGGCCAGCGGCCTCGATGCTAGCTACGCCATCAACGTGCGTGCCCATTTCGTCGCGGCGAAGGCCGCGATGCCGCACATGAAGCGCCAGGGCAAGGGCGTCATCATCAACACCTCGTCCAATTCCGGCGTGTTCTTCGACAAGGGCATGCTTGCCTACATCACCAGCAAGACGGCGGTGATCGCGATGACCAGGCAGATGGCGCTGGACTACGGACCCCACAACATCCGGGTCAACGCGCTCTGCCCTGGCTGGGTCGATACGCCATTCAACGATCCTTATATCCGCCAGATGGGCGGTCGCGGCGCGATCGAAGCTTATGTCAAAGAGAAGATCCCGATGGGCCGCTGGGCGAGCGTGGAGGAGATCGCGGAATCCATCCTCTATCTCGCGTCCGACCGCTCCAGCTATATGACCGGCCATGCGCTGGTGGTCGACGGCGGCGAGTGCATCGCCTGAGGCGGATATGGCCGACGCCGTCAACCCACCGGACTTGTGGCAGCCCTTCGGCCCGTTCTCGCAGATCGCGATCCAGGGCAATGGACGGATCGTCCATCTGAAAGGCCAAGTCGCACTCGGCCGCGACGGACGGATCGTCGGCGCGGGCGACATGCGCGCGCAGCTTCGCCAAGTGCTGGAAAATATCCGAACCGCCCTCGGCAGTGTCGGCGGCGAGCCGAACGACATCCTGTCCATGACCAACTACGTCACTGACATGG
This sequence comes from Dongiaceae bacterium, assembly GCA_041398065.1. Classification (GTDB taxonomy): domain Bacteria; phylum Pseudomonadota; class Alphaproteobacteria; order Dongiales; family Dongiaceae; genus Dongia_A. The sequence goes on along the minus strand of JAWKVL010000094.1, from coordinate 4,309 downwards.
ATGCCTTTCTCGCGGCAGGAGACATCCGCCGTGAATTTCTGGCGCCGCCTTATCCCGTCACGACCACGATCGAGGTCGCCCGGCTCTATGACCCAACACTGCTGGTGGAGATCTCGGTCATCGCCGAGATCCCCCAAGAGCGGTTCAGGCGACCCTGACTTTCGTCAGTGCATCGCGTATGGGCCCATCGAGGCGTGGAGCCCGTCGCGGCACCATGATTCATTGGCGAAATAGCCGTCGCCGGAGCAATTGTTGTCGATCCATTTGAACTCCGACAACGACGCGCCTTCTTGCGAGACCGAGCAACCGGCCAGCAAGCTGACGCCGAGGATGAGCGCGATGGCAGTGAGACGCGTCATTTGAGCTCTCCAAGGTGGATGGGGACGGAACTGAACGGGTAACAAATATAAGACATGTTACCGGGTTCCGGCCACCCATGCCTGATATCGGAATTGATCGACAGAATCGATTAAACTGATGCAAACAATCCGCTGGATCGATCTGCAGGTCCGGGCTCAAATCCTCCCCAGCTGATTTTCCTTTGGAGGAGGAGCCCAATGGCCGACGATCCCAACACCCAACGCCCGACCCTGACCACCGCCGCCGGTATCCCAGTCGGCGACAACCAGAACAGCCTGACGGCCGGCCCACGCGGACCCTTGCTGGTCCAGGACTGGCAGCTGTTCGAAAAGCACGCCCATTTCAACCGCGAGCGCATCCCCGAGCGTGTGGTTCACGCCAAGGGCTCGGCGGCCTATGGCACGCTCACCATCACCAACGACATCACGCGCCACAGCAAAGCGAAGCTGTTCTCCGAAGTCGGCAAGAAGACCGAGGTGCTGCTGCGCTTCTCCACCGTCGCTGGCGAAAAGGGTGCGGCCGATGCCGAGCGCGACGTGCGCGGCTTCGCGCTCAAGTTCTACACCGAGGAGGGAAACTGGGACCTGGTCGGCAACAACACGCCGGTGTTCTTCGTGCGCGATCCCTACAAGTTCCCCGACTTCATCCACACGCAGAAGCGCGATCCGCGCACTAACCTGCGCAGCGCCACCGTTATGTGGGACTTCTGGTCGCTGTCGCCGGAGAGCCTACATCAGGTGACAATCCTGTTCTCCGATCGCGGACTACCGAAGAACTACCGGCAGATGAATGGCTACGGGTCCCACACCTACAGCTTCATCAATGCGCAGAACCAGCGCGTGTGGGTCAAGTTCCACTTCAAGAGCCTGCAGGGCGTTGCCACAATCGGCGAAGCGGAATCGGCAAACGTGATCGGCGCCGACCGCGAGAGCCACCAGCGCGATCTCTATGAGGCGATCGAACACGGCGACTATCCGAAGTGGCGCATGATGGTGCAGCTGATGAGCGAGGATCAGGCAAAGCGCACCGCATTCGATCCTTTCGACCTCACCAAGATATGGCCGCACAAGGATATTCCGCTGATCGAGGTCGGCATCCTCGAGCTGAACCGCAACCCGGAGAACTACTTCGCGGAAGTGGAACAGGCGAGCTTCTCGCCCGCCAACGTGGTCCCGGGCATCAGCCACAGCCCGGACAAGATGCTGCAGTTCCGCGTCTTCTCCTATGCCGACGCGCACCGCCACCGGCTCGGCGTCAACTACGAAGCGCTGCCGGTCAACAAGCCGCGCTGTCCCGTCCACAGCTATCACCGTGACGGCGCGATGCGGTTCGACGGCAATGACGGCGGCAAGGTGAACTATGAGCCCAACAGCTTTGGCGGGCCGGTGGAGGACCACCGGTTCAAGGAGCCGCCGTTGCCGCTCGAGGGCCCGGCGGATCGCTACGACCATCGCGCCGGCAATGACGACTACACCCCGGCCGGCAACCTGTTCCGCCTGATTGGCTCGGAAGCGCAGGGCCGGTTGATGGACGCCATCGCCGGCGCCATGATGGGCGTGCCGGACTTCATCCAGCGCCGGCAGGTTGCCCACTTCGCCAAGGCCGACCCGGCCTATGGCGCGGGCGTGGCCAAGCGTCTGGGGCTTAGCGCGGCAATCGCCGCGGCAGAATAGCGGCGGCGCTCCGGCTGTCTCGGCTGACCGTCGCTCAAGGCCCGAGGCCGTTCACCTCCAGAGGCGCCTCGGGAACGCGCGGGCGCGGCGAGCAATCGCCGCGCCCTTTTCCTTTGCACGCAATCCGGCCACATTGGCGACGAGATCTCGAACGGGAGGAAAAGCCCATGAAAGCCGCCTTCTACGATCGGAACGGACCCGCCGACGAGGTGCTGCAGGTTGCGGAACTGCCGATGCCGTCGCCGGGGCCCGGCGAGGTTCTGGTGCGCGTGAAGGCTTCCGGCGTCAATCCGTCGGACGTGAAATCGCGCGCGGGGCTGCGCGCGAAGATGTCTTACCCGCGCGTCATCCCGCACAGCGACGGGGCGGGCGTGATCCAGGCAATCGGCGCCGGGATCGATCCCGCGCGCGTTGGCGAGCGGGTGTGGCTGTGGAACGGGCAATGGCAGCGTCCGTTCGGCACCGCCGCCGAATATGTCGCGCTGCCCGCATTCCAGGCGCCGCATCTGCCCGACGGCGTGCCATACGAGGCCGGCGCATGCCTCGGCATTCCGGCGATGACGGCGCACCGTTGCGTGTTCGCTGACGGTCCGGTCGCCGGCCAGACCATCCTGGTGACCGGCGGCGCCGGCGCGGTCGGGCACTACGCGATTCAGCTGGCGAGTTGGGGCGGCGCCAAAGTGATCGCGACTGTCAGCGGCGCGGAGAAAGCGGCGCACGCCAAGGCCGCTGGTGCCGATCATGTCGTGAACTACAAGACCGAGGATGTCGCGCAAGCGGTGAAGGAACTGACCAACGGCCAGGGCGTCGACCGCGTGATCGACGTGGAGTTCGGGGGCAACCTGCAGACCACCCTCGCCTGCATCAAGACCAACGGCGTCATCGCAACCTATGCCTCGTCCGCGGTGATGGAGCCGAAACTGCCCTTCTATCCCATGATGTTCATGGGGCTGACGCTGCGGCTGGTGCTGGTCTACATCCTGCCTGAGCCGGCGCGCCTCCAGTCGATCCAGGACATCAACCAGGCGCTGGTGCAGGGCGCCTTGGTGCATGCCGTCGCGGAGACCTATCCGCTGGACAGGATCGCCGACGCCCACAAGGCAGTTGAAGGCGGCCAAGCGATCGGCAATGTCGTGATCGCGATCGACTGACCCCTTGCTACTCGGCCGGCGCTTCCGTTCCGTAGCGCAGGACCTGCACGCGCTCCAGCGTCACGAGTCCCGCACCCATGATCGGTTCGATCGTATCGAGGAAGGCCCTGATCTTGTCCTCGCCGTCGACGATCTCAATCACCATCGGCAGATCCTCCGACAGCCGCAGGATCTTCGCCGTGTGCAGCCGGCTCGAATGGCCGAAGCCCATCGGCCCGCGCAGCACCGTGGCGCCGGCGAGATGCGCCTCGCGCGCTTTCAGAACGATCGCCTCATAGAGCGGCCGATGGCCGGCCTTGTCGCTCTCGCCCAGGAAGATGCGCAGCAGCATGGCGTCCTTGGGAACCTTCATCGACGCCTCCTATCGGTTTATCGTGGCGGCAAGCATGTGCCCGGCCCACACCATGACCAAGCATAGCACCACCGAGCCGACGATGTTGGCGCCGGCCGGCATCCATTCCCCTTCGCGCACCAGGTTCAAGGTCTGCAGGCTGAAGGAGGAGAACGTGGTGAAGCCGCCGAAGATTCCGACCATCAGGAACTGGCGCGCCTCCGCCGGGATGATGAAGCGTCCGTCGGGACTGGAGATCGTCGCGACCAGTCCGATCAGGAACGAGCCCACGACATTGACGACCAGCGTGCCCCACGGAAAGGTCTCGCCCACCAGTCCCGCAATCAGGCCGGAGCACCAATAGCGCGCCACACCCCCGAGCGCGCTCCCCAACCCGACCCACAGTGCGATTGCAGCGGACATGCCTGCTCCTTTCCCCCGCGTTGCGTTTCCAGCATGAAAAAGCCCGCCAAACGGCGGGCTCGCGAACAAGCTCCCGCCGCGTGGACCAAGCACGCTGGCAGGAGTCATCAGCCTCTACGGCGGTTATCGGGGGACCCCATCCCCATCGGCGTCAAGGATGGCGAAGGGTGTTCAAAGCGTCAACGATGATTTGGCCGCTATTCCGGCAGCCCGTAGACTTCCTGTGGCTGGTCGAAGCCGTGCATGGGGTAGTGGCCGAGCGGCACGAGCTTGCTGCCGCAGGGCGATGCGAAGGCCTTCGAGGCGAGCAGCGCCTGGTTGAGGGGACGGCAGAGGCCGGTGATGCGAGCGGCCAAGTTGACCGCCGGCCC
>JAWKVL010000093.1:0-6400 GCA_041398065.1 Dongiaceae bacterium | reverse complement strand
CCACCACGGCCTTGCGCCAGGCGACGATGCGCTCCGGGCCGGCGGGATGGGTGTCGTTCCAGCTTGCCCAGGCCTTGTCATCCAGTTTCGCGAGCACTTCGAAGGTACCGCCGGCGCTCTCGAGATCGATGCCCGCGCGCGCCAGCACGTAGGCGGCGAGCAGGTCCGCCTCTCGCTCCTGCTCCTTCGAAAAGGCGAGCATGCCGACCTGACCGCCGAGCGTCATGCCCTCGGCCGTCAGTTCGTCGGCTCGTTCCTGCGTCGCGCCGCCTGCAACGCCGGCCGCGCCCATGAGGACGCCGCCAATCAAGGCACCAAGCAGGATGCTCCGTCTCTTCTCCTCGACATGGTTCGCAATCTGGTGGCCCATTTCATGCGCCATGACGGCGGCGATTTCCTCGTCCGTACCCAGATATTCCAGCAAGCCGCGATGCAGATAGATCTGCCCGTCCTTGTCGGTGAAGGCGTTGACCTCGTCATCGGCGACATAGTGGAAGTTGAAGTAGCAATCCTTGGTCTCCGCCCGCGCGCACAACGGCCGGACATTCTGTGTCAGCCGGCGGTCGAGCTTGAGGATGGTCTCTTCGTAGAACGTGCGGCCGCGGAAATATCGCGGCAAGGCTGGATCGGCCTCGATCTCCCGTGCCGCCAGCAATGCTTCCTGTGCACTCACCGGTGGCAGTTCAAAGGCGGTGCCGCCGCAGCCGTCCAATGCGATGCACGCCGCCACAGCAGCGGGTGCAAGTCGTAGCGTTTTCATTCCTCTGCGCTCCTCATCCCCGCCGGCTGGCCTCGTCTCCTGTCGGACTTGAACGGCCACAATCTAAGGTTGCTTATTGCAATAGATCATAACCTATGGTAGTAGTATGGCAATTGACAAGACTGAAATCGAACAAGCTGCCGCGGCTTGCCTGCGAAGGCCTGAGGCGTCATAACGCGGCCCTCAGCAACGCGTGGGTTCGCCGGTGAAATCCGAGTCGCAGCTTCCGATCCGCAGCCGAGCGGTTGCCGCTGTCATCCTCGCGGGATCCGGCGATGCCACGCGCGTGCTTGTGCTCCAGCGCAACAAGAGCACCTCGCGCGGCCTATGGAGCTTGGTGATGGGCCGCATCGAGAAGGGCGAGAGCGCGGCCGATGCCATCCGGCGCGAGATCGCGGAGGAGACCGGCATCACGGTCGAGGCGCTCTACACCACCGGCTGCTGCGACATGTTCTTCAATGCCGGCGGCAACTCGATCGAGATCATGCCGATCTTCGTCGCGCTCTTCGACCAAGCGCCAGAGGTCACGCTCGACCACGAACATCTTGCCTATCGCTGGCTGGGCTTCGCGGAGGCGATCGAGATACTCGCCTACCCGGGCCAGCGCCAGGCGCTCCCCGAGATCAAGCACGACTTCGCCGACCGCGCGCCGCCTGCGTTCCGGCTGGTCCGCGACAAGTAGCAAGCGCGATCTGGATTGCGCCGACATGCGCTGTTAGATTGCGGCGGAGATCGATCCCATCGGACCATGCGCACGCTCTATCACTTTCCGTTGCAACCCCAGTCCCGCAAGCTGCGCCTTCTGCTGAAGGAAAAGCACCTGGATTGCGACCTGGTGGTGGAGCGGTCGTGGGAACGGCGCGAGGCTTTCCTGCGCCTCAATCCGGCCTGCGAGACGCCAGTGTTGACGGAGGATAGCGGCCTGACCTTGAGCGGCGACTACGCCATCACCGAATATCTGGAAGAAGCCTATGAAGAGCCCGCGATGCTCGGCCGCGCCAAGGTCGAGAAGGCGGAGGTGCGACGACTGATCACCTGGTTCGACGGCAAGTTCCATCGCGAGGTCACGCAGCATCTGCTGGAGGAGAAGATCACCAAGCGCCTCTTTGGCCGCGGTGGGCCTGACTCAAATGCCTTGCGCGCGGGCAAGGCCAATATCCACGTTCATCTGCACTACATCGGCTGGCTGATCGACCGGCGCAACTGGCTGGCTGGCGAGGAGATCTCGGCGGCCGATTTGGCCGCAGCCGCGCACCTCTCGTGCCTCGACTTTCTCGGCGATGTGCCCTGGGAAGATCATCCGGTTGCCAAGGAATGGTATGCGCGGCTCAAGTCCCGCCCCAGCTTCCGCCCATTGCTCGCAGACCACTGGCCGGGCACGACCCCGCCTGAGCACTACGCGAATCTTGATTTCTGACTTCCGTCACTTGATATCCAGCTTCTCGATGTTCTTCTGCGCTTCATTCGCGATGTCCGTGCCGGGCATCAGCTGGATCACGGTGAGCCAATCCTCGCGCGCGCCTTTTGCATCGCCGTTAGCGCGGCGCAGATAGCCGCGCTCCAGCAGTGCGCCCGGATGGCTGGGCGAAATCTTCAAGGCATGTTCGAGATTGTCCTTGGCGAGATCGGGATTCTCGAGATGCCGATAGGCCGCGGCCCTCATCGCATAGATGTCGGGATCGTCGGGCCGCAGATCGACCGCTCCGTTGAGATCGTCGAGGGCCTCGAAATACATGCCCGCGGTGCCGTAGGTCAGGGCGCGGTCGATCAACAACTCGACATCTTTCGGATTGAGCTTCAGGCCCTGGTTCTGGGCATAGAGCGCGCGCTCGGTATTGCCGGCCTTCACCCATGCCTGGCCCGCCTGGGCAAAGAGCTCGGCGGCCAGCGGCGCCCTCACCTGCGGCATCGCCTGCGCCACGCGCTCCAGTTCCAGCGCGCCATCCTCGACGTTTCCGGTGCGGATCAAGGCCAGTGCCTTGCAGTGGCGCGCAGGGTCGCCGCCGCCCTCTTTTTCCCATTCGACTGCACTATCCAGTGCACCGGACGGGTCGCGCTCCAGCAAGGTCATGCAGGCTTGGTATTGTGCCTGGTTGTCGAGGGCTCCGGCAGACGCTGCGACCGCGCTGGTCGCGCCGATTGTCGCCATACACCAAAATAACGCGCGTAGGACCAAAGGAGGCATCGCTTGCCGGGGCTCGGTTATGCTCTAGTGTCGCGGCGAACCATCATTCGGGTGCCGGCAAATTGCAAGTCCGCCAAAGCGCGCATCGATCAACTCAAGCCATTCCCGCATGAGACCGCACCTGTTCTGCTTCGGGCTTGGCTACAGCGCCACCGTGCTGGCAAGACAACTGATCGCGAAGGGTTGGCGCGTGACCGGGACCTGCCGCAGCCGCGATCATCAGGTCGAGCTGAGCCGCCTCGGCATCGAAGCACATTTGTTCGACCGTGCCCGCCCGATGGACAATCTCGCGGACCTGTTGTCGACGGCCACGCATCTGCTGAGCTCGGTTCCGCCGGATGCGGAAGGCGATCCGGTGCTGGACTTGCACCGAGCCGAGATCGATGCAGCAACATCGCGCTTCTCCTGGATCGGATACCTATCGACGACGGGAGTCTATGGCGACCGCGCCGGCGGCTGGGTCGACGAAATGAGCGAGCTGAAGCCGAGTGGCGAGCGCGGCGAGCGACGCGTGGCGGCCGAACACGGCTGGCTCTCGCTTAGCCAGCCGGCACATTTGTTCCGCCTAGCCGGCATCTACGGGCCGGGCTCGTCCGCGCTCGACACCATGCGCGAGGGACGTGCCAAGCGCGTCGTCAAGCCCGGCCAGATCTTCAGCCGCATCCACGTCGCCGATATCGCCGAAGTGCTGCAGGCATCGATGGCCCGGCCGCATCCGGGCGCGGCCTACAATGTGTGTGACGACGATCCGGCCCCGCCGTCGGACGTCATCGCCTTTGCCGCCGCCCTGCTCAACATGCCGCCGCCGCCGGAAGTCCCGATCGACCAGGCCGATCTGTCGCCGATGGCGCGCAGCTTCTATGAAGACAACAAGCGCGTCAGCAACAGCCGCATCAAGCGCGAATTGGGCGTGGCGCTGCACTATCCAAGCTATCGCATCGGACTGCCCGCCATCCTGGCGGCCGGCGGCTAGAGCAGATCCTCGATGGTCGCGCCCAGCAGTGCGAGATCTTCCGCGCGCGACAGGCGATGGTCGCCATTCTTGACCAGGGTCACGCGCACATCTTCGCCGGCAATGCGTTCCGCCAGTTCCAGCGACAGGCGATAGGGCACGTCCGGATCGGCCATGCCGTGCAGCAGCCGGACCGGACAATGGATGCCGACGGGCGCGGAGAGCAGCAGATGCCGCCGTCCTTCCTCGATCAGCGCGCGGGTGATGATTGTCGGCTCGTCCGAGTAGTCCGAGGGCATTTCCAGGCGCCCCTCGCGCATCAACCGATCGCGGTCATCGTCGGCCAAACCGTTCCAGATCAGCGCCTCGGTGAAGTCCGGCGCCGGCGCCAATCCGACCAGGCCGGCGACGCGATCGCGCCGCGCCAGGGCCGCGAGCAGCATCATCCAGCCGCCCATGCTCGACCCGACCAGGATCAACGGCCCGTCGGCCGCCTGATCGATGACGGCCAGCGCGTCCTCTTTCCAGCGACCGATCGTGCCATCCTCGAACCGCCCGCTGGACAGGCCATGGCCGGAATAGTCGAAGCGCGTATAACCGAGCCCCCGTTTTTCACAGAATTCATCCAGGAAGGTCGCCTTGGTGCCGGACATGTCCGACTTGAAGCCCGAAAGAAATAGGATTCCTGTGCAATCCCGTGTGCGATCGGTCGGCAACCGCCTGCGATAGGCGAGGCGCGATCCGTCCGGCAGTTCGAGGAACTGCGGCGGCCCGGGCTGGGAATTGTTGGTTTCGGAATTTTCGGTTGCCAAATTTGTTGCCGCCCTGTTCCGCGGAACGTATGTTGCCGCATCGCCAGCTGAAAGTGCCTTTCTGGTTGCTGAATGTCGAGCGACACATCCGTCCTACAGTCCCGCGGCAAAGCGACGCCGAACCCCAACGCGCCCTCCGTATTGCATCTGGTCAGCCGGCTGGACGGCGGCGGCGGATCGCGCCTGGCGATCGATCTGTCGACCGGTCTGGTGGAAGCGGGCGGGCGGGCTTTGATCGCCTATGACGGAGAGGCGTCCTCGACCTATGAGCTCGCGCGCCACAAGATCACGCCAGTCTCTGAATCGCTGACCAGCCGCAACCCGATTTCCGGTTATAACGTCACGCGCCGCCTAGCGCAGGTGATCCGCGATCAGAAGGTCGATCTGGTTCATGCCCAGAACGCGACCCTCGCGGCGGTCGGCGAAGCGGCGGCACGCAAGGCCGGCGCCAAGATGATCGCGACCTTCTGCGACGGCCCCGGCGAGGTTGCGACGCTTTCGAAGAAGACCCGCACCGCGCTGCTCAATTCCGACCACGTGCTGACGCTGTCCTACCTGACCGCCAACCTGTTGTCGGACGCACTTCCGGAACTGCGGGAACGATTGAGCGTGGTGCCATATGGCGTCGATCTTACGCGCTTCGACCCGCATCGCGTGACGCCGCAGCGCATCATCCAGATGGCGCAAGCCTGGCGTTTGCCCGACGACAAATCGGTGCTCATGCTGCCCGCGCGTTATGTGCCGCAGAAGGGCCACGCGCTGCTGCTGGAAGCCTTGACCGAGCTCAAGGATATCGGCCTGCGGTGCTTGATGGTCGGTTCCTCGCAGGATGGCGGCGCCTATCGCGACCAGCTCAGCAAGCTGATCAAGATGATGGGCCTGGAAGACCGCGTGCAGCTGGCGGACGAGTGCCGCGACATGCCGGCGGCGCTGATGCTCGCCGACCTGGTGGTCGCGCCCTACCTGACGCCGTCCACCTATAACCGCGTGGTGATCGAGGCGCAGGCGCTGGGGCGCCCGCTGGTGGTCAGCGACTATCCCTGCGCCCGCGAGCTGGTCGAAGGCAGTTCCATGGCGTGGCTGGTGCCGCCGAACGATGCACAGGCCTTGGCCTGGGCGATCCGCGACGCGCTGGCCCTGCCGTCCGAAGAGCGGCAGGCACGCACGACCCAGGTGATCGAGAACCTGCAGCGCCGCTCCGACCGCGAATGGATGCGCCGGCGCGTGCTCGGCATGTATTGGGATCTTTCGGGCAAACCCGGCACGCCGTTCTAGGAACGGCCGGCGTCGCGACCTGTTACCAATAGAGCCGGCCGAAACCGCCGAAGGTGCAGGAGATGATCCGCAAACTGAAGTCTGGCCAGTACCGCCTCTATTCACGCAAGGTGAATCCGAAGACTGGAAAGCGCCGGAACCTCGGCACTTTCCCCACGCGCGCCGCAGCGGAAAGGCACGAGCGCGCCGTGCAGTTCTTCAAGCGTCACGGCTGAATCACTTTGGTTGAGCGCCGGCAGGTTCAACAGACCTGAGGAGAGCGAAATGGCATCCGCACGCCAGAAGTCCGCCGCCCGTAAGAACGTCCGCAAAGCCCAGCAGAAATGGCGCTCGATGTCTTCGCGCAGCCGTGCGCGTTCACAGTCGCAAGGCAGGGCGCGCGCCGAGCCGGGAGCCGGCGGCGGCGATTTCTTTCA
>JAWKVL010000092.1:0-6478 GCA_041398065.1 Dongiaceae bacterium | reverse complement strand
ACATGGTCATCTTCAAGACGGACTATGAAGCAATGGCAGATACGCGAGAAACGATCGCGCCGGTGATCAGTGCTTCGGTTGCCGCCATCCTCGCGCTCGCTTTGCACGACTCTTTTCCAGTGATGGCGGCGCTCGCTGGCGCAATGGCGGGTGGCGCGGCGGGCATCCTGTTGCTGCGGCGGAACGCAAGTCCCGCGCCGGCAGCGGCCCCTGTCGATCACCGCGAGACTCGCATCCGCGTGCTCGAGACCGAGCTCGCTTGCGAGCGCACGGCCCACGAAGCCTTCAGGCAGGAATCCGCGACCCGCGAAGCCGAATTGCAGCGCTTCCTCGCCGATATGGAGATGACGCGCTCCGTGCTCGAGGGCCAGGCCTCGCAATCGGTCGAGCTGGCGGAAGAGCTCGCCGAGCAGAAACAGCGCAGCGACTATCTTGCTCACCACGACCTGCTGACCGGCTTGCCCAATCGCAGGGCATTCCAGGAAGAACTGAAGCGGCGCGTGGAACGCGCCTCCACCAGCGGATCGGCCGTGGCCTTGCTGTTCGTCGATCTCGACCGCTTCAAGGACGTGAATGACGCGCTGGGGCACGAAGCAGGCGATGCGCTGCTGCAGCGGGTCGCCGGCGTTTTCGGCTCCACCATGCGCCACAACGACTTCACGGCAAGGCTCGGGGGCGACGAATTCGCCGTGCTCGTCGAAATTCCGCCTGAGGAAGCGCGCGACGCGACCTCCAGTGTCGCCGAGCGTCTATGCCTCGAGCTGCAGATCGCAGTTCCGGCGACCCACGGCGCAATTCCGGTTGGCGCCACCATCGGCGTCGCGCTCTATCCGCAGGACGCCGTGGATGCCGAGGGTCTGCTGCACGCGGCGGACCAGGTGATGTATGTCGGCAAGCGGCGCGGCCGCAACCGCGTCGTCACCACCGCGGAGCTGAAATTCCAGCTGACTTAGCTCGCCGGCGGCCGGAACTCGGGCGGCTTCAGGTGCCCGAGGCAGGCGGCGCCGGGCATGCGTTTCGGATCGTCCAGGAACTGCTTCGCCAACTCGCCGGCGCAAGGCTCGTTGCTGAGCACGTCGTGTCCGGCGCTCAGGAACTCGAAATAGAGGCTGTTGACCATGCGGCTGCCAGCCAGGCGCGCGTATTGCGGCGGCGTGATCGGGTCGTAGAGACCGGTCAGGAGAAGCGCCGGCACGTCGGAATAGATCGGCTGGTTCTCAATCGGATCGACAGGTCCCATCGGCCACTTTGCACACGCCGCGCCCCAGGACTCGTCGTCCGCAAAGGACTTCAGTAGCGGATAGCGCAGATAGTCCTGCTTCAGCTTCTCGAAGTCGTTGAACGGCACCTCTTCATGGCAATCAACCGACAGGCTGAGCGCGTCGCCCCAGTCCGGGCGGTCCACGTAAAGATCCGCGAGATAACCGATCTCGCGCGTAACAGCGGCAGTCGAGCCCTTCTCGAACAAGTCGATGATCTGCGGCACGACCTCGATGCCCGAGCGGTTGTAGAGATTCTGGAACAGATAGTTGAGCAACAGCTCCCCCGTCACCACGACCTTGACGCGTTTGCCGCTCTCCAGCGCGACCTCCCGCTCGATCGGCGTGGCATTGAGCTTCTCGACCAGCGCCAGCAGGCGTTGCTCCAGATTGGGATACCAACGGTCGCAGTCCGGTGACCGCCGGCACCCCTCGAACAGCTCGCGGAAAGCACGGTCGGTCCGCCAGGCGTCGTCTTCCATGAATGCGGATTCCGGCAGATAGACGGAATCGAGGATCAGGCTGCGCACGTCATGGGGATAGTCGCGTGCATAGGTGAGCGCCAGCCGCGTGCCGTATGACAAGCCGTAGATGTTCCACTGCTGGAGCTTCAGCGCATTCATCAGGTCGTGGAGATCCGTGGCGCTGTCGCGGCTGGTATAGGAAAGCGGATCGTGACCTTCCTTCTCGACCCGCGTCCGGCATTCTCCCGCCGCCTTCACCCACTCCTCGCGCGCCGCCTCGCGGTTGAGGCCGAAACTGAGCGACCGGATTTGCGCGACCTCCTGCTCCGGGCAATCCATGCGCGGCTGGGTGAGGCCGGTGCCGCGCTGATCCATCAGCACCAGATCGCGCTCGTTCAGCCACGTATTGTCGGCGACGAACTTCCACCAGAAATCGATCCGGTCGGCGTCCAGCCACGCGCCGTCTCCCGGTCCGCCCGCCAAATAGACGACGGGGTCTTCCCGCTTGCGCGTCTCGGGCACGGAGATCACCACCACCGGCAATTCCAGCGTCAGGTTCCCACGCCCGCTGCGGCTCTCGGGCACGGCAAGGTGATAGCACCGCGCACTGATCTTGTCGGGTGCCTTGAACCAACAATCGGCGCGCGACAGCTTGCCCGGCTCTGCGTGCGCTCCGCCCGCGCTCATCGCGCCGGCAAGCCAAACGAGGCCCAGCACTCCGATCCAAGTACGAAATGTCATGGCTGGGGCCGTTCGCCTCGATTCTGGAAATGGCCCATCTTGCTGGCCGCGCACCGGCCCGGCAAGCCTCCTTTGCGGCGGCGGCGCTGGGCCGCTAGACTTCACGCCTCGCGACGAGGGTCGATCCGGTTCATGCGCCGCCGTACCGCAATCATCCTGGGGCTGGTCAGTGTGCCCGTCCTGCTGCTCGCGGCCGCCGGCGCGGCCGTGATCAACGTCCGCTGGTCGAAGCCGCCGCTGCCGCCTACGTCCGAGCGCGCGCCACGGCGTGCCGGTCCTCCATCGAGGAATTGGGCTTCGTCGGCGCACATCGAACGCATTTTGTGTAAGCGCGGGCCGCGGCGCGCCGCTGGGGGCGACCACCGACATCCGGCTCGACCACGATCACCGAGGGCATGTCCCGGGCGGTCGCCATCGGCTCTCTCTCTGCCCGCATGGCAGGGTCGAGGGGCGGCACTGTCACCTTGGGCGACGCACAGCCGCTGCTGGCGGGCGGCGCGAAAGCGGATCGCAGAGCAAGCAGGCCGCATTGCCGGATGTGGTTTCCTCGACCACCTCGACCTTGCGCTGAAACGCCGATGGGTTCGGTCGCCGTCGCAGGCTCGCCCGCCTGGGCCAGGGCTGTGGCGCTCTCGATCTCTCACCACTCCGATCCGGGGGGCGCTGCAAGGGGCGCCTGCAAAGATCGACATCTCAGCGCGCTCGATCAACCGATGATGACGGGCGATATTGCGAAGATCGCGCTCGAACCGCAATCTCCGCTCTGGGCCTTTGCGCCGCAAGTCGCGCCACCAGGATAGTGCCCGTCGAGGCAAGCCCCGCATCTTCGATCAGATCGCCGCCAGCATCGCGCCCTCGCCTGATGGCAAGCCGATCATCGCCGCCTCCATCCAGCTCAACAAAGTGCGCAATGCGCTGCTCCCGGTGCCGCTCTCCAGGAACTCTTGGCGACATCCGTTCCACTTGCCGCTGGGCATCGACAACATCGCACTCGATCTCGCCGGCGGCCTGTCTCCCAAGACCAAAGCCGCGGCAACCGGCGCCTACGCGACGATTGCCTTGTCCGGCGGTGAGGCTTTGGCGCTAGTTTGACCGCGCAGAGTCACGGCGTCCGACGACGGTTTCACCGCATCCGGCTGGCAGGTCCGGCAACCACAAATCACCGCTCCGGTCCCATCTGACGCTGGTCAATAGCGTGCTGGCGGCGACGCTGTCGGCCGACGGCAAGATCGCGCACCGAGGATCTCCGATGCGGTCAAGAGCACATCGGTTGGCGCGGGCAATTTGATCCTGCCCGCGACACACCACCTTTCGCATGAACATCCACGACGGGTCCTGGGGCGCTGCCAGCACCACCGGCGCCATCGCGCTCACGGCAAAATCGTGGGGCGAAACCGTCGATCTCAAGATCCCTGCCATCGACGCAGCCATTGCGAGAGCGGCGAAGCTGGACCACGCACTGGCAGATCGGCGGTTCCGATCGCCTTCGCCAACAAGAGGCGCGGCGTTTCCGCCAGCAACGCCTTCATCCAACTGTCCGGCGCCGGCGGCATCTCGGGCGAGTGCGCTGAAGCTCGTTCGACGCCGCCGGTTATGGATTGCCGACCTTCACGCTCCAATACTATGGCACCGGCCGCATCAATGACGGGAAGCTTGCCGCGCAGGTGAATGCCATCACCGGCGCCGGCGGCGCGTCCAAGCTCGGCGGCATCAGGGCTGACCGGAAACTTCAAGACGCGCGATTATGCCGCCGACCTGGCGATTGGGCCATTTCAGCACTTAAAAGTCTGCAACCCGCGGATCTGTTTCCGCGTGCGAACTATCTCCACGATTTCCGCCGGCACCGTGCATGGCCGGTCCGATCAGCTGGTCAAAGGAGCAAGGCGAAGTCGGACCTGAAGCTGGGCCTTGAAGGTTTGACGGGCCGAGGCAGGGCCGGTGCTGTTCCAAAATCTCCAATGGCGTGATCGAGATCGACGAACCGTGGCGGTCTCGACCGCCCCCGATCAGCGCAGCTGGCGATCGAGCAGCTGATCATCGGATTTGCCGATGACCAACGCGCTGGTTCGATTCCGAACTCGACGGGCCAAACTTGGTCTCCGAAGGCCATCTGGAGATGGCGGGCAGCCACGCCGGCATCGCACCGGCCGAAATCGCGTTGAATGCTCTGTTGGACAGAGAGCCGGCACTGAACATCGATCAACTTTCCGTCAGCGAGCTCTTCAAGATCGCGGGCGTGGCAGGGCTGAGCGGCGAGGGCGCGATCTCCGGCACGGCGCCCATCACGTTGTTTCCCAACGGCATTATCGTTGACCATGCGCAGTTTGCGGCAGATGCGCCGGGAGTCCTAAGGTACGACGCGCAGCAGGCGCCGGCCGCTCTCAGCACCGCAGGATCGTCGGTGGGTATGGCGTTGCAGGCTTTGTCGGACTTCCATTACAAGGAATTGATCGTGACCTTGGACCGAAAGCTGACCGGGGATGCCGAGCTGGGCTTGCACATATCCGGCAGCAATCCTAGCTTCTACAACGGCTATCCCGTGGAATTTAACCTCAACTTGTCCGGGAAACTGGATGAGGTCCTGCGCAAAGGCTTGGCGGGCTACCGTCTGCCTTCTATCATCGAAGAACGGTTGAACGAGCTGCAATAGAGGGCCCTGCCGTGCGACAGATCCATCCACGCCAAACGCGCGTCCTGCTCACATGCCTGATCGGCGGCATCGCCGCTGCAACCCTGGTGGCGTGCACCCCGACGGTGAAGGTCGAGGCGCCCGACAAGCCGATCGTGATCAACCTCAACGTCAAGATCGAGCAAGAGGTCCGCGTCAAGGTGGACAGGGATGTCGATACGTTGTTGCAGAGCAACCCCAATCTGTTCTAACGGAGCACCGATGATGACCTTCAAGATCAAGTCGCTGCTGGCCGGCCTGTTGATGGCGCTGACGATGGCGATTGCGGCGCCGGCGATGGCCGACTCACTCGACGACGCCCGCAACGCGGGCCTGGTCGGCGAGCGCCCGGACGGACTGATCGCCACTGTGCAGCCGAATGCACCCGCTGGCGTCCAGTCGCTGGTGCAGTCGGTCAATGCACAGCGAATGGAAAAATATCAGCAGATCTCCAACGAGAAAGGCGTGCCGGTGGAGCAGGTCGGCGCGATCACCGCGGAGAAGATCATCGCCAAGCTGAAGCCCGGCTGGTACTACATGGACTCGTCCGGCGCGTGGGTGAAGAAGTAGGGAGGACGGATGGCGGCGGTCCCGCGCGACATCGAGGAGACCATCACCCTACTGCGGCAGGGCAACTATATCGCTGATCGCAGTCTGGCAACCGCCGTTTTCCTGGCGCTCAAGCTGAAGCGCCCGCTCTTCCTCGAAGGCGAAGCCGGAGTCGGCAAGACCGAAATCGCGAAGGTGCTGGCGACGACGCTCGGCCGGACGCTGGTGCGTCTGCAATGCTATGAAGGGCTCGACGTCGCAAGCGCGGTCTACGAGTGGGACTATCCGCGCCAGATGCTGGAGATTCGCCTGGCCGAGGCGGCTCACATCGAATCCAAGGACCGCATTGCCGCCGACATCTTCTCCGAACGGTTCCTGATCAAGCGGCCGCTGTTGCAGGCGCTCGAAAGCGAGCCGGCCGGCCCCAAGGTCCTGCTGATCGATGAGCTGGACCGTACCGACGAGCCGTTCGAGGCGTTCCTCCTGGAATTGCTCAGCGACTTCCAGGTGACAATCCCCGAGCTCGGCGCCATCAAGGCGGACCAACCTCCGATCGTCGTCATTACGTCCAACCGCACGCGCGAAATCCACGATGCGCTGAAACGCCGCTGCTTCTACTACTGGGTCGACTATCCGAGCGCCGAGCGGGAGCTGGAGATACTCCGCGCCCGTCTGCCGGCGGCGAGCCTGGATCTTTCGCGCGAAGTCGTCGGGTTCGTGCAGAAGCTGCGCGGGCGCGATCTCTTCAAGCTGCCGGGCGTAGCGGAAACCATTGACTGGACCGATGCCCTGGTGCA
>JAWKVL010000091.1:0-6854 GCA_041398065.1 Dongiaceae bacterium | reverse complement strand
TGCGCACGTCGGACTGCCAGCCGTCAGCGAGCCAAGCGAGAGGCGCGTAAAGGACCTTCATGGATGAATGGCTTCTTTGCGAGGTTGAAATGGCAGCTACCCTTGTGGTTACAAATCATGTCTGGCATAAGCCTGTCTAGACAGGAACGGACACGAATCTGTTGAATACCGAACTCCTGCCCCGTTATTCGCGCGTCAAGCGCATGATCACCGACCGTATCGATTCCGGCGAGTGGCAGCCGCGCCACCGCATCCCCTCGGAATCGGAGCTTGTACGCGACCTCGGTGTCAGCCGGATGACCATCAACCGCGCCCTGCGCGAGCTGACGCTGGACGGCCGGCTAACCCGCGTCCAGGGTGTGGGGACTTTCGTCGCGGAGCCCAAACCGATCTCGGCTCTGTTCGAGGTGCGCAACATCGCCGACGAGATCACCGCGCGCGGCCATCGCCACAGCGCTCAGGTCCTGACCCTGCGCAAGGAGAAGGCGAACGCGGACATCGCCCACGCGCTGGGCATGAGGACCGGTGACCCGGTCTTCCATTCCGTTCTGGTCCATTCCGAGGACGACCTGCCCGTGCAGATCGAGGACCGCTATGTCTCGCCGGCGGCGGCGCCAGACTATCTGGCGCAGGATTTCGCGACCCAGACGCCCTACGTCTATCTGATGGCGGCGGCGCCGATCTCGGAAGCGGAGCATGTGATCGATGCCGTCCACGCCACCGCCGCCGAACGCAAGCTGCTGAAGATCGAGCCCAACGAGCCGTGCCTCTGCCTCACGCGCACGACGTGGTCGAACGGCCGGCATGTGAGCTATTCGCGCCTGCTCTATCCTGGCGGCCGCTACCGCCTGCGCGGCAAGTTCAAGGCGCTGTAAGATCCAGCTCCCACGTCTGGCCGACCAGCTCGTGGCCGAAGCTGTGGTGGCGTTCCTCGGCGATCAGCTTGAAGCCGGCCTGCTCGTAGATGTGCCGTGCGGTGACGAGGATGTCGTTGGTCCACAGCGTAATCTTCTTGTAGCCCTTGAGGCGCGCGAAGCGGATGCATTCCTCGACCAGCCGCTTGCCCAGCCCCAGACCACGCGCCTTTGGATCGACCAGCAGCATGCGCAGCTTGGCGACGTCATCACTCTGCCGCACCAGGAACACGCAGCCGACATTCTCGCCGTCCTTTTCGGCGATCCAGGCGCGCTCCTTCTTAGGGTCGAACTCCTTCAGGAATTTTGCGCCGATCTCCGCCGCCAGCGCTTCGAAGCTCTCGTCCCAGCCATATTCGCGCGTGTAGAGCTCGGCGTGCTTCTGGACCGCCCAGCCGATGTCGCCAGGCTGATGGGGCCTGATGATGCAGGGCACGCCGCGCTCGGGCTCAGCGGACAACAAGGTCTCGATCTCGCTCATCGCGTTGATGAGGCGCTGCTGCTGTCGCGGCGTGAGCGTTCCCAGCATCTCGGCCATGTCGCTGCGCGAGCGAGCATTGAGTTCGGCGAATCTCTGTTGCCCTTTGTCGGTGAGGCTCAGCACCTGCTGCCGTGCGTCGATATCGGAGGTCTGGCGCTGGACGAGGCCACGCTCCAGGAAGCTCTTGAGCACCCGGCTGAGATAGCCGGGATCGAGATCGAGCGATTTCGCCAGCTCGGCTGCCGTGGCGGCCTCACGGTGCGCAAGCTCATAGATGATGCGCGCCTCGGTCAGGGAGAATTCGCTGCCGTTATAGCCCTCGTTCAGAACGCCGACCCGCCGCGTGTAGAACCGCGAAAAACGTCGCACCGCCTCCACGCACAAGGCTTGCTGCTCCATGTCCGATCTCCAGCAACCAGATAGTTGCCGATCATAATGGATTTAGTTGCTTTTAGCAACTATCTGATCTTTTCCTCGACCTCAGCTAGCCAGTCGGGCTCCAGCATCCGGGTTTCGATCTGGGCGATGTCGGGACTCAGGAAGCGGTCCTGCTCCATGGATGGAATCCGGCTACGCAGCCGATGGTATGCCGTGCCCGTTCCCTCCCCGAGCTTCAGCTTGGGCAAGAACTCGATGGCCTGGGTAGCGCACAGATATTCGATCGCCAGGATGCGCCGCGTGTTGTCGATCACCTTCAGCGCCTTCAGTGCGCCCGGCGTGCCGAGGCTGATGTGATCCTCCTGCTGGGCCGAGGTGACGTAGTTGTCGGCGACCGCCGGCTGGCTGAGGCGCTTGTTCTCGGCGGCCAGCGAGGCCGCGACATATTGCACGATCATGAGGCCGGAATTGACGCCGGGCTGCTTCACCAGGAACGCGGGCAGCCCGCTGGTCGCGGGATTGAGCAGCCGGTCGATGCGCCGCTCAGCGATCGATCCAAGCTCCGCCACCGCCAATGCCATCAGATCGACCGCCATCGCGACGGATTGGCCGTGCGGATGCGCGTTCGAGATCACGCGATAGGAACTCGGCGTACCGATCACCAGCGGGTTGTCGGTTGCGGATTTCAGTTCGATCACGATCTGCTTGCGCGCGTGGTCGAGCTGGTCGCGGGTCGCGCCGTGCACCTGCGGGATCGAGCGCAACGACAAGGCATCCTGCGTACGATGGCCGCGGAAATGCGCCACCACTTCGCTGTTTCTGAGCAGGCTTCGCAGGCGCTTGCCGACCATGACCGCGCCGGCATGCGGCTTGAGATTCAGCACCTCCTCGTCGAAGGCATCGGTCTGGCCCTTAAGCGCCTCGAACGACAGCGCTGCGATAATATCCGCCCAATCGGCCAGCCGCGCGGCTTCGACCACGCCGAGGCAGGAAAGACCCGCCAGACAGCGCGTACCGTTGACAAGGCTGAGCCCATCTTTCGGCAGCACATCGATCGGCTGCAATCCTGCGGACGCGATCGCTTCGCTCGCCGACATGCGGCGGCCGGCATAGTCGACGTCGCCGATGCCAAGCAGCGCAAGGCCGATATGCGCGCCGTGAACGATGTAGCCGACCGATCCCTGGCTCGGCACGACTGGGTTGATGCCGTGATTCAGGAAGTCGACGAGTTGCCCGACCACGGCCGGGCTGACGCCTGAATAGCCGTGGCACATGTCGTTGACCAGCGCGACCATAATGGAACGCGTCTCGGCCGCATGCAGCGGCTCGCCGACGCCGCAGGCGTGGCTCAACAGCGTGTTGCGCGAGACTTGCACCATCTGGATGGGATCCAGCAGCACGTCGCTCAAGGCGCCGAGGCCAGTGGTGATGCCATAGGCGCGCTCGCCCTTCGCCATGATCTGCCGCACGATCAGGCGGCCGTTCTCCAGCTTGTCGCGCGCCACGGGGCCGAGCGCCAGCCGCGCGCGCCCGTGCGAGATGGCGGCGATCTCTTCGCAGGTGAGCGGCGCAGAGTCGCGCAGGGCGATCGTTTGCCCGAAATCTCGAGCCGACATGGTTGCCTTCTTGTATAGACAGGTACAGGTGTGATTACGCCGCTCTCTGATGGCGGTCAAAGAAAAAGGGGCCGGTCGCGCGGACCGGCCCCGTGAGAATTTCGAATGGGTCTTAGGATTAGAAGAGACCCTCGACCTCGCCCTTGGCGTTGAGCCGGATGGAGTTGGCGGACGGCACCCGCGGCAGGCCGGGCATGGTCATGATCTCGCCGCAGATGACCACGATGAACTCCGCGCCGGCCGACAGCCGCACTTCGCGGACCGGTACCACGTGGTTGCTGGGCGCGCCTTTCAGGTTGGGATCGGTGGAGAAGCTGTACTGCGTCTTCGCCATGCAGACGGGATAGTTGCTGAATCCCATCTTCTCCAGTTCCTGGAAGCGGTCGCGCACCACCTTGTCGGCGATGATGCCCTGCGCGCCGTAGAGGCTCTGGGCGATCGTGCGCACCTTGTCCCACAACGGCATGCCGTCCGGGTAGAGATAGCTGAAGCTGCTCTTCTGCTCGGTCAGCTTGACCACCGCATGCGCCAGTTTCTCGATCCCGGCCGAGCCATAGGCCCAGTGGTTGCACTCGACCGCCTCGACGCCGAGCTCGGCGCAGATCTGCCGCACGGTGTCGAGCTCCGCATCCGTGTCCGCCACGAAGCGGTTGATCGCCACCACCGGCGGCACGCCGAACTTCTTCACATTCTCGATATGCCGCGCCAGGTTCGCAGCGCCCTTCTTCAGCGCCTCGATGTTCTCCTTGCCCAGATCCTCCTTGGCGACGCCGCCATGCATCTTGAGGGCCCGGATGGTGCCGACGATGACCGCGGCGGACGGCTTCAGGCCGGCCTTGCGGCACTTGATGTCGAAGAACTTCTCGGCGCCGAGATCGGCGCCGAAGCCGGCTTCGGTCACCACATAGTCGGCCATTTTCAAGGCCGTGGTGGTCGCGATCACCGAGTTGCAGCCATGAGCGATGTTGGCGAACGGGCCGCCATGGATGAAGGCCGGATTGTTCTCCAGTGTCTGCACCAAGTTTGGCGCGATGGCGTCCTTCAAGAGCACCGTCATCGGCCCTTCGGCCTTCAGATCGCGCGCGTAGATCGGCTTCCTGTCGCGGGTGTAGCCGACGATGATGTTGCCCAGGCGCTGGGTCAGGTCCTTGAGGTCGCGGGCCAGGCAGAAGATCGCCATGACTTCCGAAGCGACCGTGATGTCGAAGCCGTCCTCGCGCGGGAAGCCGTTGGGCGTGCCGCCCAGCGAATTCACGATCGAGCGCAGCGCGCGGTCGTTCATGTCCATGACCCGGCGCCACGCGACGCGGCGCGTGTCGAAGCCGAGGTCGTTGCCCCAATAGATGTGATTGTCGATCAGCGCGGAGAGCAGATTGTGCGCGGTGCCGATGGCGTGGAAGTCGCCAGTGAAATGCAGGTTGATATCTTCCATCGGCACGACTTGCGCATAGCCGCCGCCGGCGGCGCCGCCCTTCACCCCGAAGCAGGGTCCGAGGCTGGGCTCGCGCAGGCAGATGATCGCCTTCTTGCCGATGCGGTTGAGGCCATCGCCGAGGCCGACGGTGGTGGTGGTCTTGCCCTCGCCCGCCGGTGTCGGGCTGATCGCGGTGACGAGGATCAACTTGCCGTCTGGCTTGTCCTTCAGCGTCTCGACGAACTTCATCGAGATCTTGGCCTTGGTATGACCGTAGGGCAGCAGATGCTCGTCGGGAATGCCGAGCTTGTTCGCGACCTCGCGGATCGGCTTCATCTTGGCATCGCGTGCGATCTCGATGTCGCTGCCCACTTTCTTGCTCATGGACCCGTTACTCCTGCCACCTGTGTTGCTGCCCCTCGCGCACGCCCGCCGCGCGTCGAAAAAACGCTGAAGCCTATGGAGATTCCCCCGCTGTCGAAAGTCTGAACGCGACGGTTCTTGTCGAAATTCCGTTCGCCAAGAGGCCGATTTCATTGCCCTTTCCGGCTCGTCAGCAACTTGGATAGAACTCGAAAAATTCAATCAAATCAACATAAAAGCCGATCGTTTGTTTATCTCTCCTTCAGGCCGCACCGATAGACTGGCTTCGTCCCAGCCGGGTGATTGCCCCGTCCCCCATCGATGCCCGGCTAACCGGGCCGCTGTCCGCAAGGCAGCGGCCCGTGCTATTTCAAGCGCCGACGGAAGCAATGGACTAAGACGCCATCGCCCCTTACAAGTCGCCGATCAGGGGCGATTAGCTCAGTTGGTAGAGCGCTTCCTTTACACGGAAGATGTCGGCGGTTCGAGTCCGTCATCGCCCACCACATTTCTTTCTGACTCGTCTCAAAACGAAACCGGCCGCTCTATTCAAAGCGGCCGGTCGTTCGTCACATCGTCGATGTGGAATCAATCCGTCTTCAGTTCACCGCGTCCTTCAATCCCTTGCCGGCTTTGAACTTCGGCAGCTTGGATGCCGGGATCTGGATCTCTTCACCAGTGCGCGGATTGCGACCCTTCGACTTTGCGCGCCTTGCGACGCTGAAGGTACCAAAGCCGACAAGCCGCACTTCGTTGTTCTTCTTGAGCGCCTTCGTGATGGCATCGAAGACCGCATCGACGGCGCGTGCAGCATCGGATTTGGAAAGGCCCGTATCGTCGGCCACTTCCGCGATCAAGTCGTTCTTGTTCACTGGGAACCCCCCTTGCTCTTTGGATCGATCGGATTGGATTGGTTTTGCTAGGCCCTGAACGCGGGATTTTAGTGCCCGGCTTTTTGGCCAGTCAATGAAAGAACCGCGATTATCCCCAGGATAATCGCGGTTCTCATAGCGATGTTAGATGCGTGTTAGAAGAAGAAAATGCTGGACGATCAGTGCGTCACGATGCCGACGTCCTCGTCGCCCGACTTCTCCGAACCGACCGCCGTGCTCGGTTCCGCCGGTTCGATCCACTCGATCGGCGTCAGCGGATTGACAAGCGCTCGCCTCAGCACGTCTTCGACCGTCGCGGCAGGAATGATCTCCAGACCACGCTTCACGTTGTCCGGAATCTCGGCAAGGTCCTTCTCATTCTCGGAAGGAATGAGAACGGTCTTGATGCCGGCACGAAGCGCCGCCAGAAGCTTCTCCTTCAAGCCGCCGATCGGCAGCACGCGGCCGCGCAGCGTGACCTCGCCGGTCATCGCCACATCGCGGCGCACCGGAATGCCGGTGAGCACCGACACGATCGTCGTCACCATCGCGACGCCCGCCGACGGACCATCCTTCGGCGTCGCGCCTTCCGGCACGTGCACGTGGATGTCCTTGCGATTGAACAATGTCGGCTTGATGCCGAACTCGGTCGCACGCGACTTGACGAAGGATTCCGCGGCCTGCACGGATTCCTTCATGACGTCGCCGAGCTTGCCGGTCGCGATCACCTTGCCCTTGCCGGGAACGGTGACGGCTTCGATGGTCAGGATGTCCCCGCCCACCTCGGTCCAGGCAAGGCCGGTGACGACGCCGACC
>JAWKVL010000090.1:0-7988 GCA_041398065.1 Dongiaceae bacterium | reverse complement strand
GAGCCACCGGCAACAACCGGCTCTCCAGCAGGTAGGCCTTGTCGTTCGTCAGGACCAACCCCGACCGTTCTCGCAGGATCTGGCAGATGAATTCAAAATCAGTCACGGTCATGCAGCCATCCTCGAAATGGCCTTGCGCACATAAGGCCCGATATCGGAAAGCGGCAGTACGGCGCAGCACAGGCCGGCGTTGGCCACCGCGCCAGGCATGCCCCATACCACGCTGGTCGCCTCGTCCTGGGCGGCGACCACGCCTCCCGCAGCGATAAGCTCCTGCGCGCCCTTCATCCCGTCCTGCCCCATACCGGTCAGGATCAGCGCCAGCACTCTGCCGTTGTACGCCTTCGCCAGCGACCGCAGCATTGGATCAACGGCCGGGCGGCAGAAGTTCTCAGGAGGATTCTTGTCGAGCTTCAGCACTTTTCGGCCGCCCTCGACCTTGACGGTCATGTGAAAGTCGCCGGGTGCGACATAGATGCGGCCCGCCATCGCCGCCTCGCCATCCTTGGCCTCGGCTGCGGGCATGCCGCTCGCCTGCCCCAGATGCTCGGCCAGAATGGTCGTGAAGGTCGCCGGCATGTGTTGAGTCACGAATACGGGCAAGTTGGACACCTTGCCCATCATCTGGAAGACCTTGAACAGCGCCTGCGGCCCGCCGGTCGAGGAGCCGATGGCAATGCAATCGGGCCGGAACAGGGATGGCATTTCGCGCAGATTGATTGGCGCCAGTGAGCGCCGCGCTATCGCCGTGGACGCCTCCGGCGTTCCCGACCGGGCGGCGGAACCGCGCCGCCGGCGCGCCACGGCGCCCCAGCTCTTCACCTTGGAAATCAGCTCGCGCTTGAAATCTTCCGCCGCGTTGATCTGACCCGTCGATGTCGGCTTCGGCACATAGTCGGCAGCACCTCGGGACAAAGCCTTCATGCTGATCGAAGCGCCCTTGAGGGTGAGCGTGGATGCCATGATCACCTGCATTCCGGGGCGCGCGGCCAGCAGCTGCGGCAGCGCCGTCATGCCATCCATGACCGGCATTTCGATGTCCAGCACCACAACATCGACTTCGGTGCGCTTGACTTCATCGATGGCGACCTTGCCGTTGGCGGCGGTGGCAACCACCTTGATGCCTGGATCGCTATCGAGAGAGCGCGACAGGAGACCGCGAATGACGTGAGAATCGTCCACCACCAGGACACGAATTGGCGTCGCGCCGGTGAGCCCACCCTTCTGTAACCCAATCTCCCTCACAACACCCGTCTCCCGGCAATCGGTATTTTGTGTTCCGCCCCAGCCAATTGCGCTCAGATCAGTCCGACCTGCGTGAACTTGGACTCGATGATTTCGCTGTCGAACGGCTTCATGATGTATTCGTTGGCGCCGGCGCCGATCGCCTCCTGAATGTGGGCGATGTCGTTTTCCGTGGTGCAGAACACCACGATCGGCGTCTGACCGCCTTCGGCCTTCCTCAGCTCGCGCAGGAAATCGATGCCGCTCATCACCGGCATGTTCCAGTCGAGCAGAATGGCATCGGGCATGCGCTTCAGGCACGCGTCCATCGCCTTTCGCCCATCTTCAGCCTCTTCGATCTCGAAATTGAGACCTTCGAGGATCTTGCGCGCGACCATTCGAACAACCTTCGAATCGTCGACAACCAAGCAACTCTTCATGGTGTTCCCCTATTCCGACACCGCTATGCAACATCCTTATGTCCGCCAAAATTCAGCAATGAACCCACCGACAGAACGACCAGCAACGCGCCGTTCAGCCGATAGATACCGTCCGAGAACTCGCGCAGGCGCGCATTCAAGGTAGGCGGGTTACGCTGGTAATCCTTCATATTGAGGCTCAACACCTCGCCGACCGCGTCCACCAGCAGGCTGTAGAGCTCGCCTTCATGTTCGACCACCACCGACATGGGCGGCTTGCCGCCTTCCTTCTTGGGCATGCCAAGGCGCAGCCGCACGTCGATCGCCGTTACGATCCGTCCGCGCAGATTGAGCGAACCGGCGACTTCCGGAGGAGCCAATGGAACGCGCGTGATCAGCTGCGAGCCAAGCACGTCCTGGACGTTGAGAACCGGGATGCCGAACATCTGGTCCCCGATCGACATTGTCACGTAATCGCGGTGATCTTCCGATCCGATGGTCGCGGCGCCGTCGGTCAAAGTTGTGGCGGTGGAACTCATGCTGCGCCCCTCATCTCGGACAGGGTGGAATTGAGCGTGTGCACAAGACCGTCGCGATCATACTTCGCGACGTAGTCATCGAATCCGACCGACCGGCCCTTTTCCATGTCGCGTGCGGAAGCGTGCGAGGAAAGGGCGACGATTGGCACGTTCTGCCAGCGGCCGTTGCGCTTCACCATTTCGCAGAACTCGAAGCCGGACATGCCGGGCATCTCGATGTCACTGACGATGATGTCGAACTCCTCGCCCTGCTCGCACAGCATCAGGGCGCGGTCCGGACTGTCGACAGCGATGACGTCGAAACCGGCGGCGGAGAGCTGCGGAGCGAGCAGATTGCGGAAGAAGGCGCTGTCGTCCACCAGCAGCAGGCGCTTGTGGGCGCCGCCATTCTGGTCACGGTCGAGCGAGCCGAACCAGTCGGTATATGCCTGCCGCAGGAAGTAGCCGGTGTCGATGATCTCCGTCGCCTGGCCGGCCACCACGGCGCTGCCGATACGGCCCGGAATCTCGGCGCCCAGCTCCACGTTGAGCCGCGCTTCCACGATGTCGACGATCTGATCGACCATCAGGCCCATCGAATGGTCGCCGTCCTGGAACACCAGGACCGGCTGGCGCGCGCCTTCTTCGGCCATGCCTTGGCTCGGATCCATATTGACCAGCGGCATGAGCTGGCCGCGGTACTGGACGACCCAGCGGCCGTTCGAGCTTTCGATCGCCTTGCGCTCGATCTCTTCGAGGCGCGCGACCAGGGCCAGCGGAACCGCCTTGGGCGCACCGTCGCCGGCGCGGAACAGCAGCAGCGGCACCTTCTCGTCGCTGAGACCGCGCGACTTCTTGGCCATCGCATCGACGGCCGCGTTCTCGGATACGCCAGACTGGCCGGAATGCGAGGCGATGCCGTTCGGATCCAGGATCATGATGACGCTGCCATCGCCCAGGATCGTGTTGCCGGAGAACATCTCGATGTCGCGCAGGATGGGCGCCACCGGCTTCACCACGATTTCCTCGGTATCGAACACCCGGTCGACCATGATGCCGAAACTGTAGGTGCCGACCTGGGCGACGACGACAAACGTATCGTCTTCCGACTTCACTTCGCCGGCGTTGAGCTGCAGCAGGTTGCGCAGCGACACCAGCGGAAGCAACCGGTTGCGCAAGCGCAGCACCGGTGTGTCCTTGATCCGCTCGACCTTCAGCTCGCCGTTGCTGGTGGCGCGCACCAGTTCGACCACGCTGATCTGCGGAATGGCGAAACGTTCGCCGGCACACTCGACGATCAGCGCCGAGACGATCGCGAGGGTGAGCGGGATCTTGATGACGAAGGTCGTGCCCTTGCCAACGGTCGAACGCATCTCGACCGTGCCGCCGATCTTCTCGATATTGGTCTTCACCACGTCCATGCCGACGCCGCGACCGGAAACGCTGGTCACTTTGGCGGCGGTGGAAAAGCCCGCTTTGAATACATATTGCTGGATCTGCTGCTCGCTCATCTGTTCGAGCTCGGACTCGCTGGCGAGGCCGTTCTGCAGGATCTTGGCCTTGATCTTGTCGATTGCGAGACCGCGGCCATCGTCACTGATCTCGATAATGATATGGCCGCCCTCGTGATAGGCGTTGAGCGTGACTTTGCCGGTCTCCGGCTTGCCCGCTCGGCGCCGTTCATCCGGACCTTCCAGCCCGTGATCGGCTGAGTTGCGCACCATGTGGGTCAGCGGATCCTTGATCATCTCCAGGACCTGACGATCCAGTTCGGTGTCCTGGCCGATCATGACCAGTTCAATCTTCTTCTTCAGTTCGTGGCTGAGGTCGCGCACCAGGCGCGGCAGCTTGGACCAGGCGTTGCCGATCGGCTGCATGCGCGTCTTCATGACGCCTTCCTGCAGCTCGGAGGTGACGTGGTTGAGGCGCTGCAGGGGGCCGGCGAATTCGCTGTCCTTCTGCTTGCGCAGGATCTGCAGGACCTGGTTGCGGGTGAGCACCAGCTCGCTCACCATGGTCATCAAATTCTCGAGCAGCTCCACGTTCACGCGGATGCTCTGGTTGGCGACCGCGCTGTCCTTGGCTTCCGATGCCTCGCTTTTGGCAGGTGCAGCAGCCATGGCGGCCGCCATCGAGGCCTTGGTCGCAGCGGGCGCTGCTTCCACTTCCGGCTCAGGCGCCGCTTCTGCCGCCGGCTCGCCAGCGGCGTGCGCTGCCGCGTTGGTTGGACTGGAGCCCGATTCGGCACGGCCCATGATCTCGTCCCGGCTGGCATAGACGATGGCCATGATCATCGCCGCCAGGTGCGCGGGCACTTCGAGCGCGTTCAGTGCGGCCTGCATGTGGCCCACGAACGCATCGAAATGGGAGTCGTCCAGGCCCCTGCCGATCGCAGCAGCATGCGGGCATTTCAGATCGAGCTTGCCGAAGCTGTTCGGTCCGCCGCAGACCATCGCGAGGTATTCCCGCATGCGGCCTTGCAGCCGGTCGATGTTAGCGCCGTCGAAGAACTGCTTGATGCGCAGGTCGCCCATGACGCGGGAGAACATGACCTCGACCACCGCGTCGATCGTGCCCATGCCGCCGATCTGGTCGTAGATCGACTGCGCGCCGCCAGACTTCTGTGCCACGGGTTTCGCCTTGGGTTCAGATTTCGGAGCTTGGACCGGCGCCGCCGGCTTCGCAGCCGCCGGAGCCGTGCCGCCTTCTGCAATGCTGTTGAGGCGCTGGATCAGCGCCGAATCGTCGCCTTCCGGTTCGCTGCCGCTGGCTTCGAGATCGCTCATGATGGAGCGGATTCGATCGAGGCACTCGAGAACCGCCGTTACGGCCTCGGGGCTCGCTACCATTTCGCCGTCCCGCAGTTTGCCTAAGATGTTCTCGCCCGCGTGCGCAACCGATTCGAGGCGCGGCAGGCCAAGGAATCCGCACGTCCCTTTTACCGTGTGGACCAGACGGAAGATGTTTCCGAGCAGTTCCATGTCGTTCGGATTCTGCTCGAGCTTGACCAACTCGACGTCCAGAACAGCAAGATTCTCAGAGGTCTCCGTCAGGAACTCACTCAGCAGATCGTCCATAATGCGGGCTCTTGGTTTGGTTAAAGTCCAGTCGCCCACACGTGGAAAGGCAGGCGTACGACGCTAGTCGCAGCCTCACCGAAAACGATTAATTTAAGATGAACCGTCGCTAGTACGGACGGATGAGGAGACTACCTGGAAGTAGCGTGAATCCCTAGGATTCCAGGCCCCTGCTGGCTGATCGAGAGGGTCAGTCCGAGCCGCTGCGCAAAGGCGGCGGAGACGTAAGGGAGGATGTTGTGAGCGGTCAGTTCCTCGGCCTGAAGGCTGCGGCTGACGGCGCGGTTGAACTCGTCCGACCACGCGATCTGTTGCCCAGCGCAATCAAGCTCGATCGCGCCCTTCCCAAGTTGGGGCGAGCGGACCTGAACGTGGATGGTGCCGCCCCGCGGCAGTGCATCGGCCCCCAGGATGATCAGATTGAGGGCAAGCTTCCCGTACCCGGCAGGAATGGAAGCGGACTCAGGCAGGTCACCGGTGGTCAACTGAGACTTGCCGCTCTGCAGGAACTCTTGGGCCAACGCCACCGCCTCGCGCGGGCCGAAGGTCTGCTGGTTGCCGGCATTGCCGAACGCGCTGCGATAGACCTGGAGCAGGATGCTGGCGCGCTTGGCGCTGCGCTGCGCCAGCGAAGTAGCTTCTTCCTTCAGCGCGGCATCGTCTTCTTCCTCCAGCAGCTCCAGGCCGTTATTGACCGCGCCGATCGGGCTGATCACGTCATGGCACAACTTGGAACAGGCCAGTTCGAGTGCGCGCAGATGAATGTCCATGACAGGGCCCTTGGTTGTCGCCGTTGGTTGCCGTCCGGCCGCGCCTCACGGCCATTGATGACTATGCCATCCCGATCCTGGCGGGAAAGCGTATATGCTTCGTTACATATCGGCGGTTTCGGGGCAAGGCTAGGGCCGCCCGCAAAATACGGAAAGTGAACCGGAAATGAATGGATCCTTCGACCGACTCGCGCCTGGAACCTTCGTGCGCGCTCCGGCCAATCCGGATTGGGGCCTGGGACAGGTCCAGTCCGCCATCGGCGACAAGGTGACGGTCAATTTCGAGCATCGTGGCAAATTGGTGCTCAACCTCGCCGGTGCTTTGCTGGAAGTGGTCGGACTTCCTGGTTCAGATGTCGCGAACCACTGACACGGGAAATGGTTCCATGCCGCCAGGATGCTTCATGGAGGACCTGACTTGGCCGGAAGTAGCGGAAGCTATCGCGGCCGATCGGCCGGTCATCATCCCCATCGGGGCTGCTTCCAAGGAACACGGCCACCATCTGCCGATGAAAACCGATTGGTTGCTGGCCCGCGCCTTGGCGGAAGGTATCGCCGCCAGGCTGCCCGTGCTCATCGCGCCTATTGTGCCGTTCGGATACTACCCGGTCTTTCAGACCTACCCGGGCTCCCAGCACCTCTCGGCCGATACCTTCGTGCGATTGCTGACGGAGTTGCTCGACAGGTTCCTCGATCAGGGCGCCCGGCGCATCGCCATCCTCAATACCGGCGTCTCGACCGAGGGGCCGATCGGACTCGCCACGCGCAACGTTCTCGAACGGCGCGGCGTCCGCATCGGCGTCGCCGATATTCGGCGCCTGGGACGCGGCGCGAATCATCTCCTAGAACAGAAGACCGGCAGCCACGCCGATGAGCGCGAGACCTCGATTATGTTGGCGATCGCGCCTGAACTCGTGCGCATGGAGCGCGCGAGGCAAGACTATGGAAAGGACTCTGTGCCAGGCGTTTTCGCGACACCGACCACGATGCAAAGCACGGACGCGAGCGCGGGCGACTACAGCGCGACCGGCGCTTTTGGGGACCCGACACTCGCCAGCGCGGAGAAAGGTCGCGCATTCCTTGATGCGATGATTGCAGATCTGGTGGCGGGACTTGTCGCGCTCTTCCCCGATCTGGAGTCGGACTCATAACGCGCGGGCATCGCGACCATAGGCCATCGGCATTTTTGTTCTGGCAGGGGAAGGTGCATCTTCGGATGCGTGAAACGGGCGTTCCTGTCCCTGATCCCCAAGGCCCGGCTTCATGCGTACCCTCCCCCTAAGACGAAGCCGCCCGGGCTCCCCCACCCGGGCGGCTCTTTTCTCGAGAGAAGCGATGTGTCGGTTACGCCGGCTGTTCGCCGTCGATGATCGGTCCTTGCGGCTTGTTCCTGCGCTCCGCCATGAACTGGTCGAACTCGGCCTTGTCCTTGGCCTTGCGCAGGCGGTCGAGGAACTCGCGGAACTCCTTCTCCTCCTCTTCCAGCCGCTTCAGGGTCTCGGCGCGATACTCGTCGAACGCGGCGTTGCCGCTCGAGCCGCCCCAGGCGCCGCGCCGCCACTGCTCCCGCCAGCGCTCCATCCGTTCATTTCGGCCGTGCCAACGGCCGTGACTACCGCAGCCCATGCGTCCGCTCCATATCAGATAGGCCAACAGCGCCAAGCCGACCGGCCAGGCGACAATGAAAGTCAGAACCATCAGGGCGATCCAGGCCGGCTTGCCCATCTCGTCCAATCGTGCCGCGATGCCCATGGGGGATCCTCTTACGCGATGTGAATGTTAATTACATTAACATAGATGGCAGGAGCTGGGCTGGCTGTCAAGCATGACGGCCCGGAAAATCAAAATTGTGACCTACTTGCCACCGGTCAGGCCGAGCCCACGCAGATAAACCAGGATCGCCGCCTCCAACAGATCCTCCGGCGGCATGGGCAGTTTGCGACGGCCTGGATCGCCGCGCGCAAACAAGGACGCGATGCC
>JAWKVL010000089.1:0-8908 GCA_041398065.1 Dongiaceae bacterium | reverse complement strand
CATTTTGCCCTTGTACTTTTCGTTCAACAACAGGCTGATTGAGCCGATGTCCTCGGGCGCGACCTTGGAGGTGTTGACGGTGATGCCATAACCGCCCCAGCAATTCGGCGCGGCGACGTTGGTCTTGCCGGTCTCGTCCGCCAGCAGGACAAACTTGTCCGGCAGGAATTCCGGGAAGACGTTCTTGGTATTGGGAAGCTTGCCGTAGTCGACACCCTGGGTCAGGCCCTGGCGGAAATACAAGCGCGGCCAGAACCCGTCCGCCTGCACGATGTCGAAGTCCTTGGTGCCGCCGACCTTCATCTTGTTGAAGGCCTCGGAATTGCCGTCGAAGAAGGTCGGCGAGAAGCGCGCTCCCGTCTTTTCCTCGAACTCAGCAATGGTCTCCTTGATGGCGTAAGGCTGCCACATCAGGAGCCGCAATGCCGTGGTCGCCGCCTCAGCATTGCTGATGAATGGCGCGCTCGGGCGGAACGCAAGCGTTCCGGCAGCTGCAGCTGCACCAACGATGATCTGCCGGCGGGACAAGGCGTTGCGCCGCCCCGCGTGTTTCGATGTGCCGTTGGACATGCCTTGATCTCCCTGTCGATCGGTGGAATGCCAGCCTTTCCAGTCCGGTCTCGTGCCGGATAAACACAAATTACAACATAATTGCTATTAAGTGCAATAGAGTGCTAAAAATTGCCAGAGACGACTCTGCTATGAAGAATGCCGCGACTCAGAATCGTCCAACGACCCGATAGGACTGCCCGTGCTCGCCGAAGAAAGACAGCGCCTTATCCTTTCCATGGTGAATGTCCGCGGCTCGATCTCGATCACCGAGATCCAGCGCAAGCTGAAAGTGTCGCGCGAAACCATTCGCCGGGACTTGGTCGCTCTCGCGGACAGCCAGCGCCTGCGCAAGACGCATGGCGGCGCGATCTCGCTGGAGCAGAGCGAACCGGAAATGAAGGTGCGCCAGGTCACCAACGTCGAGGGCAAGCGCGCGATCGGCCAGCTCGCGGCCAGCCTGGTGCCGGACGGCGCGTCGGTGATTCTGGCCAGCGGCACGACCGTGCAGGCGGTCGCCGAGGCGCTGATGGTCCGGCGCGAGCTGACCATCTACACCAACAGCGTGTTCAGCTGCGGAAAGCTGATGGGCCACAACGGCAACCGCGTCTACATGCTGGGCGGCGAGATCCAGCCCAGCAACGGCGCCACGCTTGGCCGCGATGCCACCGCGATGCTGGCCAACTACTTTGCGGACTTCGCATTCGTCGGCGCCGGAGCGATCTCGCCCGCCGGCTGGCTGATGGACTACACGCGCGAAGAAGGCGAGCTGCACGGCCAGATGCTGCAGGCCGCGCGCAATGCCGTCGTGGTCGCCGACCACGGGAAGTTCGGCCGATTTGCGCCGGTGCGCGTGGGCAACTTCGAGAATGCAACGCACCTGATCACGGACGTTCCGCCGGAGCCCGAGATTGCCGAGGCCCTGGCGGCACTGCCGCTCGAGATATTGGTCGCCGACGAGGGCGCATGAACGTGACGAATGGAGATTGTCTGTGAAGTACGAAACGGAGCGGCGGGAGATCGCTAGGGCATGCCTCGACATGAACCGCAGAGGCATCAACCAAGGAACGTCCGGCAACATCAGCGTTCGCGTGAAGGAAGGCTTCCTCCTGACGCCATCCGGCATCGCCTATGACGAAATGAAACCCGGCGACATTGTGCTCATGCGCCCGGACGCCAGCCATGTCGGCAAGCGCAAGCCGTCGAGCGAATGGCGGTTCCATCATGCGCTGATGACCCGGCGTCCGGAGGTTGGAGCGGTCGTCCACACTCACGCGATGTTCGCGACCACGCTTTCGTGCCTCGGCCTCGACATTCCCGCCGTGCACTACATGATTGCGGCGGCTGGCGGCGAGACTATCCGCTGCGCACCCTATGCCACCTACGGCACGCAAGAGACGGCGGACAATGCCGTGAAGGCGCTCCAGGACCGCAATGCCTGCCTGCTGGCCAATCACGGCATGATCGTGGTCGGCCCGAATCTCAAGAAGGCGATGTGGCTGGCGGTGGAGGTGGAAACACTGGCCGCGCAATATTGGCGCGCCTTGCAGGTCGGCAAGCCCAACATCCTGCCAAAGGCCGAAGTCAACCGCGTCATCGAGAAATTCAAGACCTACGGCCAGGTGAAGGAACCGGCGCCCGCGTGCTGCTGATGGTCATTGCAAATCAACCCAGGACCGGCTGCGCATGATCATCGGCGCCGACATCGGCACGCAGAGCCTGAAAGTCGCGATCCTGGATTCGGATCTGCGAATCGTCGGGCAGTCGGCGCGATCCTATCAGCCGAGCTATCCCAGGCCCGGCTGGGTGGAGCAGTCGCCGGACCTGTGGACCGAAACCCTGGGTCCTGCGATTGCAGACGCCTTGAAAACAGCGAGCGTCAGGCCCGCCGAAATTCAGGCGCTGGGATTCTGCGGACAGCTCGACGGCTGCATCGCCGTCGACGCTGAAGGCAGGCCTCTGGCGCCGTGCCTGATCTGGATTGACCGTCGCGCGACCGCGGAGATCGCCGATATCCCGCCGGAGCTGGTGCGGGCCGCGTGCGGCCTCGTCCTCGATCCCAGCCATCTCGCCGCCAAGGCGCGCTGGCTGACGCGCCATCTCCCGTCCGGCGTGCGAATTGCGAGATTCCATCAGCCGATCTCGTACATGGTGGAACAGATGACGGGAGCCGTGGTCATCGACCATGCCCTGGCTTCCACCAGCATGCTCTATTCGCTGGATCGCCGCGCGTACGACCCGGTCCTGCTGGACAAGTTCGGCCTGTCGGCCTCTCAGCTGCCGCCAATCGCCAGCGCGGAGAGCCGTGCCGGAAGGTTGAATCGGCGCGGCGCGGCGCTTACCGGTCTGCTGGAGGGTGTGGCTGTCGCGGTCGGGACCGGTGACGACTTCGGCACGCCGCTCGGCGCGGGCCTCAACTCACCGGGCCGGGTCGCAGCCGTTCTGGGGACCGGCGAGGTGGTCGGAGCCTTGCATCCCACACCACTACGCGACGAAAGCGGCCTGCTCGAGACCCACGCTTATCCAGGTGGCGCCTATTTCATCGAAAACCCAGGCTGGTTCTCGGGCGGCGCCGTGACATGGATCAGCCAGCTTCTGAAGGTTCCCGATCTCGGCGCGCTCAACGCCCTGGCGGCCGAGGTACCGGCTGGCGCAGATGGCGTCACCTTTCTCCCCGCGTTGACCGGTGCGATGGCACCGGAATGGCAACCAGATGCGCGTGGCTGCTTCTACGGGATGGCTCCCGGGCATGGACCCGGCCATTTGGTGCGCTCCGTCCTGGAGGGGTGTGCCTTCGCCATGCGTGACGTGGTGGACCGCCTGGATCAAATGGGCGTCACCACAAAGTCTCTGCTGCTCATCGGCGGCGGCGCGCACAGCCGCCTGTGGTCGCAGATGCGCGCGGACATCACGCAGCGTCCAGTCCAATTACCGTATTGCATCGACAGCGCTCCGGTCGGCGCGGCACTCCTGGCGGCGGTCGCGGGGGGCATCGCTGGCAATCTGCAGGAAGCAGCTGAAAACCTGCCGGTCCAATGTGCGGAGATCGAGCCGGATCCGCGCAAGGCCGGTGCCTATGAGGACGCGTATGACCGATATCGGCGGCTGTTCACGTCGCTTCGACCGCTCTTCGCAGCACAACAAGAAGACTAGTCCGACGAAGGGGAGCTCTCTCGGATGGCACAGGATATCATCGACCAGTTGATCGCGGGGACCTATTCAGATCCTGACGGCGGACCGCCATTGCGGGTGGATACCCGCGCCGTCGTCGTCGCGAAATCCCTGGACGGAACAGAAGCGGATATCGTCAAGCCGCTCGGCCTCGGCCGCCGCTTGGCGGTGGTCAGCGACCCCACGACACACGCAATTCTCGGCGCGCGCGTCGAACGGGCTCTGATGAGCTTCGGCGAAGTCGACAGCATCGTGCTGCAAGAGCATCCGCACGCCGACGACGAAACGGCCGAACAGGTCCGTCGCGCCACCGCCGCGGCTGACGCACTGGTCGCCATCGGATCCGGGACCATCAACGATCTCTGCAAGTATGCCAGCGCCCGCGACCGCAAGCCCTATGTCGTGTTCGGCACGGCGCCGTCCATGAACGGCTATACCTCCGTGAACGCCGCGATCACCGTCGAGGGGCACAAGAAATCCCTGGCCGCGCACGCGCCGGTCGGCGCTTTCTTCGACCTCTCGATTCTTGCTGCTGCGCCGATCCGCATGATCCAGTCCGGTCTCGGCGACAGTCTTTGCCGCTCGACCGCGCAAGCGGATTGGCTGCTCTCGCACCTGCTGCTCGATCAGCCGTACCGCACGATGCCCTTCGTTCTTCTGGCCGAGGACGAACCGGAACTCTTCGCCTCGGCCGAGCCGCTGGTGAACGGCGATCTCGATGCCATGGAGAAGCTGGTTCGCACGCTGCTGCTGTCAGGCTTCGGTACGGCGATCTGCGGCAGCTCCCTGCCGGCGAGCCAGGGCGAGCATCTGATCAGCCACTACGGCGACATGATGCCCGCGCCCGGCCGGCCATTCTCGTTTCACGGCGAGCAGATCGGCGTCACGACCCTGACCATGGCGCGATTGCAAAGCCGCGTGCTCGATGGTCCGCCGCTGTCGGTGTCACCCGACCGCAGCACGGAAGCGGAGTTCATCGCGCGCTTTGGGTCCGTCCTCGGCCCTTCCTGCTGGAAAGACTTCTCTGGAAAGCGGTTGAGCGCCGAGAAGGCTGACCGGATCAACGACAAGATCACCGCTCGTTGGGAAGAAATCTGTTCCGCTATCGGCCGCATCTCGTTGCATGTGGACATGCTGACCCTGGTCTTGAAACTGGCGAAGGCTCCGCGCACGCCGGAGGAGCTGGGTTGGCCGCGTTCCTCCTATCGGGAGGCGGTGCGGCATGCGCGCGAGATACGGAACCGCTATACGTTTCTCGATTTGGCAGCCGATGCCGGCCTTCTCGACAGATTGGTGGAAGAGGTCGCCTGAGGCGACACTCCTCTCCCGATCGCCACGTCACCACTCAGGAATGGCTCACCGCGCGGTGTCGTCCGCGGCAAGCAGCGCAACCACCTGGCGATGGAGCTCCCGATCGCCGGCGGCCCGGAAGCTTACGCAGCATCCGACTCCAATCGGCTTCCGGCAGACAGGCCCAGCGAGGCGGCAAACGCCGCGGCCGACAGCTTCTGGCCCGCGCCGGTGCGAATTTTCGAAATCTCGATCGCGCCGCCCTGAATGGCGATCTTGATGCTCTGCTCGCCGACGGAAACGATCTCGCCGGGCTTGCCGACGACATCGCCGTAGCGGCGCACCGGATGTTTCTTCGCCTCGAACAGCCGCACCTTGTCGCCGCGAACCAAGGTCCAGGCGCCCGGCGCCGGATCGCAACCGCGGATCAGGTTGTGGACCAGGTCGATGTGATTGTTCCAGTTGATCCGCGCCTCGGCGTCGCGGCACCAGCCTTCGTAGGAGGCACGGCTCTCGTCCTGGACCGTCTCGGTATGGCGGCCCGAGACGACCAGATCCGCAGCTTCCACCATGGCCGCGACACCGAGCGGAAACAGCCGATCGAAGTAGACGCTGCCAAGCGTGTCGTCGGGCCCGATCGCAACTGTCTTCTGCAGGATCACCGGCCCCTCGTCGAGCCCATCCGTGGGTCGGAAGATGGTGAGCCCGGTCTCCGTATCGCCCTTGATGATCGGCCAGTTGATCGAGCTGGGTCCGCGGTATTTCGGCAGCAACGAGGGATGATACTGGATGGTGCCGTGCTTGGGGACCTTGACGAAGGGTTGAGAGACGAACTGGAGCACATAGGCCATCACGGCAAGCTCCACATCGAGCGCGCGCAAGGCCTGTTCCGCCGCCGCATTGCTCAGACTGGGAAGCTGGAAGAGCTTGAGCCCCTGCTCCTCGGCGGCGACCCGCAGCGGATCGGGCCGCGCGCCAGGCTTCTCCGGCGCGCAGAATACGCCGGCTACCTGGTCGCCGCGCGCCAGGAAAGCCTCCAATACGCTCTTGCCGAATGCCTGCTGTCCGATGATTGCTATGCGCATGCTGTTTCCCTGATTTCCGGAACCACCCCTCGCGTCCAGCGCCTGGAACCATGCGCCGGGGCACTCTCCACGGAAGAAAACATAGGGTGGCGGCGGCGAACGCGTCAATTGGAACGCCAGGCATCCTACGGCGGTAACGAGGTATGGATGGCGCAATCGGTTGCCAAGCGAGTTCCCTGAAGAGCAGCCCGAATCTTGTGGGCGATTCTTCGATATACTGGCACTACAATGGAACTTGGCTCTCAAGTGCTCCCAGGGAGGGACGGCCCGCCGACATGTCCAAATCGACGAAAGGGCCCAAAGATTTGCGCAGCGCTCGCTGGTTCGCGCCGGATGATCTGAGGAGCTTCGGGCACCGCTCGCGCGTCATGCAGATGGGCTACGCCCCGGAGGACTGGGCCGGCAAACCGGTCATCGCGGTCCTCAACACCTGGTCCGACATCAACCCCTGCCACATGCACTTCAAGCAGCGCGTGGAGGACGTCAAACGCGGTGTTCTGCAGGCCGGTGGATTCCCGATGGAATTGCCGGCGCTCTCGCTGTCGGAAAACTTCGTCAAGCCGACGACCATGCTCTACCGCAACATGCTGGCGATGGAGGCGGAGGAACTCCTCCGCTCTCACCCCGTGGATGGCGCCGTGCTCATGGGCGGCTGTGACAAGACGACACCCGGCCTCGTCATGGGCGCGATCTCCATGGGCCTGCCGATGATCTATCTGCCCGCCGGGCCGATGCTGCGCGGCAACTACCACGGTCACACGCTGGGCTCCGGATCGGATGCCTGGAAATACTGGGACGAGCGGCGCGCCGGCAACCTTTCGCAGGAGGAATGGACCGCGATCGAAGGCGGCATCGCGCGGTCCTACGGCCATTGCATGACCATGGGGACGGCGAGCACCATGACGGCGATCGCGGAAGCGCTCGGCCTGACGCTGCCCGGGGCCAGCTCGATCCCCGCCGCCGATTCCAATCACATCCGCATGGCTGCCAGCGTCGGTCGTCGGATCGTCGATATGGTGCGCGAGGACCTGACGCCGGACAAGATCGTCACGCGCACCGCCGTGAATAATGCGGCGACGGTGGCCATGGCGACCGGCTGCTCGACCAACGCCGTCATCCATCTGATCGCCATTGCCCGGCGTGCCGGCATCCCGCTCACGCTCGATGACCTCGATTCGGCGAGCCGCGTGACGCCGATCATCGCCAACATCCGGCCCGTCGGCGATACCTACCTGATGGAGGACTTCTACTACGCAGGCGGGCTGCGCGCGCTGATGCGCAGGCTCGGCCAAAAGCTCGACGGTTCCGCAATGACGGTCTCCGGCGAGCCGCTCGGCAAGACGATCGAAGACGCGGCCTGCTACAACGATGACGTCATTCGCACGCTCGACAATCCGGTCTATGCCGAGGGCTCGCTCGCCGTTCTGAAAGGCAATCTCGCGCCCGATGGCGCGATCATCAAGCCGGCCGCCTGCGATCCGTCCTTCTACGTGCACGAAGGGCCCGCTCTCGTGTTCGACAGCTATCCGGAGATGAAGGCAGCCGTCGAGGATGAGACTCTCGATGTCACGCCCGACACGGTGATGGTGCTGAGAAACGTCGGCCCCCAGGGCGGGCCCGGCATGCCCGAATGGGGCATGCTGCCGATCCCGAAGGCGCTCTTGAAGAAAGGGCATCGCGACATGATGCGCATCTCGGACGCGCGCATGAGCGGAACCAGTTACGGCGCTTGCGTGCTTCATATCGCCCCGGAATCCTATATCGGCGGGCCGCTAGCGCTGCTGCGGACGGGCGACATCGTGCGCATGGATCTGCCGGCGCGGCGGCTCGACATGCTGGTCGATGATGCGGAGCTCGAGCGCCGTCGTGCCGCATGGAAGCCGCAGCCGCAGCGGTTCGGCCGCGGCTATGGCTGGATGTTCGCGCAGCATATTGGGCAGGCCGACACAGGCGCTGACTTCGACTTCCTGCGGACCGATTTTGGGCCGTCGCCGGGCGAACCCGATATCTATTGAAGCACCGCCGCCGTCTGATCTCCAGACGGCGACCGCTTCGACGATAGTGGCGCCCCGGCTTCCGTAGTTGTTTGTGATCTGCCCCTAGCGCCGGACCTGCGCGGCCGCGCTCTTGAGCAGCCCGCCACCTGACTTGTCGGCCACTGGGCGCGGAATTGGCTGCGTTTCCCGCAGGTGGCAGGCCGCGAGGACCGTCCCGTCCTCATAGGACTTGAGCGCCGGCTGTTCGGAGCGGCAGCGGTCCATGACATAGGGGCAGCGCGGGTGGAACGGACAGCCAGACGGAATTGCGAGGGGGCTCGGCAATTCACCGCGTACCGCGTCGATCACAGACCGCCGCGCTGGATCGAGTTCCGGCGCCGCCTTGAGCAACGCCTCGGTATAGGGATGAGCCGGAGCATTGAACAGGGATTCGGTCTCCGCCAGCTCGACGATCGAACCGAGATACATAACGGCCACGCGGTGCGACAGATGCCGGATCAGGCGCAGATCATGCGCGATGAACAGGATCGTCAGATGCAGCTTCTGCTGCAGCTCCAGCAGCAGGTTGATGATCTGGGCCTGCACCGAAACATCGAGGGCGGA
This sequence comes from Dongiaceae bacterium, assembly GCA_041398065.1. Lineage (GTDB taxonomy): Bacteria > Pseudomonadota > Alphaproteobacteria > Dongiales > Dongiaceae > Dongia_A. The sequence continues at coordinate 213 of JAWKVL010000089.1, read as the reverse complement.
AACCAGTTCGTCGGCGATCAGGCAATCCGGCTCGACCGCCAGGGCGCGCGCAATGCCGATCCTCTGCCGCTGGCCGCCGCTGAATTCGTGCGGGTAGCGGTCCGCCGCGTCGCGCGGCAGCCGCACCAGCGCCAGCAATTCATGGACCCGTTCAGCGACCGCATTGCCTATGCGCAACCGATGGAAGTTGATCGCCTCGGCCAGCATCTGGCG
>JAWKVL010000088.1:0-9103 GCA_041398065.1 Dongiaceae bacterium | reverse complement strand
TCTCGTCGAAGTAACGCGCTACGCTCATGGCGATCATCCCACCGGATGGCGATTGAAGGCCGAATAGCGGCCGGTCACGTGATGCTCGAGCTGGCGCTCGATGTCAGCGAGCAGGCTGGAAGCACCGATACGGAAATAGTCCGGCTCGAGCCACGCGCGGTCCAACTCCTCCTTCATCAGAAACTGGTAGTTGAGCACGTCCTTGGCGGCGGAAATGCCGCCGGCCGGCTTGTAGCCGACCATGAAGCCGGTGCGCTCATGATAGGCGCGGATCATGCGCAGCATGATGAGGGTGACGAGCAGCGTCGCATTGACGCTTTCCTTGCCGGTCGAGGTCTTGATGAAATCGGCGCCGGCCATCATGCAGACCAGCGAAGCACGCGCCACGTTGCGCATGGTCTTGAGATCGCCGGTCGCGAGGATCGCCTTCACATGCGCATCGCCGCAGGCCGCGCGGAAATCGCGCATCTCGTCATAGAGCGCCTGCCAGTTGCCGGTGAGGACATGCTCGCGGGTGATGACGATGTCGATCTCCCTGGCGCCGTCCCGCACCGAGGCCTCGATCTCCTTCAGCTTCACATCGTGCGACACGAGGCCGGCGGGAAATCCGGTGGAGACGGCGGCGACCGGAATGTCGCTGCCCGCCAGCGCCTCGACCGCCGTCCTGACGAAGCGGTGATAGACGCAGACCGCGCCGGTCGTGATGCGCCGGTCGGCCATGCCCAGCGCTTCCAGGATGTCGCGGCGGATCGGCGATTTCGCCTTGGCGCACAGCCGGCGCACGCGGCCCGCCGTGTCATCGCCGTTGAGCGTGGTCAGGTCGATGCAGGTGACGGCCTTCAGCAGCCAGGCGGCTTGCGCATCCTTCTTCACCGTGCGGCGGCCGGGCAAGGTTGCGACGCGGCGCTCCGCCGCCGACAGATTGACCCGCACGTCGCGCACCCAGCCGAGATCGAGCGGGCAGGCCTCGTTGCGCGCCGGCGCGTTGCGGCCAGGCTCGGGACGGATCATGGGGGCGATCTTCAGTTCCGCCATGCTGCACCTCCACTGCGCGCATCAAAGCGAGAATTCCAGGCGCCGCCGCTGGATGCGCCCCGGATCATAGGCCGCCCGGCCTCGGTGGGCACGTTCAGCGATTGTCATATACATCACAAACTGTGAAAATCATAACAATCAGATTTATTATGCCCGATCAATATGTTAAGGTCGTTGATCGGTGCTGGGCTTCTCCCAAAGATTGATGCCGAGTTCGACGGCGTGCTGGTCGACCGCGGATAGCTCGGCCGTGCTGAAATTGAGGTTCTTGAGCGCGCCGACATTCTCCTTGATCTGCGCCGCGCTGCTGGCACCCAGGAGCGCGGTGGTGACGCGCTTGTCCCGCAGGCACCAGGCCAGCGCCATCTGCGCCAGGCTCTGCCCGCGCTTCTTGGCGATCTCGTTCAGGGCTTTGACGTGCGCCAGATTCTCCGGCTTGAGGTGATCCTTCTTGAATGAGCCGCCGCCGGGCCGATTAATGCGCGCTTCGGCCGGAACGCCATCAAGATACTTTTCGGACAACAAGCCCTGGGCTAGCACGGAAAAGGCGATGCAGCCGATGCCGGTTTCCTCCAGCGCGTCCAGCAGTCCGCGTTCGATCCAGCGATTGAACATGTTGTAGGAGGGCTGGTGGATCAGGCAGCGAACGCCCATACCCTGCAGCAGCGTCGCAGCCTCGCGCGTCTTCCCCGCGGAATACGAGGAGATGCCGACATAGAGCGCCTTGCCCTGCTGCACGGCGGTCGCCAGCGCGCCCATCGTTTCTTCGAGCGGCGTGTCCGGATCGAAGCGGTGGGAATAGAAGATGTCGACATAATCGAGGCCCAGTCTCTTCAAGCTCTGGTCGAGGCTGGCCAGCACGTATTTGCGACTCCCGCCGCCCTGGCCGTAGGGCCCGGGCCACATGTCCCAGCCCGCCTTGGACGAGATGATCAGCTCGTCGCGGTAGGGCTTCAGGTCCTCGCGCATCAGCCGGCCGAAATTGATCTCGGCGCTGCCCGGGGGAGGACCGTAATTGTTGGCGAGGTCGAAGTGGGTGATGCCGAGATCGAAAGCGGTCGTGACCATCTCGCGCTGCACCGCGTAGGGCGTGGCATTCCCGAAATTGTGCCAGAGGCCAAGGGATAACACGGGCAGTCGCAGCCCGCTCCTGCCGCAGGTCCGGTACTGCATCAATTCGTAGCGTTGCGCATTGGCGGAGTAGCTCATGGGGAAATCCTCTAGCGACGGCGTCGAGTAGAAGTAGCGGCGAAAGCCAATGCAGGGCAACCGCGAACAGATCAGGGATATGGGCGAAACCGATGCGGAAACGATTGCGGTTTTTTTTCAGCGTCCTACTGTTGTCTTGTCGTTCGCCGCGAAATGAGGGGATTGATGAAAGTCGTTATTACCGGGGGCGCCGGATTTCTCGGCGTGCAGCTGGCGCGCCGCCTGACCTCCCTCGGCGCCTTGACCGGGCCGTCCGGCCAGCCGGAACGGATCGACGAATTGACGCTCTTTGATGTGGTGGCGCCGGACGCGCGCCCTCACAGTCTGGACGATCGGGCGAAGTTCGTCACTGGCGAGATTTCCGACAAGGCGACGGTCAAGAAGTTGTTCGACCGGCCGGATCTATCGGTGTTTCACCTGGCTTCGGTGGTCAGCGGCGGCGGCGAGCAGGATTTCGACCTCGCCATGCGGGTCAATCTGGACGGCAACCTGCATGTCTTGGAATCGGCGCGCGCGCTGGGTTCGAGGCCGCGCGTGGTATTCGCGAGTTCCATCGCCGTATTCGGCGGCAAGGCGATGCCCAAGCATGTCGGCGACTCCACCAAGCAGGTCCCGCAGACCACCTACGGCATGACCAAGGCGATCGGCGAATTGCTGGTCAATGACTACACGCGCAAGGGCTTCATCGACGGCCGTTCGGCGCGCCTGCCGACCGTCATCATCCGGCCCGGCAAGCCCAACAAGGCGGCATCCAGCTTCGCCAGCGGCGTATTCCGCGAACCGCTCAACGGCGTCGAATGCGTGCTGCCGGTCGGCCCCGAGGCGGTGATGCCGCTCGCCGGCTATCGCACCATCGTCGAAGGATTCGTGAAGCTGCATGAAGCCGATGGCGCGAAGCTGGGCGAGGATCGCGCGGTCAGCCTGCCATCACTCGACGTGACAGTGGCCGACATGATCTCTGCCCTGAAGCGGGTCGCCGGCAACCGCAAGCTCGGCGAGATCCGGGTCGAGAAGGACCCCGTGATCGAGAAGATCGTCGCGGGCTGGCCGGTAGGCACCACTTATGAGCGCGCGCTCAGCCTGGGCCTGCCGAGAGACCCGGACCTCGATTCGATCGTGAAGGCGTATATCGAGGATTTCCTGTAGACCGTAGTCCTTTCATTGTTTTTCCGATAGACGACGCAGGCTGCGGCGCTCATTTGCGCCGGCCTTTCGTTTTCCATTTTGTTGCAGCTGTTTTGCTTCGGCTTTCTTCTATTCTGCGCCTGATTTTGGCGGCCCTTCGCAATTTCGATTGTTCCCGCGTCTTTATGACAGCGTACATCGGATGAGAATGTGCCCACGAAAGCACTCCGCCTTTCGATGCCACAAGCGACTGCAATCGCGATATCAAGTTCCTTGGAAGGCGCGGTACTTCGTGACCCCGAATCTCATGATGGGCAACAAGTGACAGAAAACCTTCCTCAACCGCGCGGTCGCGACGGGAGCTTGCAAGCCTTTGACGAGCAACGGCCTCTCCTCCGCCTTCGCTAGTCGCGCTAGTAGCTCCCCTCGCCGCGAGCAAACTTGCGAACGCATCGACTGTCATGTGCCCTGCCGAAGCGGAAACAATGAGTGATAGCTCATACCTGTCTTCATCTTCTTTTCTTAGATAGACAATGCTCACATTTGTGATGTGTGGAGAGCCGTCAAGTCGATTGATGTCATTGTAGTAGAATACAGCAAGAGGTTTGCCCTCGAGGTTTCCATTAATCCGCAGAATGGATTTGTCCACTCTGGATACAGAGAGCACAAAAAATGGCTTCCACCCATCTCGCTGCCATCTGTAGCTCCTATCGGAAATCGCCCGTTTCTCTGGGAAAGGCGCCGATGCAATTGCCTTGGGAATGCTTTGACTATCAGTACAAGGGTGTTTCGGCCACGGTGGGCCAAGTTCATTGAAAAACACACGTCCCCCGTTCGGAGATTGGTAGAAGAACACCGATGCGCCGCATACAGGGCAGCGCGCGTTGGGGATTGTGTAACTTTCGTATGTATGGGTGATGGGCGGCACCCACCAGAACGAAGTTGGTTGGGCATAACTTGTCGGCCCCCGCCGACCCGCATGCCCTTCACCTCCAAATCCGCAAGTACAGCTCGCTGGATGATTCCACGCATTGCACATAGCTGGGGAAGTCCTATGGGCTGGGAAACCGCCTCCGCAAGTCCGCCACCTGCTCCGGCGTCAGGTAGCGGGTCGGCCGTCCGTGCAGCAGCAGATACAAGCGCGAGGTCTCTTCCAGCTCCTCGATCGTATTGACCGCGGCGCTAAGCGACGAGCCGGCGACCACCGGGCCGTGGTTGGCCAGCAGCACAGCGGAGTGCTTGGCGGCCAGCCGCCCGACCGCGTCGGCCAGCGTCGGATCGCCGGGCGCGTAGTACGGAATGAGCGGCAGCTTGCCCACCCGCATCACGTAGTAGGCCGTGATCGGCGGCAGCACATTCTCCGGATCGATGCCGTCAAGGCACGACACGGCGACCGAGTGCGTGGAATGCAGATGCACCACGGCGCCGGCGCCCGCCCGTTCGCGATACATCGCGAGATGGAGGAAGCTCTCCTTGGTCGGCGCATCGCCGGAGACGTGCCGGCCCGATTCATCCAGCTTCGACAGGCGGGCGGGATCGAGCGCGCCCATCGACACATTGGTCGGCGTCATCAGCCAGCCATCGCCGGTCCTGACGCTGATATTCCCCGAGCTGCCGAAGGTCAGGCGCCGTTCGAACATCGACCGGCCATAAGCGACCAGGGATTCGCGCGCGTCCGTCATCGCAGCCTTTCGATCGCTTTCAGGAAGAAATCCTGCGCGCCAAAGTTCCCGGATTTGAGTGCGAGCGCAAGCCTGGGCTCGCCCAGCGACAAGGTCGCCGGAACACCCGGATCGATCTGTGGGCCGATGCGCAGCGCGCGGACGCCGAGCGCCTGTACCACGGCGCCGGAGGTTTCGCCACCCGCAACGACCAGCCGGCGCGCGCCGGCCTTCACGAGGCCCTGCGCCAGGGTCGCAAGCGCATGCTCCACCAAGCCACCCGCACGGTCGCGGCCCAGCTTCGCTTGCACCGCTTTGACGGCGTCGGGTGGTGCACTGGCATAGATCAGGATCGGCCCGGCCTCCAGCCCGGCAACGGCCCAGGCGAGCGCGTCGGAAATGGCGCTCTCCCCGCGCTCCGCCAACGCCATCGGGTCCAGCGCCAACGCCGGATAGTCGGCGCGCATCCGCTCCACTTGCGCCAGGGTCGCCGGAGAGCAGGATCCGGACAGCACGGCGGCGCCACCGCCGGCGCTCGGTAGTTGCTCCTCCCCGCCATGGCTGGAGAGGAGACCGACACGCCGAAAATTCTCCGGCAATTCCATGGCGGCACCCGACCCGCCGGTCGCCAGCTCCAGATCCAGGCAGGCGGCGCCCAGGCGCCGCAGATCCTCATCCTCGATCGCATCGACCACCGCGTATGCAACGCCTTGGCGCCGGAGCATCTCGAAGGCGCCCTGGATCGCTTGGGGTCCTTGGCGCACGGTTCCGACCGGCACCAGTCCGACCGCCTTCCTGGTCTGGCGGCCCAGTACGCGCATCAGATTGGCGTCGGTCATCGGAGTCAGCGGATGGTTGCGCATTGCGGAATCGGACAGCAGGTCTCCGCCCACGAACAAATGCCCGAGATAGATCGTGCGTCCGGTCTCCGGGAAAGCCGGACAGATGGTTGCGAAGTCGCTCCCCAACTCGGCCAGCAGCGCGTCCGCCACCGGACCGATATTGCCTTCGTCGGTGGAATCGAAGGTCGAGCAGTATTTGAAATAGATCTGGCGCGCCCCGGCTTGCCGCAGCCAACGGCAGGACGCAACCGATTCCGCTACCGCCTGCGTCACTGGTGCAGTGCGGGATTTCAGAGCGACGACGATCGCCTCCGCATCGGGCGGCGGCGCCAGCCCATCAGGCACGCCGATGATCTTGGACGGTGCGCATGCCGTTGCGCACCAGCGTATTGGCAAGATCGGTGGCGCCCGTGAAATCGTCGGCGATACAGCCGAGCAGCAATGCGCCACTTGATCCCATCAGGCCGCCGAGATCCGGGCGACAGCGTACGGCGCCAGCTCCACCGTGCCCACTTTCTTCAGCGCCGTGCCGTTCTTGTTGAGATAGCCGGCATCCCTGGTGGCGGCGACGAAGCTGGAATCATCGAGCATGTGCAGCGCCGCGCCGCCATTGAAGCCGGCGACTTTCGCCCTTTGGGTCTCGCCGGTCAGGTTGGCAAGCCACAGGACCGCTCCGGACTTGGCGCGATAGGCCAACGCCGCGACCTTGCCCGGTGCGGCGGTTCTGGCCGCGACCAGTTTGCCGCCGCTCGCCGAGGCAAGGCCGGCGATGACGTGATAAAGCGGATAGACGGCGGCGCCATCCGTCTCGTCGTAGTAAGGCTGCGCATAGTTGGTGCGGCGATAGACCATGCCGGCCGGACCGGTCGCCGCGCCCAGCGTGATGGCGGCAAGGCCGCTCGGCGCGAGCGCCGCCACATAGCCCAGGGTCCAGGCCGCGCCGAACAGCCCGCGCTGGCGCGGGTCCATGTTCGACAGGCATACCCGGCCGTTGCCGGGATTGGGTGCGGTCGAAGCGCCGTAGGGATTGAGCCGCGCCGGTATGCTGCTGGGCCCGACGCAATATGCCTTGCCGGCGATGAAGGCCCTCGCCGACTGCGTGACATAGGGGATCGCTTCGAGCGTCTCCATGACCGAGATGTCGTCAGCCGCATGCACGATCGGACACGTCGTGTGCGTGACGAAATCCAGCATCTCCGCCGGCGGGCGCTTGCGGTTGAGCTCGGTGAAGAAGGCGAAGGTGCCGCCGCCCAGCCGCACGCCTGGAAACGCCGCGCGTGCTGCCTTGTAGACCTGTGCTAGCGTCGGGCCGTCTGGTCCTTTGCTGCCCGGCAGCACGCCACGCAGATCCATGGCCGGCGAAATTGAAATTGCCGCGGGCGACAGGCCCGCGCTCTTGATCGCTGCCACGATCGGTTCCAGCTCCGCCGCCGGCGCCTGATCGCCCGGCGGGATGACCTCCAGCACGACATCGGCCTTGGTCGCCTTGCCGAGTTGCTGATAGACGCTGAGCGTGCCTGCCAGGCCGTTTTTCCGCCCATCGACCTCGCACACCAGGTGCCGCGGCCCAGCTGCCGCGATCCGCGATGCGTTGGCCAGCGCCGCGTCGGCCTCCGCCTCCGGGATGGCGACGCCGATCGCCGGCAGCGGACCGCCGCTGCGGCCGAGCGCGATCTCGACCGGCTTGGTGCGGCCCATCGCTTTCGGGCGCGGCAATTTGCCGGAAAAGGTCAGGCTGACCGACTGCTTGATCGCCACACCTTTCGGCAGCGTGTAGGGCCAAGGCTCCGCCAGCGGCCGGACATAGGTCTTGAAGGACGCATCGGTCCAGTTGCGGTGATCCTCCATCTCGAATGTGTCGCCTTCCATGCGGCAGGTCGCGAAGATGCCGGATGCCACTTTGTGGCGCAGGGACCGGATGCCGAAGAACGGCTGGATCGGATTGATGATGGCGGGGAACTTGTCCTTCACCTTGCGGCCATCGACATGCTCGACCTCGACCGGGCAGCTCGCAACGCCGGTCAAAGGATGCAGCACAATGAAACCGGTGCGATTGGTGAGAAAATCCGTTTCCGGCAGCGCGGTTGCCGCGAAACGCAAGGCGCCGTCGGCCCCGCAGGAGATTTCCGCCTGATAGGTCAGCGAACGCTTGGCGTCCTTGCAGCGCGCATCGTAGGTGATCCGGAAATCGCTCTTGCCCTGCCTGATCTTGAGATTGCCGATCTCCGGCGTGAAGGTACCCCAGTTCTCGTCACGCACCAGGAAGGCGATGGCGCGCAGCACCTCGATCTCGCCGAGCTTGATGTAGCGCAGCGCGCCGTTGTCGAACACCGCCGACAGGGCGCCTGCCTGCAATGTGCGCACTTTCGGTTCCGGCACTTCCGTGCCGAACAGCTTGATGGCGCGCTTGGGCTGCTTTGCCATTCCCCTCTCCCTCTGCCCCTCACAGGACCTTGTTGCTGTCGGGATCGATCAGGACAGCACGGGTCATGTCGAGATCGACATCGATATGGTCGCCTGGCCGCTGCACGTCGTGCGAATCCAGTTCAGCCACGGTCGGCACGCCGCCCAGCGGAAACGTGATATAGGCGCGTGAACCGGTCGGCTGCACCAGCTCTACCGTCACGCCCAGGCGATGGTGGCCCGGGCGGTCGCTGCCGTTGGCGCGCAACACGTGCTGTGGCCGGATACCGAGTATGATGGCGCGGCCATCGGACAATCCGTCGCGCTGCCGGGCCGGAAGCGCAAGGCTGACGCCGTCGTTCAGCTTGACCGCCCACCCGCTGCCGGACTGCGCCAGCTGCGCCGGGATGAAGTTCATCTGCGGCGAGCCCAGGAAGCCGGCGACGAAACGAGTTGCCGGACGCTCGAACAGATCAAGCGGGCTTCCGGCCTGTTCGATCCTGCCATCGCGCAGCAGCACGATCCGATCGGCGAGTGTCATCGCCTCGATTTGGTCGTGTGTCACATAGATCATGGTCGTGCCCAGCTCCTGATGCAGCCGCTTGATCTCGCTGCGCATCTCGTCACGCAACTGGGCATCCAGGTTGCTCAGGGGCTCGTCGAACAGGAACAGGCGCGCATTGCGCACGATAGCGCGGCCGATCGCGACGCGCTGGCGCTGGCCGCCCGAGAGCTGGCGGGGAAAGCGATCCAGCAAGGTCGTGATGCCGAGCATGTCGGCGGCCCGATGCACACGGGACTCGATCTCCGCCTGCGGCGTCTTGCGGG
>JAWKVL010000087.1:0-9703 GCA_041398065.1 Dongiaceae bacterium | reverse complement strand
CTGACGAGGCCGATCGGCGACCCAGGTGTCGCCTTCCGCCAGTTCGCGGCCGTCGATCGTAGCTCCGCCGCGCAGGACATGCGCCGCCGCCGCGTCCTCGCCTAGCGACTTCGTTGCGCCCCCCGGCAGCGTCACCACCTCCAGCGTCCCGGCGCCGAAGCGCTGCGCGATCATGAAGTTGAAATCGCGGATCGGCCCGTCGACCAGCCGGCAATCGGTCGCTGCATCGCCTGGGAAGAACAAGGGAACATAGCGACGGTCGAGCCGACGGTTGCCCATGCCCGCGATGTTCAGCTCCATGCCGTTGCCTTCAACCACCATGATCCAGCGGTCGATGCCGGGGAACTCCGAGAACGGCCCGTCGCTCGCCACGTCGGCGATGCTGAGGCGCCATGACATGGCGCCATCCGGTGACGACGCCTTCCAGATCTCGGTCGTCGTTCCGCCGCCGTTCTTCCACGGCATGCGTTGATAGTCGCTGCTGCGCAGGACGCGGCCGGTCATGCTCAGAATGTCTTGCTGCGCCAGTGTCCGGACCGGATCACCCCGGCGCACGGATTGCCGCCCAGCCAATAGCTGAGCTCGGCGGGCTGGCCAATGTTCCAGATTGCGAGATCGGCGGCATAGCCTGTGCGTAGCTGGCCGTGGTTCGCGTCCATGCCGAGCGCGGCGGCGGCGTTTCTCGTGACGCCGGCCAGCGTCTCTTCAGGGGTCATGCGGAACTGAGTGCACGCCATGTTCATCATGAGCAGCAGCGACAGGGCAGGGGAGCTGCCGGGGTTGCAGTCGGTCGAGATCGCTATGCGGACATTATGGCGGCGCAGCTGCTCCAGCGGCGGCAGCTGCTTCTCGCGCAGAAAGAAGAAGGCGCCGGGCAACAAAACTGCGACAGTGCCGGCTTTGCCCATGGCGGCGATGCCGGCCTCGCTGCTGTATTCGATGTGGTCGGCGGACAGCGCGCCATAGCGCGCGGCGAGCGCGGCGCCGCCCATGTCGGACAGCTGGTCGGCGTGCAGCTTCACCGTCAGGCCCAGCGCCTTTGCCTTGTCGAACACGCGGGCGGCCTGTTCGGCGCTGAATGCGATGCGCTCTGAGAAAGCATCTGCCGCGTCAGCCAGGTTCTCCGCAGCGACCGCGGGCAGGATCTCGTTGCACACGAGGTCGACATAGGCATCGGGCTGGCCGGCAAATTCCGGCGGCAAGGCGTGGGCGGCAAGACACGTGGTCTTGACTGTGACATCGCATGCACGACCCAGCGCACGCGCGACGCGCAGCTGCTTGCGCTCGTTCTCAACATCCAGGCCATAGCCGGACTTGATCTCGATCGTAGTCAGGCCTTCCGCCATCAGGGCGGAGAGGCGATCTTTCGCGGTTTCCAGCAACTCCCCTTCGCCGGCCGCGCGTGTGGCGCGCACGGTCGAGACGATCCCGCCGCCGGCCTTGGCGATCTCCTCGTAGGTCGCGCCCTTGAGCCGCAACTCGAACTCGCCGGCGCGCTCGCCGCCGAACACCAGATGGGTGTGGCAGTCAATCAAGCCCGGCGTCACCCAGCGGCCGCCGAGCGAAACCGTCTCTTTCGCCGCCTGCTTGGGCAAGTCGGCGCGTTTGCCGATCCAGGCAATGCGATCGCCTTCGATCGCGACGGAGGCATCATCGATCAGGCCATAGCCACTCTCCGCCGCTAAGGTGGCGGCGCGACAATCGGTCAGGAGAAGATCCCAGGCCATCTCAGCCGTTGATCATCGGCAGCTTCAATCCCTGCTCGCGCGCGCAGTCGATGGCGATGTCGTAGCCCGCGTCGGCATGGCGCATCACGCCGGTACCGGGGTCGTTGGTCAGCACGCGCTCGATGCGCCGCGCGGCCTCGGCGCTGCCGTCGCAGCAGATCACCATGCCGGAATGCTGCGAGAAGCCCATCCCGACGCCGCCGCCGTGATGCAGGCTGACCCAGGTCGCGCCCGACGCACAATTGAGCAGCGCGTTGAGCAGCGGCCAGTCGGATACCGCGTCCGATCCGTCTTTCATGCCTTCGGTCTCGCGATTGGGACTGGCAACCGATCCGGAATCCAGATGGTCGCGGCCGATTACGATCGGTGCTTTCAGCTCGCCCTTCGCCACCATCTCGTTGAAGGCGAGGCCGAGCCTCGCGCGTTCGCCGAGGCCGACCCAGCAAATGCGCGCCGGCAAGCCCTGGAACTTGATGCGCTGCTGCGCCATGTCGAGCCAGTTGTGCAGGTGCGGGTTGTTCGGGATCAGCTCCTTCACCTTGGCGTCGGTGCGATGGATATCCTCGGGATCGCCCGACAAGGCGGCCCACCGGAACGGTCCGACGCCGCGGCAGAACAGCGGACGGATGTAGGCCGGGACGAAGCCCGGGAAGTCGAATGCGTTGTCGATTCCGGTTTCTTTCGCCATCTGGCGGATGTTGTTGCCGTAGTCGAAGGTCGGGATGCCAAGCTTGTGGAAGCCAAGCATGGCGCGCACCTGGACGGCCATCGATTCCTTCGCTGCCTTGACCACCGCCTGCGGATCGCGCTGGCGCATATCCGCAGCGTGCGCCAACGACCAGCCCGCGGGCAGATATCCGTTCAGCGGATCGTGCGCGCTGGTCTGATCCGTCACCATGTCGGGCCGGATGCCGCGCTTCAGGATTTCGGGGAAGATCTCGGCGGCATTGCCGAGCAAGCCGATGGAAATCGCCTTGCCTTCCTTCTTCGCGCGCTCGAGCATGGCGAGTGCTTCGTCGAGCGAGTTGGTCTTCGTGTCGAGGTAGCGCGTCTCAAGCCGACGCTCGATGCGCGAGGGCTCGCATTCGACCGCGAGCATGGATGCGCCGGCCATGGTCGCGGCCAGCGGCTGCGCGCCGCCCATGCCGCCGAGGCCGCCGGTCAGGATCCAGCGCCCTTTGAGATTGCCGCTGTAATGCTGGCGGCCGGCTTCGGCGAAGGTCTCGTAGGTGCCCTGCACGATGCCCTGGCTGCCGATATAGATCCAGGAGCCGGCGGTCATCTGGCCGTACATCATCAGGCCCTTGGCATCCAACTCGCGGAAATGCTCCCAGGTCGCCCAGTGCGGCACCAGGTTGGAATTGGCGAGCAGGACGCGCGGGGCATCCTTGTGGGTCTTGAACACGCCCACCGGCTTGCCCGACTGAATGAGCAGGGTCTCGTCGTCATTGAGCGTGCGCAGGCTCTCGACGATCCGGTCGTAGCATTCCCAATTGCGGGCGGCACGGCCGATGCCGCCATAGACCACCAGCTCGTGCGGGTTCTCGGCCACGTCGGGGTCGAGGTTGTTCATCAGCATGCGCAGCGGCGCCTCAGTCAGCCAGGATTTGGCGCTGAGCTTTGTGCCGTGGGGGGCGCGGATGGTGCGGGCGTTGAAGCGGGTTCCGGTCATGGCGGTATCTCGATGCAGGTTGTATATACAAGTCTATACAGCAAGTTCCTGACAGGCTCAAGGTCGATAGAATGCGGAGCGATGTCGGCGGCCCGCTAGCGGAGAACAGGGCCATTCGTTAACGTCCGCCGGGCTTTTGATGGGGATTTTGGGATGAGCGCGGCGGATCGGTCCAGCAGATATGTCCTTGGCATCTGCTGTTGCTGCCTGGCGACCTTGGGCTGGAGCCTGAGCGGCCTGTTCGTGCGATGGGTGCCGGAGCTGGACGGCTGGGGCGTCAACGGCTATCGCGCGCCGGCGACCTCGGTCTTCCTGCTGATCTACTTGGTGGCGCGTTACCGCGGCGAGTTGATGCGGCATCTTTGGCCGAAGCAGCGGCAAGCCCTATTTATCGTGGGGGCATTCTTTGGGATTGGCTCGACCCTCTATGTCTACGCCTTGACGATGGGGACGGTGGCGAGCGTTTCCGTCCTCGGCGCGACCAGTCCGTTCTTCGCCGCCTTGCTGGCATGGCTGATCATGAGGGAGAAGGCCTCGATCGTCTCGCTGGTCGCGACCGCGATCGCGCTCGTGGGTGTGGGACTGGTCGTAGAAGCGGAAATCTCGGCGCTGGCAACCGGATTGGCTGCAGCCGTCATTTCGCTCGGCTACGCCTTCTGTTTTGCAGGTCAGACCGTGTGGCTCAGGCGCTATCGCGATCTGGAAATGATTCCCGGCATCGCGCTCGGCGGGCTGATGGTGTTCGCGTTTGTGGCGTTGTTCGTCGGCTTGCCGAGCCTTCCGCTGTGGCAGATCGGGCTGCTGGCGTTGATGGGGCTGGTGCAGCTGGCGTTGCCGCTGATCCTGTTCGCGGTGGGCGCTAAGTACGTGCCGGTAGTGCCGGCCATTCTGATCTCGCTCGCGGACGTGGTATTGAATCCGTTCTGGGTCTGGTTGGTGCATGGCGAGCAGCCGCCCTCCGGCACGGTCGCCGGCGGCGCGCTGATCCTGTCCGCCATCGTCGGCGCGACCCTGTTCGAGAGCAGGCGTCAGCGTCTGCGTATTCAGCAGGAGGTGTAGTTGGCCGATCCGCACATTTACTCCGCCGTCAACCTGATGAGCGAGCTGGTGATCGACACGGCGGGCGACAACAAGCACTGGATCCAGCTGACCGAGGATGTGCGGCAAAGGCCGCTGATGTTCGACTGCACCAACGGCGCCTGGGCGAACTTGCTCAGCATCCGGCCTGGCGGGCGCCTCAAATGCCACTATCACACGGGCCCTGTTCATGCCTTCGTGCTCAAAGGATCTTGGCGCTATCTGGAGCATGATTGGGTCGCAGGCGAGGGGACCTTCGTCTACGAGCCGCCGGGCGAGATCCACACGCTCGAGGCCGACCCCAACGCCGGCATGACGACTTTCTTCGTGACGCGCGGCGCTCTGATCTACACCGACGAACAGGGGCAGCAGATCGGCTTCGAGGATGTCTTCACCCGGCTTGACAGGTTTCGCCGCCATGTTGCTGAAAACGGCCTAGATCCCGCGATCATTGAGCGCATGATTCGCTAGCGATTTGGCCTGCTTGAAGGATTGTTGACACCCACAGGTGCATCCTATATCTCACCGCCACCGTTAAGGTGTTGCCCATTGCGCGGGCGTAGCTCAGTTGGTTAGAGCGCCGGCCTGTCACGCCGGAGGCCGCGGGTTCAAGTCCCGTCGCTCGCGCCATTTCCCGCCTGACGCAGCCGTTTGGCCGGCGATGCGATCTCCCTACGTAAGATGCCGGAACTAAACGCATTTTCGCGATCGACGCGATGCTTTTTGCGCTTTCGCACTGCGACATAGGGCACTATAGTGGCGCCGCTTTGACGGGGGTTAATCGAAGCCCGCTCGCGGTCATGCCAGTGTCGTGAGATCGGGAACAAGGATGGCCGGCGGCGTTCGCCGATTGGCCGGTCTCGGGTGAGCGAATGAACGAGCTTCTGCGCGAATATCTGCCGGTCCTGATATTCATCGTCGTGGCTGCCGGCCTTGCCGGAATCATGGTGATCGCATCGCTGATCCTGGCGCGGCAAAAACCCGACTCGGAGAAGCTCTCGCCATACGAATGCGGCTTCGAAGCGTTCGATGACGCTCGCCGGCAGTTCGACGTGCGGTTCTATCTGGTCTCGATCCTTTTCATCATCTTCGATCTCGAAGTGGCGTTCCTGTTCCCCTGGGCGGTCTCGCTCAGCAAGATCGGCATGTTCGGTTTCTGGTCGATGATGATTTTCCTCGGAGTACTCACCGTCGGATTTGTTTACGAGTGGAAAAAGGGCGCGCTGGAGTGGGAGTAACGAAATGGCGAATGCCCAGGTAGGTTCCAACATCGTGAGGGCGCCGCAGCCCCAAGGCATGCAAGCTTTGCCGCCGGGCGCGGATCAGGACCAGGTCTTGAAGGCGGTCACCGACGAATTGTCGGATCGCGGTTTCGTGGTCGCTCAGCTCGACAAGCTGGTGAACTGGGCGCGCACCGGGTCGCTGTGGCCGATGACCTTCGGCCTCGCCTGCTGCGCGGTCGAAATGATGCACGCCTACATGGCGCGCTACGATCTCGATCGCTTTGGTGTCGTGCCGCGCGGAACGCCGCGCCAATCCGACGTCATGATCGTGGCAGGCACACTGACCAACAAGATGGCGCCGGCCCTGCGCAAGGTCTACGACCAGATGGCCGAGCCGCGCTGGGTCATCTCCATGGGCTCCTGCGCCAATGGCGGCGGCTACTATCACTATTCCTATGCAGTCGTGCGCGGCTGCGATCGCATCGTTCCGGTCGACATCTACGTGCCAGGCTGCCCGCCCACGGCGGAAGCGCTGGTCTACGGCATTCTGCAGCTGCAGAAGAAGATTCGTCGCACCACGACGATCGCGCGTTAGACCGGCATTGGGGCGGGGCAGACCAGCATGACGAGCGTCTATCGCGAACTTGGGGATTTCATTGCAGCGGCCCTCGGCCCCGCGGTCGAGGAGGTCGAGGTGAAGCTGGGCGAGCTGATGGTGACGTGCGCGCCCGGCAATGTCGTCAAGGTGATGAAGTTCCTGAAGAGCGACAGCAACTGCCGGTTCGAGATGCTGATCGATATCTGCGGTGTCGACTATCCCGAGCGCGAGAAGCGCTTCGACGTCGTCTACAATCTGCTGAGCCTCAAGCACAACTACCGCATCCGCGTGAAGGTGCCTGCGGATGAGGACGAATCTGTCCCGTCGGTGATTGAGCTTTTCCCGGCCGCCGGCTGGTTCGAGCGTGAAGCCTATGACCTCTACGGCATCTTCTTCGAAGGCAATCCGGACCTGCGCCGCATCCTGACCGACTACGGGTTCGAGGGGCATCCATTCCGCAAGGATTTCCCGCTCACCGGTTATGTCGAGGTGCGCTACGACGAGATGCAGAAGCGCGTGATCTACGAGCCGGTGAAGCTGGTGCAGGAATTCCGCAAGTTCGATTTCGAGAGCCCTTGGGAAGGCATCTTGCAGCCGCGCCGCCTGCCGGGCGACGAGAAGGCATCCTAAATGGCCGAAACACAGATCAAACCGCTCACCGTGAATTTCGGGCCGCAGCACCCGGCCGCTCACGGCGTGTTGCGCATGGTCATGGAGATGGACGGCGAGGTGGTGCGGCGCATCGATCCGCACATCGGCCTGCTGCATCGCGGAACCGAGAAGCTGATCGAATACAAGACCTACGTCCAGGCGATCCCCTATTTCGACCGGCTCGATTACGTCTCGCCGATGTGCCAGGAGCATGCCTTCGTGCTGGCGGTCGAGAAGCTGATGGGGGTCGAGGTGCCGCCGCGCGGGCAGTATATCCGCGTCCTGTTCGACGAGATCACGCGCATCCTCAATCACCTGCTGAACATTCCCGCTTACGCGATGGATGTCGGCGCCGTCACGCCGTTCCTGTGGGCGTTCGAGGAACGCGAGCTGCTGATGGAGTTCTACGAACGGGTCAGCGGCGCCCGCCTGCATGCGGCCTACTATCGGCCCGGCGGCGTGCATCAGGATCTGCCCGCCGGAATCCTGGACGACATCTGGGCCTGGTCGGAGAGGTTCCCCAAGGTCATCGACGATATCGAGGGGCTGCTGACCGAGAACCGCATCTTCAAGCAGCGGCTGGTCGATATCGGCGTGGTTAAGGCGGAGGACGCAATCGCCTGGGGCTTCACCGGCCCGATGCTGCGCGCTTCCGGCGTGCCGTGGGATCTGCGCAAGGCGCAGCCGTACCTGGTCTACGACAAGATGGATTTCGACATCCCGGTCGGCAAGAACGGTGATTGCTACGACCGCTATCTGGTGCGCGTCGAGGAGATGCGCCAGTCGCTCAAGATCATGCGCCAGTGCGTGCAGAACATGCCGGGCGGTCCAGCGACCTCGGTCGACCGCAAGGTGACACCGCCACCGCGGGCCGAAATGAAGCGCTCGATGGAAGCGCTGATCCACCACTTCAAGCTCTATACCGAGGGCTTCCACGTGCCTGCCGGAGAAACCTACACGGCGGTCGAAGCGCCGAAGGGCGAGTTCGGCGTCTATCTCGTGTCGGACGGCAGCAACAAGCCCTACCGCTGCAAGATCCGCGCCCCGGGATTCCCGCATCTGCAGGCGATGGAATTCTGTTCCAAGGGCTACATGCTGGCGGACTCAGTGGCGATCCTCGGCTCCATGGATATCGTGTTCGGTGAGATCGATCGATGAGCGGTAGCGACAATCATGATGTGATGCAGCCGGCGAACTTCGCCTTCACTGCGGAGAACCGTGCCGAAGCGGACCGCGTGATCGCGAAATATCCGGCCGGCCGGCAGCCGAGCGCGGTCATTCCGCTGCTCTACATCGCACAGCGCCAGGAAGGCTGGGTGTCGCGCGCGGCGATGGACCATATCGCGGAGATTCTCGACATGGCGCCAATCCGCGTCTACGAGGTCGCCACGTTCTATACGATGTTCCACTTGAAGCCGGTCGGGAAGTATCACCTGCAGGTCTGCCGCACCACGCCGTGCTGGCTGCGCGGCGCCGACCAGATGACCGAGACCTGCAAGAAGAAGCTCGGCATCGGTCTGGGTGAAACCACCGATGACGGCAAGTTCTCGCTGATCGAGGTCGAATGCCTGGGCGCCTGCGTGAACGCGCCGGTGGTGCAGATCAACGACGATTTCTACGAGGATCTCGACCCGAAGAAGCTCGAATGGATTCTCGATGAGCTTGCTGCCGGGCGCGTGCCGCCATATGGCTCGCAGACCGGCCGGCAGGGCTCCGCGCCCGATGGTGGCCCGACCACCCTCAAAGACATCAAGCGCCCCGATTCGAAGCGCCCGGGCGGCGCGCCGGCCGAGTAGTCGCAATGCTGAAAGACCAGGATCGCATCTTCCTCAATCTCTACGGCCAGGACGATTGGCGCCTTGCCGGTGCGCGCCGCCGCGGCATTTGGGACAACACCAAGGACCTGCTGGCGCGTGGCCGTGATGCAATCATCGACGAGATCAAGAAATCCGATCTGCGCGGCCGCGGCGGGGCAGGGTTCCCGACCGGCCTCAAGTGGTCGTTCATGCCCAAGCAGTCGGACGGCCGACCGGCTTATCTGGTGGTGAATGCGGATGAATCCGAGCCCGGCACCTGCAAGGACCGCGAGATCATGCGGTTCGATCCGCATATCCTGCTGGAAGGCTGCCTGGTCGCCGGCTTCGCGATGGGCGCGGTCGCGACCTACATCTATATCCGCGGCGAGTTCTACAACGAGGCCGTCAATCTGCAGCACGCGATCGACGAGGCATACGAAGCGGGCCTGATCGGCAAGAATGCTTGTGGCTCCGGCTATGCCCACGACATCTATCTGCATCGCGGGGCCGGCGCCTACATCTGCGGCGAGGAATCGGCGCTGCTCGAGAGCCTCGAAGGCAAGAAGGGCCAGCCGCGCCTGAAGCCGCCGTTTCCGGCGGCGGTCGGCCTCTATGGCTGCCCCACGACGGTCAACAACGTCGAATCCATCGCGGTCGCGCCGGCCATCCTGCGCCGCGGCGCGGCCTGGTTCGCGGCGTTGGGCCGGCCGAAGAACACCGGCACCAAGCTGTTCTGCGTTTCCGGCCACGTCAACAAACCCAACACCTTCGAAGAAGAGATGGGCATTCCGCTCAAGGAACTCATCGAGCGCCATTGCGGCGGCGTGCGCGGCGGCTGGGACAATCTGCTGGCGGTCATTCCCGGCGGCGCGTCGGTGCCGGTCCTGCCGAAGTCGATCTGCGACGACGTGCTGATGGATTTCGACTCGTTGCGCGCGGTGCAGTCGGGCCTCGGCACC
>JAWKVL010000086.1:0-11159 GCA_041398065.1 Dongiaceae bacterium | reverse complement strand
GCCAGACGTGACGGCCGCGCGATCAAGGCACCGTGATACAGGTGCACTCGGCGAGTGCGCTGACCTTCTGCGACACGCTCCCTACCAGGAGCCCGGCGAGCCGCCCAAGGCCACGCTTGCCCATGACGATGAAGCCGGCGTGGTTCTTGCGGGCCGCCTCCAGAATGCAGCTCGCCGGATCGCCGCTCATGATCGCGCGCCGGACCTTGGCTGCGCCGGCATTGGTGACGAGCGCCTCCGCATCGTCCAGCACAAGATTGCCGATCGCCTCCACGGTCTCGCGCGAAAGCCGCATTGCCAGCGTCACCGATTCGGCAAATGCATCTGCCTTGCGCTCGATATCTTCCAGTCTCTTGATCTCGTCCCGCGCATTCGCCGGGAGACGCTCGATCTTGACCAGGTCGCGCGCATCGCTCGCCGCGATATGATCCGGCAGGACGTGAACCAGGACGATCTCGGCGCCGAATTTCGATGCGAGCTGCGCGCCCAGACCGATCGCGTTGGTCGCCTGCTTCGAGCCGTCGGTCGCGATCACGATTGTCTCGGGCATCTCCCGGTCTCCTTCTCTCTCCGTTTTCTCCAGACAGGACGCATCATGACCTCAAACCTGGGATGGCTGTTGATCCAGATCAACGGGATGGGGCATGTGGCGGGCGCTCAGTGGCCGCGCCAATGACGCCCTCGCAGCGGATCAGAGCGCGCCGCGCTTTTCCGCCGCCGCTTCGGCGGCGGCAACCGGCGTGCTCAGGGCATAGGAGTGCAGCGCGGTGTAGACCGACTGCTCGCTGCCCATCGCGCTGGAGAACAAGGTGAAGTGTGTGACCTCGAACGGCTCGGTCTTGAACAGGCTGTGCGCGGCCAGATAGTGCTGCAGCTTGTTGAGCGGTGTGTCCTTGGGCCGGGTCAGGGTGACATGCGGCGTGTATCGCTGCCCCTCCGGCGCTAGGCCTGCGCGCACCACCGCGGATTCCACCTTGTCATGCAGGTGCTGGATCGCCGGCTGCTTCTCGACCCCGGCATAGACCGCCTTCACCCGTTGCGCGGAGGTGAAGGCGTCCACCCCCTTGAGACGCAGGGAAAAGCGCGGCGCGCGGATGCCGGCCAGGGCCGCGTCGACATAGTGAGCGTCGCGGCCGTCGACCTCTCCCAGGAACCTTAGCGTGATATGGAGGTTTTCGGGCGGGACCCAGCGATTGGCGCCCGCAAGCCCGCCGCATAGAAGGCGCAATTGCCAGCGAATCTCGTCCGGCAGCGCCAAAGCCACGAACAGGCGCATTTCACACCAACCTTCGCAGGCAACCCGTCCGCCCGCTCACTGTCTTGCCGGCCACCTTAACAGCCGACCAGCCAAACCCCCAAGCGCAAATCCCGGGCAAGCGGGACGGGTGTCGTTGCGTCGGCAGCCGGGAAGTGCTAGCGGAACGGCCAAATAACCCAACCGAACCAGGACCATTGAGAATGGCTGAGAACGACAAGCAGGGCGGCGAGACCGAGGCCGGCAACCCCCAATCCGGCGGCTTTCCCCTGACCATAGTTACCCAATATGTCAAAGACTTGTCGTTCGAGAACCCGGGCGGGCCGGAGTCCCTCCTGACCCTGCGGGAGGTCCCGCGCGGCAGCGTGCGGGTGGACGTCAGGGTGCAGCCGCGCACCCCGCCGGAGATCGAGGTGGTGCTGTACTTGGCGGTCGAGGCCAAGAACGGCGACAAAGTGCTCTATGTGACGGAGTGCGAGTATGGCGGCATCTTCCGTCTCGGCCGGGTGTCGCAGGAATCCGTCCTGCCGCTCATCATGATCGAAGCGCCGCGCATACTGTTCCCGTTCGCGCGCGAAGTGATCGCCCACGCCATCACCGGCGGCGGATTCCCGCAGCTGCTGATCAACCCGATCGATTTTGCCGCCCTCTATCGCGACAAGCGCGAGGAGATGCTGAAGCAGCAGGCCGCCGCGCAGCCCGAAGGCGAAGGCAAGACACCGCTCAACTAGCGCGGCGCACGCTCACGGTTCTTCGTCATGGCTGAACCAGGCCGACCATGACGCGTTTGGGGTTGAATCCCCGCTCCGCCTCGCGACAGAGTAGCCGCCACACATTCCCGGAGAACGACGATGGCGCATGTCTATCACGCGACGGTGCTGTGGCGGCGCGGCGACCAGGTCTTCACCGACCGGCATTATTCGCGCGGTCATGTTTGGCGCTTTGACGAAGGGGTGGAGGTTCCGGCCTCCTCATCGCCGCTGGTGGTGCCGCGCAATTCCGTCGCGGCGGCGGTCGATCCCGAGGAGGCGTTCGTCGCCAGCCTCTCCTCCTGCCATATGCTCTTCTTCCTGGATTTCGCGGTGCGCGCGGGATTCCGCATCGATTCATACGAGGATGCCGCGACCGGCGAGATGGGCAAGAACGCACAGGGCAAGTTCTACGTCGCCAAGGTGACGCTCAATCCGCACATCGTCTTTTCCGGCGACAAGCGCCCGAGCGAGGCGGAGATCGCGACGCTGCACCACAAATCGCACGAGGAATGCTTCATCGCCAATTCGGTCACAACCGAGGTGGCGATTGCGTCCGTGCCGCCGCAATTCGCTTGAGCAGTCTGGAGGGACCCAGCCATGAAAATCCTGATCGTCGGAGCGACCGGCACCGTCGGCAAGTTCGTCGCCGCCGCTCTGTCTGAGCGGCACGAGATCGTCAAGGCCGGGTCGAAGAGCGGCGACGTGCAGGTCGACATCAGGGATTCGGGCTCGATCCGCAAGATGTACGACAAGGTCGGCAAGCTCGACGCCGTGGTCTGCACTGCAGGCAAGGTGCATTTCGGCGAGTTCGCCAAAATGACCGAGGCGGAGATCGGAGTCGGCCTCAAGGACAAGCTGATGGGCCAGGTGAATCTGGTGCTGATCGGCCGCGACTTCGTCAATGACGGCGGCTCCTTCACGCTCACCAGCGGCGTTCTCAGCCACGACCCGATCCGCTTTGGCGTCGGCGCCAGCCTGGTGAACGGCGCGCTCGATTGCTTCGTGCGCGCAGCCGCGATCGAGATGCCGCGGGGCATCCGCATCAATTCCATCAGTCCTGGCGTGCTCGAAGAAGCGCTCCCCTCCTACGGCCCCTACTTCCTCGGCCACGAGGCCGTGCCGGGCAAGCGCGTCGCCAACGCCTATGTCAAGTCGGTGGAAGGATTGCTGACCGGGCAGACGATCCAGGTCCTGTAGTGCACGCGCACCTGCCTTCGTCCCTCGCGAACCTGATCACTTGCTCCCTTGCGTCATGACCGGGTGAAGACCCGGTCATCGGGATCAGGCACGATCACCTCACAGCTAACTCGATCGCACTACTCTCTCTGGAATGAATCTACGTCGCAGCGCTGTGACAAAGACCGGCGCTGTGAACGCCATCACTGTGCCTTAATTCAAAAATAACCATTCTGGGCGAGGCTTCAGCTACGGCTGTCGGGGAATCGGACTATGATCTCGCGCCCAGTCGCGGCGCGCCCTGTATATTCAGGGCGCCGCGCGTCGTCGTCGCTTTTTGCAATGAGCAAAGGCCGGGTGCTGATGCGGCGCCTGCGCCGCGCGCTGCTGTGCGCGCTGTCGCTCTATCTCAGCTTCATCATCGTCTCGCCGGCGGGCGAAAACGGCAAGGACGCTGCCCAACACGTCAATCTCTTCCTCGACATCACCAGCAACCGTTTGGCCGACGAGATCGACATCAGCAAGAAGAAGCACATAAGCCTTGCCGGCATGCCGGTCGTGGTCGGCGGCAAGCGCCAGGACGGCACCGCGCCCAGCGTCGCGGCCGGCATCGCGGGCAGCTACAAGTTCGACCTCGGCAACCATGTCTCGATGAAACCGAGCGGCGTGCTGAGCCGCACCCACACCGACGGGGCGGGCTTCCTTTCCAGCGGCCGCGCGGGCGGCGACGTCGCCATCCAGTACCAGGACGGCGGCACCGGCCTGCTGTTGCGCCCATCGCTCTATGCCAGCATGCAGGACGACGTCCTGGATCACATGGATTATGCGCTGGAAAGCAAGCTATGGCAGGCGATCGGCTGGGGCATCAACATGACCGCCACGCTCGGCCATTCCTGGCGGGTGTCGGACGTGCTCGACACCGATGACCGCGAGCGGGGCTACGGCCGGCTCGGACTCAAGTTCGACCTGTTCGACGAGAGCAAGCTGGAGCTGGCCTATGGGTTCACCTCCACCGACGGCCCGCTCGCTTCGCAGGACCGCTTCACCCAGGGCCCGAGCCTGACCGCGCATCTGGCGATGGCGCGGGGATGGCGTATCGACGGCAGCTACAGCTTCACCAATACCGAGCGCGGCTACGACGACAACAACCCGAATGCCCGCCGCCACGACATGGCCCACCGCCTCGGCCTCAAGAGCGACTGGGACATCTTCAGCACCACCGGCGCCGAATGGCACGTGACCGCCGGCTATGATTTCGAGCAGACCGTCACCGACGACCCGGTCTGCACCCCCGCCAACCACATCGCCTCGATGAATTTCGCGCTGAATTTCTAGGCGCCGTCACGCCTATACTTCGCTCCTGCTCATGATGCGGGAGGCGAACATGATCCAGTCCGACAAGGTGGAGTTCAAAGGCGCCGGCGGCGACCTGCTGGCGGGCAGGCTCGATCGGCCAACGGGACGGCCGCGCGCATTTGGGCTGTTCGCGCATTGCTTCACCTGCTCCAAGGACGTGTTCGCGGCCCAGCGCATCGCGACCGGCCTGGCGGAGCGCGGCATTGCAATCCTCCGCTTCGACTTCACCGGGCTGGGCGGTTCGGCCGGCGATTTCGGCAACACCAACTTCTCTTCCAACATCGCCGACCTCCTCGCCGCCGCCGATTTCCTGCGCGCGCAGCACGAGGCGCCGAAGCTCCTGATCGGCCATTCGCTGGGCGGTGCGGCGGTCCGCCTCGCCGCCATCAAGGTCCCGGAATGCGCCGCGGTCGCCACCATCAACGCGCCGTTCGACCCACAGCACGTGCAGCACCTGTTCGCCGATTCGCTGGACGCCATCAAGCGCGACGGGTCCGCCAAGGTGACGCTGGCCGGACGCAGCTTTACCCTGCGCCAGGATTTCGTCGACGACCTCATGACTCACGCGCCGGCGGACAATCTGCGCCAGCTCAAGCGCGCCTTGCTCATCTTCCACGCCACCCAGGACAAGCTCGTCGGGATCGAGAATGCGCGCCTGGCCTACGAGGCGGCGCTGCATCCGAAGAGCTTCTTCGCGCTCGACGGCGCGGACCACTTCATTTCCAAGCGCGAGGATGCGGTCTACATCGCCGACCTGCTCGCCGCCTGGATCAACCGCTACCTGGATGGCGGCGCGCACGTGGCCGAGCCGCAGGCCGCAGCCGGGACCGTGGTGGTGACCGGCGCCGGCGAAGGCATCTTCCCGCAGCTCATCTCCGCGCACGGCCACCCGCTGCGCGCCGACGAGCCGGTGTCGGCGGGCGGCACCGACAGCGGCCCGGGCCCGTACGATTTCCTGCTGGCCGGCCTCGGCGCCTGCACCGCCATGACCCTGCGGCTCTATGCCGAGCGCAAGAAATGGCCGCTCGAGAACGCGCAGGTCACGCTGCGCCACGGCAAGGTCCACGCCGAGGATTGCGCCGAGTGCGAGACCAGGACCGGCATGCTGGACCGGATCGAGCGCGTCATCCGCCTCGACGGACCGCTCGACGCCGAGCAGAAAGCGCGGCTCATGGAAATCGCCGACAAGTGCCCGGTCCACCGCACGCTGACATCCGAGATCCGGATCGAGACCCGGATGGCGGAGGGCTAGCGGTCGCATGCGCGCCATTGGCTGCGCAGCATGTGGCGCGGTCCGGCTTCATGTACTAGCGGTCCCACAAGAAATGCGTGAGCGCGCGGTCGGCCTCGGCGATCTCACGCGCGGCGGTGCCGAAAGGCGGCCGCGCATCGAGCCTGGCAAACCAGGCAGCAAGCGACGGGTATGCCTCCAGCGAGGGACCTCTCAAGCGCTGGGTCCACAGCATCGCCATGAACATCGCGATGTCCGCATAGGTGAGCTCGCCGGACAGGAAATCGCGACCCGAAAGCGCATCGTCGAGCGCGGCGAACTGCGTGCGCAACGCCGCCTCCGCCCGCGCGCCCGCTTCCTCGTTCGCCCGCTGCTGCTGCGGGTCGGCGTGGGGCGGATCGGTGCGGTAGGAAAGCTGGCGCGCGACCGGGAACAGCACCTCGTCGGCGCGCAGTTCCATCATCCGCGCCGCGGCGCGCGCGGCAGCGCCTTTCGGCATCAGCGGCGGCGCCGGATAGGCCTCTTCCAGATACTCGAAGATCAAAGTCGAATCGAACAGCCTGACGTCGCCATCCACCAGTACCGGCACCTGGCCCTTGGGGTTGATCGCCAGCACGTCGGGATGCTTGGGTTGATAGCCGCACTCTTGCGTGAACGGCACCATGACGCGCTCGAAGGCGAGGCCTTTCTCGCCGAGCGCGATCTCCACCTTGCGCGAGAACAGGCTCAAGGGCCCGGAATAGAGTTTCATGTCGGTTGCTCCGCTGCGCTCTCGGCGACACCATCGGAGTCTGTCCTGTCCGTTTCTGGCAGCAGTGCGCTGCAGCGCAGAATCTCGGCGACGAAGCCGGTCTTTCCCCCGGTATAGATGTCCCAGTCGCCGTTCGCCTGCGCGGCCAGCCGTCGCTTGAGCGCGCCGTATTCCGCCGCCGCCTCCGGATGCGCTCGCAGAAAGTCGCGGAACCGCACCCGCTCGGTATGCACCGGGTGGCCGGGCGCGCACAGATAGAGCCGCTCGCCATAGGCGCCATGATCGCGCGTGAAGCTCCACATGCGATTGTCGTAGCGGTCGCCGTGGAACGCGTAGTCGAAGGCCTGCATGCGCGCGACCGCTTCCGCGCCCGCCGACTCCGATCGCCCGACGGCGTCGATATCGATCTTCGGCTTGGCGCACAGGCCTGGAACGGCCGTGCTGCCGATATGGGCGATCTCGAGCACCAGATCACCGAGACGGGTGACGATCTCGGCGCGCAGACGCTCAAAGGCCGCCGGCCAGGCCGGATCATAGTCCACGATCGTGATCGCGCGCATCGTTCCCCTTCGCCCGCTCGACCGGATGTTGCCGGACCGGCGATTGGCATACTGCTGACAAATTCAGACAACAGTCCGCGCTAGCCTCGCGCCATCATCAGGATGGGAGCATCCCATGACCGGCGCGCAGGCGGCGGGCGATAGCGCATCCGTCCATGACGGGCGCAACGACTTCGACTTCTTCATGGGTTCGCGGACCTGCCGGCACCGGCGGCTGCGCACGCTGCTGGCGGGCGCCGATGATTGGTACGAGTTCCCCGGCACCTCGGTCGCGCGCAAGATCCTCGGCGGCCTCGGCAACATGGACGAGAACACGTTCCCGACCCAGGGCTTCAGCGGCATGTCGCTGCGCCTGTTCGATCCCGCGCAACGCCTGTGGGCGATCTACTGGGCGAACAGCCGCACCGGCCTGCTCTTCCCGCCCGTGTTCGGGCGGTTCGCGAACGGCGAAGGCCACTTCCATGGTGACGACACGCACGACGGGCAGCCCATCAAGGTCGCCTATCTGTGGTCGCGCGTCACGCCGGCCTCCTGCCGGTGGAAGCAGAGCTTCTCCCGCGACGGCCAGGCTTGGGAGACCAACTGGATCATGGACTTCACGCGGGCATGACCGGGTCCGTGACGACCTGGATGCTGTTCCACCGTCATGGCAAGGCTTGGCCTTGCCATCCGCCAGTTTCTCCGGGCTCCGCTGAGTCGGCGCAAGCAGGCTCGCGGATCCCAAGGCCAGGCCGTGGGATGACGGATAAAACGAACGGCGGTCGACGACTACTCGGCCGCCCGCACCTTTCCGTGCTCGCGATCATCCGGCGGCGCGGTGTGTCGTCGCTCTTCTTCCGCGTCCGCATGCGGCGGATGTTCCGCAGCCTCAGGCGCGCGGCGCTTTGGTGCTGGGGTGTCGGTGACGACGTCGAAATCGTAGGTGACGGGCTTCATGGCGGTTCCTCTTTCTGTTGAGAGGCCGCCCGTTCATCTGATCGTCATTCGCTGGCAGTGAGGTCCAAAACGAAAGGCCGCCGGATGCGGGCGGCCTCTTCGTGGATCAATCTCGGATGCGCGATCCCTAGGCCGCTGGCAGATACCAGCGGTACCAAAATCGCTGCCCCACGGGGCAAAGGGTCGGGATCGAACGCATGGAGGGGACCTTAGTGCCTTCCCCGCCATCGTGCAAGAGCGGCGCGCAAGAAGCGGAGCGCGGGGCCCCCGCCGGTTCCTCATAGTGCCGGCCATTGGAGCACCCGAGGAGAATCCCATGCAGTTCCGCCTTTCCGGCCTGCCGGCCGAGCCGTTCCAGCATCTGTTCGCGCTCAGCGATGCCGAGCTTGCACAGCATGGCGCAGTCCGCCGCGTCGCCGCGGATTACGGCTATCCCTGCCGCATCAGCCTGACCGACGCCCAGCCGGGCGACGCGGTCATCCTGGTCAATTACGAGCACCTGGACGCCGACACGCCGTACCGCTCGCGCCACGCAATCTATGTGCGCCAGGGCGAGCGGCGCTACGATGCGCTGGGCGAGATCCCCGAGCAGTTGCGCAAGCGCCTGCTCTCGGTCCGCGCCTTCGACGCGCGTGGCATGATGGTCGAAGCGGATGTGGTCGACGGCAAGGAGCTCGAACCCATGATCAACCGCTTCTTCGCCAATGACGCGGTCACCTATCTGCACCTGCATTATGCGCGCCCGGGCTGCTACGCGGCGCGGGTGGACCGGGCCTAGACTCCCGCGCGGTGCCGAAAAGACAGGCCGGTATGTTCTCGCAACCGGATTGCCCGAACGCGAGAACCTTGTCACGATGCGGCGCATGTGGGGAATGCGCAGCTGGCTCGCACTCCTGGGCAGCGCGCTGATCGTGATCGGCGCCGTCGGGTGGTTCTTGTTGCGCGACGAACAGCTGCCCGCGATCGCGGCGGATGTGCCGTACGCCTCGGTCGACGGCAATCTGGTTTTCAGAGAGCGCGTCATGCAGCACTTCCCGGTCGGCATGAAGATCGCGGAGCTGCGCGTGGAGCTGAAACAGGACGGCTTCAGCTTTGATCAGGCGATGGTCCCGGGCCTCGACGGCTCGGCCCGGCTGGTACGCTCGAATCTGCTGTGCACGAAGACCTGGTACATCGCCTGGCGGAAGAATGCGGAGGAACGCCTGCGCGACATCGCCGGCACGTTCAGCCGTCACTGCATGTGGGATTGAGCCTGCGCGCGCCCTACTTCGCCGCGTGCAACCACAGCTCCGGTGCGCCCTTGAAGCACACGCGGTTCCGGCCGGCTTGCTTCGCCTGGTACATGCGCGAATCGGCGAGCTCGATCAAAGCGCGCAACCGCTCCACGCCGTCGGTCTCGCGCTCGGCGATGCCGATACTGGCGGTCATCGCGACACCGTCGGGCCGCGCGCCCAGGCCCAGCTCGGCCAGGCGCTGTGCCGCCCGCTGCGCGCTGACGGCGTCGGTGCCGGGCAGGCCGACCACGAACTCCTCGCCGCCCCAGCGGATGACGATGTCGGCGCGGCGGAACGCCTCGGTCAGGGTCCGGCCCACCTGGATCAGCACGTCATCGCCGGCCTTGTGGCCGAACTGGTCGTTGACCAGCTTGAACCGGTCGAGGTCGACGAACAGCAGGCTGAACGGCAGCTTGTTCCGCTTGGCATAGGAGAACTGGCTGTCGAGCAGTTCCTCGCCGACCCGCCGCGTCAGCAGGCCGGTCAGCCCGTCGCGCGTCGCTTCGCCGGTCAGGCGCAGCAGGAAGCGCAGCTGGCTCATGCCCGCCAGCGCCGAGATGCCGGCGATCAGGATGATGCGCCAGATGGTGGCGAGGCCGGATTGCCCGCCGAGGAACTGCGGCCACACCTCGACCGCCAGGGTCATGGCGCCGATCGCGAGCGCGGCCGGCAGCGCCGCCTCCAGCGCCGTCAGCGGAAAGATGCTGAGCCCGGCCGCCACCACGAACGGCAGGTAGAAATAGACCGTGCTGACCGCCAGCGGATTGTGGAAGCCGGAGATGCTGAGCACGTCGTTGGTGTAGAGAAAGAAGCCGAGCGGCACGCTGATCAGCAGCGTGACCTCAAATGCCGGCGGCAGACGCAGCCAGCCCTTGGGCCGCGCCGCCAGCGCCAGGAACGCCAGCGCCGCCGCGAACCGGCCCCACATGATGTCGCCCCAATAGGGCCACCATACCGTGAGCGCGTCGATCGGGATCCAGGCCAGCGTCAGCACGGCGAAGATCGCCGCGATCAGCCGCACCCGCCGCTGGATCAGGTCGACCCGCTCGCGCTGCGCCGCCGGCGGATGATCGTGCGAGCCCACCAGTTCGCCCAACTGGCGCCAGGCTGTCCGTGCTTTGGCCGCAAGCGAACCACCAGCCGCCTGCGGCGCGGTGCGCTCGGCGTGGCGCTGCACGGTCTCGCTCATGGCTTCGTTCGGTTCCTGCTGCAAGCCTGCCAACATGCGTGGTCTCCGCTCCCGGACGGTTGGGAGCACAGCGGCAATCTGAGCAATTTGCCCGGCTTTTTCATCCTATCTTGAAGGTGAGCGACCGAACGCCACGCGCACTATGCGCCTGTGTTCCACCCGGCTGAGAGAAACGCCGGAGATTTACGGATGATTCACCATGCGCAGCGGGAGCTGGTCGCCTCGTCATCCGAGACTCGTCCTTGCGCGCGATTGGCGCGCCGGCATCACGCAACGGGTCTTATCGCGCGACCTTGAGTCCGGCTGAGATTGCCACCACCGGTTGTTGAAAACCCTTCTGCAACCGGGCATCATCGCCGCGGCTTCATGGTCGGGACCTTCAGCACGCATGACCGCACGCGTCCGCACTGTCGCATTCCAGGGCATCGACGTGCTGGGCGTGGATGTGCAGGTGCAGATGGCGGGTGGCTTGCCGGCCTTCACCATCGTCGGCCTGCCAGACAAGCAGGTGGCGGAGAGCAAGGAGCGCGTGCGCGGCGCGCTGACCGCGATCGGTCTCGCGCTGCCCGGCAAGCGCATCATCGTCAATCTGGCGCCGGCCGACCTCGCCAAGGAAGGCACGCATTTCGACCTGCCGATCGCGCTCGCCATGCTGATCGCGCTCGGCGCCTTGTCGCCC
>JAWKVL010000085.1:0-11505 GCA_041398065.1 Dongiaceae bacterium | reverse complement strand
GAAGGTCGATATCCGCCTGCTCGCCACCTCCAATCGCGACCTGCAGGAAGAGGTGCGCAAGGGCAATTTCCGCGACGACCTGTTCTTCCGCCTCAACGTCATGGCGCTCGAACTGCCCGCCTTGCGCCATCGTCCCGCCGACATTCCGGTGCTGGCCGAGCACTTCGCCAAGAAGTATGCCGAGGCCAACGGCGTGAAGATCGCCAGCATTGCCCCGGAGGTCATGGACATGCTGCGGGCCCATGATTGGCGCGGCAACGTGCGCGAGCTCGAGAACACGATGCACCGCGCCGTCCTGCTGGCGCAGGATTCGGCGATCGGACCGGAGGCGATCCTGCTCACCGGCGGCCGCGGCATCCCGGTCAGCGCGCTGCAGCATCCGGCGACAACGCCCGCCGCGCCCGCCGCCAAGGCGGTGAGCGGCGTCACCAGCGCGCTGGTTGGGCGCACCGTCGCGGCGGTCGAGCGCGACCTCATCATCGATACGCTGCAGCATTGCCTCGGCAATCGCACCCATGCGGCGAACATTCTCGGCATATCGATCCGCACTTTGCGCAATAAGCTGAAGCAATACAGCGAAGAAGGAGTGCCAGTCCCCGGCGCGCACAGCGAAGGCGACCATTTCTCGGCCGCTTGAGGCGTTGCAGCCAATAGGGATCGGATCAGATGGCGGATACTGGTAATAGCGACGCCAACGCCGGCGCGGCAGGCACGCCGGCATGGCTTGGGCAAGTTACGAAAACGCTGCGGCGCGGCGAGATCATGCTCGCCGGTGGCCTCGTTTTCATCCTCACCGTTCTCATTCTGCCGATGCCCGCCTGGCTGCTGGACATCTGCCTGGCGTTTTCGATCACCGTATCGGTCCTGATTCTTATGGTCGTGCTGTTCATCCAGAAGCCGCTGGATTTCAGCACATTCCCGACGGTCCTCCTCATCGTCACCATGACGCGGCTGTCGCTCAACCTCGCCTCTACGCGCCTCATCCTGACGCATGGTCACGAGGGTACGGATGCCGCCGGTCACGTGATCCAAGCCTTCGGCGGCTTCATCATGGGCGGCAACTACGTCATCGGTCTGATCGTCTTCGCGATCCTGGTCTTAGTGAACTTCGTCGTCATCACCAAGGGTTCGGGGCGCATCGCCGAAGTGTCGGCGCGCTTCAGCCTGGACGCCATGCCCGGCAAGCAGATGGCGATCGACGCCGACCTGTCCGCGGGCCTGATCGACGAAAAAGAGGCCCGCGCCCGACGCAAGAACTTGGAAGACGAGAGCAACTTCTTCGGCTCGATGGACGGTGCTGCCAAGTTCGTGCGCGGCGACGCTATCGCGGGCCTCGTCATCACCTTCATCAACATCGTCGGCGGCATTGTCATCGGCGTCGCGCAGCAGGACCTCTCGATGGCGGATTCCGCCAAGTCCTATACGCTGCTGACGGTCGGCGATGGCCTGGTGACCCAGATCCCCGCCCTCATCGTTTCGACCGCGGCCGGCATGCTGGTGACCAAGGCCGGCGTCGACGGCTCGACCGACAAGGCCCTGTTCTCGCAATTGTCGGGCTATCCGGCCGCACTCGGCATGGCCTCGTTCCTGATGGCGACGATGGCGGTGCTGCCCGGCATCCCGGCGCTCCCCTTCCTGTTGCTCGCCGCGATCGCGGGTGGCGGCGCCTATCTCACGTCACGCCGGCAGCGCCGGATGGCTGCCCAGGTGGTCACCGAACAAGCTCAACAGGTGGCGGCCGCACCGGTGATGGAGGAGCCGATCTCCACCGCGCTGTCGATCGATGCGGTGCGCATCGAACTCGGCTACGGTCTGCTCGGCCTCATCAACGCCGAACAGGGCCATCGCCTGACCGACCAGATCAAAGCCCTGCGCCGGCAGCTGGCGGGCGAGATGGGTTTCATCCTGCCGGCGGTGCGCATCCAGGACAATCTGCAGATCAACGCCAATTCCTATGTCGTGCGGGTGAAGGAGATCGAGGCTGGCCGCGGCGATCTGCGGCCCAACATGCTGCTGGTGATGGACCCGCGCGGCGACAAGATCAACCTCGCCGGCGAAGAGACCGTCGAACCCACCTTCGGCCTGCCCGCGATGTGGGTCGACCCGTCGCTCCGCGAAGAGGCATTGTTCCGCGGCTATACCGTGGTCGATCCGTCGACCGTCATCACCACGCACCTGACCGAGCTCATCAAGGACAACATGGCGGAGCTGCTCTCGCATGCCGAGACGCAGAAGCTGCTCGACGAGTTGCCGAAGGAACACCAGAAGCTGGTGGCCGACCTCATCCCCGGCCAGATCTCCGTCAGCGGCGTCCAGCGGGTGTTGCAGGCGCTGCTCGGCGAGCGGGTGTCGATCCGCGATTTGCCGAACGTGCTGGAGGGCATCGCGGAGGCGTGCGGCTACTCGCGCAACATCACCTCGATCACCGAGCACGTGCGTGCGCGCCTCGCCCGCCAGATCAGCGACAACGCCGCCGACCAGACCGGCGTCATCCCCATCCTCACCCTGTCGCCGGAGTGGGAGCAGGCCTTCACCGATGCGCTGCACGGCGACGGCGAGGAAAAGCAGCTGGTCATGGCGCCCACCACATTGCAGCAATTCATCCAGCTGGTGCGGCAGGCGTTCGAGCGCCACACCATCATGGGCGAGAGCCCGGTTCTGCTGACCAGCCCGGCGATCCGGCCCTATGTGCGCTCGATCATCGAACGGTTCCGCCCAATCACCACCGTGATGTCGCAGAACGAGATCCACGCCCGCGCGCGCATCCGCACGCTGGGGCAGATCTAGGGCTGAACGATGCGGCTCCGGACCTTTACCGCTCCATCGATCGGCGAGGCCATGCGCCAGGTGCGCGCTGTGCTCGGCGAGGACGCGGTGATCCTGTCGACCGAGAAGATCGGCACGGAGGTCAAGGTGACCGCGGCGATCGAGCCCGCAGCGACAACCTCGGGCACGCCACGCACCAGTTCGCCCGTCGATGGCGACGATATCGAGGCCGCTCTCACCTATCACGGCGTGCCTGGGGACCTCGCCGAATGGCTGCTGACGACGGCCCGCAATCTGGAAGGCGCCAGCCCGCGGCAGGCATTGACCGCCGCCCTGCGCGCACGCTTCGACTTTCGGCCGCTGACCGAGCGCAAGCCGGCGAAGCCGATCCTGCTGGCTGGCCTGCCGGGCGCAGGAAAGTCGGCGACCCTCGCGAAGCTCGCCGCCCGCGCCAAGGTCAATGGCTGGACGGTTACAGCCATCACCTGCGATCTCGCAAAGGCCGGCGCGATCGAACAGCTCGCGACCTATGCCAAGGCGCTCGAGATTCCCGCCTTTCGTGCCAAGGACGCGGCAACGCTGCGCCGCGCGGTGGCCAAGGCCGATGCAAGCGGCCCCATTCTGATCGATACCCTCGGCACCAACCCGCTGAAGGCCGGCGATCTCGCGCACCTGCGTGAGCTGGCTGGAGCGGCGGGAGCCGAAATCGTGCTGGTCATGGCGGCGGGCGGCGACGTGGGTGAATGCGCTGAGCTGGCCGCCGGCTATGCCGAAGCAGGAGCCGTGCGCCTGGTCGCCACCAAGGTCGATGTGGTGCGGCGCTATGGTGGCATCCTCGCGGCGGCGGAAGCCGGGCGGCTCGCTTTCGCGGGACTTGGAGCCTCGCCGGAAATCGCGTCCGGCCTTGGCGCATTGCGCGCTGATCAGCTCTGCCGTCTAATTCTGCCGGTGAGCCGCGCCGAGTCGCGCACGCCCCCTGGCGCCTCCGACAACAAAGCGCTTTCCGGTACCGCATGATGATCCAGGAATCCCGCCGCACCGTTCCGACGGCCGCGACAGCACCCATCCCCAACGCCATCGCCGTGGCGTCCGGCAAGGGCGGCGTCGGCAAGACCTGGCTTTCGGTAACCCTTGCACATGCCCTGGCCAATCTCGGCCGCCGCACTGTCCTGATCGATGGCGACCTCGGTCTTGCCAACGTCGACATCCAGCTTGGCCTTTCCCCCGAGATCGATCTGGCCGATGTGCTGGACAACAACGTGCCACTGCGCGAGGCCGCGCAGCGCCACGAGCCGACCGGCCTCGACATCGTCGCGGGGCGGTCCGGCGTGGCGAATCTGGCGACCCTGACGCCCGCGCGGCTCGCGGCTTTCGGGCGCGGAATCGCCGGTCTGAGCGGCCGATACGACCGCGTGCTGATCGATCTCGGCGCCGGGGTCGAGCGGCCGGTGCGCTACTTGGCCGCCCTCGCCAGCCGTACCCTCGTCGTCACCAATGACGAACCCACGTCGCTCACCGACGCCTACGCGCTCATCAAGCTGCTGATGCAGGATGGCGCGAAGACCAAGGTCTCGGTGGTGGTGAACGCCGCCGCCAGCAAGGCCGAGGGCGAACGCACGTACAAGACGCTGGCCAAGGCCTGCGACACGTTCCTCAAGATGACGCCGCCCTTGCTGGGCGTGGTGCGGCGCGATCCGAAGGTTCGTGATGCAATCCGTGCCCAGACGCCGCTGCTGACGCGCCACCCCGGCAGCGAGGCCGCGCGCGACGTGGAAGCGGTCGCGCAACTGCTGGCGCAGTCGTCATGACAGAAAGGCGGCGATGAGCGAATTCTCGATCAATCTGCCGCCGAGGCTGCCGAACGCCGGGCCCGCGCCAAACATCCTGACGGCGGTCATTCCAGATCCGCCGCGCCAACTGGTCCAGCTCGACAACGGCACGATCATCAAGGGCCTCGTGCAGGGGCGCGATCCTGATGGATTGCTGGTCGTGGCCACCGACAAAGGCGCGCTCAAGCTCTCGACATCCGCGAATATCCCAACCGGCAGCCAGGTGACGCTCGAAGTGCGCGCCACCGGCGATCGCTTGCAGGTTCTCGTGCTGTCCGTGGAGAACCAGCCTGCTGCCGGAACCACCAGCCAGGGTCCGCGCTCCGGCGCTGTGACGCCCTCCACCACGTCTGCTGGCCAGGCTTCCGCGCCGCCCCCGTCGACCGGGGCGACTCCTCCTCCGGCTCCGGTAGCGATCGTCGGCAGCGTTCTCCACGGCACGATCGTCCAGGCGGCGCCGGACACCTTGACCCAGCTCATCCGATCGTTGCTGCCGGCACCGCCGGCGGTTCCAGCGGCAGGACCCGCCTCGCCCGCTCTACCGGCTGGTACCGCAGCTCAGACAGTCGCCGGTTCCGTGCCGGGCCAAGCCGCCCCGCCGACCGCCGCCAAATCGCCCGGCCCTGCTCCCGAGCCATCCGCCGACGCGCTGCCCAAAGCGCTGGTCAGTTCACTGCAATCCGACGTGCGCGCGAAGATCGAGGCCTTGTTCTTCGCGACCCCGCCGGCGAAGGGCGCCGCCGCATCGACGTTCCCAACGCAAGCCGCAAGCGGGTTCGCGCCAGCCACTCAAGGCAATGTATTGGGCGTGAGCCAAGGACCGGCGCCCGGACCGGTGCTAGGCTTTCTCCAGGGCGCCAAGCTGCCCATTCCGCTGACGACCGGATCCGAAGTGCGGCTGCGCCTGATCGCGATCGCGCCAGCATCCGGCCCGACGTTGGCGATTCCGGCGGCGGCCGCAAGTGCACAGCACGTAATGGCGGGCCGCATCATCGGCTATACGCCGTCAGGCAATGCTGTGCTGCATTCGCCGCTCGGCGCCATCGTTCTGCAAGGCGCATTGTCCTTGCCGCTTGGCGCGGAAATGTCGGTCGCGCTGGAACCCGTCCTCCCAATGCCGGCAGCGACGTTCGCCTCCGGTCCCGTGTCCTTGCCGCAATTGTTGCTGTCGATCGCGCGTGGCTGGCCGAGCCTGGCCGATGCCATCGCCCTCCTCCGGCAGAACACGGGTGATGCCGATACGCTCTCGGCCTTGTCACGCCTGCCGCAGGCGGGTCCGAAGCTGGCCGCAGGACTGGTTGCGGCGATGCAGGCGATCCGCGCCAACGACGTAGAAGCCTTGCTGGGCGCGCTGGTCGCGGCGCGCACCGGCAATGCCCTGCGCGATGAGAGCGCGCGCAAGGTGCGCCAGGAATTCGCGCAGGTCTCGGCGCTCGCGCAGGAACGTGCGGGCGTCGATTGGCGCTGCTGCTTCATCCCGATCCTGGATGATGGCACCGTCCGGCAGATCAACCTTTTCTATCGCCGCGACCGGCGCAAGGATCGAAAGGATGGCAAGGACGAGAAGTCGGGAACCCGCTTCATCGTCGAGGTCGACATGTCGAAGATGGGACCGTTTCAGTTCGACGGCCTGGTGCGCGAGAAGCAGTTCGATCTGATGGTGCGCAGCCATATTGCCCTGCCGCAGAAATTCAAGCAGGACATCACCGAGCTATTCCATGAGGCCCTTGCGCTCGGTGACTATCGCGGCGGGCTGGTGTTCCAGAAGGTCAAGGAATTCCTGGTCTCGCCGCTGGAAGACATCGAGAAATCGGCGATGAGCGTATCCGCCTAGCGCTTGCGGATCGTTGCGCGGCGCGACTGCTCTGGGGCATGCTGGACGCATGATCGCCTTGTTCACGGATTTCGGCCTGCACGGCCCGTACACCGGCCAGATGAAGGCCGTGCTCCATCAGAGCGCTCCCGGAATTCCGGTCGTCGATCTGTTCGCCGACGCGCCGGCTGGCAACCCGAAGGCGTCGGCGTACCTGCTCGCGGCTTACGCTGCGTGGTTTCCCGCCGGTACCGTGTTCGTCTGCGTCGTCGATCCTGGGGTCGGCGGCGCGCGGCCGGCCATCATCATCGAAGCCGACGGCCGCTGGTATGTCGGCCCGGGCAACGGACTGTTCGAACTGGTTCAGCGCCGCGCGAAGACGGCGCGCTGCTGGGACATCGAATGGAAGCCTGATCGCCTGTCCGCTAGTTTTCACGGCCGCGACTTGTTCGCGCCCGTCGGCGCGATCCTGGCGCGCGGCGACCCGCCACCCGGCAGGCTTCGCACCGACAGCTCGGATCGCTGCTTCGACTGGCCCGACGATCTCGCCGAGATTGTCTACATCGATCATTACGGCAATGCGATGACGGGCCTGCGGGCATCCGTATTGAAACCTGATGCGCGGCTGGCACTGGATGGCCGCGAGCTGGAGCGCGCGCGAACCTTCGGCGATCGGCCGGCCGGAACTGCCTTCTGGTACGAGAACGCGAACGGCCTTGTCGAAATTGCCGTCAACCAAGGCCGCGCAGACCGCGAACTGGACCTCTGTATTGGTGCGCCGGTGGCTGTTCGCTCCTGAAGGGAGATGGCGACAAGCGGCGCGCCTCCCTGTGCAAAGGTTTCCGCGCGAAACGAGCATGGCAATTGGTACTGTAAACAAGAGGGGACGCGGAAATTGGACCGGCCTGGATCTCATTGGCGTATTGACTTCCGTGACGGCGGCGTAGAATATATTTTCCAAGAAAGAGAAAAGTGAGGCGCAAACATTCCGCGCCCGCCGGGAGGAAAGGTGGACCGCCTGCCGAAATCGGCGAACTAGCTCGGTCCTGTGCCATGTCTGCGGCGAGGGTCGCAGCACGCGCACCGTTGAGAACCCGAACTCCAGGCAGCGGAAGAACCCGCGTTCGCCCAGGGCGATACGCGGGCGGCAACGCGCTTCCAAATCGTCAGCCATCGCGGTGATGGCGGCTCACATGCGACAGGAGGATAAGCACGTGAAGACCGGAATCGTTCGTAGAGCCTTGTTTGCAGCGGCTTTGGCCCTGCCCTTCGCCGGATTTGCCTTGAATGCCCAGGCTGATGGCGAGCGCTTCGTTTTCGTCAGCCATGCGCCGGACTCGGATTCATGGTGGAACACGATCAAGAACGCGCTGAAGAATGCCGAGCACGATCTTGGCGTCACGGTCGAATATCGCAACCCGTCGACCGGCGATATCGCCGACATGGCGCGCATCATCGAACAGGCGGCGGCTTCCAACCCCACCGGCATCATCAGCACGATCGCAGATTACAACGTGCTCGAGGGTTCGCTCAAGGCGGCTATCGCCAAGGGCATTCCCGTCATCACCGTCAATTCCGGCACCGGGGAGCAGTCGAAGAAGATCGGCGCCCTGATGCATATCGGGCAGCCGGAATATGATGCCGGCAAAGGAGCCGGCGAGCGGGCGAAGGCGGCCGGCGTAACGAAGTTCCTGTGTGTCAACCACTACATCACGAACACCGCATCGGTTGAACGTTGCCAAGGTTATGCCGATGCCTTGGGCGTGAAGTTGGGTGATCAGATGCTCGATTCCGGCCAGGATCCGACCGACGTCTACAACCGCGTGAAGGCCTATTTGACCGCCCATCCCGATACCGATGGAATCCTGACCCTCGGCCCGAATTCGGCCGATCCGGTCATCAAGCTGCTGCGCGACACCGCGTCGGCAGGCAAGTACAAGAGCTTCATTTCATTCGACCTCGACAGCGACATCTCGCAAGCGATCAAGGACGGCATCATGGAGGCCGCCATCGACCAGCAGCCCTATCTTCAGGGCTACCTGCCGGTGGTGCTGCTGACCGAGTACGCCCGCTATGGCGTCATGCCGGCGAACAACATCAATACCGGCCCAGGCTTCGTCACCAAGGCCAACATCGCGTTGGTCGAGAAGCTCGCCGGGGAGTATCGCTAGGCGCTGCGGTTGCCGGTGGGCGCTCGCCCGCCGGCAACTCCCTCAAGTCGTGCGGTCGCTTTGGGCGTCCGCTGGCTCACGCCCGCAGAACGATGAGCGCCCATGGCAGAACAATCCGCAACCACGCGTAGCCAGAAAACAGCCGTCACGGTCGGCGACGAACGGCTGGCCCGCCAATCGACAATCCAGCGGCTGATGGCCCGTCCGGCCCTCGGCGCCATCGCCGGCGTCGTGCTGGTATTCGCCTTTTTCGGAACGACTGCCGGCGGCACCGGCATGTTCGCTGCCGATGGCATCCTGAGCTGGATGACCGTCAGTGCACAGCTGATGATCGTGGCGATCGGCGCCGCCCTCCTGATGATTGGCGGCGAGTTCGATCTTTCGGTCGGCTCGATGATCGGTTTCGCAGGCATGATGATCGCCCTGCCAACCGTGTATTTCGGCTGGCCGGTCGAGCTCAGCGTGCTGTTCGCGTTTGCGGGGGCCCTTGCGATCGGCTTTCTGAACGGCCTGATTACGGTCCGGACCGGCCTGCCGTCCTTCATCGTCACACTCGCCTCGCTCTATATTCTGCGCGGCCTCACCATCGCGCTGTCAATCCTGTTCTCGAACCGCACGATCGTTGCAGGTGTCAAGGAAGCGGCCGGGGACAGCTTCGTCACCTGGCTGTTTGCCGGGACCGTTGGCAATTCCTTCTTCGTCTGGCTCGCCGAACACGACATCATCGCCCGGCTGCCGAACGGCGACCCGAGCGTCAAAGGTGTCCCGATGGTGATCGTTTGGGCCTTGGTGCTCGCCGCGATCGCACACGTGGCGCTGGTCAAGACCAAGGTCGGCAACTGGATCTTCGGCGCCGGCGGCGATGCCAATGCGGCGCGCAATGTCGGTGTGCCGGTCAACCGGGTAAAGATCGCGCTGTTCATGTTCACGGCGTTCTGCGCAACGGTCTATGCCGCCTGCCAGGTGTTCGAATTCGGCTCGGCCGCCTCCGATCGCGGCCTGCTCAAGGAGTTCGAAGCGATCATCGCCGCGGTGATCGGCGGGTGTCTGCTGACCGGCGGCTACGGTTCGATCGTGGGCGCCGTGTTCGGTGCCTTGATCTTCGGCGTTGTCCAGCAGGGCATCTTGTTCACGGGCGTGCCGAATGACTGGTTCCGCGTCTTCCTAGGCACGATGCTGCTCGTTGCCGTCCTGTTCAACAACATGATCCGCCGCCGCGTGACGGCAGAACGATAACCGACATGACGACCGCCGCTATGTCTGACAATGCGTCCGCTCCCCGGCCGGGACGGCCGCTGATCGAGGTCAACAATCTGGTCAAGCATTTCGGGCCGGTGATCGCGCTCGCCGGCGTCTCGCTCACCCTCAATGCGGGCGAAGTGCATTGCCTGCTCGGCGACAACGGCGCCGGCAAATCGACGCTGATCAAGACCTTGTCCGGCGTGTTCCGCCCGAACGGCGGCGACTTCGTCGTCGAGGGCAAGCGCGTTGCTTTCGATAGTCCGCGCGATGCGCTCGATCGCGGAATCGCCACGGTCTATCAGGACCTGGCGATGATCCCGTTGCTCTCGATCACCCGCAATTTCTTTCTGGGCCGCGAGCCGGTGAAATGGAGCTTCGGCCCCTTCTCCTTCATCGATATGGAGCATGCCGACCGCATCGCCCAGGACGAGATGCGCCAGATCGGCATCAATGTGCGCGACCCGCAACAGCATGTCGGCACACTTTCGGGCGGCGAGCGCCAGTGCGTCGCGATCGCTCGCGCGGTCCATTTCGGCGCCAAGGCGCTGATCCTGGACGAGCCGACCTCGGCGCTCGGTGTCGCCCAAACCTCGATGGTTCTGAAGTTTGTTCGCCAGCTCCGCCAGAAAGGCTTGGGGATCATCTTCATCACCCACAATGTCCGCCACGCCTACTCGGTCGGCGATCGATTCACGGTGCTCAATCGGGGGCGGACTCTTGGCACGTTCAGGAAGGCCGAGATTACTCTGGACCGCCTGCAAACCATGATGGCGGGCGACAAGGAGTTACAGGATCTGGATGAAGAGCTTGGCGGAACTGTTTGATTCTATGATAGATTTTTGACAGCTGACCGGCTACCACTATCCTTTCCGGCGATGCAGCTGGAGCCCCACCTCGTCGCTGATCGCCTGCTCCTTGCGGCGTTCGGCGAGACGCTGGCGTTGCTGGCGGTTCTTCACGGTCTGCTCGGTCTTCTTGAGTTCGGAGAAGGCCTCGGTGATCTGCTCTCGCAGTTTTTCCAGTTCAGAGCGCAGATCGACAAGTGACCTGTCCAAGCGTTCGCGGCGGCTTTTCATGACATCGCGATAGCCGGGCAGCGCGCGCTGCAGCTCGATGCTGGCGCGCGATGCCTGGATCTCGCGCGCCACCTGGTCGTCAAGTTGGATGATATCTTGCACCAGCCGCTCGATCAGCAGCTCGAGATCGGTCGCCTGGCGGCGCTTCTCGTC
Organism: Dongiaceae bacterium; assembly: GCA_041398065.1. Lineage (GTDB taxonomy): Bacteria > Pseudomonadota > Alphaproteobacteria > Dongiales > Dongiaceae > Dongia_A. The sequence goes on along the minus strand of JAWKVL010000085.1, from coordinate 455 downwards.
CAGCGACCAGCGCTGCAGGCGCAGCAATTGATCGAGGCCGCTCACGAGATCACCTTGGGCTGAGCCTTCTTGTTCTTACCGACAGGCTCGGCATCGGGATGCGCCAGGCCAACGATGTCCGCGAGGAGGTTGTAACCGGTCTTAAGGTCGGTTTTCTCCGTCCGCTTCTGCCCCAGGAACTCTTCCAGCGGCCCGTAGAGTTCGATCGCCTCATCCACGGCAGGATCGGTTCCCTTTCGGTAGGCACCGAGACGGATCAGTTCGGCCATGTCCTCATAGACCGAGAGGTGCTGGCGCGCACGCCGCACGATTTCCGTCTCAGCGTCGGTGTTGCAGTTGGGCATGGTGCGCGAGAGCGAGCGCAGCACATTGACCGCAGGATAGCGGCCGCGCTCGGCAATGCCGCGCTCCAGGACGATGTGCCCGTCCAGAATGCCGCGCACGGCGTCGGCAAC
>JAWKVL010000084.1:0-11687 GCA_041398065.1 Dongiaceae bacterium | reverse complement strand
GGTTCGCGAGGGCGTGCGCAGCTTCAGCCCTTTGAGATCCGCCGGGGTATGGATCGGCTTGTCCACTGTATGAATCGCGTTGCCGGCATGTACGAACAGCAGCAGCACCTTCACGTCTTTGAAGTCGTCGGCCACCATCGGATAAATGTCCTGGATGGCGAGGTCGGTCGCCAGCGCGTCGCCGCGATGAATGCCCGGCAGCTCGAACACTTCGGAGCGCGGAAACTGCCCCGGCGTGTAGCCCGGCAGCGTCCAGACGATGTCGGCGACACCGTCGCGCGCCTGGCCGTAAAGCTCGGGCGGCTTGCCGCCCATGGACATGGATGGGAAGAGTTCGATCTTGATCCGACCGTTGGACTCGGCCTCGATCTTCTTTGCCCAGGGTTCCAGGAACTGGGCATGGGCCGGCGACTTGGGGCCCAGGAAATGATGCAAGGTCAGGGTGACATCCTGGGCGGCGGCGGACGCAGCGCCAAACAGGACAAGTCCCAGCGCCGCAAAGAGCGGCTTCAGCAATTTCATTGTTTCCTCCCGGCCGTGGACGTTGTGTCATCGGCAAGCCCATGATGCTGGGTATTTTCGTTATGTAGAAATGAAAACTGACCCCGATCCCATAGCCATATGGTTATGGCTTCACCATTTCCCGCATGCGGGCAGCTTCCCGGATTGTCTGCATCAGCATGACCGACGGCAGGCTGGGCGGCGTATCTGCGCGCGTGGTCAGGCCGACTGGCCCGGTCGTCTCCTCAGTCTCGACCGGGAGTTCGGCCAAGACGCCATCCAGCAGATCGTCGATGATCACCCCGCGCGAGATGATCCAGACCGCATCCGACATCCGCGCGTAGCGCCGTCCGAACGCCATCGATACGGTCTCGATCTGGTCCGGAATGGACCCGATCCCATGGGTGATGAGGAATCGCTCCACCAAGGGCCGGATGATCGACCCTTCGGTCGGCATCAGCACCGTGTAACGCGCGATCTTGGCGAGATCGAACGGCTTCTCCTGCAGCAGGGGATGACCGGGACGCACGATGAAAGACACACGCTCCGAATAGAGGTGCTCGAAGCTGAGGCCCGTCATCAGCTCAGGATCGGCGAGCCGGCCGACCACAAGATCGAGATCGCCCGTGCGCAGCTGCGACAGCAGCACCGAATTGTCGCCGGTGACCACGCGCACGATGGTCCCCGTGTTCTCCTGCTTGAACAGGCTGATCGCGAGCGGCATGACCCGCGTTGACACCGTCGGCAAAGCGCCCACCTTGATCGCCATGCCGCCTTTGGCCCGCGCCTGCGTGATGGAGTCGATCCCCTGGCGCAGCGCAGTGACACTCGCGCCGGCGTAGCGCAGGAACACATCGCCGAAGCGGGTCAGCGCGACACCTCGCCCGCGCCGCTCGAATAGCGTGACGCCCAACACCTCCTCAAGCTCGCGGATGGTTTTGGAGACAGCGGGCTGGGTCACCGACAGGGAAGCCGCCGCCTTGACCACGCTCCGCTGGCGCGCGATCTCGAGGAAGCACTGCAGATGGCGATATTTCACCCTCTGGTCGAGCGCCATGAAGTTCCTTGAGTCATATCCAAATGATTATGCTTCCAGCACAAATCGTTACTATACATAACTGACTGGCGTGGCCAAGATAATCCGAGGTGCTGTCGTACAGGAATCAGAGCCCAATGGCCTTCGGCCTGTTCAATCACCAGATCCTTCATTTCAGGGACGGAAACGCGCACCACGCGAGAACCATCGTGTTCGCCAATTCGCTGGGGACGGACCTGCGCATCTGGGATGACGTCATCGCGCACCTCGGCGGCGACTTTCGCATCCTGCGCTACGATCTGCGCGGACACGGATTGTCCGATGCACCGCCGGCGCCCTACTCGATCGATGACCATGTCGCGGATTTGGCCGCGCTGCTCGATGGTCGCGGGATCACGGATGCTGTCGTTGTCGGCCTGTCGGTCGGCGGCATGATTGCTCAAGGCTTGGCATCGCGACACCCGGACTTGGTGCGTCTGCTGGTCTTGTGCGACACCGCGCACAAGATCGGGACGCCGGACATGTGGAACGCCCGGATCGATGCCATCCGCAAGGGTGGCATTGCCTCGATCGCCGATGCCTTGCTTGAGCGCTGGTTCTCGGCTGAATATCGACGCACGCGCGCCATGGATCTGGCTGGCTATCGCAACATGCTGACCCGTATGCCGGTGGAAGGATATATCGGCACGTGCGTCGCGTTGCGCGACGCGGACCTGACGGCGACCACGAGTCGCCTGACGCAGCCAACCCTGTGCCTGGTTGGCGAGGAGGACGCCTCGACGCCGGTCGAATTGGTACGTGCGATGAGTGCGCTCATTCCGAACGCGGCGCTCAAGGCGATCCCGGGTTCCGGTCATCTGCCCTGCATCGAGCAGCCGCAATCGATGGCCAGGCTCATCGAAGCCTTTATGAGGAGTCACCTGAGTGCATAACCGATCCAAACTGGGTCTGTTCGAGCAGGGCATGGAAACCCGGCGCGCCGTCCTGGGCGATGCTCATGTGGACGGCGCGGAGGCGAGCCAGACGGAGTTCGATGCGCCGTTCCAGGCGCTGATCACCGAGGGAGCCTGGGGATCGGTCTGGTCGCGACCGCATTGGACCAAGCGCGAGCGCTCGATGGTGACGATCGCCTTGCTCGCGGCGCTCGGCCACGATGAAGAGCTCGCAATGCATGTGCGCGCAACCCGCAATACCGGTGCGACCGAGGAGGACCTGCGCGAGGCGATGATGCACGTCGCGATCTATGCTGGGGTCCCGGCAGCGAACCATGCGATCAAGATCATCAAGCAGACCTACGCCGAGACTGCGAAGCGACCGGCAAAGCGGAAGAAGCCCAAATGAACGAACGCACCGATTTCCTGCCGCGTGACCGCAACTGGCACCCCGCCGCCTTCACGCCCAGCTATCGTTCGACCACCTATCGCTCGCCGCGACGGCCGCTGCTGGTGGTACCGCAATCGATCGGCGAACTGAGCGGCCCGGTCTTCGGCGACAGCGCGTTGGATCCGCTGGACAACGATCTGATCCGCAACTACGCGACCGATGGCGATGCAATCGGCGAACGCATCATCATGCACGGCAGAGTGATGGATGAGAATGAGCGCCCGGTCCCCGGCACGCTGATCGAGATCTGGCAGGCCAATGCCGGCGGCAAATACCGCCACGTGAACGACAAATACATGGCGGCCCTGGATCCCAATTTCGGCGGATGCGGGCGCGTGGTGAGCGATGCCGAGGGCCGCTATTCCTTTCGCACCATCAGACCCGGCCCCTACCCATTCCCGAACGATGGATGCGCGTGGCGGCCATCCCACATTCATCTGTCGATCTTCGGCCATGCCTTCGCGCAACGCCTGGTCACGCAGCTCTATTTCGAAGGCGATCCGCTGATCCCGCGCTGCGTCATCGTGAACACGATCAAGGACCCCAAGGCGATCGACAGCCTGGTCGCCAAGCTCGACATGGAGGCCATGCAGGCCTTCGACTGCCTGGCCTATCGTTTCGACATCGTGCTGCGCGGACACAAGGCGACCTATTTCGAGAGCAGGGGTTCCTGACATGGCGCGGAAGGAAACGCCGTCCCAGACCGCCGGGCCCTTCGTCCACATCGGAACGCTCCCCGCCATTGCCGGGCTCAAGACCAAGGCGCCTGAGCGACGCAACGTCCTGACCCGCGAGGGCACGCTGGGCGAGCGCGTCCGTATCGAAGGCGTGATCTATGACGGCACCGGCGCGCTGGTGAAGGACGCCGTCGTGGAGATCTGGCAGGCAAATGCCAACGGCCAATACGGCTCCAACGATTTCTCCGGCTGGGGCCGCGCGGCGACGGATTTCGACACCGGCCTGTTCGCCTTTGAAACCATCAAGCCCGGCCCGGTTCCATTTCGCGACGGAAGAAAGCAAGCCCCGCACATCGCGCTCTCAATCTTCGCGCGCGGCATCAACATTCATCTGCAAACCCGCCTCTATTTCCCGGACGAAGCGCAAGCCAATGCGGCCGATCCCGTTCTTCAGCTGGTGGGACAGCCGGACCTTATCGCGACGTTGACCGCGAAGAAGGAGACGCGAGAGGGTCGTCCAACCTATCGCTTCGATATCCGCCTGCAGGGCGACGGCGAGACCGTGTTCTTCGATTTCTAGCGCGATCACGGCCGAAAGCGGGTAGATTGCCGGCATGAGCGTTTCCGTCTTCGATCATCCCTGGCTTTCCGCTCTGCTCGGCGACGACGAGATCGCGCGCCATTTCGGCGTCGAAGCCGAGCTGCGTGCGATGCTCGAATTCGAGATCGCCTTGGCGATGGCGGAGGCTGAATGCGGCATCATCCCGATGGAGGCTGCGCGCGCCGTTGCTGCGGCCGCCCTTTCCTTTCAGCCGGACATGTCGGCGCTCGCCGCGGGAACGGCGCGCGACGGGATGGTCGTGCCGGAATGGGTGAGCCAGCTGCGCCGCGCCGTCAGAGCGCCGCATGGTGATCATGTCCATTTCGGATCGACCAGCCAGGATGTGCTTGATACCAGCTTGGTTCTCCGTTTGAAACCGGTGCTCGGGATCCTCTCGGCGCGGCTCAACGCATTCGACAGCCGGCTCGCAGCTCTGGCGGCGGATCATGGATCCGTCCGAACCATGGCGCGCACGCGCATGCAGCGCGCCCTGCCGATCACCTGGGCCGACCGGATCGCGGCCTGGCGTGCCCCCCTGGCCCGCCATCAGAAACGACTACAGGAGCTGGCGCCACGCCTATTGGTGGTTCAATGCGGCGGCCCCGTCGGGACGCTGGAGAAGCTTGGCGATAAGGGGCCGTCAGTCGCCGCCGCGCTGGCCAACCGCCTTGATCTCGCCGTGCCGGCCATTTCCTGGCACAGCGCACGCGATACCCTGGCGGAATTCGCGAGCTGGCTTTCGATGGTCACCGGCGCGTTAGGCAAGATCGGCCAGGACATTGCCCTTCTGGCGCAGAATGAGATTGCCGACGTGACCGTGACCGGCGCCGGCCAATCGTCCGCGATGCATCACAAGCAGAACCCGGTGCTGGCCGAGATCCTGGTCAGCCTCGCGCGGTTTAATGCGACACAGCTCTCCGGCATGCATCATGCGCTGGTACACGATCAGGAGCGCTCCGGCGCTGCCTGGACGCTGGAATGGATGATCCTGCCTCAGATGACGGTCGCGGCCGGCGCGTCGCTCGCGCGGGGGCTAGCACTGCTGGATGCATTGCGGATCAACGCCAAATCCTAACTGAGACTCAGGCCGAGGGTAGACCGCCGAACGGCACGATCTTGTTGTCGACATCGTGCCCGATATCGGCGCGGCCGAGATACGGGATGCCCGATCGCTTGCACCAGTGCTGGATGACTTCGACCTCGGTCTGGCCGAAATCCGGATCGTTGTCGGGGATAGCACTGCAGCGGCCGAGCCGGACGCCAGCGACGCGCCGTACCGCCGTGTTGCTGGTGACATGGAACAGCGACCGGTCGATGCGGTACATGTATTCCGACACCTCCTCCAGCATTAGCACGTGACCGGTCAGATCCGGCTGCAGCGGCGTGCCGATCAGCTGGCTGAATGTCATCAGGTTGAACGCGGCGACCTTGCCGGAAGAGGCCACCGACGGCTCCAGCGTCTCGGGTGACTGCGCCGCGAGATACGCCAGTGCGCGCAGAACGGCTGTCTCCCCGCCGGTGCGCGCAATGTCAGCCGGCATCGGGCCATGCGCAACCGACCGAAAGCCGTTCGCATACAACCCCGCGAGCAGAGCCCCGATGTCGCTGTATCCGAGATAGGTCTTGTTCCGGGCCGCGTCGTTCAGTTTCGCCAGCGCATCTTCTGCGATCCGGCAGGAGCCGTAGCCGCCCCGCCCGAACCACAGGGCGTTAAGCGACGGATCGTTGGCGACCTCGATGAAGGCGGCCGCGCGCTGGCCGTCGGAACCCGCAAAATGGCCGGAGGACAGGAAGCACTGCGGGTGGAACACCAGCTCAATTGCGGGGTAGTGCTGGGCCGCGAGCGCCGTCACGCGCTCGGCCATCGGATGGTCCAGGCGCGAAGATGGCGCGACGATCCCGACTCTAATTCTTCCTGCCATTCACCGCCTATTTACCGCCGGTCTGCATTAATCGACCCATTTACCACTGTCCTGACCTGTGCCATCAACACGCATGAACTCGGGGCCGAATCAGGGGCGACCTTATTTCTTCTGCGGCATCGGCGGTAGCGGAATGTTGCCGCTAGCGCTGATCCTACGGGCCAAAGGCTGCCAGGTCGAAGGCTCCGACCGCTCGCTCGATCAGGGCAGGCTGGCCCGGAAGTTCCAGTTCCTGCGCGACCATGGCATCAGCCTCCATGCCCAGGATGGCAGCGGCATCACACGCGCCGACCAGATCCTGGTGACCTCCGCCGCGGTCGAGGAAACCGTGCCGGATGTGCAGGCGGCCCGCCGCCTGGGCGTCCCCGCGATGCGCCGGGCGGAGCTACTGGCACAGCTGTTCAACGCGGCGCCGCGCAGCATCGCCGTCGGCGGGACCAGCGGCAAATCGACCACAACCGGCATGATCGGCTGGATTCTGCATCGTGCCGGCCGCGATCCGACTATCATGAACGGCGCGATCATGAAGAACTTCATCACGCCGGAGATTCCGTTCGCGGGCGCCGTGGTGGGGCACGGCGAGGTGTTCATCAGCGAGGTGGACGAAAGCGACGGATCGATCGCATTGTTCAATCCCAAGATCGCCGTGCTCAACAACATCTCGCTCGATCACAAGACGATGGACGAGTTGCGCGCGCTGTTCCGCGACTTCGTGGCCAAGGCGGAGATTGCGGTGCTCAACCTGGACAATGCGGAAACGAAGGCGCTGGCGGCTGGGCTGCCAAGCCGAGCAGTTCTGACCTACAGTCTTGTCGACCGCAACGCGAACCTGTTCGCTCATGATCTGCGTCCTTCCCTGGAAGGCATCGACTTCATGGTCGACGAGCGCGACGCGGGTGAACACGCCCAGGTGCATCTGCAAGCGCCTGGCGCGCACAACGTCTCGAATGCGCTGGCCGCTCTGTGCGCCGCGCGCGCATGCGGCCTATCGTTGCGCGACGCCGCAGAGGCGCTCGGCGGCTTCACCGGCATCAAGCGCCGGTTCGAGAAGGTCGGCACTGCGAACGGCGTCACCATCATCGACGACTTCGCCCACAATCCTGACAAGATCGCAGCGACGCTCGCGACTCTGCATGCCTTCCCCGGACGATTGCTGGTCATGTTCCAGCCGCATGGATTCCGGCCGTTGAAACTGATGCAGAACGATCTCATCGCCTGCTTCAGCGAAAATCTTGGCAAGGACGATATCCTGGTGATGCCGGAGCCGGTCTATTACGGGGGAACTGTCGAGCGCCTGGTAACCAGCGACGACATCGTGCGCGGCGTCAAGGCCCACGTCCGCCACGCTTTCGCTTTTGCAGACCGTGCAAGTTGTGGCGACAAGCTGGCCAACCTGGCGCGGCCCGGCGACCGCATCGTCATCATGGGTGCGCGCGATGATACCCTGCCGGAATTCGCCGCCGAATTGCTGCAGCGGCTGGAATAGCCGCCCTAAGCGGTCGGCCCTTTGGCCAGGATGTAGATGACGTGGGCGAGCTCGGCGCGTGTCCGTTCGAACAGCTCCCGTCGAACCGAAAATCCAGCCTGCCGTGCCGATTCCTCGAATTCAGCGGACTCGAAACCTGACCAGAGCAAGGCGACTCCGCTTGCCGACAGACAAGCACGGAGCGCCTCCAATCCCGCAACTGCATAGAGGTCGCGATTTCCGGCCGTGACCAACGGTTCGGGACCGTTGTCGACGTCGAGCACAATGACGTCGTAGCGGTCGCGTGCCGTCATCAGCTTCGCGACGTCGGCTCTAACGATCTCGAGATTGTCGTGGCGACCCGGCAGCACCGAAGACCTGACATGTCGCTCGAACCAGTCGATCACCGCCGCGGAAAGCTCTGCGACCGTGATCGAGCCGGCGCCGTTCAAAGCTTCGATCAAGGCGGCCACTGTATATCCGAGCCCAAGCCCGCCGACCAGGATGCGAGGCACGGGTGACGGGGCAAGGCGCGCGGCCATGAAGCCGAGTGCACGCTCGGAATCATGGCAGAATCCGTTCATGAGCTCGAGCCCGTTGGCGCGGATCATGAATCCGCCGTCCTTGCCATAGAGCTCAAGGACGGCGTCACGCTCCGTAGCGGACTCGATCAGGTCCCACGGCATGTCGGCCTCGTGTGATCGCGGCGAGCGAATTCCGGTCCGGGTAGCCTACCCTACCAGCAGGTGAACCCGCCATCGGCCAGCACCGTTGCGCCGGTCATCAGGCTGGCCGCGTCACTGGCGAGGAAATGCACCACCGAAGCGATCTCGTGCGGTTGGCCCATCCGACCCATCGGCGTATCGCGCAGCCATTCCTTCATCATGGCATCGACGCCGGGCACGGAATGGACCATCGGCGTCTCGATATAGGTGGGTGCGACCGCATTGACGCGCACGCCGCGGTCCGCCCATTCGGCCGCCAGCGACGCAGTCAGATGATGCACCGCGGCCTTGGAGGCGTTGTAATAGGCCTGCTTCTGCGGCCGGTTCACGATGTAGCCCGACATCGAGCCGATATTGACGATGGCTCCCTTGCGGACCTTCAGCATGTGCCGGCCGAAGGCGCGGCAGCACCAGAATACGCCATTGTAGTTGACGTCATTGACGTTCAGCCAGAGCTCATCGCTCACCTCCTCGCCCGCCGTGCCGCTGCGCGCGATGCCGGCATTGTTGACCAGGATGTCGACACGGCCGTGTTTCGCCACCAGCTTGTCGGCGACGTCCGTCACCTGCTTGGGATTGGTCACGTCCATCTGGACAGTATCGGCATCGAGGCCAAGCTTCCGCAGCTCCGCCTGGCCGCCGGCGGCAACGTCGGCGTCGACATCGGCGATCACCACCTTGGCGCCGGCCTCCGCCAGCGCGGTGGTGCAGGCAAGACCGATGGCCCGGCCGCCGCCAGTCACCACTGCGACCTTGCCATCCAATTTCAGTTTCTCGAGGTACATGGGCGTGCTCCCTTGCTCAACTCGTCATTTCGATCTGGACCTTGACCGAGCCGGTCGGCGGCTTGGTCGCGAACTCGAAGGCCCGGATGCTGTCCTCGAAGCCGAAGGTCTTGGTGATCAGTGGTGTCACGTCAATGTTGCCGGACCCCATCATGGCGACACAGCGCGGGAAGACGTGGGCGTAGCGGAAGATGTGCTCGACCCGCGCCTCCTTAACGGCTGCGTTGGTGACATCATAGGAGATCGGCTCCACCGGCATGCCGATGAAAACGACCCGTCCGCCGGGACAGATGGCCTCGAACAGGCTCGGCGCCACCTTCTGGTTGCCGGAGCATTCGAACCCCACGTCGACGCCCCACCCATCCGTCTCGCACTTCACCACATCGATCAGGTTCTGCGACCGCACATTGACGGTCACCGCCGCGCCCAGTTCTTTCGCCAGTTCCAGCTTCGCGTCGTCCACATCGCTGACGATCACGCGCGCGCAGCCGGCGGCGCGGGCAGCCAGCAGGGTGACAAAACCAATCGTGCCGGCACCGGTCACAATCGCGATGTCGCCTGGCTTGATCTGCGCCTTGGTCGAGGCGTGGACGCCGGTCGCCAGCGGCTCCACCATCGCCGCGGCCTTGAGCGAAACGTTGTCCGGCAGCTTGAAGGTGAAGTCGGCCGGATGCACCACGTCCGGCCGCAGGATGCCGTGCACCGGCGGCGTCGCCCAGAACCGGACGGCGGGGTCGAGGTTGTAGATGCCGAGGCGGCTGGCCCTGCTGGTGGGATCGGGAATGCCCGGCTCCATACAGACGCGGTCGCCTTCCTTGAGTTCGGTCACGTCGGCGCCAACCTCCACGATTACACCAGAGGCCTCGTGTCCCAGGATCATCGGCGCGCGCACTTCGAACGGCCCGATCTTGCCGTGGGTGTAGTAGTGCACATCACTGCCGCAGATACCGACGTTACGCAGCGCGATGCGTACGTCGCGCCGGCCGAGCTTCTCCTCGATCGGAATATCGCGCAGGGACAGCTTGTCCTTTTGCTCGAGAACGACCGCTTTGACCATAAAACGCTCCTTTATCCGCGGGCGACGATGACGGCGCCGATCAACAGGGACAGGATCGTCGCCAAGTATAATGGAATATGAGCCTCCAGAAACCGCATCCACAATAGGTGCAGAGCCACGAATATGACCGTGCTGATAAAAACCCGGTCGAACGCATTGGTAGGGATCGGCAGGAATCCGGCACGTCTCCTTCGCGCGCTACAATCTACGGCATACCAACTTGGAACAGAACGCCCTGCAACCAACAGTGAGTTGCCGCCGCCCGGAGCAATGCGAGGAGCGTCAGTTGCTTGCGGATGAGCGATCGCAGGACTACGGTTGCATTCTTACGAGTGTCATGCATTTCAAGCGGTCCCCTTTCGCAGGCCGGCTGCAATGGGTACTTATGCCTCGTCAACGAGCCCGCTGGAGACCCTTGCGGGAAGCAACTGCAATCGGACTCCGGAGCGGGAATGGTCAGACCCGAACAGATCGAGGCGGGCCAAGCTGCCTATTCACCTTTGGTTCTGCGCGTGTACGACTGGTCCGTCCTCGGCCTGTCGAACACCCTCATATGGCGTTGTCCGACATCCGCGCTCTGTCAACTCTATGACCGCAACGTCTCCGCACGCCACGTCGACATCGGGGTGGGCACCGGCTATTTTCTCGACAAGGCTAGATGGCCCGTTCCGGCCCCCACCATCACGCTGCTCGATCTCAACACCAACAGCCTTGACGCGGCTTCCAGGCGCATAGCCAGATTCGCACCAGAAGCTGTCGTCGCCAACGCACTCGAGCCGCTGCCGCTGAGCGGATCATTCGGCTCCGCGGCGCTCTGCTACTTGCTGCACTGCATGCCCGGAGCAATACCGGAAAAGGCCGTCGTCTTCGATCATCTTCGTCCGCTGCTGGAGCCGGGCGCCCGCGTGTTCGGAGCCACGATCCTGCAGGGCAGCGTTCCGCGTTCGTGGTCCGCCCAAGCACTCATGGACCTCTATAACAGAAAGGGCATTTTCTCGAACGCGAAGGACACCCTCGAAGATCTGGACAGCGCGCTGAGGAGCCGATTCGCAGATGTCAAGGTCGAGGTCCGGGGTGTTGTCGCGCTCTTCGAGGCGGCAGCGGCTTGAAATGGAGACCGCGCGGCGGATCGTGATTCACATGTCTCTGAAAAGATTGGTGGGCCCGGCAGGACTCGAACCTGCGAGAACACCGTTGCGACGGGTGCCTTCCACCTTTCGAACTCAGAGGGACTTGATTGTAGTCGCCTGGCAAACAACGCGAGTCCCGCGTCTCAGGTGATGGATCTCTATGGCCATCGACTATTTCCAGTCAATCGTCCCTGGCGGCTTGCTGGAAGTGCCTTTCAGCACGTATCCGTGCGGCGACCGACCGTGCCGTCGAATCCCTTGATCGACGCCGCTTCCAGCTGTTCACGTCGCCGACCGGCGTCTAAAATCTCTATATCCTCTCACTTCCGCATGTGGACGACATCCATCTGGCGAGCGAAGGCGCTAGGTAGGAGATTTTCATCGCCACTGGCAGCGTCTTCACAA
>JAWKVL010000083.1:0-12002 GCA_041398065.1 Dongiaceae bacterium | reverse complement strand
TTGAGGTCGGCTGGCTCACATCAGACCTGCATGATCTCTTTTTCTTTGGAGGAGAGCGCGTCATCGACTTTCTTGACGTGCTCGTCGGTCAGCTTCTGGACCTGGTCGTGCAGATCGCGGTGCTCGTCCTCGGAAATCTTGCCGTCCTTCTCCTGCTTCTTCAGGAGTTCCATGCCGTCGCGCCGGACGTTGCGCACGGCAACCCGCGCTTGTTCCGCATATTTGTGCGCGATCTTGGTCAGTTCCGCACGGCGCTCCTGGCTGAGCTCGGGGATTGGCACGCGTACCAGCTGGCCGTCGCTGGCCGGGTTGAGCCCGAGGCCGCCGTCGCGGATCGCCTTTTCGACGGCGCCGACCAGCGAACGGTCCCACACATTGACAGTGATCATGCGCGGCTCCGGCACGTTGACTGTGCCGACCTGGTTCAGAGGCATGGGGCTGCCATAGGCCTGGACCTTGATCTGGTCTAGCAGGTGCGTGGAGGCCCGCCCGGTCCTGAGGCCGGCGAACTCCTTGTGCAGCGCATCCAAGGCACCGTCCATGCGACGGCTGAATTCACTCAATCTGGCGTCACTCATGATACGTCACCCTGACAGTTCCCTGTAGTTGCCGGTGAGCGGCCCTACTCGTTCGCAGCACGGGCCGGCGCGTCAGCGATGATCGTATACTTGCCTTCGCCCAGCATGACTCGCGCGAAATTGCCCGGCTTGTGAATTGAGAAAACGATGATCGGAATTTTGTTCTCGCGCGCCAGCGAAATTGCCGCGGCGTCCATAACCTTGAGATCCCGCGACAGCACATCATGGTGCGTCATCCGCGGGAAATGCGTGGCGTCGGGATGCAGCTTCGGATCGGCGCTGTAGACGCCATCGACCTTGGTACCTTTCAGCAGCGCTTCACATCCCATCTCGGACGCCCGCAGGGCGGCAGCCGTATCGGTGGTGAAGAACGGATTGCCGGTCCCGGCTGCGAAGATGACCACCCGCCCCTTCTCGAGGTGCCGAATTGCGCGGCGCCGAATGTACGGCTCCGCGATCGCCTGCATCGAAATGGCGGATTGGACCCGCGTATGGACGCCGATCTGCTCCAGCGCATTCTGCATGGCAAGCGCGTTCATGACCGTCGCCAGCATGCCGACATAGTCGGCGGAGGCGCGCTGCATGCCCTGCGACGCGCCCGCCAATCCGCGGAAGATGTTGCCGCCGCCGATGACGAGGCAGCATTCCACGCCCAGGGCATGAACCTGCTTCACCTCCTCGGCGACTCGGTTGATGGTCGCCGGATCGAGCCCGAACTCGCGCTGCCCCATCAAGGCCTCGCCAGAGATCTTCAGCAAGACCCGCTTGTAGCGCAGCTTTGTGGGTCCTTCCGTCACCATCCGCCGATCTCCCACACCACCAGTCCGATTCGGTCCAGACGCTATTGAGCCGCGTCCGCCTGCTCCTTGTCGATACCCTCGCCCAGGGCGAAGCGCACAAAGCCGGCAACCTTGATCGCAGCACCCACATCCTTGGCCGCCTTTTCGACGGCCTGCTTCACGCGGATGTCCTGATCGTGGACATAGACCTGCTCAAGCAGCACGACTTCTTCATAATACTTGCGCAACCTTCCCTCGACCATCTTGGCGATAATCTCGGCCGGCTTTCCCGACGACTTGGCCTGTTCGGCCAGCACTGCGCGCTCACGCTCCAAGCTGGCCGGATCGACGGCCTCGATGGTCAGAGCCTGGGGATTGCTCGCCGCGACATGCATGGCGATCTGCTTGCCCAGCGCCGCGAGTTTCGCTTTGTCGCCTGCGGATTCGAGACCGACCAGAACACCGATCTTGCCCAGGCCCGGAACCACGGCATTGTGCATGTAAGCGGCAATCGCACCGTCACTGACACTGATCTTCGCCGTCCGACGGATCTGCATGTTCTCGCCGATGGTGGCAACCAATTGCGTCAGCTTTTCGGCAACAGTCAGGCCCTCGCCGGGCAACTGCATGGCCTTGAGCGCTTCGATGTCCGGTGCCTTCAGCGCCAGCTTCGCCACAGCGGCGACAAAGCCCTGGAACTGTTCGTTCCGCGCCACGAAATCAGTCTCGCAATTGATCTCGACGAGGGCACCTTCCTGACCTTCGGCGACGATGCCGACCAGTCCGTCAGCTGCCACACGACCGGCCTTCTTGGCCGCCGCAGCAAGGCCCTTCTTGCGCAACCAGTCCACCGACTGGTCGAGGTTGCCCTTATTCTCAACCAGCGCCTTCTTGCAGTCCATCATGCCCGCACCGGAGATCTCGCGCAGCTCTTTAACCAGCGCCGCAGTAATCTCGGCCATATCTCTGTCCTTTCAGCTCTTTTGTCTCAATCATCGTGTCTGGAGGCGCAGGCCCAACGGCCATAAGCGCCAATGGGGCACTGTGCGTCACCGCTCAGCACCCCATCGGATCAAACCGAACGGTGCGTCAGGCGTTCGCCGCCTGGCCAGATTCTTCGCTCGCGGCCGGGGTCGGCAATGGTTCGGCCGGCAGTTCCTCGGCCTCGCCGATATCCTTGCCGTGGGAGATCGCCTCCTGCTGGAGGCCGTCCAGCACCGCACCGGCGAACAGATCGCAATAGGTCGCGATCGCGCGGGTGGCATCGTCGTTGCCCGGAATCGGGTAGGTGACGTTGGTCGGATCGGAATTGCTGTCGCACACCGCCACGACCGGAATGTTCAGCACATTGGCTTCCTGGATCGCGATCTGCTCCTTGAGCGTGTCGATCACCACCAGGATGTCGGGCTGGCCGCCCATATCCTTGATTCCGCCCAGCGCGCGCTCCAGCTTGTCGCGGTCGCGGGTGAGCATCAGCAGCTCCTTCTTGGTCAGGCCGGCCGTGTTGTTGGTCAGCCGGTCCTCCATCTCGCGCAGGCGCTTGATCGACTGGGAGATCGTCTTCCAGTTGGTCAGCATGCCGCCCAGCCAGCGGTGGTTGACGTAATACTGGCCGCAGCGCTTCGCGGCGTCCGCGACCTTGTCCGAAGCCGCGCGCTTGGTGCCGACGAACAGCACACGCCCGCCGGCCGCCGCCACGTCGCGGACCGCCTTCACGGCATGGTCCAGCATCGGAACGGTCTGCTCGAGATCGATGATATGAATCCCGTTGCGCACGCCGAAGAGATACTGCGCCATCTTCGGGTTCCAGCGGCGGGTATGGTGGCCAAAGTGCACGCCAGCTTCTAACAGCTGGCGCATGGAGAATTGCGGCATCGCCATGAGTAACGTCCTTTTCCGGTTAGGCCTCTGCGGGTAAGTGACCGGCCATCTGGCCGGCACCGGAGCGAACCGACGGGATTTCTCCCCGCCAGCGCGCGAACCCGCATGGGATTTCAAGCGGCGGTTTGGTAGCGCCTTAGGCGCTGATTTGCAAGGGCAAACCGCCCTATTCCGGCAGCCTGGCCTCGATCACGCCGGCCGAACACAGGAACATCCCGCGCCACGAGCCCTCGTGCTCGAGCCGCATCGCAGCGCGGCGGAAATCGGGGCCAATCACCGGCTCCATCATCGGGGGCGCAGGGTGGTAGTGATACCAGTGCACCTGCACGTCACCAAACCCGCTCGCCTTAAAGAAATCCTGCAATTCAAATGGGTTGTGGAACTTCGCCAAGATCTCATCATAGCCCAGCTCCTGATCCGGACGGGCTGTGCGGATCGCCGGCTGATCGAGCGCGCAGCGCCGGTCGATCTCGGCTTCAACGGCAGCCTTGATGGCACCCGGCACACCCTGGAGCAGGTCGTCAAGAATAAATTCCTTGGTCAGGCGGTTGAAAGTGAACAGAGAGAACAGCTTGTTCCGGAACTCGATGAGCGCCACGCCACCGGGCTTCAGGCACATCTTGACCGCTTCGAGCATCACGCGGTCATTGCGCACATGTGGCAGCACGCCGGCGGCGACGACAGCGTCGAACTTACCGTCACGAAGCTGGCCCGCCAGCGTGTTGGCATCCTCGACATCGCCCCATTGAATCAGGTCCGGCGACAACCCGTTGGCCGCAAAGTTCTTGCGGGCGGCGGAAACCATGGCCTCGGAGATGTCGCAGCCGGCAACCTCCAGTCCGAGCTTCGCCATCGCTATCAGGGGCGATCCCTCGCCCACCCCGATTTCGTAAACCCGCTTGGCGCCCAGGCTGGCAAGGCGCCGCACCAGGATCTGAAGACGGAAGTAGTTCGCGGGGTAGTATTCGAGGCTGGTCAGGTTCTCGCGCTGATACATGCGGTGATAGTCGGCCGCGTTGTCGTCGTAGAACCGTGCGACATCCGACCCGCTCTTCTTGTCGCTCATGCCTTCGTGTCCTCTCGAATCTGTTCCGCATCGCAATCGACCAGCAGCTCGTGAGCGAGCAGTTGCTGGGCTACGTCCGACAGCTCCCATACCGGTACCCCGAGCAGATCGGCAATCGCCAGCAGGTCACGCTCTCCGTCCGAATAGGCGAGCACGTCCGTCAGCCTGCGCACAACCGGGCTGCCGCCACGCATGCTGAGCGTCGGATAAAGTCCGCGCCGGCCGAGTTGCGGCTCGCCGAGAACCGTCGTGCGATACCGCCCGTTTACCTCGATCGCGAGGATCGCCTTCGCAATGGCGGCGATTCCACCTGCAAGCCCGGTGGGCGAGATCAGGGCAAGATCGTCCAGGGACGTGTGATACTCGGGGTAGGCTCCATACTTTGTGCGCATGATGGATGCGACAGGGAGATCGACGCCGGGGCTGCAATATTGCCGTTCATCGCTTCCGCGATCGAGAAAGCTATAGCGGATGAAGTCTTTGGGCCCGGCTTGGTGGCGCAAGGCATGCAATGCAGCGCGGTCGGCAAGCGTATCCGCCTGCCGCGACGGCAGGTACGAGTAAGCCCGATCATCACCCACGCACGTGACGTTGAGGCCCGCCACGATCCGCCGCTTCATCTCGTCCAGATTCCGGCTGAGATACACCAGCGATCCAATCGTCTCCGGGATGAAGACGATCCGGTAGCTGAATCGGCGCTGCGGGAGAGCCGCAAGCCAGCGCGCTAGCTCGGCCGTAACCACCGGGCCGGAAAGCTCATTGTTCGCCATCGAAGGATGGCAAATGTAGGTCGACAGGAAAATCTCTTCCTCTCGCGCGCCGGGGACAAGGATTTCGCCATAGGTCAGACTTCCCGGAGCCAGTCTCGAGTCAATTCTGACCCGGTACCGCCCGGGCATCAGCGCCTGAAGCTGGCGGTGCGTCAGGCAGAATCCCCAGCGTTCCCGATAGTAGGACGTCACATAGGGAATGGCATCCGGGAGTTCCGGCAGCGAATGGAGATGCGGACGCAGCTCATCAAGCGTCAGCACCGTATCCACGGGAACAGAATAACCGACGACATGCAGATTGCTGTCGGCGAAATCGACGATGCGGCGGCCGTCCTCAGCCTCAATGTAGGCGCCCCGGATCGACCATTCCGGCGGGACGGTCCAGTCGAAGCATTGCGTGCCGCTCGGCACCTCGTGCGTCGTCAGGTCCGGCAATTCCCTTTGCAGGATACGGAGCGTCTCACGAACGCCAGGACCGGTCAGGCTGCGGCAGATGGGGAACAGTTCGCGGGCCAATGCGTACGCCCGCTGGCCGGCAGACGCGGCTTCCGGAAGTGTGGCTCCTCGCTGCAACTGGACCTGATCGTGCAAGCCTGCCTCCTCCCGGCGCGTCATCCGCGCCACAGCTAGCACGTCTGACTATCAGGTGTCTTGTACGGCGACGATTCCCGGAATGGCTGCGACCGCTCCCCGCACGGGCCCGGAGACGGCGTATCGGCCCGGCAAGGTCATAGCGACCTCCCAGGCGCGGTCGGGAACATCGAGGGACACTTCGACCTTGCCCTTGCCCTTGCCCGCGCGATCCAGAACCTGGCGCAGGCTGCTCACCGCCCCCGCATCGCGCAGGAAGATGCGCAGACCTGCCGCCGTGTTGGCGACCGCACGGTCCAGGGGCTCGACCGAATTGACCATCAGACGCAGATTGTCCTCCTCCGCCCTGATATCGACCGAGAGCAATAGCGCCCGGCCCGGCTCCAGGTGCTCGCGCGCGGCCTGGAGCCGATCGGAAAAGATCGTCGCCTCGTACATTCCGGACTGGTCGGTCAGTTGCAGGAAGGCGAAACGGTTGCCCTTGGCCGAAGTCTTCTCCTGCTTGCTGAGCAGCAAGCCCGCGACCTTTGCGCGGGTGCCGCGTGCGCGCATCCAGGCGCCGAGGTCCGCATGCGGCACGACATCCAGCCGCTTCAGGCTGGCGCCGTAGGCGTCAAGAGGATGGGCAGACAGATAGAACCCGATGGCGCCGAACTCGTGCTGCAGGCGCTCCATGGGCGACCAGTCGAGGGTCGTGGACAGCGTCACCTTGGCCTTTGCGGCGTCGCCGAACAGGCTGTTCTGCGCGCTGGTGCGCGCCTCGGTCACGGCGGCGGCCTGGCGCAGCATCTGCTCCACTGCCTCGAACATCTGCTTACGGTTGGGGTGGATGGAATCGAACGCGCCGGCCAGCACGAGATTCTCAAGCTGACGCTTGTTCAGCGCCTTCGGATCGATGCGCTCACAGAAATCGGCGAGGCTGCGGAATGGCCCACCCTCTTCCCGCGCCTTGACCATGGTCTGGATTGCGCCGAGGCCGACATTCTTGACCGCCGCCAACGCGTAGCGCACAGCGAGAGACCCATCCGCCTGCCGCTCCACCGAGAAGGTCGGATAGGACTTGTTGATATCCGGCGGCAGCAAGGCGATGTCCTGCCGGGTCAATTCCTGACGGAAGACGTTGAGCTTGTCGGTATTCGCAAGCTCGTAGGTCATCGAGGCCGCCAGGAACTCGACGGGATAGTTGGCCTTCAGCCATGCGGTCTGGTAGGCGACCAGCGCATAGGCCGCCGCGTGGCTCTTGTTGAAACCGTAGCCCGCGAACTTGTTGACCTGATCGAAGATCTGCGCCGCCTTGTCGGCTTTGACGCCACGCTCGACGGCGCCGTCGATGAAGGCTTTGCGCTGAGCTTCCATCTCCTCCTTGATCTTCTTGCCCATGGCGCGGCGCAGCAGGTCGGCGCCGCCCAGCGTGTAGCCGGACAGCACCTGGGCGATCTGCATCACCTGCTCCTGATAGATCATGATGCCGAAGGTTTCCTTGAGGATGCCTTCGAGCGAGGGATGCAGATAGTCCGGCTCCTCCTTGCCGTGTTTGCAATTGATGTAGCGCGGGATGTTGTCCATCGGACCGGGGCGGTAGAGCGCCACCACGGCGATGATGTCCTCGAACCGGTCCGGCTTCAGCTTTTTCAGCACGTCGCGCATGCCGGAACTTTCCAGCTGGAACACCCCGGTCGCATCGGCGTTGGCCAACATGGCGTAGGTCTTGGGATCGTCGAGCGGCAGGTTGAGCAGGTCGGGCGCCTTGCCGGTCGTCTTCTCGACGTGCTCGACCGCAGTCTGGAGGACGGTCAAGGTCTTCAGGCCGAGGAAGTCGAACTTCACCAACCCGGCCTTCTCGACATCCTTCATGTTGAACTGGGTGACCGGCATGTCGGAGCGCGGATCGCGGTAGAGCGGCACCAGCTGGTCGAGCGGCCGGTCGCCGATCACCACGCCGGCCGCGTGCGTGGAGGCGTGGCGGTAGAGCCCCTCCAGCTTGAGCGCGATCTCCAGCATGCGGCCGACTGCCGGGTCTTCATCTCGCGCCTGTTTTAGCATCGGCTCGCTGTCGATCGCGTCCTTCAGCTTCACCGGATTGGCGGGATTGTTGGGCACCATCTTGCACAGACGGTCGACCTGGCCATACGGCATCTGGAGCACGCGGCCGACATCGCGCAATGCGGCCCGCGCTTGCAGCTTGCCGAAGGTGATGATCTGCGCGACGCGGTCGCGGCCGTAACGTTCCTGTACGTGACGCAGGACCTCGTCGCGCCGGTCCTGGCAGAAATCGATGTCGAAGTCCGGCATCGACACGCGCTCAGGGTTGAGGAAGCGCTCGAACAGCAGGTTGAAGCGCAGCGGGTCGAGGTCGGTGATGGTCAGGGACCACGCGACTACCGAGCCGGCGCCGGAGCCGCGGCCCGGGCCGACCGGAATCGGCGGGGTCTGCTGCTTCGCCCACTGGATGAATTCGGAGACGATCAGGAAGTAGCCGGGAAAACCCATCTGGATGATGACGCCAAGCTCGAATTCGAGCCGATCCAGGTATGGCTTGCGCGCCCCGCCATCGATGCCGAGCGTCTGGAAACGCAGTTCCAGCCCTTCCCGTGCCTTCTCGCGCAGCACCTGCCCTTCGTCCGCACCCTCTTCGAACGCCGGCAGGATCGGCTTGCGGTTCGGCGGCATGAAGGCGCAGCGCTGCGCCACCACCAGGGTATTGTCGACCGCCTCCGGCAGGTCGCGGAACAGCTCGCGCATCTCGCGCGCCGACTTGAAGCGGTGCTCCGCCGTGACGCGCCGCCGATCCGGATTGTCCACATAGGAGCCCTGCGCGATGCACAACAGCGCATCGTGGGCCGCGAACATGCCCTCGTCGCTGAAGAACACGTCGTTGGTGGCGATCAACGGCAGGTCCGCCGCATAGGCGAGGTCGATCAGCCCGTCCTCGATCTGGGTCTCATCCGCCAACCCATGGCGCTGGATCTCGACATAGAGTCGGCCGGGAAACATGCTCTTGAGCCGATTGAGGGAGGCACGCGCCGCATCCGGCCGGTTCTCGAGCAGGTGTCGCCCGACCTCCCCTGCTGCACCGCCCGTCAGCGCCAGCAATCCCTCCGCATGCGCCGCGAGGACCGCGATTGAAACCTGCGGCACAAGTCCAGGTTCGGTCAGCAGGAACGCGTCGCTGGTGAGCTTCATCAGGTTGCGATAGCCGGCCTCGTTCTGCACCAGGAGGACGAGCTGGTCCGGGGCCGGCCGCTGACCGGGCCCTTCCGGCTCATCCGGGCGGGTTATCGACATCAGGCAGCCGATAATGGGCTGGATCCCGGCATCCTTGGCATAACCGGAGAACTCCATGGCGCCGAACAGATTGCCGGTATCGGTGACGGCGACTGCCGGCATCTGCTGGCGGCGCGCGAGTTCCGCGAGCTGCTTGGGCTTGATCGCGCCCTCCGACAGCGAATAGGCGGAATGGACGCGCAGATGCACGAAATCGGCGAAGGACATGGTCTTCCAGCTGGTTCTTCACTGCCCAGTCTAGCGAGTCGCCGAGTCGAATCTCAGAAAAAAGTGGGCACCCGCAGCTGTCAGGGGAAAAGCGGCGGGCGCGCAAGTGGGGTTCCGAAAGCGTGAATTTGCAGCCAATCTAGCCGATTGTCAGTGACCTGCAGGCTGTTGGCTGAATGACACTTCTGCGACGCGCGCAAGCGTCCAAACCCCGATGGCCGTTGTGGCTTTGGGCAGGTCAGCAAGATGTCAGTCTGAGAACACCAGGATGTCGTGTTAGACTACTTGATTAACCAGTCCTTTTCCCTACTCTGCGTTTCCGATGTCAATCTCCCGAACCCTGTATCAGATCTACGACGTGCTGAGGCTCATGCCCAATGGCGGCCCGAGCTGCTGCAATATCGCCGTTACCAACGTCTGCAATGCGACCTGCGACTTCTGCAACTACGCGAAGGACAAGACCTTCGTTACCGATCACAAGTGGCTGGACTTTGACCGCGCCTGCCGTGCGTTGGACATCCTGCACGGCCGCGGCATCCGTTACCTGACCTTTTCAGGCGGCGAGCCCCTGCTCCATCCGCGCATGGCGGACCTCGTCGGCGAGGCCACACGCCGCGGCATGCGGGCCGCGGTCGTCACCAACGGCTCCCCCTTGACGGAGCGCAACATCGAGGCGCTTGCCGCCAAGGGGCTGCGGACCTTGTTCATTTCGATCGACGCAGCCGAAGCGGAGAAGCACGAGGCCAACCGTGGGCTGCCGCGGGTGTGCGACAAGATCACGGAAGCCAACGAACTGCTCAGGGCGCGCGGGATCAAGACCATCGCCTCGGTGACGATCAACCGCCTGATCGACGATTTCGAAGATTTGTTCGCTTTCCTGATGAAGCTCGGTTTCGAGACCGTGACCTTCACCTATCCGAAGCGCACGCTCGGCTCGTCGTCGCTGGTCTTCTCGGAGACCTCGAAGCTCATCGATTTCTCGGATGGCGAGCTGACGGCCAAGCTCAGCCAGCTCAAGGACCTGAAGTCCCGGTTCGCGATCCTGAATCCGGCCGAGTCCCTCGCGGAGATGATTCGCTTCGTGAAAAAGGACAAGCAGCAATTCCCTTGCTTCGGAGGATTCAAATACTTCGCCATGGACGTCAATTTCGACGTCTATCGCTGCGACTTCTGGTCCACCAAAATGTGCACCATCGAAGAGTTCGCCACCGCACCGTTCGTTCGCGACGGCTGCACCAAGTGCATGAGCGTCTGCTATCGCGATTCCAGCGTGTTCTTCAATTTCCCGGTGGCGATCGGCGACGCCATGCGGCTCGTCGGGCGGGGGCGTCTTGGCGCGGCCCTAGGCACAATGTTCTCGTCCAGCGCGCGCCGTTCGCTGCGCTCGCTGCTCAGCGAGTGGCGAACCCTCAAGAAGCTCGCCAGGACGGAAGCCAGCTGATCCAAAAAAGAAGCGCCCCTCTCTCCGAGGAAAGAGGGGCCAGGACAGGGGAAGCCTCCGTGCCCGTGATGAGCACGGAGCTTCTCGGGGAACGATCAGGACGCCGCCGGCATCCCCGTCAGATAGCCGACCGCGCCGCCCAATTTGCCGCGACTGTCGGCGTAATTCTTCTTGATGAGCGGATCGAGCGCCTCGTAGACTTTCACATGCAGGCCGCCCTTCACGTTGCCTGCCTCATCCTTTTCCAGCTCCCAATCGCCGGCATGCTGGAAGTTGCTCATCACGTAAGTGAAGCCGTTGACGTCGTCGACCGCGTGCAGGCCGGTCGATTCCGCGCCCGACGGCGTGGACAGGATGCGCGACAGCTGCTTGGTGTCGACATTGAACGCCCACAGGAAGTTGTTGACGTGGGTGCCGCTGTCCTCGCCGATGAACAGGGTCCGAAGCTTCTCCGAGAACTTGATGTTGTCCGGGTTGCCGATCTTGTCCGGATTGGCGAGATTGCCGAGGGCATCCGGCTCCTTCAGGTCTTCACCGACCAGCTCCGGCACAGCGGCCATGTCGACCGGCACCCACTCGCTGTCGATCGCGGCGCCGGCCTCGTCCTTTTGCCCGCCTTTCATGTTGAGGGCATAGATCGCACCCGCATTCGGCCCATCGACGGAGATGCCGCCGGAGCCGTTCTTCATCTCCTTCTTGACGTAGCTGATGACCGAGTAGGCGATCTTGTCCTTGGCGTTGACGGACGTGCCTTCCATCTTGGTGAAGCCGAGGCTGCCGCCCTTGACGGCGGCGTAGCGGTGGGTTTCGAGGAAAGCGGCGGCCTTCTCCTGGCCGTCCGCGAACTTCACCCAGTTCGGCTTGCCGCTGTACGGGATCTGCACGTAGCCCGGATCCTTGGGATCCTCCTTCTTCACGTCGATGATGTCGGAGGCCTTGAGCTTGTCGGCCAGGGCCTTGATCTCGTCGCTGGTGGCGGAGCCGAGCTTGATCCAGGAAAGATCGGCCGAACCGCCGTTTTCTTTGGTCTTCTGGTTCCATTTCGCGACATAGAGCGTGCCGCCCGAGAGGTCGCGCGGCTTGTCGGCGACGAACATGAACAGGCCGCCGTTGGTGGCGTCATCGCCCATCAGCACCGTACGCTCGTCCGGCATGACCTGGACCAGCTCGTGGGAAATGCGGCCAAGGCAGTAATGCTTGGCGATCGTGCCGGTCCCGTCCGGCTTCACCGTCACTTCCGGCAGATGGCCGTAGTGGTAGGGATTGGCCGTCCCTTCGTCGCCGAACAGGTTCTTGCTGAACCCCGCCAGCAGTTTGTTCTCCGCCACAGTGGCGTCGGGCTCGTACTCCTCGCTCGACAGATGCGTGTTCCACGGCGAGAGGCTCGCGCCGCAGGTGATCCAC
>JAWKVL010000082.1:0-12035 GCA_041398065.1 Dongiaceae bacterium | reverse complement strand
GTCGAGCCAGATCCGCATCGCGAACTCGCGGTCGCCGTAATACTTGATCTTGCTGACACCCGGCACTGTGGAGAATTTCGGCTGGATTACGCGCTTCGCATAGTCGGTGATCTCGGCGGAGTTGAGCTGGTCGCTGGACAGCGTGAAGTAGATCAGCTGGGTGACGTCGCCGGTGCTGATGTCCAGCTTGGGATCTTCGATCTCCTTCGGCAGGTCGCTGCGCACCGCCTGGATCTTCGCGAGGATGTTCGATTGGGCATCGGCCGACGAGTAGTTGAGCCGCATATAGACCGTAATGGTCGATTGGCCAGACCGGCTCTCCGAGGTCAGGTAGTCGACGCCGTCGGCGGCGGCGATCGATTCCTGGAGCGGCTGGGTGACGAAGCCCTGCACGAGGTCGGCGGAAGCGCCGGTATAGACCGTGGTGACGGTCACCACCGTGAACTGCATCCGCGGGAACTGTCGGATCTGCAGGGACGACAACGCCGCAAGGCCCGCAATGAGGAGCAGCAGATTGATCGCGATCGCGAGGATTGGCTTGCTGATGAAGGGGTCGGTGAAGCGCACGATCCGGCTCTTGGCTACTGCACCGGAACGTCCGTCATCTCAGGCAGAGTTTGGCCCTCGACCACGTTCACCGGCGTTCCGTTGTTGAGCTTGAGCTGACCGGCAACGACCACGAGTTGGCCCGCCGTGATGCCGTTCTCGACGACCACGATATTATCCCGGCGCGCGCCTGTCCGGACCGTCACCTGCTGCACCTTCTTGGATTGCGGATCGACCACAAAGGCGCTCTCGCCATAGAGATTGAAGGTGATTGCGCTTTGCGGCACCACGACCTTCTTGGAATGGTCGGGCAGGAGCACGTCGAGGCTGGCATACATGCCGGGCAGGAGCTTTCCCTCTGCATTCGGGATCTCGGCCTGGATCGGGATGATGCCGCTTGTGTATTTGACGGACGGCTCGATCGCCGAAATGTGACCTTTGAAGACTTCATCCGGATAGGCGTCGAAGCGCGCCTCGATCTCCTGTCCGATCTTCACCTTGGCAAAATCCTTCTGCCCGATCAGGAAGCGCAGACGCATGACGGAAAGGTCCTGCAGGCTGACGATCTCATCGCCGGGCTGCAGATATTGGCCCTTGTTGACCTTGCGAATGCCGAGCACCCCGGAGAACGGCGCCTTCAGATCCCGGCGCGCGATGGTGGCCTTCAGCGAAATCGTCTGGGCGACCAGGGAATCATACTTCGCTTGGGCGTCATCGACCTCGGTTTGCGAGACAATGCGTTCCTTGACCAGCTTCGATTTGCGCTGGAGGTCGGCCTTGGCCGCCGGGATCTGCGTCTCGGTCGCCTCGAGATCGGCCTTCTCCTTGCTGGTGTCCAGCCGGACCAGTGTCTGGCCGACCTCCACCGACTGGCCGGAATCGAACAGGATCTCGGCGACCGTGCCGGCTTCGATCCGGATACGTTGACGCCTTGCAAAGCTTCCACCGATTCCGATCGACTGACTTTCCTCCTGCCCAGAATCGATCTCACTTCGCCTCGACCGCCGCGACGTCAACGGCCGGGCGCCGGATGGGGCATCCTGTCCCCACGCAGGGAGCAGCAGCACCTGTCAGGCTCGCAGCAGCCCGCCGGAAACCAAGCCACCGGAAATGGAGGATATTCCTCTGTTGAGTCATGACCTTGGTCCGCTTTCGCGCCGCATAAGAGGACTAGCCATGCACCAGGCGGTCGACATCGATCCAGACAGCTGGATGGACCGGCACGGGAAATGGGACGCAGACCATTCTGCGGGCCGCGCTCTAACGTCCGCCCCAGCAACCTCCCGCTTTCCTCAATAGCCGCCGGTGATGGCAGTCGATAACGCAAACACTGCCGATCAGGCCGATTCTCAGGCTGAGTTTTAAGGAGGGGTTCGATTGGGCTTTGGTCCAACGGCCGAAGTCGAAGATATCGGCGGCCAGGGCTGGGATACCGCCTCCTTGGCTTTCTTCCGTTCGCGACCTCGCTCCGTCGCGAGGCGGTAAGCAACATGGTGTTTGTAGATGTTGTGACGTACTGGACCGTTTCGCGCCCCACAATGTCCGCAGCGGCATGTTCGACATTTCCGAACCACACGTTCGGGTCGAGGCCGGACTGATCCGCAAGTTTGCGAAACTTGCGGAGATTGCCGGGGCCGGCGTTGTACGCGGCGAATGCCATGAGGGTGCGGTTCTTGTCGTCGATTGCTGGGTCGTCGAGGTACTTGTCGACCAGGAGGCGCAGGTATTTGGCGCCGGCATGGATGTTGCGTTCCGGGTCCGCTTCGATGCCTGTGATGCCGATCGAAGGATCGGCCGCGGTAGAGGGCAGGAGTTGCATGACCCCGACCGCGCCGCGCTGGCTGCGCGCCGACTGATCAAGCTTCGATTCCTGGAAGCCCTGCGCGGCGATCATGAGGGCGTCGAAGCCGTATTGCTGGCCGTACTGCTTGAACACCTGCGCCAAGTGTTCGAATTTTCGCAGCTCTTCCTCCGATGTCGCCCGCAGCACGGGTGACTTGTTGCCCAAATAGCGGTTCTTCAACATGTTGCCGAATGTCGTGCCGATCTTGTGCGTGTCGGCGAAGCGATCCACGACCTCGCGCAGAAGGGGATTGTTCTTACGCATCGCCCAAGCGATCTCGCCCCCTTCATGGACCGCGATCTCCTGATGCAGCACGATGCTCGCAAAAACCGGCGACCAGATCCTGGCCTTGTGTTGATCGACGATGCACCACGGCAAGAGGCCGGCATTGACCATTTCCATCACATCTTCGTCTTCGAGCTCCTCATCCAAGTTGGAGATTACGATCGGCTCTTTTCCGTCGGCGGCCCGCTGCTCATTGATCGCCGAAATGTGCTCGAAGTAGCTGCTCGACGGGCGGACAAAGACTTCCTTGCCGCCCAGATCGTCCAATGAAGTCACCTGCGGTGCCGTTGGACCGGTCACCAGGATTTCCCTGATGTTCTTGGCAAGTGGGTGTGAAAACTGTACCAGCTTGGAGCGCGCTTCGGTTATGGTCAGATTACCGGCCGCAATATCTCCCATTCCATCGAGCAGGCCGGGCAACAGCCGGTCTCGCGTAACCGGAATGAAAACGACACTGGTGCGCAGGGTCTTCGTTTTGTCCTGCTTGTTCAGCCAGTCCTCGAAAGCCCTTCCGGCATCATAGGTGGCGCCGAACTGTTTGCCGCCGCGATCGATGAAATAAAATGTCTTGCTGAACGGGACGAGGATCCGGATGCGCTTGCGAACCCGCATTCCGCTCAGATCACCGATCCACTTATCATTCGTCGGCAACAGGCTCGGAGGCACATCGCCGGGCGCCTCTTGTGGGGAACCGGAAAGAACCTGATCCGCAGCTTCCTGCGCCACGGCGGATCTATGGCTGGCAAGGAGGAACCCCAGGATTGAACCGGCAATCAAGAGCGCCGGCAAGCCGGATACCTTTCGAATAACCCTTAAACTATCCATGAGCGTGAAAACCCTCTTTTGCCCCCGCCGCCCTTGAGTCCGGTTCACTATCGTCGATTGAGGTTTGCAACGGGCATCCCCGCAATTGGACCATGGTCCAATTGCCTTGCGAAGCGGCAATTTCCCTGATCATCCGCTCGAACAGTGCTAGAAATGGATTGCGGTCATCGTCGCTGGGGGTTGGAAGTGATCCGCGTCAAAGGAATTTGTCTCTCAATCCTCTTGGGTGCGGCATTCCTGTGCGGTTGCAGTGCCCTGACTCGAGAGCAGTCGGCTCCGCCGCCGGTTTCGCGCGCAAACGTACAGGGTTTCACCTCGACGGTTCGCTACCTGGCATTCGAAGAGCGCGACGCGATTCGCGCCACCATAAAGCAGGCCTATCTGACGGAGACGCCGGATTGCTACGATATCGGGCCGGCGGGGGAACACATCTACAATTACCTTGCGATTTCTGGAGGCGGCTCCGATGGTGCTTTCGGGGCAGGTCTTCTCAATGGATGGTCCGAATCGGGCAAACGGCCAAGGTTCAAGTTCGTGACTGGGGTCAGCACCGGCGCTCTCATTGCGCCGTTCGCGTTCCTGGGATCGGATTACGATGACGAACTGAAGGCATCCTACACCACCATCGACGCCAGCCACATCTTTACTCTGCGGGGAATCCTGCCGCTTCTTTGGTCTGAAGCGCTGACATCGACCAAGCCCCTGCAGCAGCTTATCGGATCTTATATCAATGAGGAGCTGCTGGATGCCATCGCAGCGGAGCACGCGAAGGGCCGACGGTTGTACGTCGCGTCCACGAATCTCGATGCGGAGCAGCCGGTAATCTGGGACCTGGGTGCGATCGCCGCCAGCGGCAGCCCCGATCGGCTGACACTGTTCCGCAAGGTTCTGTTGGCGTCCGCTGCAATCCCAACGGTCTTCCCGCCGGTAATGATGGACGTCACCGAAGACGGCAAGAAATATCAGGAGATGCACGTAGACGGTGGAGTGGTCTTCCAGTCCTTTTCCGTCGGTTCTCTTGTCAGTCTACCCGAAGCGATTTCAGCTGCTCATCCGGAGTTCCACGGAAAGGTCGAGCAAAATCTGTACGTGCTTCGCAACGGATGGGTGTCGCCGACGTTTCAGCCCGTCGAGCGCGAGCTGGCGAAAATCTCAGTACGGGCGGTCCTGTCGATGTTCAAGATGTCAGGGATCAACGACCTTTGGCGGCTCTACCTTACGACGCGGGATGACAACGTCAGTTTCCACTACATTGCGATCCCCGCCGAGTACGTGCCGTCGACGACCAAGCAGTTTGATAAGGCCGAGATGAATCAAGAATTCGATCTCGGCTACGAGATGGCGCGAAACGGAATCAACTGGAAGACGGAGCCGCCCGGCTACACCGCGCCGATCAAAGGCTTGTCGGCGCAATGAGGCAGATCAGGGCATAGACTTGATAATCCTCCGCATCCTTCGTGGCGCTCTAGTCGGCCTTGCGTGGCTGATCGTGGCGGGAATGACGGCGTGGGCCGCGGCCGCCCTTTATTTCGACCTGCCGATCGAGGACGCCGGGCTTGCCGCTGCCATTGTCTATCTCGCGACGATAGCGGCGGTATTCGTTCTTGTCCCAGGCGGTACCCGCAAGGCGGTGGCATGCCTGATCGGGTTTGTTGCTGTCCTTGCGTGGTGGCTGACGCTCCAGCCGTCGAATGACCGCAACTGGCAGGGAGACGTGACCCAGCTCGCCTGGGCCGATATCGACGGCGACAGGGTAACCATCCACAATGTCAGGAACTACGAGTATCGCACGGAGACCGACTACACGCCGCACTGGGAAACGCGCACCTACGATCTGAAGGATATCCGCGGCGCTGATCTCTTCATCACGTTCTGGGGTTCGCCTTGGATCGCGCATCCGATCGTGAGCTTCCAGTTCGGCGACAACGATCATGTCGCTTTCTCGGTCGAGACCCGAAAGGAGGTGGGGGAGGAGTACTCCGCCTTGCGTGGCTTCTTCCGGCAGTACGAACTTATCTACATCGTCGCGGACGAGCGCGACGTCATTCGACTGCGCACCAACTATCGCATTGGGGAAGAGGTCTATCTCTACCACACGACCGCCACGCCGGAAGCTGCACGTGGGATCTTTCTGAGCTATCTCGAAAGCACCAACGATCTGCGGACCAAGCCCGCGTTCTACAATGCGATCACCAGCAACTGTACCACCAACATCCGTATTCACGTCAGGCCTGTAGCAGGGACCACGCCGGCACCGTGGAGTTGGCGATTGCTGCTCAACGGCAAGGGCGACAAGTATGCCTACGACAATGGCAGGCTTGCCGGGGACCTCCCGTTCGAAGAGCTGAAGCGTCAGGCACACATCAACGATGCCGCCCGTGCCGCGGACGGGTCGGAGCAATTCTCTCAGCTGGTACGGAGAGGTCGCGCAGGTTTCCCGACCAATTGAGTCGCTCTATGTCGAGTCATCCTGTGGGGTGGTCGTGCGCGAGTGATGCCGCCGTAATTGCTCGCTATCGGCGGGCGACCTGCTCGGACAGTGTTGCTTCCTGGTCGGAAATTGCGGCTTCCCGCTCGGCCTGTAGCGTGGCTTGCTGCTGCTCCGCCTGCTGGCGCTTCAGTGCGAAGTAGATGCGCGCGACCTTGCGGGCGTAGTTCTCGCCGCGCTCGGGCGTGCGCGAGTGATACTGGGCAACCGCCTGCCAATTGTAGCCGACTTCGTTGATGTTCTTGCGCAGGATCCAGGCGGCCACGTTGATATTGAAGCAGGCGTTATAGAGATGCTTCTTCTGGATGCCGTATTCGGAGAGCGGCTCGAGCCAGAGCGAATTGATCTGCATCACGCCCATATCGACCGAGCCGTTGTTGTTGTGGTTCTTGGCGTTCTTGTCGTAGCGGCTCTCGACCCAGGCAATGGCCTGCAACAGCATCGGCGGAACCTTGTAGGTCCGGCCAGCCTCATTGAAGCAGTCCATCATGGTTCGCTGACCTGCATGCGCGGCAGGGGCAAAGGCGACCAAGAGGATGAGGGCGACGACACGAAGCATGTGCGGATACCGGAAGGACCCCGTCTGGCTCTACGGTGCGGTCCGGCCAGGATTCGCCGAGAATAGTTAAGATAGAGTCTATAAATCGGGCCGTTGATGGAACTGGAGGGCACGGATTCAGCCGCTTTTTAGCAGCCTTTGGGTCATTCCATCGCAAGCGCGACCGCTGAATTCCAAAGGAATTTCGGCCCTATTCCGACAAAGCGCGGCGAGATTGCGGGTGGGCGGCGGGCAACGTGCTGCCGCGCTCGCGGATCGTGAAACCCACATCGATGCGGTGATTGACGGGCCGCTCGCCGGTCTCGATGATCTTCATGACGATCTCCGCCGCCAAGCGACCCATCTCGTAACGGGGCGTAGCGACCGACGAGATCGACGGCTGGGCACATGCGGCGAATTCGAGATCGTTGAAGCCAATGATCGAGATCTGATCCGGAACCTGGATACCGCGGCGCTGGCACTCGAACAATGCGCCAAGAGCGAGGTTGTCGTCGCAACAGAACAACGCTTCGAGATCGGCGCGGCGGTCCAGAATTGTGCCCAGCAATTGGCCGCCCGCACTGACGCTAGAGGGCCGTGGCGTCGTCGCGACAAGCCCGCTGACATCGAGCCGCGCCTCTTCCATTGCGCGGTGATAGCCGGCCATGCGTGCGTGCGCGCGCGCATCCAGCCGCGCAGCGATGTATCCGATCTTGCGATGGCCCTGGTCGATCAGAAAGCGTGTCGCGGCCTTTCCGGCCAGACGCTGGGATAGGCCGACATTGATGTCGATGGGATTGTCGGTCAGCTCGAAAGTTTGGATGACTGGAACTCCGGATCGCTCGAGCAGCCGTCGCGCGTGCGGAGTCTGATCTATGCCGGCGATGATGATCGCTTCCGGATGCTGTCCGATCAGTGTCGCGATCGCCTTCTCTTCCTCGGACGCGGAATAGCGGCTGGAGAGAATGACGACCTGGAAACCCGCCGGCAGCAGTGTGTCGTGCAGCGCGCGGAGATAGTCGGCAAACACGCCGTTGGTGAGAGACGAGACAATGACCCCGATGGCATGCGTGCGGGCCGAGGCCAAGCGGCTGGCTGCGACGTCGGGAACATAAGCAAGTTCGGCGACCGCTGCGTCTATTCGGTCGCGCAGCGCGGCAGAAACCATTTGTGGTTGTCGCAGCGCGCGCGACACCGTGACCGCGCTGACGCCAGCCAGCTTCGCCACATCGGCCAGGGTACTGCGTTTTCTGCGAATGGGCCCCTCCGCCAGCTTGCCAAGGGATGTTTGAGTGCAGTCCGATGGTCTTGTCAATTCTAGGAGAAAGCGCTTTCATTGCCAATTGACAGCGCTTTCATTTGCTCCTATTCATGGACTCAGCCTGGCGGAAGAAACAAGAGGAGCAGGGGCAAAATAACCGCTCCGTCCGGGCCCCAATCAACCAAAGAACAACCTTTAGGGAGGAATTCGGATGTCTACGTCGACCACGCTTCGGCGGGCGATGACGCTCCTTGCGGCGGCGTCTGTCACCGCGTTGTTAGCCTATGCGCCAGCTGCCAAGGCCCAGGAGGTCGTGTCCGGGCCGGCGGCGGATCCGCAATGCTTCGTGCCTTGGACGGATAAGACCAAGTTCTTCAAATTCCCGAAGAAGGAAGGCCCGTATCGGGTTGCGCTGGCAAACGGCTTCATCGGCAATACCTGGCGCATCCAGATGATCAAGACGGCGAAGGCCTATGCCGATCAGCCCGACGTCAAGGCCAAGCTCAAGGAATTCAAGGTGGTCTCGACCGGCGAGGACGTTGCCGCGCAGATTGCCGCGGTCAACAACTTCATCGATTCCGGCTACGATGCCATCGTCATCAACGCGCAGAATCCAACCGCCTTCACGCCGGTCATCAAGCGCGCGAAGAAAGCTGGCGTGATCCTGGTCGCCTTCGACAACATCCTCGACACCGAGGATGCGATCAACGTGAACGTGGACCAGAAGGGCCTCGGCGAATACTGGGCCCATTGGCTGGTCAAGAACATTCCCAACGGCGGCAAGATCCTCGAAGTGCGCGGCGTGGCCGGCACGTCGGTCGATACCGATCGCCACAACGGCATCCACGAAGTGCTCGATGCCTCGGGCAAGAAGTGGGATGTCGTGGAAGTCGTCGGCAAATGGGACGACGGCACGGCGCAGAAGGTCTCGGCTGACGCGATCGCGGTGCAGAAGCATTTCGACGGTATCACCGTGCAGGGCGGGTCCACCGGCACGGTCCGCGCCTTCATGGATGCCGGCCATCCCTTCGTGCCAGTCGGAGGCGAAACCGAGAACGGCTTCCGCAAGCTGTGCGCTGAGCACGGCGCAGAAGGCCTGAAGTGCGCCTCGGGCGGCACCGGTCCCGCCCAGGTCGCGGTTGCGATCAAGACTGCCATCGCGGCGCTCGAAGGCGAGGTGGTTCCGCAGTCGGTGAAGTTGCCACTGGCAACCACCGAGGAACCAAACTTCAAGGACGGCGAGAGCTATTACAGCAAGGAAGGCGACAACTTCTTCGTCGGCAATTCGTTCCCGACTTGCGGCATCAACTTCACGGCCCAGGAAATCATGGGTCAGTCGGAGCAGAACCAGTAACAACGGCTGCAAACAACCGTTGACTAGTCCCGGCGCCGCTGGGGATCATCCCCCACGGCGCCGGTTTGTTGCCGACTTGACGTGAGAAGCACGCGATGGATGGTTCCGCGCTAGCTCCCCTGTTCCAGATGGAAGGCGTCTCGAAGCGCTATGGAGGCGTCAATGCGTTAACGAATGCCGACCTGACGGTCGAAGCCGGCCGCATTCATGGCGTCCTGGGCGAGAACGGGGCCGGCAAGTCCACGCTCATGAAGATCATGGCGGGCGTCGTCCAGCCCGATGAGGGGCGGATGACCCTGGACGGCAAGCCGGTCCACTTCGCCAATCCAGCCGACGCGAATACTGCGGGCATCGTTTGCATCTTCCAGGAACTGTCGTTGGTGCCGGATCTCTCGGTCGCCGACAACATCTGCATCAGCAACCCGCCCAGGCGTTTCGGCCTGATCGATCAACGTGCGCAGCGGCGCATCGCCGAGGAGGCCCTGGCGCGCGCGGGCGGTGAGGACATCCACCCGCTTGCGCCGATCAAGGACCTGCCGCTGTCGCGTCGCCAATTGGTGGAGATCGCCAAGGCCCTCGTGCGCAATCCGCGCATCCTCATTCTCGACGAGGCTACTTCGGCGTTGACCGCGGCGGACGTCCGCAAGGTCTTCTCGGTGCTCAAGCGGCTCCGTTCGGAAGGCCTCGCTCTGCTTTACATCTCGCACCGCATGGCCGAGATCGCCGAGCTTGCCGACGAATGCACGGTGTTCCGCAACGGCCACAATGTCGGCACATTCAAGGCCGGCGCCAAGACCGATACCGAGATCGTCGAAATGATGATCGGGCGCGAATACACGCACGCCTTTCCGCCGAAGCCGGAGCCGAAGGCCACGAGCGAGGTGCCGGCGCTCGAAGTGCGCAATCTCTCTTGGAACAACCGCCTGAAGGACATATCGCTGACGGCGCGCGTCGGCGAGATTGTGGGCCTCGGCGGGCTCGACGGGCAGGGGCAGCGCGAGTTGCTGCTGGCGCTATTCGGGGTGCTCCGCGCCGCCACGGGCGAGATATTGATCAGCGGCAAGAAAGTGTCATTGACCTGTCCCAATGATGCGAAGCGCGGCGACGTCGGCATGGCCCTCATCCCCGAGGATCGCAAGACGGAAGGCCTGATGCTGCCGATGTCGGTGCGTGACAACCTCTCCATGGCCTGCCTCGGGCGCTTGTCACGCGGCGGTCTGGTTGACCGCGCGGCGGAGAGCAAGGCAATCGATGAGATGATCACGCTGCTCGCGATCAAGACCGATGGGACGTCGGTGCCGGTCGGCACGCTGTCGGGCGGCAACCAGCAGAAGATCGTCATCGCGAAGTGGTTGATGACCAGGCCCAAGGTCATCCTGCTGAATGATCCGACCCGCGGCATCGATGTCGGCACAAAGGCGGAGATCTATCAATTGCTGCGCAAGCTCGCCGACGCTGGCGCGGCGATCCTCTTCTACTCGACCGACTATGACGAACTGGTCGGTTGTTGTGACCGGGTGCTTGTCCTCTATGACGGCGCGATCGGCCGTGTCCTGTCGGGCGCAGAGATCACCGAGCGCGCCCTGGTCGGCAGCGCGCTCAACCTCGGCAACACCGAGGTGGCAACCGGAACGCCGTCGATGGCCGGCGCGGGAGCTGGCACATGACCGACCGTGCGCTCGCGGCCCCACGCGCTGGCGACTGGCGATACTGGTTCGGAGAGCAGCGCGGCACGCTGCTGGCGCTTGCGGTCTTTGTGGTCATGTTCGCGATTTACACCGCGAACCATCCGGCCGGCTTCAGCGCGAATGTCATCACGACCGCGGCCAACAAGGGGGTACTGCTGGCGTTGGTCGCCATTGCGCAGACTTTCGTCGTGCTGACCGCGGGCATCGATCTATCGGTTGGCATGATCTTTGTGCTCTGCAACTGCCTTGCGTCTTACATCGTCCTCGGCTCCGCACTGGAGACGACGCTTGGCGTGATCGGCGTGCTGGCAGCGGGCCTCGCCTGTGGAGCGCTCAACGGCCTGATCGTCATCTATGGCCGCTTGCAGCCGATCGTCACCACGATCGCGACTGGGGCCGCTTTCTTCGGCCTCGCGTTGCTGCTCCGCCCGAATCCCGGGGGCGACGTCAATGAGGACCTTGCAGATTTCTTGACCGGTCAGTTTCCAGGCGGCATTCCGGCCAGCGCGGTTGCGCTGTTGGTCGTGGTGCTGGTGATCTGGGTGCCGTTCCGCCGGTCGATGCTCGGCCGCGTGGTCTACGCTGTCGGATCCTCGGAACCGGCGGCCTACATGTCGGGCCTGCACATCCGGCGCGCGAAGTTCGCCGCCTATGCGCTTGCGGGTCTGCTCGCGGCGATTGGCGGCCTCTTCATCACGTTTGTCACCTATACGGGCGAGGCATCCTCGGCCAACGCCAACACCTACACGCTGAATTCCATTGCGGCGGTGGTGCTGGGCGGCGTCTCATTGTTTGGAGGCCGCGGCAGTGCGGTGGGCGCGATCTTCGGCGCCCTCATTTTCCGCACGATCGGCGATCTTCTGTTCGTTTTCGACCTGGACCCCCTCTGGCAGCCGCTGTTCCTCGGTATCGTCCTGTTGGCATCTGTGTGCCTTGGTTCGTTCCGCCTGATCCGCGTCCGCAACCGTCTCGATCTCTTCGGGTAGGGCAGCCATGACCAACCTCGCCGCAGGCAATCCCATATTGCGCCGGTTCGACCCGGCGGTGCTGACGGCATTCGGCTGCATCATTGTCCTGCTGCTGATCGGCAGCCTGGTCAATGAAAACTTCCTGTCGCCGGATTATCTGCTGCAGCAGCTGCAGGTCGGGTCTTTCCTGGCGTTGATCTCGACCGGCATGATGATCGTGGTTCTGCTGGGGCAGATCG
>JAWKVL010000081.1:0-12776 GCA_041398065.1 Dongiaceae bacterium | reverse complement strand
AACACGATCGCGCCGGCCGGCGTCAATCCGGACTATCAGGAATTCTATCACGACCGGGTCAGTGAGGCGCTGTCCAAAATTCCAGATGTCGCGAGCTGGTTCACCCTGGCAGGAACGCCAACCATCCGCCAGGGCACGGGCATTGCCGTGATGAAACCATGGGAGGATCGCGAGCATAGCTTCGACGAGTCCTTCGTGGTCGCCCGGCGCGAACTGGCGAAAGTGGTCGGCCTCAAGAGCGCGGCCTTCTCGCTGCCACCATTGCCAGGATCTGGCGGCGGTTTACCTCTGCAATTCGTCATGAACACGACCCAAGATTATCGCGTCCTGACCCAGGTCATGGATCGTCTCGAGGAGAAGGCGCGGACCAGCGGCCTTTTCAGCTTCACCGATGTCGATCTGAGATTCCAGAACCCCACGGTGGTCCTGAACATCGACCGCGACAAGGCTGGTGCCTATGGCATCAGCATGGCCGATATCGGCACCGAGTGGCTGACCATGGTGTCGAACGCCTACGTCAATCGCATGAGCGTGCAAGGGCGTTCCTACCGCGTCATTCCGCAGGTGCCGCGTATCGAGCGCCTGACGCCCGACAGCCTGACGAGCTACTACGTCGCCGCCGCCGACGGATTCCCGGTCCCACTGTCCAACCTCGTCGATGCGAAGGTGGAGGTGCGGCCCATCACGCTCACCCAGATGAACCAGCTCAACGCAGCCACGTTGAGTGCCTCGCTGGCGCCGGGAGTCACGATGGGCCAGGCGGTCGCGTTCCTGGAGAAGAACGCCGCCGAACTCATGCCGCAGGGCTTCGGCATCGACTACAAGGGCGAATCCCGGCAGTTCGTGCACGAAGGATCCACGCTGATGCTGACCTTCGCGCTGGCGATCGTGGTGATCTTCCTGGTGCTCGCC
Source organism: Dongiaceae bacterium (assembly GCA_041398065.1). GTDB lineage: Bacteria > Pseudomonadota > Alphaproteobacteria > Dongiales > Dongiaceae > Dongia_A. The sequence continues at coordinate 11,864 of JAWKVL010000081.1, read as the reverse complement.
GCCCAGTTCGAGAGCATCCGCGATCCCCTGGTCATCATGGTCTCGGTGCCGCTTGCGATCAGCGGCGCGCTGTTGCCATTGGCCGCCGGCCTTGCGACTCTCAACATCTACAGCCAGGTCGGCCTCATCACGCTTGTCGGCCTGATCACGAAGCACGGCATCCTGATCTGCGAGGTCGCCAAGGAACAGCAGGAGAAGCATGGCCTTGACCGGCGCCACGCCGTGCTCGAGGCCGCGTCGCTGCGACTGCGCCCGATCCTGATGACGACTGCCGCAATGGTCGCCGGCCTTGTGCCGCTGTTGAACGCCACCGGCGCGGGCGCCGCCAGCCGCTTCGCCATCGGCGTCGTGATCGTCTGCGGACTGTCGATCGGAACCTTGTTCACGCTATTCGTGCTGCCGGCGCTGTATACTTACATCGCGTCGGATCATCAGAAATCCGCCGCGCGGAGCAAAGAGCAACAAGCCGCCATCGACGCCTTGCAACAATGAACGTTGCCGCTACACTCGGACAGTGAAACGACGCCTGGAGGTTGACATGATTGAGGTTGCCAAGTTCCTTCGCCCGGCCTTGGTGGTCATCACAGTTTCCGTCATGACGCCGGCCGCTGGAATGGCGGAGGGGTTGATCAACCCATTCAGCTCCGCCGGAACGGGACTGAACAAGGAGGATACCGAGCTGATGAAGGGCGCGCTCAAGACGGTGCTCGACGCGAAAAAGGCAGGCGCAACCGCCGAGTGGAAGTCACCGGATGGCCGTGCCGGCCGAGCGACCGCGCTTGACGTCTTTCAGAAGAATGGCATGCCATGCGCCAATGTCGAACATGTCTTCACGGCAGGCGGCGGCGCCCCTTACATGTTGCCCTTCTGTCAGACCGCAGACGGCACTTGGAAGATTGCGTTCTGATCCCGACGTTGGAGCTGCTGACTATTTCGAATTGAGCCGCGGCGACGAATGTATCACGACGCCAGCCCGGCTGTGCCAACTGCGGTCGCAGATCACAACTTCGTCGGTTATTTATGCTCGTTTTCATGGGCACGATTAGCCGCGATGTGTGGCTCCCGTGCTAGTACGCCCGAGCGATCGACCGCCTCTCTTGGCCGTCAGGCGTCCCAGTGCAAGTATATGCCAACATTGCCGGGCATTCCACCGGGATAGTCCATGATCTGCGCGCTCAACCTGAAACCGAGCGGCTTGAGCTCCTTCATATAGAAGTCGTACGCTTTCTTGGCGAAGCCCTCCAGGGATTCTGGCCAATCCGGTTCCATGTTGTTGATCCTACGGCCTTGATCGTTGCAGTACGAGGCCGGGAATTTGAGAGCCATGAACTGACGCTGCCCTTGCTGCGCCGCGCGCCGTATCGCAGCGTTAATGCGCGTTGTCGCCTCCGGATGGATATCCCTGTGCATGAAGATCTCGCGAAGACTGGCCTGTTCGGCCTCTTCGGCCTTCATCTGCTCCAGCGCTTTCTTGGCCTTCGCCATATCCTCGTCGTCCGAGATCTTCCTCAGATCCTCGGGCCGCAGCAGATCGGTCATGCCTGATCTCCTCGAATTCTAATCACGGCTGGGTTGCAGCGAACTTGGCCTGTGCTTCTGTCCTACCTTACGGTGTAGCCACGTCCTTGCATACAGGCCGCGAAGGCCTGGTTGTAGCGTCCCATGTCGGCTTGATATTGCGCCTGAGCCTGTTGGTTCGCGTAGGCCTGCTGTCGCCTCTCCTGATTGCGGCGCATGAGCCCAACCGTTGCGCCGACGCCGGCGCCAATCGCCGCGCCTTTGCCCGCGTCGCCGCCGATTGCACCCCCGACCGCGCCAAGGGCCGCCCCGCGCGCCGCACCCCCGAGAACCGGCGCCCCGGTGGACGTTTCGCCGTAGTAACCGGGTGGCGCCTGATTGGGGTACATGCCTGTCTGCTGCTGGGCCCAGCTCCGACAGGCGTTTTCATCAGCTGACTGTTGCTCCATTGATTGACCGGCGCCCGGATACACAATCGGCGCCTGGCCCCAAGCCATTTCGGACCCGATCAGGGATGCAATCAGGAGCCCGACAACACCGGCCGACCGGCTGCGCCGGTTCATTGCGAACGCGGTCATTGCGCTGCCGTTTTTGCTAGCTTGTAGGTCAGCTTCGGCCAGACGATGATTCCGCCCGCCGATTCCTGGACTATGTTGCCAGGGCCAAGAGCCGCATCGTTCAGTCCGCTGCGGATGGTGATCGGTCCGCCGCCAGTCAGGCCTTCGAATCGCTCCGTGCCACCTGTGAACGTGAACTGGCCATCGCAACCCACGAGGTGGACCCCCTTGCAGGATAGCTCGGCGTAGGCACGGGACCCATCCTTGGCAGAGATCGTGCAGCGGCCTTTGCCTTCTTGCGTGCCGTCTTTGACGTTCACGTCCAGGAAAGCTGGACAGACCATGAAGCCGGCATCGAGCGGCCCCTTTTCCGTCTCGACAAAAATCATTCCACTAAACGATCCGACGAAGGTAACCCGATCCGGGCCAGTCTCGAACATCTGGCCGCGCCCTTGCCATGCGGCAAAAGCCTTGATGGATTGCTCGTCGTCTGCCTGCGCCGCCGTCACCGCCGTGCCGCAAAGGAACGCAAGCAGTAGACTGGCAAGCTTGAGTTGTTTCACGTCAGCCTCCCGCCGAGTTCAATCGAATCCGATATAGACTGCATCGCCCCCAAGTGAGAGCGCGAGGCCGGTCCGTTCGGCCTTCAGCCGCAGCGCAACGCCTTGGGTATTCTGCAGGAGCAGTTCGCCAGTGCTGATGTCGCCAAGCGCCAGACCATAGCGACCTTGCACATAGGCGCCCGGGAAATCGTTAAGATTGCGCAGATTGTAGACGATCCCGGTCGCGGTCATGCGCGAGATGCCGATTCCGCCGATACCCAATCCACCGACCGTGAATGAATATTGCTTGCCGCTATAGTAAAGCGTTCCGCCGCCGAGATTGCCGCTCCCGATAAAGGCAATCTGCACCTGCTCGATCTTGACCGTGCCGGATTGCACATAGTCTTCGGCGTTGGACGCCCGCGGCATCGCGAACGCCGCAGCACCGGCGGCAAGCCGCATCAAGCCACGGCGTGAGATTGAAAGCGGTCCAAACTTGCGATCGCTCATGATCGCCCCCCAAGCGCGCACACGGCTTCCGCCAACCCATCCGGAACCGGGCGTCGTCAGCGGCACTACGGCAGTCTCGTTGAGTCACAGGGCGGATGCGCTGCCGGGCGCTGCGCTTTGGCTATCTCGTAGACTTCGCAGCAGACCTGCGCAATTGGACCATGGTCCAACGGCGAGACCCTATCGCCTCTTATTTCAGATCAGAAAGGGCCGTCCGGGCGGCCTCTGCGGTGGCAGTGTTGTTGGTGAGATCCAAAGCATGTTGAAGCCAGGGACGGGCGGTCTCGGCGTCGGCTTGGGCAGCGGCGCTGCGACCGGCGCGCAGGTAGAGATCAGCCGCCAGCTCACGCTCGCCGGCGCGCTCGGTCGCCAGCCCGGCAACGGCCAGTGCGCGGGCCATGCCGCGATAGTCCAACGCTTCCTGTCGAATTCCTGCGGCTTGCATGGCCGCCTCGCGCGCCGCATCGGGGTTGCCCTGGCGCAGGGCCAATCTGGCTTCCAGCTCCAACCGGTCGGCGACGCGCAGCGGCGCGGCAGCGCCCGACAACCGCGCCGCGGCGTCGCGCAGCTGAGTTTCGTTTCCGGCCTCATCCGCGATCAAACCACGGAGAAAGCTGGCGCCAGCAGCAGCATCGGCGTCTCCAGACCCTTCGATTTCGGTCGCGAGAGAGTCCGCATCCTTCCCGTTTCCCAGGCGGTAGAGCGCAGTCGCTTCCGCCAGCAAGAGAGATGGAAATGGCTGGCTGCCACGGCGGACGAGCTCCGCCCGTGCTTGCTGCGTCGTCGTCAGCGCGTCCTGCGGCTGGTTCGCGCGAAGCTGCGCGACGGCAAGACTGAAGCTGAGGTCGCTGATCGCCTGGAGGTCGTCGCGCGCGTAGGCCTGCTTCAAGGCCGCTTCGAATTGCACGACCGCCTCGTCCGGCCGATCGAGCCCGTAGGCGATCTTTCCCGCTTGCTCGTGGCGCATAAGGGTCTGGTCTTCCGGAGGACCCGCTGGCTGCTTCGCTGCGCTGCTGCAAGCGGCGAGCAGGACGACGAGAGCGTGGCCAACCCGCCTCACGGCAGCACCTGCGACGGTGAGAATTCTTTAGGTTCCTGGGTTCGTGCGGCACCTCCTCCCAAGAGCCAGGAACTCCGCAATTGCGTGACCAACTGGTCCAGTTGCTGGATCGTGACTTGGAGCTGGGTCAGCAAGGCCGGCAAATTCGCTGTGGTACCTTCGACATTCTTGGCGATTGTGGGCATGCGCTGCGAAGCCACGGACACATCTTCAAGAATCTTCTTCAGGGCGGACAAAGCTGCGTCCGCCCGTGACAGGACGGCCGGAACGCCTTCGGGCTCGCCTATCTTCTGTGTCAGGGCCTCGAGGTTTCCGGCGGACTTCTGCAACTGTGCCATCAATGCATTGAGGGCGACCATCGCCTCCTGCGCCGAGCCGACAGTCGCCTCGGTTTGCTGAATGAGCGTTTGGTCGACCAGCAGTCGGCCGATGGAGCCTTCGCCGCGATTCACGCGCTCCGCAACCTCCGCCAAGGACTGCGTAACCCTGCCCACATTGTCCAGGATCGGGAAAACCTTTTCCCGCACTTCATCGATAAGAGCGCTGACACTATCGGTCGGGGCCCGCTCTGTGATTGCCTCGATGACGGCATAGGTCCAATCCATAGGCGCGCCCGTGCCGCGCGAAATGTCGACAAAGGCCGCGCCCGCGACGCCAAAACGGCGACGAATGACGGCCGTGCTGTCCCGGCGGATGAAGGCCGTGGCCTGCTGATCGATCTCGAGCATCGCATACATCTGCTGGTTGGGATCGAGCACGACCTTGCCCACGCGGCCCGCCTTGGTGCCGAGGATCTCCACGTCGGCGCCGACTTCCAGGCCGGCGACACCCGCCGTCGGCAATACCAGACGGAGCTCTGCGGTCGGCTTGAACCAGTCGCGCAGGACGCCGGCCTGCAGCGCAGCAATCAGCAAGACGGCGATCGCGGCGATCACCAGAGCGCCGACCCACTCATCGGTGTGGCGTACGCGGATCATGCCGCAACGCTCATCGATGACAAGCCTTGGTGGCCGAGCCTCAATCGATGGCTTGCCGGAAATGCCGTGTTCTCCCAGATCATGCGGCTGCGCGTCAGCCAGATCGCCGCGCCGCCGCGGTCACGCACTTCCCACAGTTCGTTGAGCAACGCAGGCACCATGTCCCGGTGCAGGCCTTGAACCGGACTTTCGAGAATGACGAGCATCGGTTCGCCGATGAAGGCGCGGACAAAGCCGGCGCGCGTCAGGTCAGCCGGAGACAATTCACCGATCAATCCACTCGGCAATCCCGGCAGGCCGAAATGCTCCGCCAGCCGTGCAGCCTCTTCGCGAAGCGCCGTCAGGTCGGCCCTGGTGTGATGAATCTGCTGCAGCAAGATGTTCGTGCCGGCATCGAGAAACCGCAGCCATCCGGGGCTGGACATCACGCGCCCGATCAGACCGCGAAGAGCATCCGCTGTTTCCAGCGGCTGCCGTGCCCAGTCGCGCTGCAGGAAGCGAACTTCGCCCTCCTCCGGACGGTGCAGGCCGCTGCAAAGGTCGGCGAAACTTGCCGCCAATGCCAAGTCGCGCACATCGATCAGCGCTAAATCCCCAGCCTTGAGCTCCAGATCCATGGCACCAACTGAACTGCCGAATAACCCAGTCGCACGCACACGCGACAATGCAAGGATTGGGCCCGCGGCGGCCATGGCTAGATCGCCAGGCTCAGCAGCGCGCTGGTCAGCATGATCGCCAACATGCCGCGTATGAAGCCGCGCGAAATCAACCGTCCGACATCGTCATCCGTCTGGGCAGACAGCGCGGTCAAACACGCCGTCGATCCGATCAGGAGGCCGATCGCCAACATCTTCAGGGGGAAGATTACAAAGTCGCTGGGCGACGCGGCGAACAGCACCGTATCAAGAAACGACCAAAGGGACGTCTGCACCACGCCGAGCAAGTTCGCGATCGCAAAACCGAACAGCATTGCGACCAGAACGAAGATGATGCCGAGCGTGTAGCAGGTCAGGGCGAAGGCGATACACCTTGGCATGACGATGATCTGGAACGGATCGATGCCCTGTGCCTGCAAGGCGCGAAGCTGATGCCCGGACTGCAGATCGCACAACTCGGTCAGCATGGCCGAGCCGCTGCGTCCCAGCAGAATGATCCCGACCAACACCGGAGCGACCTCCCGCAGGAGGACGGCGACCAGCAGGTTTCCAAGCGATCCTTCCTGACCAGCGACGCGCAGCCAATAGATCGCCTCATAGACCATGCCGATGCCTAGCAGGATCGCGACGAAGATCGTGGCGGGGAGGCTTCCCACCAGCGCCGCCCTCAGGATCCGCTTGAATTCCGATCGCACGGACCGCCGCCATGCGCGCGGCGACAATGACTCCGCAAGTATCCCCGCGCTCAGCGCCAGCAGCGAGAGAAGAAAGCCGACCCGCGCGCGCACGACCCGCCCGACCCACGCGACCGCCCGGCGGAGACTCCGCCGGGCTGGGACGCGTGGAAGTGCCGGCGTTACATCCGTCACAACTGGCCTGCCAGAACAAACGTTCGCGATTGGCCGACGCCGGGCAGATAGAATGTCCCACGCGGCCGGAACAGGAAATCCTGGCGCAATCGGGCATAGGCGCCGGCGCTGGCTTGAATCGCGCCTGCCGCAGCGGAGCGGGCCATGACATCCGCGGTCTCGAACGCCTCGCCCCACAGATTGAATTGTTGACGTTCGCGACCCACAAAGCAGCCGTAGCCCCCACCGAAGGCGAGGCCGATCCTGAACTCGGTGCCGTGGCCGGCAGCATCCGCCAAGTGTGACAGGCGGTCGCGAATGGCGATTGCCACCGCTGCCATCCAGGTCATGGCCTCCTCATTCTCTTTTTCGAAGCCGGTCGCGGCTATCGCCTGCTGACCAACGAATTTCAGGTAGGTTATGCCATGCTCGGCGGCGACCTCTTGCAGAAGTTCCGTAATCTGGGCAGCTATGCCGACGTCTGCGGCTCCGGCTTTCTGTGCAAGCTCGGTAGATCCCGACAGGTGCAACACCATGACGGCCACTTCAGGGAAATATTGGGCATGCAGGTTGGCGCGGTCTGCTTCGGTAGGCCCAAGATCGGTGGGCAGAATCGGCTGAATCACGGGCTCCGCAACCGTTCGCTTCGTTTCAATTGTGCCGGATGGGGCCTCAACCCGCCGTTGGCCCTCCTCATCTTCCTCCTCCACCGTCAGGGACGCCGATAACATGGCGCCGACGGTGCGCAGAAAGTCCTTTGTCCCTTCCAGTGGTAAACAGTCTTCCAGGCAGATGGCGCCGATGACCCGGTCCGCGCGCCGCAATGGAACAATCGAGAGAGCATGACTGCCCAGGGACTGCATGATGATTCGGTGGAAATGAGCGCTACGGCGGTCGGCGGCGGCGTCAGTCAGCGTGGTCTCCTCACCGCTCTCCAGGAGTTCAAAGAAGGCTGGCAGCTCACGCCGATGCAACTCAAATCCTCCGGCATGGCCTTGGCTGTCCCGATCATAGCTGTCTGGACAGTGCAGGATCTGATTGCGCGACATCAGGCGCCATACGCTCGCGCGACGGGCGCCGGTCACATCGAGCAGACCTTCCGTCAACGCCGGCGGCACTTGGCCGCTCCCCTCGGCGATCTGTCGGGAAAACGCACTGTACGTCGCTGCCTGTCGTGAAATAATTCGGCCGCGCTCCGTCATAAGCCTGATCGAGCGGTCCGAGCGCAACCCCTGGCGAACCAGGAGGACTGCCAGGGCGACCACCGCCAGCACGATCGACAGCGACATGATGAGCGCGGTCCGATAGTTGCTCGCTACGAACCCGATGAAGTCATTCTCGGGAACGGTGATGAGAATCCACCAGTTGTGCGTGGTGCCCGGCAGCGGCGTGGCGCTCGAGATGTATCGAACACCGTCGTGCTCGACGATCCGGCGCCCCTTGCCCTCGACGCGAAATCGATCGAACGCAGCGGTCAGTATATCGTCTCCGAGCTCGTCGATTCTTGGGGGTATGAATGCATCGCCAACGGGCTTGATCACTTGATCGGAATTCGGGACCGCGATCAGGCGGCCTTCTTGATCCATAATCAACGCGCGGCCGCTCGCTCCAATCTGGAGAGAGGCCAGGAATCTCGATAGCTCCTCAAGAGTGACGTCGACGCCGAACACGCGATCGGGTCCATCGCGTTTCGGAACGCGGGTCGATACCGTAACGCCCGGCTTCCGATCGCTGAAGAAGATGTAGATCCCGGTCCAGAATACGTCGTCGGCGGCAATCGCTCCCTTGAACCATGGCCTTGTCCTCGGATCGTAGGAGTCCGTAGGATCCTCACGTCGCGATATTTCCTCCCCACGCGCGTTTCGATCGACCAGGAGAACGGTGCGCTGGCCAGGAGCGTTGATTATGTGCTTGGTCTCGACGCCGTCGCCGAGCCGGCGAACCATCACGAAATTACCGTCGCTGTCCCCGACATAGAACGCCGCGATCTGGGGAAGCTCCTTGAGTACGCTGATCGCAAGCCGCTCTGATGATGTGCGCTGTTCCGTCAAAGGCGTCGCGGCGGCGGTATCCCGCATGATGCGCAGGACCCGTTCGCAGGGCTGCAGAAATGCCAGGACGCGCTGCGTGATCTGCGCGTCGAGCGTGCCCAACAGATTGTCGGACAGAGCCAGGACGCCGCGGCGGTTGGCGTTGTGTGAATAGAGCGCGATGGCGATGATCGCCAGGATTACCAGCGCGACGCCCAGAATGGGCACGCCAATCCGCAGCAGCGCACGACGACGCCGACGTCGGATGGCAACGGCATCTTCAGAGATATCGACAACTCGGTTGACAGTCGCCATGCCCCTTTCCGACAACGCTTCGCAGACGGGACCGACAGACACTCTAACGCAGAATCAGCGGCTTGGAAGAGGTCCCCGCATCGTCGCTAGCTTGCAAGCCGGGTGGCATGGCATGGGGGAAGATGCCTGCGCCACCCGGCCGGGGCATTGCCTGGCTTCTCGCGCCGGGCGTACGCCGGGCAGCGTCATCATCCATCACCGATGCCCGGCGACGTACAACGCTAGCAACTGAAGTCGCCATGGCAAAGTTGGACCTTGGTCTATCGTATGTCGCTCCCCGGTTCGCGAGCATCCATGATCGCAGCATCGATCGCTTCCAACAGGGCCAGCTCGTCACGAGACTTCCGAAGATATCGGCTCGCCCCAGCGGTTATGCGCCTGGCCTCAACAGATCGCTCTTCGTGACCCGCAATGATGCGCATCGGCGACCGCCTCGGTTGGCAAGCAGCTGTTTCGACTCCAGTCCCTTGATGCCCGTCACTACGAGTTCGAGCACCAAGTGACCCGGCATCGCGCCAGTCGTGGATTCGAGAAAGTCACTTCCTTATCCATGAGCTCGCACAACGACCTCAGTCGACCGTGGAAGGCCTTGCGGACGGAATAGTCGTCATCGACGATTGCGATGTGATGCCGCTAGCTCATGTTGTCCGCGCGGCCCTGCCTGATCATAGACGCGGGCAATCGAAGACGAAAAACTCCCTCGCTCGCATGCCGCGGCTGACGTCCGGCCTCAAGGCTCTTGCGGGTCAATTATTCCGGCATAAACGCTCGAAATGACAGATGGACCTTGGTCCAAGCACACTGCCAAGACGTGTATTCGTCGTGGTCCTGAACGATCGCTGGAAAACTGCGACTCGACGGCGTATAAGGATGCGATTGCAGGTCTTATTGATATTGTTTTGCCAGTCATTCGGCTCGACTTTCGAGGGTCGCATGTAGGCCCGTGGGATGGGGGACGCATGGCAAAATGTGATGTACAGTTGCAGATGGGGCAACTGACTCGGTCGACAGGCCCCACATTGGGCTGCCGCATCTTCCAACGTCCGCGGAAGCGGTGTCTTGGGTCCGTTGCTATTCTCGACCACGCCGTCTTCGAGCCTAATCTTCTCGCACTCGACCGGAATGCGGCATGAATAGATTGACGGCAACCATTTTCGTGGTCGACGACGATCCGCATGTCGTGAAGGCGATGGCTCGCCTGCTGCGTAGTGAGGGGTGGAACACGAGGTGCTACTCTTCTGCTAGCGAATTTCTCAGCGATCACGACGATGCCGTGCCCGGATGCCTGATCCTCGATCTGCTGATGCCGGGCATGACGGGCCTCGATCTCCAACGAGAGCTCACTTCGCGTGGTCGATGCCGGCCGATCATTTTTCTGTCCGGTCGTGGCGACGTTCCGTCGAGTGTCGCCGCAATGAAGTTTGGCGCCGTCGATTTCCTGACCAAGCCGGTCGATGGCCGAATCTTGCTGGAAACAGTCGAGAGAGCCGTCGAGCGGGACGCTGGGCAGCGGGCAGCTGCCGACCGCATGCGCACTCTTGGTGAGCGCCTGTCGAGCCTCACAATCCGAGAGCGGCAGGTGGTCGATGGCGTGGTTGCGGGGCTGCTGAACAAACAGATCGCGGGCAAGCTCGGCATTGTCGAGAAGACTGTGAAAGTGCATCGGGCACGTGCGATTGCGAAGCTCGGCGCGCGATCAACAGCCGATCTGGTACGTATCGTAGAGGGCGCGGCCGGCAACGATATGCATCGAGAATCCGGAATGCCGGTCGTCTGACTTGGCTGCGCCCGCCTTCCGAGGGAAGGTCGTCGCGCTGTCCGCCTTCCGCTCCACCACAGGCGCCTCCCAGTACTCCGCACCGGGGATGCGTTCTTGATAGATGTCGCGCCGCCGATGTCGCGCGTGGCGAGTCCGATCCGGAATTGATCGGCGTGGCATTGGAAAGACGCTACAGGTCTTTCGGCCCGGCAACAGCGCCTCGGCATTTCGCCGAGCGCCATCCAGCTGACGACCTACCGTTCCTTGCCGGCTGCAGCTAATCTCCACTGAGGCTCTCAAAACCGGCATTCGAGCCCGGTCCGCAAGCGGAGGCAGGTCAGCTTCAATGACACGCGATGCACGATACGACATCTTGTTCGAGCCGGTGAGGATCGGCCCGGTGACCGCCAAGAACCGCTTCTACCAGGTGCCGCACTGCACTGGGCTCGGCTGGCTCCGGCCGCAGATGCTGGCGGAGTTGCGAGGCGTGAAGGCCGAAGGGGGTTGGGCGGTCGTCTGCACCGAATATTGTTCGATTCATCCGGCCTCGGACGATCTGCCTTATCCCTATGCAAGCCTTTGGAGTGAAGCCGATATCAAAGCTCACGCGCTGATGACCGACAAAGTGCATGGCCACGGTGCGCTCGCAGGCGTCGAGCTTTGGTTTGGCGGAGCGCGCAGCGCGAATCTCTTCACCCGCGAGGTGCCGTTGAGTGTTGCATCGGTGCCAAACCTGGCCGGCAACCCATGCCAAAGTCGCGCGATGGACAAGGCGGACATCCGAGCGCTCAGGGCATGGCACCGCGCGGCCGCCCTGAGAGCGAAGGCGGCGGGCTTCGACATCGTCTATGTTTATGCGACGCACGGCTACCTGCTCTCGCAATTCCTGTCGCCGGAACTCAACACCCGAAGCGACGAATATGGCGGCAGTCTGGCCAACCGGGTACGTCTGGTTCGCGAGTTGATCGAGGAGACCAAGGATGCCGTCGGCGACACCTGTGCGGTCGCCGTGCGCTTTGCCGTCGACACTAGGGCCGGCGATGATGGTGTGCCAATTCACGGCGAGCGCCGCGAGATGTTCGAGATGTTGGC
>JAWKVL010000080.1:0-12954 GCA_041398065.1 Dongiaceae bacterium | reverse complement strand
CCGCTTCCCCACGTCGGCGTCGCCGACGCCACCGATGAAGTGTTATTGGCTGGCCCACACGATGCGGGCGACCCAGCGGATCTCGCTTGATTTGAAGAACGCGCCCGACGCGGAATCGGTCAGCGCTTCCAGATAGAGCCCTTCGGCCTCCTGCCGTCCGACGCGGCGCAGCAGCACCGAGCCCGACGAGCTTCCAACCACGACGCGATCGCCGCGGCGCACTTCCGCTTCCGGAGATGCGATGATGAGATCGCCGTCGCGATAGACCGGATCGAATTCGTGCCCGTTGATCTCGATCGCGAACGCGGTGCGGTCGACAATGCCGGGCGCGTTGACGCGGCCCCAGGCGCTGCCTACCGGCTGGCCGCTTTGATCGAAGCAGCTCTCGGTCGCCAGGCGCGACAGCGCCACCACGGGGATCGATTTGCCGGCGGCGCCACGGCCAGCCAGCTTGCCGCTCTGGAACGTTTGGCCCTCGCCGGTGCCTGGGGCGCCAGTCAGGCCGACAAAGCTGGTGAAGCTTTCACCGGTAACGGTGAGGATCTTGGCGACCGATTCCGTCGACGGCCACCGCGGACGCCCCTCGCGCGTGATGCGCTTGCTGGGATTGAAGGCGGTCGGATCGAGCCCCGCGCGACGGGCCAAGCCAGATGCCGAAAGACCGTGCTTGGCGGCCAGTCGATCGATGCCACGCCACACATCGGCATGTTGCAGCATGGGCACCAGCCCCGGCCGCGCATTACCTTCGCTCGGGCGGTCCATCGGACTACCCTCTAAACCGTTATTCAGCATGCTCCCCTCCAACCACTCGAGCCAGCGCCGCACAGTTCTGTCGGCAGTTAACGTTGTTTGGGCCCCGGTGCACCCCCATTCCGTGCGGGCAATGTACTCCCATCCTCCCTGAAAATATTCAGCGCAGAGGTATAGGTAGGTCCAACGATCTAGGCGATTCGACGGCGATTCCACCCCGTTCTTTAAGCGCGATCCGGCGATTTGGCAGCGATTTGGCCCGATGTCGGTCAAGCTGCTATAAGCTGCCCTCAGATTACGGGGCTCCAATAATGGACTTTTATTCCCTCATAAAGCCGGTCCTCTGGCGGCTGGAGCCAGAGCGCGCCCATAATCTCGCTCTCTGGGCCCTTCAATACGATTTCATTCCGTTATCGTCTGAACCGGACGATCCCCGGCTCCAGCAAGAGGTGCTGGGGCGACGGTTCCCGAACCCGCTTGGTCTTGCGGCGGGCTTTGACAAAGATGCCAAGGTTTGGCGCCAGGCCGCGCGGCTGGGCTTCGGCTTCGTGGAGGTCGGCAGCGTCACGCCACGTCCGCAGTCTGGCAACCCGCGCCCGCGCTTGTTCCGGCTGGAGCGGGATCGAGCGGTGATCAACCGCATGGGCTTCAACAACGAGGGCATGGAGGCGATGGCAGGGCGCCTGGAAGCCACCCGCCCCGGCGCTCGTGGAATCGTGCTCGGCATCAATCTCGGCAGGAACAAGGAGACCGAGGACGCAGCGGCCGACTACGAGATCGGTGCGCGTCGGTTGGGCCCGTTGGCCGACTATGTGGTGATCAACGTCTCGTCGCCCAACACGCCGGGCTTGCGTGCCCTGCAGGGCAAGGAGCCATTGCAGGCGCTGATCGCGCGCGCGCATCGCGCCCTCGCTGAGTCGTGCGGCGCAGCTCCGCCGCCGCTGCTGCTCAAGATCGCGCCGGACCTGACGCAGCAGGATCTCGCTGACATCACATCGGTCGCGCTGGAGGGATCGCTCGCAGGTCTCATCGCCACCAACACCACGGTCGCGCGACCGGTCGGTCTCGATCCGCGTTATGCATCGCAAGCTGGCGGCTTGAGCGGCCGGCCGCTGTTCGAGCCCTCGACGCAAGTCCTGCGCGAGCTCTATCGCCTGACTGGAGGCAAGCTCCCCATCATCGGTGTCGGCGGTGTCTCTGGCGGGGCGGAGGCGTACGCCAAAATCCGCGCCGGCGCCAGCTTGGTGCAGCTCTATTCGGCCCTCGTATTCGAAGGACCGGGCCTTGTTCGGCGCGTGAAGCGGGAGCTGCTGCGTCGCCTGGAACAGGACGGTCTCAGCTCAATCAGCGAAGCCGTCGGACTTGATCATCGCCCTTAATGACGCATTAACCAAGCTGGCTGTACGCCTAGTTCAATATGTCGGGATTTCGTTCTCTCCTGCTTTGCCTGATCTACGTGGTGCCGGCGGCACTCATTGTGCTGGGTCTGGCGCCGCGCACGGAAACGCTCGAGCCGGGCATGCGTTTGGTGTACGGCCTGCTGGTGGTGCTGGCCGGTGCGCTGGTTCATCTCGGCTACGCGCTCGGGCGCGGGCGTAACCGTACCGATGGCGAAATCGCCGGCGCCATGGAAGCAGTCGCGCATCTGGAGCGCGTGCAGCGCCGCCTCGAAGGCGACCTCGCGCAGGTGCGCAACGCCCTCGCCGATCTCCAGGCACGGCCGCAACAGAATGTCGGCGCCGTCGTCGCTGAAGTGAAAGTGCTGCAGTCGCTGGTGGAGCGGCTCTATTCGGCGCGCGCCGGATCGCCGATGCCGCAGCCGGCCGCGGAGACCGCGTCCGCTCCGGCGACAGCGCAGGCCCCGTCGGCCCCGTCATCGAATGGCAGTGCCGCTACCGGGTCTTCGCTGCCGATGCCGCCGGTCGCGGAAGGGCTGGATGAGCAATCGATTCTCGATTTGGTGCGCGAAGGGCTCCGCGAAAACGCAGTGGAGCTGGCATTGCAGCCGATCGTCAGTTTGCCTCAGCGCAAGCGGCGATACTTCGAGTGTTTCTCGCGCGTGCGCACCAATGACGGCAGGATCATCGTGCCGGAGCAGTATATCGACGTCGCGGAACGTCACGGCCTGATGACGGCGATCGACAATTTGCTGCTGTTCCGCTGCATCCAGACGCTGCGGCGGATCCGCAAGAGCAACGCCAATGTCGGGTTCTTTCTCAACATCTCGCCCAACACGCTGGCCGATCGCGGCTTCTTCCGCGACTTCATCCAGCTGATGGCGCAGAACATCGAGCTGGCGCCCGCCCTGGTTTTCGAATTCCCGCAGCGCGCGCTGCGCGAGGCCGACGAATCCTTATGGCGCGATCTCGATCGCCTGGCGCAGATGGGCTTCCGCTTCTCGATCGACCAGGTCACGGACCTCGATATCGACGCCGCCACATTGTCCGGCCGCCATTTCCGCTTCCTGAAGCTGGAGGCGGGCCGCGTGATGGAGGCGGTGCATAGCGGGCTGTTGGGCAGCGATCCGAAGCTGCTCAAGCGCACGCTCGATTCCTATGCCATCGATCTCATCATCGAGCGCATCGAGACCGAGCCGATGCTGCTGGAAGTGCTGGATTTGCACGTCGATTTCGGGCAAGGCTTCCTGTTCGGCGAGCCGCGGATCGCGAAGAGCGACGCTGCCGGCACGCTCCACTGACAGCAAGATCCGCCACCAGACAGCATGACTCTTTCGACCAGACTGATCCGCGGCCTCGGCGACATCGCGGGCGGCTACGATGCCTTCATTCTCGATCTGTGGGGGTGCCTGCATGACGGTCTTGCCGTCTATCCCGCGGCGCTCGAAGCCCTGAAGCGACTGAAAGCCGCGGGCAAGCAGGCAATCATCCTTTCCAACGCACCGCGGCGAGCACAGGAAGTTGCGACGCGCATCGGTGAGATGGGCATAACGCCCGAACTCTACGATCGCCTGTTCACATCGGGCGAAGAGACCTGGAGAGAGCTGTCACAGAACGAGATCGCCGTGCTCGAAGGTCGCGGGCGGCGCCTCTATCCGATCATGGCTGCGCGCGATCAGGCGATGCTGGACGGCATCACGGCGACGTTGGTCGACGATCCTGCCGAGGCCGACTTCATCCTCGTGACCGGAACCGAGACGGGGAAGGAAGAGCTGACGTCGTTCGATCCCATGCTGGCGCCGGCGGCGGCGCGCGGCGTTCCGCTCATCTGTGCCAACCCGGACCTGGTGGTGCATCGCGGCGGGGTGGAAGAGATCTGCGCCGGCTCCATCGCCCAACGCTACGAGGCGCTGGGCGGCCAGGTCGTCTGGTTCGGCAAGCCATATCCCGCTGTCTATCGGCGCATCCTCACGGAATGCCGCCTTGCGCCGGATCGCTTGCTCTGTGTCGGCGACGCCTTGCGCACCGATGTCGCCGGGGGTGCGGGCATTGGCGCTGCCACCCTTTTCACCGTGGGTGGCATCCATCACCAGGAATTGCTCGTAAACAACCAAATAGACCCGGCCCGGCTGGAGGCCCTGTGCCGCCGGCTGGGCCAGACGCCGGACTTCGCGATCGCGCATCTCGGATGGTAGCGCCCGGAGCGGGGAGATGACCGCCACGTCGCAGACCTGGGAGTGGGAGTTCGAACAGCCGGCGACCGCCATGTGGCCGCTGCTGGCTGATACGGCGCGCTTCAATGAAGCGGCCAGGTTGCCGAAGCATCAGATCACCGAAATCCCGCAGCCTGACGGCTCGGTGCACTATTTCGCCGCCGCCCGGGTCGGGCCGTTCGACGTCAAGTGGCAGGAGAAGCCGGTCAATTGGGTGAGCGAGCAATGGTTCGAACACACGCGCCATTTCCAGAGCGGGCCGCTCAAGCTTCTGAGCGCCGAACTGCACCTCGAACCCGCCGGGCGCAGCTGCCGCGCCCGCTACACCGTCACGATCGAGCCGGCAAACATCCTGGGCACGCTGATGCTCGGCAAGATGTTCTCCTCGACCAAGGCGACCTTCGGACGATTGGCGCATGAGGCCGCCGACTTTGTCGCGGGTCAGCGCGACCGGCCCTTTGCATACGCTGCGCCGGCGATCGGCGACGATGTCAGGGGCCGCATCGACCGCATGGTCGCGGAGATCGAAGCGTCACCCAACGGCCACGGCTTGGCGCGCAAGCTGGCCGATCACATTCTGAATGCACAGGAAGTCGATCTGTGGCGCGTGCGGCCTCTCGCGCTCGCCAAGGCATGGAACTGTCCACCGCGCCACGCGATCGAACTCTGTCTGCAGGCGGTGCGCGCGGGCCTGCTGCAACTGCGCTGGGATCTGCTGTGCCCGCGCTGCCGCGTGGCCAAAGGCTGGTCCGGCGGGCTGGACCGCCTGCCGCAGGGGGCGCATTGCTCGTCCTGCAACATCGACTACGAGCGCGATTTCTCGCGCAATGTCGAAGCCAGCTTCCATCCGGCGCCGGCGGTGCGTCCGCTGGAAACGGGCGAGTATTGCATGTGGGGCCCGATGTCCGTTCCGCACGTGAAGGCGCAGATCCTGCTGCACCCGGGCGAAACGCGGGAGGTGAAGGCCATGCTGCCCTTCGGCCCCTATCGATTTAGGACACTGGAACCGGGGCCGGAAGTGGATGTCGATTGGCAGTCCGGCGGCATGCCCGCGCTCGTGCTGGAGGAATCGACGGTCGTGGTTGGCGCACCCGCTCCCGCGGGCATACTGCGCCTGGCCAACCATGCGCAGCGGGCGCTGATCGCGATCATCGAGGATCGCAGCTGGGTCGCGGACGCGCTGACCGCCGATCGCGTGACGGCCCTGCAAACCTTCCGCGACCTGTTCTCCGATGATGTCCTGCGCCCCGGCGATGAGGTCGCGGTCGGCCGCATCGCGCTGCTGTTCAGCGATCTCAAGGGCTCCACCGCGCTCTATCAGTCGATCGGCGACGCCAGCGCCTATCATCTCGTGCGCGACCACTTCGCCTTCATGGCGAAGGTGATCCGCGATCACGAGGGCGCGATCGTGAAGACAATCGGCGATGCAGTCATGGCGGCCTTCGTCGCGCCGGCCCAGGCCCTTGCCGCCGCCATCGACATCCAGCGCCAGGTCGCCGCTTTCAACCGGGAAAGCCACGTGGCGGAAGGCAGCGCGAGCCCGCCGATCATCATCAAGCTCGGCGTCCATAGCGGCCCGACCATCGCCGTCACGCTCAACGACCGGCTGGACTACTTCGGCTCCACCGTCAACATGGCCGCCCGCCTCCAGGGTCAAAGCGAGGGCGGAGACATCGTGCTATCCCCTGAAATCGCCGAGGACGCCACGGTCGCCCCCCTGCTGGCGGGCCTCCAGGCTTCCCGCGACCAAGCCGACCTCAAGGGTTTCGACCAGCCGACCAGCTTCATACGTCTAAGGCCGTAATCCTAAAGGATGCGGTTCGGTCCACCGGTCCACGCGGCACATAGAATCTTAACATCTGCAGGCCGAAGCTGACCGCGATGGGATCATTCGTAGTGCGGACCTTTCCCATGAGTGCGGTAGCATCCACGCGCAAGACGGCAAGGGAGACCGGATTGGGGGGCGGCGAAATCGGGCAGGCGACTGGCGAGCGCGACTGGCAAGCGCGCTATGCCGAGTTCTGCGCGCGGGCCAGGGGAACCAACGTCAACGACCGTACCTTGCTCGCGACCGACTATCTCAATCACGTCAACGAAATCATCATGCTGATGGAGCTGGTGCCGGACGCACCGGAGTGCCTGGAGGATTGCCGTGCCTGGCACCCCATCGGCTATGTCGAGCACTTCCGGGCATCGTCGATCGCCGACCGCGACCTGGCGATCGAAGCCTATCCGTTCTCGCCGCCGGAGTTCCGCACGACCTTCGACCGGCTCACCAATGAAATGCATCGCGTCATTGCTGGCGCGCTCGCCAGCCTCGAGGCCGCAATCGCCCAGGGTGACGAGGACCGCGCGCGCCGCGTGGTCGAACTGGCGGTCGGCGCCCTGAAGACCATGGTCGATCAGGCCAGTTCCACCATTCATGGCGATGTGCAGATCATGGACCAGGCCGCAATCGACGGCCTCATGGACATGATGTAGATCACTCGCGAAGTCTTTGGCGTTCCTAGACTTCCGATAATCCCGTCCGCTATAGTTGCCAGCCGTTGCTGCGGTGCGGAAGGGGCGCGTTTGGCGGAGTTCAAAGACCACGGGCGGAAGGATTGGGAAGCGCTGGCGGCCAAGGAGCTGAAAGGCGCCGAAGCGTCGAGCTTGACTTGGACAACGCCGGAAGGCATCGCCGTCAAGCCGCTTTACACCGCTGAAGATCTCGAGGGACTGGAAATCGCCGGCACTCTGCCGGGACTGCCGCCGTTCACGCGCGGGCCGCGCGCGACCATGTACGCCAACCGGCCCTGGACCATCCGGCAATATGCCGGCTTCTCCACCGCCGAGGAATCAAACGCCTTCTATCGCGACAATCTCCGGCGCGGGCAGATGGGTCTTTCCGTGGCTTTCGATCTTGCGACCCATCGCGGCTACGATTCCGATCATCCGCGCGTGGTGGGCGATGTCGGCAAGGCCGGCGTGGCGATCGACTCCGTCGAGGACATGAAAATCCTGTTCGACGGCATCCCGCTCGACAAGATGAGCGTGTCGATGACCATGAACGGTGCGGTGCTGCCCGTGCTCGCCGCCTTCATCGTCGCGGGCGAGGAACAGGGCGTCAAACAGGAGCAGCTTTCCGGCACCATCCAGAATGACATCCTGAAAGAGTTCATGGTGCGGAACACCTACATCTATCCGCCCGCGCCATCGATGCGCATCGTCGCCGACATCATCGCCTACACCGCGCAGCGCATGCCCAAGTTCAACTCGATCTCGATCTCCGGCTATCACATGCAGGAAGCCGGCGCGACCGCGGTGCAGGAGCTCGCCTTCACGCTGGCCGACGGGCTCGAATATGTGCGTGCGGCCCTGTCGAAAGGCCTCAAGGTCGACGCATTCGCGCCGCGTCTGTCGTTCTTCTTCGCGATCGGCATGAACTTCTTCATGGAGATCGCGAAGCTGCGCGCCGCGCGCTATCTGTGGGCGAAACTGATGAAGCAGTTCGATCCCCAGGATGTGCAGTCGCTGGTGCTGCGCACGCATTGCCAGACCTCGGGCGTCTCCCTGACCGAGCACGATCCATACAACAACGTGGTGCGCACCACGATCGAGGCGCTGGCTGCCGTGCTGGGCGGCACGCAATCGCTGCACACCAATGCGCTGGACGAGGCGATCGCGCTGCCGACGCCGTTCTCGGCCTCGATCGCGCGCAACACCCAGCTCATCATCCAGGAGGAGAGCGGCGTTCCTCATGTCGTCGATCCGCTCGGCGGCAGCTATTATGTGGAAAGCCTGACCAATTCCCTGGTGGTCGAAGCCGAAAAGCTGATCGCCGAGGTGGAGGCGCTGGGCGGCATGACCAAGGCGGTCGAATCCGGCATGCCCAAGCTGCGGATCGAAGAAGCGGCCGCGCGTCGCCAGGCCCGCATCGACCGCGGCGAGGACATCATTGTCGGCGTCAACAAATACCAATCCGGTCAGCAGGCGGAGGTCGAGGTCCTGGACATCGACAACAGCAAGGTGCGGGAGCAGCAGATCGCCCGGCTCAACCGCATGAAAGCCAGCCGCGACGGTGCGAAGGTGGCGACCGCCCTCGACGCGCTGACCAAGGCCGCGGCTGCGAACACCGGCAACCTGCTGGAGCTATCCATCGCGGCGATGCGGGCGCGGGCGACGGTCGGAGAGGTTTCGAGCGCGCTCGAGAAAGTGTATTCGCGGCACAAGGCCGAAGTGCGCTCGATCTCCGGCGTCTACGGTGCGGCCTATCGCAATGATCCGGGTTTCCAGTCGATTCAGGCTGAGGTTCAGGCCTTTCTGAAAGCGGAGGGTCGACGCCCCCGCTTATTGGTGGTCAAGCTGGGGCAGGATGGTCATGATCGCGGCGCGAAGATCATCGCGACCGCCTTCGCCGACATCGGCTTCGACGTCGATATCGGACCCTTGTTCCAGACGCCGGACGAAGCGGCGCGCCAGGCGATCGAGAATGACGTGCACGTGATCGGGGTATCCAGCCAGGCTGCGGGGCATAAGACGCTGGTGCCGCAGCTGATCGGGGCCTTGAAGGCCGAGGGCGCGGGCGACATTGCTGTAGTCTGCGGCGGTGTCATCCCGGCGCAGGATTACGAGTTCTTGAAAAATGCCGGGGCGGCGGCAATCTTCGGCCCCGGTACCAACATACCGAAGGCGGCTGCGGAGATTCTTCGGTTGATCCGACGCCAACGAAAGGCCGCCTAGCATCGAATGGAATGATCCGATTGCGCGGGTGGGGAAACCGCGCGGGCGGATCGTGAGGGAGGATTACATGACCTATCTCGGCGATCGGCGGGTGTGGGGTGTTGCCGCCGGCGCAATCACTGTGCTGTGGCTCCTCGCTGTCGCCTGGTACGTGTTTGATTTCGTGGGACCCGACGTGTTCGGCGGCATGCTGCCGCACGAGCTTGGCGCGGTGGTGGCCGGCATCACGGCGCCGCTCCTGCTGCTGTGGCTGCTGGTCGCGTTCGCGGCGCGCGGCCAGGCGCTGAAAGAGCATACCGAAGCGCTGGCGGCGCGGCTGGCGGAACTGACCTTTCCCGACCAGAGCGCCGAACATCGCGTCCATTCGATTGCGGAAGCCTTGCGGCGCCAGTCGACCGACCTTCGCATGGCGACGGAAGAAGCCGCGGCCGCCCTTGACGGCACGCGCGCCTTGTTCCGCTCCCAGGCCAGCGACATCGACACCGCGGCCAAGGCGGCCCGCGCCCGCGCCGAGGATGTGGAAAGCACGCTCGCCGAGCAGCGCCGCATCCTGGGTGAGATCATCGGCCTGGTGGAAAAACAGCGTGAAGGCCTGAGCCAGACCGGCAGGGACCAGGCCGCCGCGATGGAAGCATCGGCCGAGGAGAGCGCCCGGCGTATCACGGCGGTGCTGGAGAGCAAGCGCGCCGAGATCTCGAACGTGATCGATCGCGTTCTCGACCACGGCTCCAGCGTGCGCGACGCAGTGGAAACCCAGGCCGAACGTCTCGGCGACCAGGTCGAGCAGGCGATCGGCCGGTTCCGCGAGCAGATGAACCAGCTCGCCGGGCGGATCGAGGAGGCGACCGAGACGTCGCGTCACGAAACCCGGACGATGATCCAGACCTCCGAAGCCGCGCAGCGCGACTTCACCGCTCATACCGAAACGCTGGCGGCGCAGATCCGCGGCAGCGCCAAGCAGATGAGCACGCAGCTGGCGCGCCTGGCGGACCAGGCAGTGACGGCGGCCGAGAAGTGCGCCGCGGACAATGCCGCACTGGAACAGGCGAGCCGCGCTCAGGCCGAGCGCCTCAGCGCTGCCGCGTCGCAAGCCGGCGAGCGGCTGCGCCAGGATTTCGACAGCCTGGCGGAGAAAGTCGGCGCCATGACGAAATCCGCGTCCGACGGTCTCGTAGACCGCCAACAGGCGATGCGCGCCTCGCTGGAAGAGCACGGCAAGCAGTTGGGCGATACCGCGATCGAGGCGGCCAAGTCATTCGCCGACAAGGTCGGTGAATTCAAGTCCATTCTCGCCAGCGCGGCCGAAGCAGCCACGCGGCAGACCACCGAGCTGCAGCAGCTGGTCGACCAGCAGAGCGGCCAGATGACGCTGGCCGCCGACGCCGCCTCGCAGCGTTTCCGCACCCATATCGAGGGGCACGAGACAAAGCTCGACGAGTTGACGCAATTGGCCGCCAAGAAAGCCGACGATCTGGCCGCCGCCATTCGCGGCCACGGTATCATCCTGGAAGGCTCGGCCAATCGCGGCGCAGAGAAGTTCGCCGAGCTGCTGCGCAAGGAAGCGGCCAGGATGGACGAGCATCTGGCCGCGGTGGACGAACGCAATACCAAGCTCACAGCCGCCATCGACAAACAGTCGGAGCGTGTCGGCGGCATCGTCGACAAGGCCGGCGAGCGCATCACTGCGCATGTGACAGCGCAGGAAGCCAAGCTGGACGAGCTGGACCAGGCCGCCGCTGCGCGTCTTGCCAAGTTGATCGAGCAGATCACCGCACAGCGCGATCAGCTGGTCTCGGCCGGCGAGCAGGCCGGCGACGCCTTGCGCCAACGCATGGCGCTGCACACCATGGCGTTGGGCGAAACCTGGCGCGAACAGCACAACAAGCTGGGCGAGGTGGTGGAGGCGCTGGAGCAGCGCACCGCCAATCTTGGAGAGGAACTGGCCGTACACGCCAAGCGCGCCAACCAGGTCGCGACGGAAAGCGCCGACCGCTTCGGCGAGCGCCTCAACGAACATGGCGAGCGCATGCGCACACTGGAGCAGCAGGCGGCCGAGCATTGGCGCTCCGCCATCGGCAATTACGGCAATTCGATCGCATCCGCGCTGCAGGAGATCGACCGCCATGCGGCGGCGCTGGCCGACGCGGCGAAGGGGCAGAGCCGCCTGCTGTCCGAAGCGGCCGATCGCGCGGCGCAGTCGCTGCGCGGGCAGTTGGACGGTCACTCGCAGGCCTTGAGCGCCGTGGTCGACAGCCTGATCCGCCGCACCGGCGATCTTTCCAGCCAGGCATTGGCCCACGGCGACAAGTTGAACGAGGCCACCGATCAGGTCAGCGTGAAGCTGAAGGACCAGCTGGACCGGCATCTGGTCGCCGTGCGCGCAGCGGCCGGCGAGTTGGAGAACCGCTCCACCGCGGTCGAGCAATCCATGGCTGCTGCCAGCACCCGGCTGCAGGACATGGCGCAACAGGCGGCGAGCTCGCTGCACGCCATCATGCGCGGGCAGTCCGACGAGTTCCTGAACGCCGCCGAACAGATCGGCGGACGCATCAAGGAACTCCAGACCGCAACCGTCGCGCAGCGCGACGAGCTGATCGCCGCTGCCAAGCAGGCCAGCGCCTATCTCGATTCCGCGCTGAAGCTGCAAACTCAGGAGATTGCCGCCACCGCCGCCGGCCTAGTGCAGCAGACCCATGGCCTCAGCGCCTCCGCAAAGGTGCAGGCGGAGTTGACCGGGCAGGGCCTTGCCGACATCGTCGCCAGCTTCGAGGAGGCGGCGCAGCGCCAGGCCGTTCATCTCAAGGAAGTGGCCTCGCAGGCCGCGGTCGAGGCGACCAAGAACCTCAGCGTCGAGAGCGAGAGCGTCCGCAATCTGTTCCAGGATCTGGTGGACCGCGGCCGGCAATTGTCCGACGCCGCCAATTCGCAGGCCGTCACCTTGGGCAAGGCAGCCGCGCAGGCGGCCGACGTCGCCATCGCCATGCGCGACGCGCTTGCCAAGCAGGCACACGAAGCGAGCCGTGCCGGCCTGCAGCTGACCGAACGCGCCGCCGAGGCCAGCCGCGGCCTGCAGCGCCAGGTCGAGGATCTGGCAAGCACGATCGAGGGATTAATCAATCGCCACGCCGCCGGCCTGAAGACCGCCGGCTCGAATGCGGCGGAGCGTGCTGTCGAGCTGGGCCAGACCTTGCAGCGCCAGAGCGATGAATTGCAGGCCGCCCTGGCCAAGACCAACGCCGCGACGCTCGAGATCCGTCAGAACCTGAAGGCGCAGATCGACGACGTGGGCAAGGTGGCGGAGCGCGTCGCGGTCGAGGCGCAGGGCATTGCCGCGTCCTTCCGCAATGATGCCGCGGCCTTAATCGAGGCTTCGGCGCGCACCACCGACGGCGCCGGCACGCTCAACCAGATGCTGCGCAAGTCGATTTCCGATCTCGACACCGCGACCGCAACCGCCGCTGCCAAGACCACCGTGATTCGCCAGGAGGTGGAGGCGCAATGCGAGACGTTGCGCCAGGCCGCGGCCGAAGGCGCGCGCCAGTCCGACCAGCTGGCGCAGCTCCATCTGGGCCAGGCGGCGCAGCTGGCCGGCGCCGCCGACGTGGCGCGCCGGCGGCTAGAGGAAGTGGGTCAGAGCCTGGTCCAGCAGACCGACAGCCTGACCGCCGTCATCGATCGCTCGCTGATGCGGCAGCATGATCTCAGCGACTCGCTGTCGCAGCGCATGGCCAAGGTCAGCCAGGTGACCAAGGACGGCGAAGCGCAGCTCGTCACCTTGAACGAATCGGTTGAGACGCTGGCCGAGACCCTGAAGAACGCAACGCTCGAGGGCGCACGCCAGGCACGCGACGTGGTGCAGAGCTTCCGCGACG
>JAWKVL010000079.1:0-13873 GCA_041398065.1 Dongiaceae bacterium | reverse complement strand
CGATGATGTCGTCGGCAAGGGCAGGGACGCTGCCAAGCAGCGCGAGGCAGGTGGTGCCGAGTACGATGTTTCTGAAACGCCGGAATGAAGTCGTCACGTTGTCCTCCCATGAATCCCCGTGGCGGGGCGAACATTTGTTGAGATCTCTGCGTGGCCTGGGCGCCTCGGCGAGGACGCGCATCCTCCCATGGTGCGGCGCCGGCTCACGCGCCTATCCAAGCGAATGTTGCGCCCGGAGTCAATAAATAAATCACGCGGATTTAGTTATTGACCAAAAGGCCAAAAAAGACAATCCTTCAGGCTCCAAGGCCGGCAGGGCTGGTGGCCAAAACAACAGCGATTTCATGACCAAACCCGAACCCGAAGTCGCAACTTATCAGGCGCCTGGGGCCACGCCAGCCCATCCGGGCGACTTGGCACGCGGTGGCAGCCAGTCGGGGGTGCGGCTCTATAACGAACGTCTGGTGCTGTCGCTCATCCGGCGCTACGGCAGCCTTCCCAAGGCCGAGATTGCGCGCGTGACGGGCCTGTCCGCGCAGACTGCCTCGGTAATTGTCAAGCAGCTCGAAGCGGATGGTTTGTTGCTGCGGCAGCGACCGCAGCGCGGGCGGATCGGGCAGCCGCCGGTCCCGCTCAGCCTCAACCCCGAGGGCGCATATTCCATCGGCCTCAAGGTCGGGCGGCGCAGTGCGGATCTGGTGCTGATCGATCTGATGGGGCGGGTGCGCGCAAGCCAGCACCGCACCTATCGCTATCCGGAGCCGGAGGCGACTCTTGGATTCGTGCGCAATGGGATCGAGGAGTTGCAGCGCGACCTTCAGCCGGCACAGCGCACACGCATTTCCGGGCTCGGCATCGCGACGCCGTTCGAGCTGTGGAACTGGGAAAAGGAGATCGGCGCGCCGCACGATGTGCTGCAGATCTGGCGCGCCTTCGACCTGCCGGGTGAAGTGGCGAAGCTGTCGAATTGGCCGGTGCAGCTGTGCAACGACGCAACCGCCGCCTGCGCCGCCGAGCTTTCGTTCGGCATCGGCAGCCGCTATCGCGATTTCGTCTACTTCTTCATCGGTTCCTTCATCGGCGGCGGCATCGTGCTCAACGGCATGCTGTATCAAGGCCGCACCGGCAATGCCGGCGCACTCGGGTCAATGCCGGTGAGCGGCGAGGGGCCGCTCGGCACGCTGCAGCTCATCCGCTCCGCATCGCTCTATCGGCTGGAGCAGCTGATCAGCAATCAGGGGCGTGACCCCTCGATGCTGTGGCGGACGCCCCAGGATTGGGGCGAGATCGGGCAACCGCTCGATGTCTGGCTGAGGGATTCGGCAAGCCACCTGGCACAGGCCATCGTCGCAGCGGTTTCGGTGATCGATTTCGAAGCCGCGATCATCGACGCCGCGTGCCCGTCCGACGTGCGCACGCATCTGGTCGAGCAGACAAAGGCGCAGGTGGCTGAACTTGATCAGCAGGGTCTCTCGCCGTTCTCCATCGCCGAAGGCACGATCGGCAGCGATGCGCGCGCCATCGGCGGCGCCAGCCTGCCGCTGCTCGCCAACTTCGCGGCGGACCGCGAGATCTTCCTGCGGACGGCGGGGTGAGAGGAACTCATCCGACCAGATGGCTCCTCGCCCCCGCCGTGCGATCCCACTACTTCGCCGTGATCAAGGTCCACATACCGGCCATGTAGTGTCCGGCGATGTTGCAGAACAGGATGTATATTCCGGGCTTCAGCGTAATAGTGAGCGATCCTGACTTGCCGGGGTCCAGCTCAGAGACTTCGCCAAGGTCTTTCGCGGCTTCTTCGTCGACGCGGAAATCATTGGCGATGAACGGCAATGGCTTGCTGACATCCGCTACGGGCGCGACCAGCATCTCGTGGATCAATTCCTTCGACGCATTCGTCACATTGAAAGTCACTTGGCCAGCCTTGACTTGCTTCTTGCTCACGGTAATGCCCATGGTCGCTTTGGACATGTCGCCATTCATGCCCATGCCAAGATCCTTTGGCATGTCCACACCTGCACCCGTGTCGGTGAGCGATACCTCGATGACGTCCGCCGCTGCGGCGGAAAATGAGACGATGGTGGCCAGTCCGGCCGCCGCAATTGCGGCAAGCAGGATTTTCCCGATGGAATTCATTGTCAGCCTCCTTCTCAGGCAGGCCCGGCATGAGCTCGACGGCAATCGTCGAAGGCCCCGCCGTCAAGCTGTCGGCGCCTTGGGACATATCTGTGACCGGAATACCGGGCAGCGCGTTGATGCAGATCAATCGGCCTGCGAGACCTGGTTCGATGCTAGCCCCGTCCCAGCAGCAGTTCCGCCGCCAGGTTTGGCGCCGTCCAGTGCGGCATGTGGCCGGCGTTCTTTACGAAATGGACCGCTGCGCGTGCCGGCAGTTGCGCCGCATGCTGCCAGGGTATGATGCGATCCTTAACGCCGAAAATGGCCGTCACCGGCGCCTTCACGCGCTCGAGATCGGCCATGATGGAATGGCGCTGGCCGGCAGCATCGTTGATGGAGGCTGCCAGCGCGCGCAGCTGCGGGCGACGCGCCTGGATGCGGGACAGCAATTCGGCGAGATAGGTTGGCGAGAGCGCCCCGCCGTCGAGCTTCGCAAGCTCGCGCTCGAGATCGGCGACAGAATCGGCGGCGATCATTCCGTCAATGAATCCTCGATCGATCTCCCGGCCGAGGCCCGCGGGGGCAAGCAGCAGCAGATGATCGATCGCGACGTCGCCCTCGGCCGCCAGTTTCGCGGCAATCATTGCACCGAGCGAATGGCCGACCAAACGTACCGGACCCACCGCAAGCGCACGCAACGCCGTCGCGGCAGTTGCGGCGAGCTGATCCAATGTGGTCGCGTTGGCATCGCTGCCGCCATGACCGGGCAGGTCGATCGCCAGCACGCGCAAGCCGCCCTTGGCGAGACGGCGCGCCAACAGCGAGTAGGAATCGGCGTCGGCGAACAGGCCATGGATCAGGAACGCATCGCCGCGGCGCTGGCCGATGGCCGGCCATTCGCGGACCTGGATGGTACCTGCGATGGTCGCGACCTGAATGGCGATCTGCGGCGCGGCGTCCTTGGGCGTTCCCGCTGCGAGCACATCCTCGCCGCTGATCCTGCCATCGCGGCCAGTGCCGGCGAGCGAGGCCAGATCGATGCCCCGATCACGCGCCAGCCGGCGGGCGCGTGGGCTTGCACGCAGGTAAATGCCTGCGTCTGAAGCGAACCGTTCTTCTCCCTCCCCCAAGCTGGGGGAGGTCAGGGGTGGGGGTTGTTCTCTCTGGCGAATATCGTGTCGAGTTGAAGCGCCATCACCCCGATCCTCCCCCGCCTCGGGGGAGGGGGTTTGCACAGCGGGACTTTCCACAGTGCTTGCTAGCTCGATGCGCGCGATCGGCGCATCGACCGCGATCATGTCGGTCTCTGCGGCGAGGTGCTCGACCATCGTGCCGTCCTGCAGGGCCGGCACTTCCACCACGGTCTTGTCGGTCTCCACCTCGAGCAGGATCTCACCGCGTTTGAAGCGTTCGCCCGGCTGCTTCAGCCAGATGACGATGCGGCCTTCCTCCATCGTCTCGCCGAGGCGCGGCAGCGGCAGATCTACGATGCCCACGCCGGCGCCTTTCTCTGAGCGAGCCACAACCCGGTCTCTGCGATCAGCTGCGCGTTCGGCACGGCGTTGCGCTCGAGCAGTGGAGAAACCGGAATCGGGATGTCTTCGCCCGCGACGCGCGCGACCGGTTCCTCCAGGTGATCGAAGCAGGTTTCATGGATGCGCGCCGAGAGTTCTGCCGAGAAACCGCTGGTCAGGTGCGCCTCCGTCACCACCATGGCGCGGTGCGTGCGGCGCACCGAGGCTGCGATGGTCTCATCGTCCAGCGGATTGAGCGTACGGAGATCGATGACTTCAGCGGATACGCCTTGGGCAGCGAGTTGCTCGGCCGCCGCCAGCGATTCCAGCACCATCTTGGAATAGGCGACGATAGTCAGATCATTGCCGTGGCGGCGGACAACTGCTTTGCCCCAAGGCGCATCGGGCTTGGCTGTATCCAGCGTGCCCTTTTGCACATAGAGGCCCTTGTGCTCCAGGAACACGACGGGATCCGGCAGGGTGAGCGCATGGCGCAGCAGGTGATAGGCGTCGTTGACCGTCGCCGGCATGGCGAGCCGCAGACCGGGAATGTGCGCCATCCAGGCCTCGAGCGATTGCGAGTGCTGCGCTGCGCCCGAGCGGCCGGTTCCGCCCTGGCTGCGCAGCACCATCGGCACGCCGATCTGTCCGCCGAACATGTAGCGGATCTTGGCGGCCTGGTTGGCGAGCTGGTCCATCACCAGCCCGGCGAAGTCGACATACATCAGCTCTGCGACCGGACGAAGGCCGCTCATTGCCGCCCCGACCGCGGCGCCGACGATGCCGGCCTCGGAGATCGGCGTATCAAGAATGCGCTCCGGCCCGAACTGGTCGATCATGCCCTTGGTGACGCCGTAGGCGCCGCCATAGAGGCCGACTTCCTCGCCCATCACGACAATGTCGGGATCTTCACTCATCGCATCGATCAAGGCCTGGCGGAGCGCCTCGCGATAGGTGGTCTCGATCGCGCTCATCGCGACGCCTCCGACAGCATGGCGTTGAGGTGCGCCCGCAACGGCGTGGGTTTGGGCTGATCGGGCGCAAACACGTCTTCGAACATGGTCTCGACCGGGGGTAACGCCGCCTTGATCGCGGATTCGAGCGCCGCATCCATTTCGGCCGCGATCTCGGAATCGAGCGTATTCAACTCGGCCGTCGTCACCCCGCGATCGGCCAGGCGTTGCCGCGCCTTGTCCAAGGGATCGCGCGCGCGACCGGCCGCTTCCTCCGCAGCGTCGCGATAAGGGCTCTTGTCCATGCGCGCATGGCCGTAGAAGCGATAGCAGGTGAGGGACATGAAGCCCGGTTGGCCGCGCCGGGCACTGCCGATCAATCGCTCCGCCGCCTCGTGGACCAGCTCCACATCCGTGCCGTCGACCATCACGCCGTCAAGACCGAAGGCGCGCGCACGTTCGTCGAAGGCGGTGTTCGCGGTGGCGCGGTCGATCCGCGTTCCCATGCCGTACTGATTGTTGATGCAGACGAAGACGACGGGCAGTGACCACAAGGCCGCGAGGTTCATGCTCTCGTAGAGGATGCCCTGTTGCATCGCGCCGTCGCCGAAGAACGCGACCGAAACGCGTGGCTGCTTCTTCCGCTTGTAGGCGAGCGCGGCCCCGACCGCATGCGAGATGCCGCCGCCGACAATGGCATTGGCGCCGAGATGGCCGAGGCCCATGTCCGCGATGTGCATCGATCCGCCCTTGCCGCGACAGTAGCCGCTAGCCTTGCCTGCGATCTCCGCCAGCATGCGCGCCGGCTCTGCACCGCGCGCCACGAAGATGCCGTGGCCGCGATGATGGGTGGTGAAGCTGTCCTGGCCTTCCATGGCGCGGACCACCCCAGCGACCCCCTCCTCGCCGATCGACAGGTGCAGCATCGAGCCTGCGCTCTCCGACCGCACAAACAGCTCGCTGACCCGCTCCTCCAGGGAGCGGATGCGGCGCATATCGCGATAGAGCGCGTGGAGCAGCTTGTTGTCAGTGCTCATCAATGGTTCCTGGTTTGACGGGCAGTTTCTTCTGGAAACAAGGCGGCACTAAAGCACAGGCCTGTTGAAATGGAAAAGTCGGCGGAGTTTCAGTTGAAGAACTGTGCCTCGGCCGCAAACAGTCGCTTGGCGCCGGCGAAGGTGCGCCAGCGGGCGCGGTAAGACCCCAAGTCCACGTCGGGCGGCGTGACCGGCGCCGGCATGCCTGCGCGCATGCCAGGATCAACCAGCATCGCGGCGCCGAGGCTGGTGCCCTGCGTCTCGGCGCTGGGCAGCACCGGGCTTGTCGGCCGCAGGGCGGCCAACGCCGCAATGTACACGTCGTTGGTCGCGAAGGGGCCGTCCAGGATGATCGGGCCCCGCGCACTGAGCACATCCAGCACCAGGTCGGTCATCAGCGCGCAATAGAGCGCAGCGAGAGTCGCGCGCCGCCATGGAATCGCGTCGTTGCCGCTACCGTCAACAAAGCGGCCGTGCGTGCCGGCGAACGGGCCGCCCTGGTCGGTGAACGCCGGCAGGGCATAGCAGGGCCGGGCGACAAGCTCAGCGAGGCGTTGTGCCGGCGGTTCCTTCTCATCGTCGGCGTCACCTCTGATGACCTCATATTCGCGTCCGCCCATGAAACGCCCGCTTGCAACCAGATTGCCGAGCGCGTCGACATTGCCGAGGCAGTCGAGATGTTCGCCGGTCGAGGGGAGGGTGCCGCCCGCGGCCAGCAGGATGATCCAGGTTCCGCTCGATGCCACGGTGAACGGTTCCTCGAGGCTCCTGCGCCAGCGCAGGAATGTGGCGTTGCTGTCATGGATGCCGCAGCGTACGCGGCAATGCGGCGAGAGTCCGGTACGCGCGGCGATCTCCGGCCGGATCGTGCCAAGCACGTCGCCTGCGTTGCGCAGTGGCGGCATAAGGCTACGCCAGCCGCAGCGATCGACCAGCGCGGAGAAGTCCGCCGCGCGCGGCTGCCAGAGGTCGGTGTGGCAGCCGAGCGCCGTCAGTTCGCTGGCCGCGACACCGCTTAGCAGGAACGACCAATATTGCGCATAGCCGACAATCGCTTTGGTGCGCGCGAATGCTTCCGGAAACTTGCGCTGCAGCCAGAACAGCTGCCGCCCAGCATTATGGCCGCAGGGCAGGCGCGGCGAGCCGGTGGCGGCAAAGTCGCGCGCCAGCTTCTCGTACTCCGTGTCGAAGTCGGAAATGTCCTGCTCATAGTCCAGCATCGGCAGGGCGAGCCCGGTATCGTCGATCACCGCGACGCTGGCGCCGTGCGCGACAGGCACGATGTCGGTGATGTGCGCCTGATGGGACAACTCGGCCAGTTGCCCGAGCGCCCAGTCCCAGATCCTATCATTGGCCAGGTGCTGATAGGGCGGTCCGCGATGCGCCTCATTGTGCTGCCGGCGTTGTTCCACCACGCGCCCGCCGGCCACCAGCGTCACCTTGGCGTTGGTCTTTCCCACATCGAGAATCGCGATCGCATCCATGCCTCCATCCTTGCCTGGATTCGCATGCATTTGGCACTTGCAATTATCTCGATATCTTATATCTTTAAATGCAGATAATTAATACGTTGATATTATGCAGGATTTCATCGACCGATTCGAAATCGAAGGCCCCCGGAGCCGCCCGGGCATCCACCTCGGCGACACGGTGGGTCTGCTGCGCGTGATGCGGCTGGCGGCTTATCTGGAGCGCGATTTGGCGGGCGGCTGCGCGGTCAAGCCGGGGCAGTTCCAAGTGCTGGCGGCGCTGCGCCGGCGCGATCCCTTGCCGATGACGGCGAGCGAGCTGGCCCGCGCCGCGATCCTGACCTCCGGCGCAATGACCGCCGTTCTCGACCGGCTGGAGGAGCAGGGGCTGGTCCGGCGCGAAATCGACACCGAGGACCGGCGCGCCCGGCGCATCACGATCACGGAAAAAGGGCGCCAGCTGATCAATCGCGCGCTCGACCAGCGCATGGTCCAGCACCGGGCGGTGAATGCAGCGCTGACGCTCGAGGAACGCGAGACCCTCTCCGCCCTCTTGCGCAAGCTGTTGATTGCGGTGGAAGGCGAGGCGGCGTAAGCAGAGTACATGCTTCGCCTCGGCGCCAACATCTCCTTCCTGTTCAAGGAATTGCCGTTCTTGGACCGCTTCGGGGCGGCGGCGGAGGCCGGATTCAGGCTGATCGAATGCCACTGGCCGTACGATAATTCCATCGAGACCCTGCGCGAGCGGTTGGAGCGCGCCGGGCAGACCCTGGTGATGGTCAATACGGCGCTGGGTAACCGCGAGGGCGATTTCGGCCTGGGTGCAATGCCGGGGCGCGAACGCGATTTTCAAGCGGCGCTCGACCAGGCGCTCGAATACGTGTCGGCGCTCGGCGGAACGCGCATCCATTGCATGGCGGGCAAGGTGCCGGTGACGGCAACGGCGCATCGCACCTTCGTCGACAATCTGCGTGTTGGCGCCGACAAGGCCCGCGACAGGGGCGTCATGCTGCTGATCGAACCGCTCAATACGCGCTCCGCGCCCGGGTACTTCCTCACCAAGTCGCAACAGGCCATCGACATCATCGCCGAAGTGGATCGCCCGAACCTCAAATTGATGTTCGACGTATTCCATCTCCAGATCATGGAAGGCGACATCATCATGCGGCTGGAGAAGCTGCTGCCGCAGATCGGCCATGTGCAGATCGCGGCCGTGCCCTCGCGCGCCGAGCCGGACGAAGGAGAGATCAATTATCGCGCCGTGTTCGATGCGCTGGAGCGCATCGGCTATCAAGGCATCGTCGGTTGCGAATACTTGCCGCGCGCCGGCACCAAGGACGGGCTGGTGTGGATGCGCTCGCTCGGCGTGTCGCCAAGCTGAAGCCGCAGCCGCGTCATGTGACGCTGTTGAGGAACGCCTCGATCTTCTCCGCCACGTTGTTGGGCGTGTCCAGCATGGCGAAGTGCCCAGCGTCGGGCAGGTAGGTCAGGCGTGCGCCGGGGATCAACGCCTGCAGGCGCTGTGCGGTCTCCGGAGCAAGCCAGCGATCCTCGGCGCCCCAGAGGATCTGGGTCGGAACCTTGATCTGCGGATAGCGCGTTTCGAGGAACCCCGTGAAGTCGTGATCGAATTGCGCGATCTGGCGGTAGTAGGCGGCCTGCCCGACCTCACCGGTCCATGGTGCGACCAGAGCCTGCAACGTCGCTTCGTCCAACATGCGGCTGACGGCAGTGCGCAGATGCGCGGCCAGCGTCGCTTCATGCACATAGCCGGGCAGCGCCTGGAACACGCCGACATTGTCGCGCACCAGGAGCGCGTAGGGCGTGCCCCAGGGATTGAGCGTGACGCCGTCGATGACGGTCAGGCTCTCCACGGCGACCTCTTCAGCGAGGTGCGCGCCAAGGACCGTTGCGGCGCCGAAATCGTGGCCGACCAGATGCGGTCGCCGAAGATCGAGATGGTCGATGAGCTCGGCGAGCACGCGGGCCTGGGAGCGCAGCCGTACATCCTGGTCCGGGTGCATCTCGGAGCGACCGTAGCCGGCAAGATCGTAGGTGACGACCTGCCAGCGGCTGGCCAGGCGCGGCCACACCTTGTCCCAGACGAAGGACGAGCTCGGCGTCCCATGTGTCAGGACAATCGGTACGCCCTTGCCATGAACGGCATAGCGGATGTTGCCCTGGCTGGAAGCGAAGAAGCGATCGGCGGTCATTGAGTCACCATGAATTCAATTGCAGTGA
The DNA here is from genome assembly GCA_041398065.1 of Dongiaceae bacterium. Taxonomy (GTDB): domain Bacteria; phylum Pseudomonadota; class Alphaproteobacteria; order Dongiales; family Dongiaceae; genus Dongia_A. The sequence continues at coordinate 4,541 of JAWKVL010000079.1, read as the reverse complement.
GGACTCCAATTTTCTCGTATTTGGTTGAGGAAATAAGCGAATTTTCTTGCAGATATACTTGAAGAAAGTTCAAATATCGACGGAGCGCCCATGCTGAAGTTTCCGCCCTTCGCGCCCCTGAAATCGTTCTTTGCGGCCGCCGAGGCTGCCGAACCGGGGCGACTGCGCGCGGCGGCGGCGCAACTTGGTCTGACCGAGTCCGCCGTTTCGCATCAGGTCAAGCGGCTGGAGGAATTTCTCGGACAGGCTCTGTTCGAGCGGCACGGCCGCGCGCTGCGCCTGACCGCGGCTGGCACGCGCTTTCATCGCGCCATCCGTCCGGCGCTTTCAGCGATCGAGGCGGCCGCTGCCGACATGATGAAGGAGCCGCGACAGCAGCGCGTCACGATCACGTTGCCGACTTCGGTCGCGGCTTTCTGGCTGATCCCGCGCATGACAAAGCTGCAACAAAGCCATCCGTCGATCGATCTGCAACTGGTCGCGACCAATCGCCTCTGCGATCTTGCGCGCGAGCAGATCGATCTCGCGATTCGCTATGGGACCGGTGAATGGCGTGACCTCGAGGTGCGTCTGTTGATGTCTGAGTTGTACTTTCCGGTTGCCAGCGCCGGGTTCCTGCGCCAACAAACCGTGCAGGATCCGGCAGAGTTGCTGAAGACCTCCCGAATAATTGCCAATGCGCTACATCCCGATGAGTGGACCGAGTGGTCCGCCGCGCACGGCTTGCAGCCACCGCGGACTTCCAACATGATCTCGCTCAGCTCGGCGGAGCTGGTAGTGCCGGCGGTGCTCGATGGCGTGGGGATCGGCATGGGGCGGCGGCCGATTATCGATCCGTTTCTGAAAGATGGACGGCTGGTGCCGCTGTTCGGCGACCAGGCGCTCGGTAAGGCGGCGTACTATCTGGTCCGGCCGCGTGCCGGTCAAAGCGCGGCGACACGAAAGGTTGCGGCGTGGCTGATCGAGGAAGCGCGGGTCGGCGGCAAAAGTGAGCGGACGGCAAGTGCGGCGGTTGACGAGGAGCATTTCGCCGTCAGACGGAAGACAAGAAAAGCAAAGGGACGGGAAGCATGACTTGGGGCGGCGGCGCAGTCGAGCACCTTGGCGGATCAGGCCAATGATGCGCTTCCTTCGTTATTTCGCAATTACACTTGCTGGTATCGCGGTCGCGGCGGTAGCGCTGATCTGGGAAGGGACCACGCTCGAGAGCATCTTCTCCATCGGCGATGTTCCGGTGATCGACTTTCAGACGCTGCAGCGCGGGCCGAACCCAAATCAGTATCTGTTGTGTCCCGCAAAGCTGTGCTCGGCCGAGGCCGACGGTACAGCGCCGGTGTTCGATCTGCCGATCGATCAGCTGCAGAGCGCCTGGAGCCAGATGATCGCCGACCAGCCGCACGTCCAGTTGCTCCGGCGCGATATCACCAATATGCAGATCGACTACGTGCAGCGCTCGCGCCTGCTGCACTTCCCCGATCTCATCACTGTGCGTTTCGTGCCGGTCGACGACACCCATTCCACGCTTGCGATCTACAGCCGGTCGATCTACGGAAAAGGCGATTTCGGCGTGAACCGGGAGCGAATTGGCACCTGGATCGCGAAGCTGAAGGCCAGGATCGGCTAGGCCTAGCCGACCGTTGCGAGCACTTCTTCCAAGCATGCGCCGAACAGGTCGGCCCAGCGCCGCTGGCCCGCTTCGTCAGCCACCTCGTCCTGGCGGAACTCGATCTGCAGGTGCTTGAGGCCGCGGCGCACGGCATGCACGATCGCCGAGTAGTCTTCGCTTGGATCGAGCCGGTAGGGCTCATTGTCGCCGACCGTGATGCCTGGACGCGCGCGCAAGGCATGCAGCATGGGCGTGCTGAGGCGCTGGTCGCCGGCCCAGCAAACCGCGATCTGCCAGGGTCGGGCGACGCCGCCCATCGCCGCCGTCATGCTGTGAATAGAGAGCAGGATCGGCAGCTGGCTTTGCGCCAGCTTGCGCTCGATCGCCTCGGCAATCGCCTGATGGTAAGGCTGGTGATAGAGGCGCCAGCGCTTCTCGCGCTCGGCCGCCGACAGATTTGCGTTCCCCGGCACTTGGGTCTTGTCACTGATTGTCCGTATGAGATTCGGATCCGCGAAGCTGCGGTTGCAATCCACCACCAGGCGAGAGACTTCCGATAGAATTGCCGGTGCATCGAAGCGGCGCGCCAGCAGCTCGCTGACAGCGGCGGCGCCGATGTCCCAGGCGATGTGCCGCGCCAGCTCCGCCCTGGACAGCCCGAGATTGCCGTAGGCCTTTGGCATGCGGTTGCTGGCGTGATCGCAGATGATGACGATGGGCGACGAACCATCTTGGTTCACCAGGCGATAGGGCTGATCGGTCATCAAGGGCCGTCGGTTGAAAAATCCACAGGTCACATCTAACGTGCCTGCGCAACGTCCTTCAATCCGGAATCCGGCGAGGCTGCGCTGAAAGCAGGAGGACGAAGAGGGGCGGGCGACATGGCGGACGGGGAAATCGTCTATCTGGCGTGGAGCGACCTGGTGGGGATCACACGCGTGCGCGGCGTCCCCGCCGGCGAGATCGCGCGGCGCATGGAGTACGGCCTGGGCTGGGCAGTCGCCGGCCAGGCGCTGACGCCGTTCGAGGATATCGCCCCCAACCCCTGGGGCCCCATGCTGGAAGTACGCCAGACCCCCGTCCCGGAGAGCGAGAGTCGAATCGATATCTGGCCGGACGCCGCGCCGCTGCATTTCTTCATGTGCGATTCCCTGATGCCGGATGGCGGCCATTGGGAATGCTGCACCCGCGGTTTCATGAAGCAGGCTCTGGCAGCGCTTCGAGGAGAGGCTGGCCTCGAATTCGTCGGTGCCTTCGAACATGAGTTCCTGTTGAGCGGCGGCAACGCGTCATGGTGCGTACCGTTCTCGCTGGAGCAAGCGCGGATCAACGCCAACTACCTGCGCGACGTGACGAAAGCGCTGATTGCGGCGAAAGTCGACCTGGAGGCCATCGAGCCTGAATATGGCGTGCTGCAATACGAGATTTCCTGTGGGCCGGCAGTGGGCGCGGCGGCCGGCGACCGCGCGATCATCACCCGCGAGGTGATCCGCGAGGCGGCGCGCCGGCTTGGTCTGCGCGCCAGCTTTACGCCCAAGCCGCGACCGGACGCGGTCGGCAATGGGGCGCACCTTCATTTCAGTTTCCGCGATCAAGGTGGCGGCAACGCGGCCTACGACCCCGATGCGCCGAACGGCCTCTCTCGTATCGCGCAGCATTTCATCGGCGGCGTGGTACGGCACATGCCGGCGCTGTGCGCGCTGATGGCGCCGAGCCCGGTCTCCTATCTTCGCCTTGGTCCACACCATTGGAGTTGCGGTTACAATGCGTTCGGCGTGCAGAACCGCGAAGCAGCGATCCGCGTCTGCCCCTCGCCGGAACGCGATCCCGCCAGACGCGGCAAGGCATTCAACCTGGAGATCCGGATCCCCGACGGGACGGCCAGTCCCTACATGGTGATCGGTGCGCTGGTGAATGCAGGACTCGCCGGCATCCGCGAAAAGCTGCCATTGCCGTCGACCGTCGATCGCGATCCCTCGGAGCTGTCGGACGAGGAGCGCAAGCGGCTCAATGTCGTCGCGCTGCCGTCGTCGCTTGAGCAGGCGCTCGACGTGCTGGAGGCTGACGCGCTGGTGAAATCCTGGATGTCGCCGACCATGTATACGGCCTATACGGCGGTGAAACGGACTGAGATCGACATGTTCGCGGGCAAGGACCCGCTTCATATGTGCCAACGGTATCACGATGCCTACTGAGTTGTCGCTCGATCTGCCCTTGATCGATCATCATTGCCACGGCGTCTCGCCGGCGGAGCTCGATTACAAGGGCTTCCAGGCGATGTTCAGCGAGAGCTATTTGCCGCCGCCCGACGGCACCAGCGAGTTCCAGAAGCCGCTCGGCCTGGTGATTCGACGCTTCTGCGCGTCGGTGCTGGACCTGGAGCCGCTCTGCAGTGGGGAGGCCTATGTCGCACGCCGGCTTGAGCTTGGCGCTGCGGAGGTCAACAGGCGGTTCCTCGCCGCTTCGGGCTTGGAGCGGCTGCTGGTGGATACCGGCCATCGTTCCAACGCCATTCTCTCCTGGCAGGATATGGGAAAGGCAGCGGGCAAGCCGGCGCACGAAGTCGTCCGCATCGAATCCGTTGCCGAAGAGGTGGCGCGAAGCGGGGTCTCGGCTGCGGAATACCCCGACGCATTTGCGGCGGCGCTCGAGACACGCGCCAAGGATGCAGTGGGCCTGAAGACGATCGTCGCCTATCGCACGACCTTCAGGATCGACCAGAGCGCACCCGCCAAGGCGCAGGTGGTCGGTGCGGCCGGAGACTGGTTTCGCAAGGCGGACGAGACGGGGCGCTGGCGAGTGGAGAACAGCACCATCGTGCGCCATGGCCTCTGGATCGGCGCGGAGTTGTGCCGGGCGCGCAAATTCCCACTGCAGGTCCATGTCGGTGCGGCCGGAGACTGGTTTCGCAAGGCGGACGAGACGGGGCGCTGGC
>JAWKVL010000078.1:0-15395 GCA_041398065.1 Dongiaceae bacterium | reverse complement strand
CTCGGCTGGTTCGCCAAGGACGTGATGGTGAAGGAATTTGCCGACGCCGCTTTCGCGATGAAAGTGAACGAGTTCAGCCAGACGCCGGTGAAGACCCAGTTCGGCTATCACGTCATCCTGCTGGAGGAGCGCCGCACCCAGCCGGCGCCGACCCTCGACAGCCAGCGCGAGCAGATCCGCGCCGAGCTCTCCGAGGAGAGCGTCCAGGCGCTGGTCAAGAGCCTGCGCAAGGACGCCAAGGTGGAAATCCTCGGCCCGGACGGCAAGCCGGTGCCGGATCAGCAATAACCGACAGATCGGCCATCGGGGGGATTGGCAGAGATGACGCATCCGGTATCGCCGTTGGCGCCGGCGCAGAGCCCGCGCCTGCCAGCCTTGGCAGGCGTGCGCATCGCCGCGCGCGAATGCAATGTCCGCTACAAGAACCGGACCGACGTGATGCTGATGGAGTTTGCGCCCGGCACCACAATCGCCGGTGTGCTGACCAAGTCGCTGACGCGGTCCGCGCCGGTCGATCTCTGCCGCAAGAACCTTAAGTCGGGCAAAGCGCGCGCGGTCCTGGTCAATTCCGGCAACGCCAACGCCTTCACCGGCAAAGCCGGCGTCGCCTCGGTCGATCGCTGCGCCAAGGCAATCGTTGCCGCGCTGAAGTGCAAGGCGGGCGAGGTGTTCCTGGCTTCGACCGGCGTGATTGGCGAACCGCTGCCGGATGAGCGCATCACCTCGAACCTGCCGGCGCTGATCAAGGATTTGAAGGCGGATGGCTGGGCGGAGGGTGCCGCCGCCATCATGACCACCGACACCTTTCCCAAGCTCGCCACGCGGCAGGCGAAGATCGGCGAGGTCACGGTCACCATCAACGGCTTCTGCAAGGGCTCCGGCATGATCGCGCCCGATATGGCGACCATGCTGGCCTTCGTTGCGACCGACGCAGCGATCCCGGCGCCGATCCTGCGGGAGCTGCTGGCGCGCGGCGCCGATCGCTCGTTCAACGCGATCACGGTCGACGGCGATACCTCGACCAGCGATACGCTGCTGCTGGCTGCAACCGGCCAGGCGCCCAAGCATCCCAAGCCGAAATCCGCCGGCGATCCGGCGCTGAAGCCGTTCCGCGCGGCGCTCGAGGACCTGCTGGCCGACCTCGCGATTCAGGTGGTGAAGGATGGCGAGGGTGCCGCGAAGCTGGTCACCATCGACGTGACCGGCGCTGCCACCGCGCGGGCCGCGCGGCGCATCGGCCTTGCGATCGCCAATTCGCCTTTGGTCAAGACCGCGATCGCGGGCGAAGACGCGAATTGGGGCCGCATCGTGATGGCAGTCGGCAAGTCCGGCGAGAAGGCCGACCGCGACAAGCTGAGCGTCAAGATCGGCGGGGTCACGATCACCGAGAAGGGCCAGCGCCGCCCGAACTATGACGAGGCGCCGGTCGCCGCCCATATCAAGGGACGCGATGTTCGGATCGCTGTCGATGTCGGTGTGGGCAAGGGCAGCGCCAGGGTCTGGACCTGCGACCTGACCCACCGTTATATCGAGATCAATGCCGACTACCGATCCTGAGCTGCTGACCGAGCGGCTGCGCCTGCGGCGGCTGGAGCCGACGGACGCGCCTGTGATCGCGCCGTTGGTGAACGACTGGGACGTGGCGCGCTGGACCTCGCACATCCCCTATCCCTACACCGTGCAGATGGCGGACGAGTTCATCACCGCCCAGGCCGAGGCGCCCTCCAACGGCTCGCGCGTCTACGCCATCCTGCGGCAGGAGGACGACGTGCTAGTCGGCTGCATCGGCCTGCACCGCGAATCCGGCTCGCACCATGGCGAGATCGGCTATTGGATCGGCAAGCAATATTGGGGTCAGGGCTATGCCAGCGAGGCCGTCCGCAAGGTGGTCGACTATGCCTTCAGCGAGCTGAACCTGGCGGAGATCGAGGCCGGCGCGGTTCCCACCAACCGCGCTTCGCATCGCGTGCTGGCCAAGGCCGGCTTCATCGCCTGCGACGTGCGCGAGGAGGATGCGCCCGCGCGCGGCCATCCGATGCAGCTCATCATCCGCCGCCTCAAGAAAGCGCGCTGGCACGTGCCGAGCGCCGGCCTCAAGACCGTGCTGACCGTGGTCGCGGTTGCGCTGGTCGATACCGACGGCCGTGTGCTGCTCGCCAAGCGCCCCGAAGGCAAGCCGATGGCGGGCCTGTGGGAATTCCCCGGCGGTAAGATCCAGGACGGCGAGAGCCCGGAAGAGGCGCTGATCCGCGAGCTGCGCGAGGAACTCGACGTCAATGTGAAACAGGCCTGCCTGGCGCCGCTCACCTTCGCCAGCCACGAATACGAAAAGTTCTTCCTGCTGATGCCGCTGTTCGTTTGCCGCCGTTGGGAAGGTCAGGTTACCGCCAAGGAAGGCCAGGAACTGGCGTGGGTCAGGCCGGCGCAGCTGAAGGACTATCCCATGCCGCCGGCCGATGAACCGCTGATCCCGACGCTGGTGGATCTGATTTCGTGAACTCGCTTCATTTCTCCCCTCTCCCCTGCGGGGATAGGGGATTGGCAAATTGTCGCGCTATTTCTCCAGCAATTTCCCCAGCAGCGCCGCCAACTTCTCCGTCTCCACGTCGGTGAGCTTGTCGCCGAGATGCTTGTTCACCGCGCGGGCGTAGTGCGGCCAGGTCGCCTTGCGCGCCTTGCGGCCGGCGTCGGTAGCAAACAGCATGTGGCCGCGTTTGTCGGACGGACAGGCGACCTTCTTGACCAAGCCCGCTTCGACCATGCGGTCGATCAGGCGCGACAGATTGTATTGCGCGAACAGCAGGCGCTGCTCCAGCTCGAACGGGCGCACGCCGTCCTCGTGCCGCTCCAGATCCCACAGCACGTCATACCATTCGACCGGCAGGACGCCGGCCTCCTTGGCGTCGGTTTCGACCGCGCTCACCACGGCGTGGCGCGCTCGTACCAGGCGGACCCAAGCCCTTGTCACGGTGTCGGAAAGCTTGTCGGACATGAATGCACAAATACCATTATTTCCATGCTCCTGCATCTATCTTGACAGTGGATGCAATTACATCTATATAGATGCAACTGCATCAACCTGCAAGGAGCTGCCCCCATGAACACCGAGTCCCGCGCCGTCAATGCCGGCGCCACTCTATTGCGCGTCACCCTTGGCGCCATGTATCTGAGCCACGCCTGGTTCAAGATCACCGCGTTCGGCGTGTCCGGCTTTGCCGGCTGGCTGGATAGCCTCGGCCTGCCCGGTTTCATGGCCGCGCCGGTGATCGGTCTGGAACTCATTGGCGGTGCCCTCATCCTCACCGGCGTCTACGCGCGCTACGTCTCGGTCGCCCTGCTGCCGGTCCTGGCAGTCGCGACCTGGGTCCACTTCCCGAACGGCCTCATCTTCAGCAACGCCAATGGCGGCTGGGAGTATCCGGTGTTCCTAATCATCGCTTCGGTGGCGCAGGCCTTGATCGGCGATGGCGCGCTCGCGCTCCGGTCGCGGCCGTTGCCCTTCGCCGCCTTACGCGCCGCGCAGGCCTGAGGCGCTCAGCATGAGCGCGCTCACTCTGGTCAGTCACGCGCTCTGCCCCTACGTCCAGCGCGCCGCCATCGCGCTGGACGAGAAGGGGGTGAAGTTCGAGCGTGTCGATATTGATCTCGCGAACAAGCCGGATTGGTTCCGCGCGATTTCGCCGCTCGGCAGGGTGCCGCTGCTGAAAGTCGGCGGCAGCGTGATCTTCGAATCCGCGGTCATCCTGGAATATCTCGAGGAGACGCAACCTAGTCCCTTGCATCCCGCCGATTCTCTGGCACGCGCCGAGCATCGGTCCTGGATCGAGTTCGGCTCCTCGCTCCTGAGCGACATCTGGGGCTTCTACACGGCTGCCGACGAAGCGGCGCTGCAGGCCAAGGCCCGCTCGCTCACCGAAAAGTTCCACCGCTTGGAGCAGAGGCTGGGCGAGGGGCCGTATTTCGAAGGCGCGCGCTTCAGCCTGGTGGATGCGGTGTTTGGCCCGGTCTTCCGCTATTTCGACGCGTTCGATCGGATCGCCGATTTCGGCATTCTCGCGGATAAGCCCAGGATCGCTGCCTGGCGCGTTGCCTTGGCTGAGCGGCCTTCCATCGCACGGGCGGTGAAACCGGATTTCCCGGAGCGCCTATGGGCGTTCCTGCAGGCGCGCAATTCCAGGCTCTCTGCGTTGATGACCAAAGCAGTAGCCTGACGTCGTCAGCAGCCGGCGCGCCGGAAGCGGATATGACGCAGCGCCGCATTCCGCGCGCCGGTTCCTGATGGCGCTTATGCGACCTCGTCGCCGTGCGGGTCCGTGGGGTGGCCGTATTCCAGCTCGCCAATCCGGCGTTTTTCGCCGAGATATTCCGCGGCGCGGAAACGGCGGCGGTCGGGTCCGATATAGCCCTCCGAGCGGATGAACGGCGTGTCCTCGCTCAGGGTCCACATCACCTTGTCCATCAGCTGCGCCGCGGAGAAGGGGCGCAGCAGCACAACATTCACGCCGGCATCGCGCGCCGCGAACACGGTCTCGCGATCGGCGTTGGCGATGATGGCGACGACCGGCGTCTCGGCAACCGGCGGAAAGTCGGCGCGCCGCAATTGCCGCACGAAGGCCTCGCCGCTCACCGGATGAGCGTTCCAGTCCAGCAGGATGATGTCGGGCTTGGCGTTCGGCTCGTTGTTGAGACGCGACCACGCCTCGTCGGAATTGCCAAGCACATGGACCGCTTGAAAGTGGAAGGAGCGCAGGATGCCGCTGAGGATGCCCATCATCGGGGCCATCCCTTCGATCGCGAGTATGCTGATCCGCTCCAGATCTTCCGGCTTGCGGACGCGCACCTTCGCCTTCTTCACAGCGGTCAGGGCCATGCAACGTTCGTCCCGTGTTGCAGGAATCTCATCATGATTCCGGCATTCTCGCAAGCTAGTGCGAACATGGTTGACGAAGGGTTAAGCAAACGCCGCCAACGCTTTAGTGCGGCTGCTCCTTGATCTTCAGGAATTTCAGCTTGGGATGATCCTGCTGCGCGCGGTCGAGGTGCCAGGCATTGCGCGCGAGGAACACCGGATCGCCGTTGTGATCCTCCGCGATCGAGGCGCGCGTCTCGTCGAGGAAGCTCTTCAGCTCCGCCGGCTGATCCGCCTCCACCCAGCGCGCGGTGAACAGGCTCGACGGCTCGAAGCGCACCGGTACGCCATATTCGGTGCGGATGCGGTCGGCCAGAATCTCGAACTGCAGCGCGCCCACCACGCCGACGATCCAGTCGGTGCCGATCAAGGGACGGAACACGCGCGCGACGCCTTCCTCGGCCAGCTGCTCCAGCGCCTTGCCCAGATGCTTGGCGCGCAGCGGGTCTTCCGGCCGCACCGTCTGCAGGTGCTCCGGCGCGAAGGAGGGGATGCCGGTGAATTGCAGCGCCTCGCCCTCGGTCAGCGTGTCGCCGATCCTGAGGTTGCCGTGGTTCGGCACGCCGATGATGTCGCCAGGAAAGGCATCCTCGGCGATCTCGCGGTCCTGCGCCAGGAACTGCACGGGATTGTGGAGATTGATCTGTTTGCCGGAGCGCACATGCAAGAGCTTCATGCCGCGCTTGAAATCGCCGGAGCAGAGGCGCACGAACGCGATGCGGTCGCGGTGCTTCGGATCCATGTTGGCCTGAATCTTGAAGACGAAGCCGGTCACCTTGTCTTCGGTCGGCTCGACCAACCGCGTCAGCGTCGGCTGCGGCCGCGGCGATGGCGCGTATTTGGCAAGCCCGTTCAGCAGTTCCGCCACGCCGAAATTGTTGATGGCGGAGCCGAAATAGACCGGCGAGAGGTGCCCCTCGCGATAGCTCTGCACGTCGAACTGCGGCAGCAACTCGCGCGCCAGCTCGGCATCGTGGCGCAGCTGTTCCACCATGTCGGCCGGCAGATGCTGCTTCAGCGCCGTCTCGTCGAGGCCCTTGATCTCGATGCCTTCGGCCTGGGTGCCGCCGCGCTGCATCAGTACCAGCCGGTCGTTCACCAGGTCGAAGCAGCCCTTGAAAGTCCGGCCCATGCCGATCGGCCAGCTGGCCGGCGTGACGTCGAGCGCCAGCGTCTCCTGGATCTCGGACAAGAGGTCGATCGGCTCGCGGCCTTCCCGATCCAGCTTGTTGACGAAAGTGATGATCGGCACGTCGCGCAGCCGGCACGCCTCGAACAGCTTGCGGGTCTGGCTCTCGATGCCCTTGGCAGCGTCGATCACCATCACCGCGCTGTCGACAGCCGTGAGGGTGCGATAGGTGTCCTCGCTGAAATCCTCGTGGCCCGGCGTATCCAAGAGGTTGAAGGTGCACCCCGCATAGTCGAAGGTCATGACCGACGCGGTGACGGAGATGCCGCGCTCGCGCTCGACCTTCATCCAGTCGGAGCGCGCGCGCCTCTGCTCGCCGCGCGCCTTGACGGCGCCCGCCATCTGGATGGCGCCGCCGAACAGCAGCAGCTTCTCGGTCAGGGTGGTCTTGCCGGCGTCGGGGTGCGCGATGATCGCGAAGGTCCGCCGCCGGGCGACCTCTTTCTCTAGATTCGTGGGCATATGCCTGGATGTCTCAAAGGTCGGCGGGAATGTAGGGATTTTTCGGCGGATTTCCAGGGGATTCGACGACCCGCGACCCCGCAGGATCAGTGCGGCAGGTCGATCGTCATGATCGCGCCGTCATAACCCTTGGGCTTGTGCCGGGCCCGGACGGTGACTGTCTCGATTCCAGCGGGAATCGCCACCCCGTAAAGGTCGCGCGTGAAGGGCTGTTCGTCGGTGTGGGGATGCAACAGGATGCGCTGGCCGAGCAGTGTGCCGTCCGGCGCCAGCACCTCGAACGCATCGGCATAGTGCTCCCATCCGGTATCGTTGCTGCGGATCGTCACGTCGAAATCGTAGGTGCCGCCGCCGGACTTCCTCACCTTCACGTCGACGACGTCGGCCTCGCCGGCGAAGGCGGGGCTGCACAGTATTGCCATTGCCAGCGTGAAAATTGCCAGGTGCTTCGTCATGCGAGGGACTCTAGGCGCCTCGCTGATGGGCGCAAGGCCACGCGCTGCTTAACCGGCCGTCTTGGTCGAGGTCAGCACGCTGTCGACGCCATAGATCTGCCTGAGGCAGCGCGCGATGTAGCTGGCGAGCTCCGCTTCGATCCCTTCCATCTGGATGTCGACCTGCAGGTCCTCTCCGTTCAGGCCGAAGACCGCGCTGTGCCATTTGGTCGGCACCAGATTGCGCTTGGCGAACAGCTCCAGGATGCGCGGCAGGATACCGGGCTGGGTGGCGGCGCGGATCGCGAAGCAATGAGTCTCGACCGCGTAGTGCGGCAAAGAGCGGAGAGGTTGAAGGGTAGGTCGACTGGCGTCAGAGACGGACATGATACGCAAACTCCAAAGCAACGGTTGAAACGCGAACAACGGCTTCCGGGAGCCCAAGGGGCGCCCGGCCGATAATTCGCGCGTCGATGCGCTGCTGGAGTTGCGTGGTCATGAGCTAAGCCTAGCTGCCGGGGTACGTTTCGTCAATTGCGCGGCTCTGGCCGGCATTTACGTGTCGTAAACCATAAGTTTCAATCTGCCGCGGGCTGAGCTAGAGTGGATGCGCCAAGAGAGTTTCTTGCGGGCGGGCAGGGACCTCATTTCCTTTCAGTCCACGACTTTCATCCCTGCGACTGCTCCTGCGCTTCGGGAGGGATGTATCATGCCAATGGCTCATAGATTTTGCGCCGAGTTCTTCGGCACATTTTGGTTGGTGCTTGGCGGCTGCGGCAGCGCGGTCCTGGCGGCGGCGTTTCCCGGTCTCGGCATCGGCTTCGTCGGCGTCGCGCTCGCCTTCGGCCTCACCGTCGTCACCATGGCCTATGCGGTGGGCCATATCTCGGGCGGGCATTTCAATCCGGCGGTGACGTTCGGCCTGTGGGCCGGCGGCCGCATACCCGCCTCCGACATCCTTCCCTACTGGGTCGCGCAGGTGCTGGGCGGCATCGTCGCAGCGGCGGTGCTCTATCTGATCGCCTCGGGCAAGGCCGACTTCTCGCTTTCCGGCGGCTTCGCCTCGAACGGCTATGCGGACCATTCACCGGGCGGTTACTCGCTGGTCTCCGCTTTGGTATGCGAGATCGTGATGACCTTCTTCTTCCTGCTGGTCATCATGGGCTCGACCGACAGCAAGGCGCCCGCCGGCTTCGGGCCGCTTGCCATCGGCCTCACGCTGACACTGATCCACCTCATCAGCATTCCGGTCACTAACACCTCGGTCAATCCCGCGCGCAGCACCGGGCCCGCGCTGTTCGTCGGTGGCTGGGCGCTGGCCCAGCTCTGGTTGTTCTGGCTGGCGCCGCTGGTGGGCGCCGCCATCGGCGGCTTCGTGTACAAGTGGCTGGGCAACGCGGCAAAGATCGGCGAAGCGCTGACGCCGCCACGCGCACCGGCGGAGTAGTCGCGCAACCGCGCCCAACACACTCAGCGGCCCGGGCTGGACTTCGCCGGATCGCGGTACCGTCTGGGCTGTACGCGATCCGCTCGCTATCATCGTGACACGAGCCGGCACTGCATGGGGTGAGGCGAGTGGCGGTACTGCTGGAGCGCGATCACTTTCTCGAGGAGCTTGACGCCGCGCTGCGCGACGCAAAGGCCGGTCGCGGGACGGTTGCGCTGGTCTATGGCGAGGCTGGGATCGGCAAGACCTCCGTGGTGGAACGCTTCGTCGAGCTGCGCCGCCAATCGGCGCGGGTGATGTGGGGGCGCTGCGATCCGCTGTTCACGCCCGATCCACTCGGCCCCCTGCACGATATGGCCATGCATCTCCCTGAAGAATGGCGACGGCAGCTGCAAGCGGGCGCCAACCGGCCGGCGCTTTTCTCCGGTCTCGCGCAGGCGCTGCGCAAGGCGGGCGAGCCCTTCATCCTGGTGATCGAGGATGTGCATTGGGCGGACGCGGCTACCCTCGATCTGCTGAAATATGTTGGCCGCCGCGTGCAGGATCTGCGCGCGCTTGTCATCCTCACCTATCGCGACGACGAGGTGGATCACGCTCACCCGTTATGGTCCGTGCTCGGCAACCTTCCCGCGCGCACCGTGCGGCGTCTGCATCTGCCGCCATTGTCCGAAGCAGCGGTCGCAACGCTCGCCGGCAGAGCAAGTGCGCAGGCCAAGGCCATCCATGAGCTGAGCGGCGGAAATCCGTTCTTCGTGGTGGAGTTGTTGGCGCACCCCGAAGGCAGCCTTCCGGCCACGATCCGCCAGGCCACCTTGGCGCGGTCCGCGCATGCGTCGGCGCCGGCACGAGCCGTGCTCGACTTCTGCGCGCTGGTGCCCGGCCGCACGGAACGATGGCTGCTGGAGACAGCACTTCATCCGTCGCATGCTTCGCTCGACGAGGCAGCAAGGACGGGACTGCTCGTTGTCGAGAACGAGGCCGTCCATTTCCGTCACGAACTCGCCCGCCGTGCCCTGGAGGATGCGCTGCCGGCCGGGCAGGCCGAGGCGACGCACGGCGTCGTCCTGGCCGCATTGCTGGCGCGCGAGACGGACTCCGTGCAGCTGTCGCGCATCGTCCATCACGCGGCGCGGGCGCGCGATGCCGCCACCGTCATCCGCTACGCCCAGGCGGCTGCGCGTCACGCCGCGTCGCTCGGCGCACATCGCGAGGCCGCGGCCCACTATGCAACGGCAATCGCATTCACCGAGCCGGACGACGTCGACGGGCGGGCAACATTGCTGGAGAAGCGCGCTCATGAGTGTCACCTGATTGGACAGATCGACCCCGCAATCGCCGCCCGGCGCGAAGCGCTGGCGCTGCGGCGCAGCCAGCACAATCGCGCCCTCGAAGGCGAGAACCTGCAATGGCTGTCCCGGCTGCATTGGTATCTCGGTGCGCGTGCCGAAGCGACGGCACTGTCCGATGACTCCATCCGCATACTGACCGGACTGCCGCCCGGCCCGGAGTTGGCTTTAGCGTACAGCAACCGGTCCACGCTGCTCATGCTGGAGCAGGAGAATGCCGAGGCGATCGCCTGGGGTAACCGTGCGTTGGAGCTGGCCGAAGCGCTGTCTCTGACCGAAGTGAAGACCTACACCTTGAACACGGTCGGCTGTGCCGAGCTGCATGACGGCATGGAGAAGGGGTGGGCGACGCTGGAACGCAGCCTGGACCTGGCGCAGGCGCACGACATGGAAGGCAACGTCGCCCGCGCCTACACGAATCTCGCCTGGCATGCAGTCGCGGTGCGCGACTATCGGCGCGGTGCGCAGTATCTTGAGCCGGGCCTTGCCTATGCAATCGAGCGCGAGCTCGATTCCTGGACCTTCTACATGCTCGGCGTGCGTGCGCGCGCGTACCTGGATCAAGGCCGTTGGTCGGACGCCGCGAACGACGCTGAGTCCGTGCTGCGCTCGACGCACGCGCCGGTCATGCGGCTGTTTCCGCTGGTGGTCCTCGGGCTCGTGCGGGTGCGGCGCGGCGATCCGGGCGGCGAGGAGCTGATCGACCAGGCCGCGGAGCTGGCGCGTCCGACCGGCGAGATCACGCGCATCGGTCCGGTGGCGCTTGCCACCGCCGAAGCGGCATGGCTGCGCGGGCGGCTGCCCGACGTGCGACAGGCGACGCGCGATGCCTACGAATTGGCGCTCCATCGGCGCGACGTCTATCTGACCGGGGAGCTGGCCTACTGGCTCTGGCGCGCCGGCGACAGTCCGCTCGGCGATGCACCCGCGGCGACGCCGTTCGACCTGCAGATCAAGGGCGAATGGCAGGCGGCGGCGGCGGAATGGGAGCGCATCAGTTGCCCCTACGAGGAGGCGCTGGCCCTGGCCGACGGCGATGCCTTCGCGCGGCTGAAGGCGCTCAAGATCCTCGATCAGCTGGGCGCGGCGCCGGCGGCTGCCATCATTCGCCGCGGCCTGCGCGCCGAGGGTGTGCGCGGCGTGCCGCGCGGCGTGCGTCCGGCAACTCGTCGCAATGAGGCCGGGCTCACCGCGCGTGAGATGACGATCCTGGAGCTTCTTTCAGAAGGCCTGAGCAATCGCGACATCGGCGGCCGGCTCGGCATTTCGGCCAAGACGGTCGACCACCACGTCTCCGCAGTGCTGGGCAAGCTTGGCGTTGGATCGCGCGGAGAAGCGGCGGCCGAGGCCAGGACGCGCGGCCTGTTCACGCGGACTGGGGAAGCGCCGGCGCCAAAATAGGGAAGGCCTCCCGATGCGGGTCGGAATGGCGGCGGCTAGCGTGGCGCACCATCCGCAACCTGCAAGGGGGAGCGCCGCCATGGCCGGCATCGCGCCAATCAGCATTCCGTCGCGCACCATCGGGCGCCGCGACTTCGTGATCCAGGGTGGCGCCGCCCTGGCGGGATTGTCCATCCTGCAGGCATGCAACCTGGCGCACGCCTTTCCGACGAGGCCCGGCGAGACCGTCGTTCCCTGGCTCGATCAGCCGCCGGAGAATCCGATTCCCCAGGTGGTCGCCAATCAGCTGCGATGGGAGGATTTCGATTCGCGGCTGACGCCCAACGGCCGCTTCTTCAGCGTCGCGCACTACAATCGCCCGGTGCTGGACGAAGCGAGCTGGCGGTTGGAGATCGGCGGTCTGGTCAAACGGCCGATGACCTTGACGCTGGCGGATCTCAAGGCCCGGCCGCGGCAGGAAGTGGACTTCACGCTCGAATGCTCCGGTAATCACGGCTTTCCCTGGTTCCAGGGCGGAATCGGCACCGCGCGCTGGGCCGGCACGCCGCTGGCGCCGATCCTGGCCGAGGCCGGGCCGCGCGAGAACGCGGTCGAGGTCGTCTTCTTCGGCGCCGATTCCGGCGAAGAGACCGTGCGCGAGATCAGGATGCCACAGCATTTTGCGCGCTCCATGTCGCTCCCCGACGCGACCGACCTCAACACCCTGTTGTGTTACGAGATGAATGGCGCGCCGCTGCCGCCGCCCAACGGTTTTCCGCTGCGCCTGATCGCGCCGGGCTGGTACGGCATCGCCAACGTGAAGTGGCTGACCAGTATCGAATTGCGCGACCGGCGCTTCATGAACCGCTTCATGGCGCGCGACTATGTCACGATCCGCGAGGAGAGACGTGGCGGCGAGAGCGTGTGGACCGAGACCTCGGTCGGCCGCGCGCGGCTCAAATCGGTGCCGGCGCGCGTGACGGTGATGGACGGTCGCTATCGCATCATCGGCGCAGCCTGGGGCGCTGCCATCCGCGCCGTTGAGGTCAGGATCGACGACGGCCCCTGGCAACCGGCCGGGATCGAAGCGGCGCCGAAGGGATCTCCCTTCGCGTGGAAGATCTGGTCGATCGACTGGGATGCCGCCGCACCCGGCGAGCATGTCATCTCATCGCGCGCGGTCGCCGCAACCGGCGAAATCCAGCCGGCAATGGAAGATCCCGCCATAGCGAACAAGCACACCTATTGGGAAAGCAACGGCCAGGTCACGCGACGGATTCACGTGGCCTGACCGTAGCCGAAGGCGTGACAGCATCATCGCAGCAAAGGAGGGCACCATGCCGCGCTATCTGGTGGAACGCTCGTTTCCGGACGGATTGGAAATCCCGCTGACCAGGCAGGGCGCTCAGGCCTGTCTCGGCGTGGTGACGAAGAACGCCGATGACGGCGTCACCTGGATCCACTCCTACGTGACGCCGGACAAGAAGAAGACCTTCTGCATCTATGACGCCGATACGCCGGAAGCGATCCGCCGCGTCGCGCAGCGCAACGGGCTGCCCGTCGACACGATCACCGAAGTTCGCGTGCTCGACCCTTATTTCTATCTCTAGGTAGACGGCGCTCAGTCCGCCGGCACCGCGACCGGCTTGGGCTTCGGCTTCACGCTGATCAGCAGCACGCCGCTCATCACCAGGGCGGCGCCGAGGATCTGTTCCCAGCCGATCGGCTCGCCGAGGAACTGCCAGGCGAGGATAATAGTGGCGACCGGGCCGACCGCGCCGATGATCGCGACCTTGGGGGCGCCGATCATCTGGATCGCCTTGGCGGTCAGGATGACCGGCAGCACGGTGGCGATCACCGCCATCGCGAAGCTGTAGCCATAGACCTGCCAGGGCAGGGTGATCGCGGCGGCAATCGGCCGCGTCAGCGCAAACTGCACGAGGCAGCAGAGCGCGGCCACCGTGGTCGCATAGGCCGCGAAGCGCAGGGCGCCGATGCGCCCCACCATCTCGCCGCTGCCGACGATATAGATCGCATAGGTGATGGTGCAGGCGAACACGAAGCCGCCGCCGACCAGGACCGTCGCCGCGTCGCCGGTATGCTCAAGGTCGCGCACGAACGAGATCGCGATGCCGATATAGGACAGCACGAGTGCGAGGATGCCCTTGGCGCCGATCGGCTTCTTCAGGAACACCCAGGAGATCAGCGCCACGATGGTCGGATAGAGGAACAGGATCAGCCGTTCCAGCGACGCGGTGATGTATTCCAGGCCGAGGAAGTCGAGCAGGCTGGAGAGATAGTAGCCGACGAAGCCCAGCAGGAAGACCGCCTTCCAGTCGGCGCGCGTGAGCGGCCGCGCGCCGCCGCGCGTCGAATACCAGGCGATCGCCAGCAGCATGGGCAGCGCCATGATCATGCGCAGCGCGAGCGCCGAGATCGCGTCCGCGCCATAAATGTAGGTCAGCTTGACGAAGATCGCCTTGGTCGAAAAGAACACGGCGGCGGTGAAGGCGACGATCGCGCCGGCGGAGATCCACATGGGAGCGAGGGAATGGCTGGCGTTGCGGGGTGCAACCGCCTCTTGAGCGGGCTGCGAGGCGCATCATGCCCACCCCGGCGCGGCGCGTCGACCGCCGCGCATGCATGGCAGATATGTTGCGACCCGCTCACGGGGTCGCGTGTCTGCCCGCTCGCGGCCCGGCTACGCGGACCGCTGACGGCTTACGCCGGTCAGCCCACGGCTGTCAGCCGCTCCGGGCTCGGCATCTCCGCGCCCCACATCTTCTCGAGTGCGTAGAACGAGCGCACTTCGGGGCGGAACAGATGCACGACCACGTCTCCGCCATCCAGCAGGACCCAATCGCCCTGGTCGGCGCCCTCGACCGAGACGCGGCGCACGCCGGCCTTGGTGAGCTTCGCGTCAAGGTGCGACGCCATGGCCGCCAGCTGCCGGGAATTGCGCCCGGTGGCGATGACCATGTAGTCCGCGATGGTGGATTTGCCTCGTAGGTCGATGGCGACGATGTCTTCGGCCTTATCGTCGTCCAGGGAAGTTGCCACGATCTTCAGAAGATCCTGGGACTGATCTGCAGTCGGCATGGCGACTGCCTTACGCGTGCGAGGAATGGCAGCTACCTCCTTACCCGGCGGCATCGGCAAATCCGCCGGCCTGTTAGCCTAAGCACCCGACTTGGCCTTGCCCGCCTGCTTGCGGGCGCGCTCGGCACGGATCGCCGTCGCCGAGATCGGGTTCAGCCGATGATGCACAAACACCCAGGCCGGTGCCGGGGTTGTCGCCAGGGTCTTGAGCGCCGCTTCGCGCCGCCGCGACCGCCGGAAACGCCGGGCCGCCAGGGAAGTAAGTGCCTTAATAGTATAGGTAGGGCGGTCGAAAACCGCAATTGGCGTGAGGTGAAAGATTCGTGTCCAGTCCCGCCAGGACGCAATTTGCGCCAAATTGTCGGCACCCATCAGCCACACGAACCGGTATGACGGAAAGCGCGTGACCAGCTTACGCAGCGTGTCGGCGGTATAGCGGGTTCCGAACTTCCGTTCGATATCGGTCACGAGGATCCGGGGATGGTCCGCCATGGACTTGGCGCTGGCCATGCGATCGGCGAACGAGGCCATGCCGCGCTCCGGCTTCAACGGATTTTGCGGTGAGACCAGCCACCAGACCTCGTCGAGATCGAGGAAGGCGAGGGCCGCCAGGCTGATGTCGCGATGGCCCTCATGCGCGGGATTGAATGATCCGCCGAGCAATCCGATGCGCCGCATTCCCCCCATGCGCTTGCGTATTTTCCGTGTCAGTTGGTCACGCTTTTGCGTGTTTCACGTGAAACATTCGCGCGATCGCGCGGCGCAGCCACTTCTCTTTCTGTCATCCTGGACAGCCGCGTGATTCGGGATCCATGTGTCGACCGCACGAGTGGAGGCGCCATGGATCCCGGCTCAAGGCCGGGATGACAGGGGAGTGGATTGCGAGGGTGGTGCGCTGTGCCAACCATCAAGGCCGCACCTGGCCGGTGCCGCGCACGAGATACTTGTAGCTGGTGAGCTGCTCGCAGCCGACCGGTCCGCGCGCATGCAGCTTGCCGGTGGAGATGCCGATCTCCGCGCCCATGCCGAATTCGCCGCCGTCGGCGAACTGGGTCGAGGCGTTCCAGATCAGGATCGCGGCATCGATCTCATTCAGGAAGCGCTCGGCCGTCGTCTTGTTCTCGGTCAC
>JAWKVL010000077.1:0-16606 GCA_041398065.1 Dongiaceae bacterium | reverse complement strand
TGTTCGGGGCCCGGCCCTGGCGCTGCTTCGTCGAAATCACGCTTCCGACCATCTGGCCGTCGCTGCTCGGCGCCTACCTGATCAGCTTCATCCTGGCGTTCAACAACCTGGAAATCTCGTTCTACAACCTGGGCGCCATTCCGACGCTGCCGTCGGTCGCGTGGGGATCACTGCGCTTCGGGCTCGGTCCCGAGCTGTTCGCGCTCGCCGCACTCGTCAACTTCTTCGTTTTTGCCGTCTTCGCGGTGATGTACGGCCTGATGCGCACGGGCCTAGTCAAGTTCGGCTATCGCGGACAATAGTCAGCCCTTCAGACGTTAGGTGCGGACTTCGACCCCGTTCAGCCGCAAGGCGGCGTGGAGTTCCTCGTCCGGCGCCTCGTCGCAGATCAGCCGGTCGATCAGGCCAAGAGAGCAAATCGAATGCGGGCGGCGAAGGCCGAACTTGCCGTGATCCAGCAGAAGGATCCGTTGGTCCGAACGTTCCAGCATCACGCGCTTGGTTGCGGCGGCATCGGCGCGCGCGCCGTTCGGCCCATCGGCGCTGATCCCGCACGCACTGATGAAGGCAAGATTGGCTCGATAGCGCTGCAGGAAATCGATCGTCTCGGCCCCCTCGGCCGCCCCGCGGCGGCAATCGTATCGTCCGGGACAAAAATGGACCGTGATGCTTGCGTTGCCGCCGAGCAGTCTTGCAGCGGGCAGATTGTTGGTGATCACCGTGATCTCCGGCCCGTCGGTTGCCATGCGCCACGCCAGATCGAGCACGACACCGTCGCCGTCGATCATGACCACCATGTGCGGCCGAACGCAGTCCAGCGCCAGCGCCGTCATCTTCTGGCGCTGCTCGACATTTGGCAACCATTCTGGGTCCGTAGACGTCAAGCTTGCAGACGAGGCGTCCGCGCGACGTTCTACGCGATCCAAGGCGTGAATAGGGCGGTCGCTGTCCAGGGCGCTCACCATTCCAGGAATCCACAGATCGTTGCTGGCGCGCAGCTGCTCCAGAATCCATTTCTGCCGTGCCGGCTTGGCGATGCGTCTCGGCCTGCTCATGACTTCGCCAGGAGAAAGTCGACGAATTCCTCGAAGCCTTCGCCGCCTGATTTCCGCGTGACCCAGGCCGGTTCCGACTCGAGCCTGTCGTGATAGCGATGCACGTTGGCGACGCCGACCGCATTGGGAAAGAATCCGAACATTGGCGCGTCGTTCGGTGAATCGCCGACGAACGCGATTTCGCTCCGGGCCTGGTCCATGTCGATGCCGAAGATTTCGCGCAGCAACTGCCGGGACATCGTCAGCTTGTCATAGCCGCCGAACCAGCCGTTGACATGAATGGAGCTGATCTTGGCCGTCGCGCCATGCCTCCGGAAGATCGCAGCGATGCGGTCCACGTCCGCATCCGGCAGGGGTTCGACGTCCTCGCGGAAGTCAATTGCCAGGTCGGCTTCGCGGTACGACTGGTCCGCGGCGATCGCGGCGCCCCGAACCGATTGCAGGATCTCGTCGCCGATCGCGTCCAGACGGGCGCGGTCATTCCGCCGATCATCCGCGCACTTGGCGTAGCGACGGATCATCCGCCTGGAGGCGATGTCGTAGTGGAAGTAGAAAGCGCCGTTCTCGCCGACCACGGCGTCAACGGGCCAGAAGCGGGCGATCATATCGCACCATCCGGCGGGTCGGCCGGTGACCGGGACAACGATGAGGCCGGCTTCCTTCAAGCGTTCGAGAGCACGATAGGCGCGGGCGGTGAGCCGGCCGTCGTCCGTCAATGTGTCATCAATGTCGGCCAGGACTGCGCGAATTGAACGACGTTGCTGAAGCGGAAGCTCCGCGAGTGGCCTCATCCGGGTCCCGCCTTGGCGACAGCGGCGCAATCGGCCTGGATGGCGGACAGCTGCGAGAGGATCGACCCCATGTTCTTGGCATAGGAGCCGTCGAAGACCGCGGACCCGATTGTGAAGGCATCGGCGCCGGCCGCGTGCAGCGCCGCGATCTGTTGCGACGTCGAGACGCTGCCCGCGACGATCAGGTACTTCTTTCCGAGTCCGCGCCGCGCTGCGCGCACCAGCTCGATAGGATCGGCGGAGGTGGCGCGGTAAGCCAGCAGGTCGGTGCCGGCGCATCCCTTTTCGACAAAGCGCCGGCAGTGGCCTTCGATCTGATCCGGTCGGCCGCCGAGCTTGGTGGGATGACCGCTGGGAAATCCAGAGAACGGGTAATACTCGATCTTGCTGTTCCCCAGGATCTCCTGGATGTGGGTCACGTCCGTTCCGCCCAGCAAACGATCAACGCCAAGCTCCGTGGCGACACGTGCGGAGTTCAAGGTGTCGGCCGGGCTGGTGCTGACGACCTCCATGTAGGAGATGGCGCCCGATTTCCGGATCCGCTTCGTCAGCGTGGTCAGCGTTGCCTTGTCGACGCCGATGTCTTTGAATCCGATGTGGCGCAGCTTGAGCGGCAGGACGAGATCAAGGACAGCCAGGCAATCGGCGATCGTCCGATCCTGGCGGGTAAGCATGAAAATGAAATCCACTTCGCCTCCGCCGATTTCACAGCAGGTTCGTTGACTGGACCACGAAACTGCAACAATTTGCAATCTATCGCGGGCTATTATTGACAAAATCACTCAATATGCAACATTTTGCAACATGCTGATTGACGGTCTGGCGATCTCCTTGGTGGCGCGGGCAGCAAGCGTTGGGATCAAGAACAAGGGAGCAGGGGGCAGAATGGACTTGTATCTGCCATGAGCAAGCTGAGGCTTGCCGGCATCACCAGACGATACGGTGACTTTACCGCCGTCGACGGCATCGACCTCCAAGTCGACGATGGCGAGTTCGTGACGCTGCTAGGCCCGTCCGGCTGTGGCAAGACCACGACCCTGCGCATGGTGGCAGGCTTCATCGCGCCCGACAGCGGCGATATCTGGTTCGACGAACGGCGCATGACCGATGTGCCGCCGCACCGGCGCAACACGGCGATGGTGTTCCAATCCTACGCGCTCTTCCCGCACATGACCGTCGCGGAAAACGTGGCGTTCGGGCTCAAGATGCGGAAGCTGTCCGCCGCCGAGCAGGCCAAGCGCATCGATGAAGCGCTCGACATGGTCAGCCTTCGCGGCCTTGAATCGCGCCGGCCCGGCCAGCTTTCCGGCGGACAGCAGCAGCGGGTGGCATTGGCCAGGGCCATTGTCACGCGCCCCGACATCCTGCTGTTCGACGAGCCGCTATCGAACCTCGACGCCAAGCTGCGCGAGAAGGTCAGGCTCGAGATCCGCGAGCTGCAGCGCCGCCTCGACATCACGACCCTCTACGTGACGCACGACCAGGCGGAAGCACTGGCAATCTCCGACCGCATCGTCGTGATGAATGGTGGCCGTATCGAGCAGGCCGGAGATCCCGGCACGATCTATCGGTCGCCGCGAAGCGCATTCGTGGCTGACTTCCTCGGCGCCGCCAACATCGTGGAAGGCCGCATGTCGGGCGGCGGCCTCGTCGACTCGGCGGTCGGCCGCTTCTCCGTCGCCGACGCATCTTCATCGCCGAACGGTCCGGTGCGATTGAGCTGGCGGCCTGAGGATATGAAAGTCGCGTCGGACGGCTCGGCGAACATCCGGGACGCTGTGGTGCGCAGCATCGTCTTTCGAGGCAATTTCCTCGAGCTGGTGGTCGAGGTGGCGGGTCACGCGCTCCGGGCGCAACTGGATAGCGAACTGTCGGTGCAGGAAGGCGACGTGCTCAGCTTTGCCGTGCCGGCCAAGCGCATCCGGGTGATCGAATGAACGAGACGCAGCCCGGTCGGATCACGCTGCTGCTCCTCATCATTCCGGGGGCGGGGTTCATATTTCTGTTCCTGGCCGCCGCGATCCTGATGACCTTCCTGCAAAGCATCGGCCTATACGCCTTGGTCGGTGAGTCGCGCTTGACGGCGGAATACTGGTTGTCGCTGCTGGACAAGACCTTCTTCGATTCGTTCCTGTTCTCGCTCAAGGTCGGCGTCGGCAGCGCCTTCGGAACCTTGCTGTTCGCCTATCCGCTTGCGCTGTTCCTGAGGCGGAAGCGCTTCGGTTCGCGCACCATCGGATCGATCATCAAGATCCCCTTGTTCGTGCCTGCGCTGGTCGCGGCCTTCCTGATCCTCAACGTCCTGGCCTTCAATGGCGTGCTGAACAACGTGCTTCTGGGCATCGGGATCATCAGTCGTCCCATGCGCATGCTGAACGACACGTTCGGCTGGAACGTCCTCATCATACAGGTCTGGAAGAACCTGCCGTTCCAGCTCCTGATCATCGCGTCGGTGCTGGAAACGATCCAGACCGATATCGAGGATGCCGCGCGCAATCTCGGCGCCAGCCCGCTGCGGGTCATCTTCCACATCGTGCTGCCGATGTCCGCGCCCGGAATCCTGATCGCCGTCGTCCTGGTCTTCATCCTGACCTTCGGCGACTACGCGATCACGCGCGTCGCCGGACCGGTTTATCCGTCGTCGCTCTCCGTTCTGATGTACACCGACGCCTTCACGCTGCAACAATGGGGCACCGCCGCCTGTATAGGCATGGTCGTGATCGTTGCGTCTCTGGCATTCGTCGCGATCTATGCCCGCGCCGCCCGCGTGATCGAGGGGATGGGACGATGACAGCGGCCGCAATGACCATGCCGGCACCGCGCCGATTTCGTCTCGGCTTCGGCCAGTTCCTGGCCTTGCTGATCATCGCCTTGTTGGTGGTCTGGACTGCGGTGCCGCTGTTCATGGCCGTAATGTGGTCGCTGGTCAATCCGGATGACCCCTGGTCGCCGCCGGCCGTGCTGCCGCCGAGCCTGTCCCTCGCGCAGTGGGACTACGTCTTCACCTATTCGGAGATCGCGAAAGCGGTGACGACCAGCTTCATCCTGGCGCCGATCGTCACCATCGTGTCGTTCGTCCTTGCTCTGCCCACCGCATATGCCATCGGGCGCTACGCCTTTCGGGGTAAGGAAGCGCTGAGAATTCTCATTCTTCTGCCGGTGGTGATGCCGGCGATGGTGATTGCCATGTTCCTGAGCCGGGTGTTCTACGGCCTCGGTCTGTCGCAGACGTTCGTGGGTCTGGTGATCGGCCACACGCTGCTGGCGATGCCCTACATGCTGCGGATTCTCGCGACCGCATTCGAAGCCATCCCGCAGGATGTCATCGACGCCGCCCGCAATCTGGGCGCGGGCCGTCTGGCACTGGTCCGTCACGTGCTGGTGCCCATGGTGCTGCCTGGCCTGTTCGCCGGCTCCGTCTTCACCTTCATCACCAGCCTCGAAGAGTTCAACCTCACCTTCGTGATCGGAACGCCGACGTTCCAGACCATACCGACCGTGCTGTTCGACTATCTCGGTTACCACTTCGTACGGACCAACGCCGCCGTCGTCTCCATCATCCTGATGGTGCCGAGCGTCGCGCTTCTCTTCATCGCAGAGCGCTTCCTGAAGACCGAATATCTGTCATCCGCCTTTGGGAAGCTGTGAACATTCCGGGGCCGATAGGCGGCCTCTGGACACAACAGGGAGAATGACAACATGACGACCAGACGAGCAGTTCTATCCGGTGCGTTGACCATGGCTGCCCTGCTGAGCGGTGCCACCATGTGCCAGGCCGCCGATGACTACCTGAAGATGCCGTGGGACAAGGTGGTCGAAGCGGCCAAGGCCGACGGCGAGATGACGTTCTATGCCTGGTGGGGCGAGGAGTTCTGGCGCACCGCCGCAAAGGACTTCGAAGGCAAGTACGGCATCAAGGTGAATGTCGTCACCGGCGACCGCACCGCGAACATCGGCAAGGTGGTTGCGGAATCCTCCAGCGCCTCCGGCACGATCGACGCGCTGCTGGTCGGCGGCGTGGAGTTGAAGTCGCTGCTGGATGCCAAGGCGTTGTACGGCCCGCTGGCGGGGGCCATCCCAGACTCGGACAAGCTCGATCCCAAGCTGTCAAAAGTGCAGGAGGGCTATGCCACCGGCGGCTATCTGGTTCCGGTCTATCGCAATCAGACCGGCTTCGTGTACGACCCGGAGAAAGTGCCGAATCCGCCGCAGACCTGGGCCGAGTTCACCGCCTGGCTCGATGCCAATCCCGGACAGTTCGCCTTCAACGATCCGTCGAAGGGCGGCTCCGGCCAGGCCTTTGTGCAGGCCGCCATCCTCAATATCCTTGGCGACGAGGACCGCTATGCCGGCGACACCGAACTCGATGAGAAGAAGGTCGCCGACTGGGGCAAGGTGTGGGACTGGTTCAATGCCAACCAGGACAAGTTCACCATCACCGCGTCCAACAACGATTCGCTGGATCGCGTCAACCAGGGCGAGGTGATGATGGCGGCGGCCTGGGACGACGACACTGCCGTGTCGCTCGCGAAGGGCACTCTGTTCAAGCGCGCCAAGCTCTACATCCCGTCGCTGGGCATGCCGGGTGGCGGCGACAGCCTTGGCGTTCCGGCGAATGCGCCGCACAAGGCTGCGGCGATGCTGTTCGTCTCCTACCTGATCCAGGCCGACGTGCAGAAGCAGCTCAACGCGACGATCGGCAGCTATCTCGCCCGCGTCGACGTCGCCGGTGAGAACGCGCTGATCCCCGAGGAGCAGCGGCAGAAGAACGGCAAGCCGTGGATTCCAGGGGCCTACAAGGGCTACTTCATCCAGCAGTTCGTGTCGCAAGTGCTGCAGAAATAGCCCGCTCGAGAGGCGAGCCGGGCCGCCGCCCCGCGGTCCGGCTTCGCTCGATACCGATGGCGATGCGAACCTTCACCGCCTTGCCGGCACCCGATCCGCAATTGCTCGCACATGCGCGGCGAGTGACGCCGTCGCGACCGGAACATGACCGCATCGCGGCGGAACTTCCTTGCCTGCACGCGATCGAAGTGGTTGCGCCGCCCGAGCCGCGCCGGCCTGGCAATCGGGTCACGATCGCAGCGTGGAACGCCGAGCGCTGCAAGTTCATCGCGGAGAGTGCCGCACTGCTCGCCGCAATCGACGCCGATATCGTGCTGCTGAGCGAGCTCGATGTCGGCATGGCGCGCTCCGGCAACCGGCATACGATACGCGAACTCGCGCGAATGCTCGGCAGCGGTTACGCATTCGGCGTCGAGTACGTCGAATTGGGGCTGGGCGACAATCGCGAGAAGGCTTGGCACGCGGGCCAGAGCAACGAGGTCGGGCTACACGGCAACGCCATTCTCGGCAAATCGGAACTCGGCGCGATGGATGTCGTGCGGTTGGACGAGGGCGCGCGGTGGTTCGCCGGCGAACAGACCACGCAAGAGCGCCGGATCGGCTGGCGGATGGCCATCGCGGCGACGATCGATGCCGCGGGCGCGCCACTGACGGTCGTGTCGGTTCATCTCGAAAGCAGCACCGATGCCGCCGATCGCGCGGCGCAGGTCGCGACGTTGCTAGATGCGATCGACAGGCGCGCCGCCGGTCGTCCCGTGGTGATCGGCGGCGACTTCAACACCAGCGATCTCCCGCCCGGGGACACGGCCGACGGAACTTGGTTTGTAGAGCCGGCAGCCCATGAGCCGCTATTCGATCTGTTCACGAAGGCCGGCTACGATTGGCGCGCTGCCAATCGGCCGGACGCCACGGAGCGGATGCGGCCCGACGGTACGCCAACCCCTCCATATCGCCGGATCGACTGGTTCTTCACGCGCGGCGTCACGGTCCGGAGCGCAAGTCAGATCGCCGCGACCGATTGTGCCGGATCTGCGATCTCCGACCACGACGTCATCGTTGTCGACCTGGAGATAGACGACACACTGCGCAGCTCCGGGTCCTCGCCGGTCGCCCACCGTTGAAGAGGCCGCGCGGGCGTCGCCAGGCGCGACGACAGAAATACCTTGCCGTGGCCAAAATGATGGCAGGCGCCGCCTCCCATCGAGATCGAGCCGAACCACGTTTCCGCGTGTCACTACGCGAAGGAGCTATCATTGAAGTGAGCGCTGGCACTGTGCGGCACCGATCAGGAGCTGATCGCCGGATGACGGCGACGGACCCCTTCATCGTCGCCGATCGGTTCCGCCGAACCTTTGCTGGCTACACTGCCTTGCGTATCAGCCTCGCAGCCACGTGGTGGCTGTTGAGCACCAGATCGCGCACTTTGTCGCCCGTCAATGAGGGTACGCCGACAGGATCCGCACTCGATGACGTGATCGCCAGCAGCAGCCAGGTCGTGTTGACGGCGAACGGGGGATCCACCGTGAAGTCGAGCGTGAAGCTGATGGCGCGCGGCGTACTGGCGGACAGCGGGCCGTTGGTCATGCGGCGGCCGACCACTTCCCAGCTACCGGGCAGCGGCGCCGGGGTGCCGTTCGTCCACTGCACGACGGCATTCTTCCAGTCCGGCGTGATCGCCACCTCTCCGCCGTCATTCTCCGCATCCGCGATCAGGCGTCGCAGCAGGAGCACTTGAGCTTCGCCCAAGGGCACCGGCTCGAAGTGACGATGATGAACGAGGACATCGATCATGTACGGCAGGTTCTGCACCAGGATCAGCAGGTTGCTGTTGTGGAATCTATCCTGGTTGCGGATCAGCTCGGTCACATCGGCTTCGGTCGGCTCGTCGTCGCCCCACGGCGTCGCATAGACCTTGTTGACGACCACGGCCTCATCCCAGAAATCGTCGTCGACCAGCGGCGTGGCCGAATCCGGCAGGGTCGGGCTGTTCTTGCGGAATGCCTTGATGCGAGCTTCGAGCTGCTCGTTCCAGATGCCGTTCGGGCGGACCAGCGGATCGTCGGCATGGAGCGCCGTCTGCAGCACCCAGGTGTCGTAGATGGTGCCGTGGTGATGATCGTTCCAGGGCAGGCTGCTTGGCCTGGTCGCCGGCGGCGGCGCACCGGGCGCCGGGCGCAGCATGATGTCCGGACTGCTGAACCAGTCGGAGGCAGTCGGCGGAATCATCGTGCTGAGGGGATCGGTCATCACGGTCGGGAATCGGCGCCGCGTGTCCAACGCGTGCGCGCGGAGATAGGTGCGCCGTGGCGGGCTGGGGGCCGCGCTCAGATCCACTTCCCACACGCCGCGCGCCTGCAAGGCTGCGCGCAGCAGCTTCAGGTCACCATCCTTGAAGAAGGCCAGGTCCTGCACATAGGCATCGGGCAGGCCGTTGGAGAAGATCGTCCAATCCCATTGCGGCTTGCCATCGACGAACGTGAGCGTGCCTTTCCAGACGCCGGCCGCCGTGCCGGCATAGACGATGCCGATATCGTCGGGATCGACTACGACCGCGAAGGCCGGCGCGCGGGTCGCGTTGGGATGGCCGCGCAACTTGGTCGGATACCATTTGTCGGTGCCGTCGAACCACCACAGCGTATCCATGCGCGTGTAGTCGACCAACGTTTCGTCATCAAACTCCGCGAATCCGGTGGCGGCGACGTAGAAGGAGCTGTAGGTGCCGCGGTTGAAGTCGTGGATCGCCAGGTCGCTCCAAGAGCCGCGCGGCGGCATGACCGAACTCACCGACTCGCCGATCTCGTCATTGTCCATTTCGTCGTCGCCGCAACTCTCCTCGTAATGCGAGACGACTTTCTTCGACCATTTGCCGGTGCCGCTGTCGCGCGTGAAGGCGATCACGGCGCGGCTGAACAGCGCGATGATGCGGTCCTCGAGATGGCCGGGCGCGCCCGCCCACTGGACGACGCGGACATTGCCGAAGTTGCTGTCGAAGGTATCGCGGTCGGTATTGTTGGCGCCGTTCAGCCGCGGGTCTTTGCCCGGACCGGAGGGCAGGGTCTGCCACGTCATCTTGGCTGCCCCGGAATCCGGATTCCAATCCTCGCTGATCCACACCCGGTTCGTGCCGAGCGCAACGCGTGCCTGGTTCGGGCCGGCACCCGGAATGACGTGGAGATCCGAATAGAACGACGATGCATTTTTCTCGGTCTTGGTGGACTCGTCCGAGCAGCCGGCGCGGTAAACCGGCGCGACCCAACTGCCGTTGCTGTTCCAGCTCGCCCTGGTGTATTGCGCTATGTGGAACGCTGGCAATGACGGGTGATACGCAACGCCGCCGCCGTCGCCGCCGCCTTCGGTCCAGTGCGTCCACACTGTATCGCCGGTGCGCCGGATCGCGCCATTGTCCTGCGTGCCGATGATCAGAGCGCCGTCGCAGGTCGGATGATTGGCGACATAGCCGGCCTCGATGACCGCCAATCCGTTGTTGCGGGCGACGTAGGTATAGGAGTCGCCGTTCTGGGTCGAGCGGTAGGCGCCGCCGTCGCAGCCGACCCAGACATGCGCCCCGCCGCTGGCGTAGCGAATGGTGTGGACGTCGGCATGCACGTTGTTACCGATGTAGGTTTTGTCGTCGACGCCCGGATTGTCCTGCAGGGAATCGTCGAAATTGCAGGTGAAGTCGCTGCCGTCGGGCGTAACGGTCAACCGGAATAGCGATGCGCTCCATTCGCCGCCGCTGTATTTCTTCTTGCCGTTGACCGTCGTGACGGTCTGTTCCGACTTGACCGTACTGCCGCCGACAATGACCTCGCCCGGCTTGCTGGGATGCACCGCGACCGCGAGATCGTAGCTCGACTGATCGTGCTCGTCGCCGAACAGGTGCTTCGGCAGCTTCTTCACGGGCTTCGCATCCTTGCCATTGATGCGCCACAAATGCGGGCCCGCGCCCAGCACATAGACGACCGACGGATCGTTCTTGTGCACGGAGATGCCAAGGCGGCCAGCCTTGACGTGACCGCTCAGATCCACTTCCTCGTATGGCCCGCCGACACCGTTCTCCGACACCCAGACGTTCGTGTTGGAGAACAAGGTGTTGTCCACCAGCGCAACCCACAGGCGTGACGGCGTGCCGCCCTTGGCTGGTGCCCAGATCACGTCGGTGCACCATTGGTCGTCGTCCGCCTCGAAATCGAATGGACCATCGGTGACACGAGTCCAGTCGGCATCTTCTGTGAAAGCCCCGATACGCCGCCACAGCCCGCTGGAGGACGCTGCAATGACGACGTCCGGGTTGGTGGGGTCGTGCGCGACCCGGAAGATGCCAGTGCCTGCCAGGTTCTTGGCTTCGCGCTTCCACGGATTGATGTGCGGGTTGGCCAGCGCCTGAGGCAACGGCGTCGTAAGTTTCAAGACTCCGATGCCTTGGGCCTTCCCGCCGGGAAAGCCGCGGCTGGAGGGCTGGGTCTCGCCGGTGCCGACATAGACGATGTCCTGGGACCCGTCGGCGCTGGCGCCGAACGAAACGTCGATGCAGCAGGTGACCAGACTGCTGGGTCCAGGCGCGGCGGCCTCCCCAGCGGGCGTCGAGGCGCCTGCGCCGAGCGGCGACCAGGTTGCGCCGGCATCGCCCGAATACCAGACGCCGCCATTGGCCGTCGCGGCATAGACCCGCTTGCCATCGTCGCTGACTGCAATGTCACGCACACGTCCGGCGACGCGCGGCGCACTGCCCGCCTGGCCCTGCAAGGTCACGGCCGGGCCGATCGGCAACCACACATTTTGATCGGCGATCGCCTGCTGGGCCGCGAGCAGAACAGCGCGCAGGGCTGCCGCTTCCGACAGGATGATACCGGGAATGCTGGCAATGCTCTCAAGCAAGGATTCGCCGCGGAAGCGCGAATCGTCCCGCATTTCCGGATCGCGATCGCCAGGCCAGCTGTAGCGCGCCATCAGCCGCCTCCCTCGCTTGGCTCGGTGTCGCTCTTGGGGCCGACGCGGATGTAACCTTCCTCGACCTGCGACGGCAGCTCGGGCAGAAGCGCCGCCTGCGTCGCCGCCAAGATCGGGTCGTCGCGCCAGGTCACCGGCGAATCGCGCCGGGTCCAGATCTGCTCCTTGGGGAAGGAGGAAATCTTGGGCAAGCGTACATCGCCGGGCTCGATCAGCACCGGGCCGATACGCGCCGACGGCGCCATCACCGACAACCCCGGAAACGTCCAGTCGCGAACCAGCATCAGCGACTTGCGCGGCAGGACGCCGGAGGTCAGGTGCACCTTGCCGGACGGGTAGAGCAGCAGGGTCAGGCGTACCACTTGGCCGGGATGCACCAGCACTTCATCCTGCGCCACCAGATAGGGATGCAGGATCGGCCGTACATCCGGCACCTGCGGGATTGAGCCCTTCTGCGACAGCTGCCCGCGATTGCGGCCGCTGTCGAGCGCGCCGTCGCGCACCGCCTTGTCGACGACGTGAAAGCGGCTGTAATCGTCATCGACGAAGAAACCGAGCAGCCCGTCATCGTCACGCGTCAGCTCGCCGATCCGCACCGGGAACGTCCGGTCCGCGAGGTCGCGATAGGCAGCTTCGCGCGCGGTGCGGATCTCATCGTCGGAAAGATCGAGCTCATCCAGATCGTCGTCGATATCAAGCTTCAGCGTTGCGCGCACGACGGCAATCGGCCGGCCGACCAGGCCGACGATGTGCGCCGTGCCGAGGTTGGAGAAGGTGTCGACTGTCCACAGGGTCGTATCGATGGCGCGCAGCAGCGCCGACAATGCGGATTCCATGCCCGGCTCCGCGCTCTCGCCCTTGCGCGCCTCGGCGTCCACTGCCATCAGGTTGGTCGCGAACAGCCCCAGGATCTGCTGCGCCGGCTGCAGGTCGTACAACGGACCGGCATCGGCGGGCCCGGACCGGCCGGGCGCGATTTCCCAGGCAACGCCGTTGCCGAAGGATTCATGCATCAGTTGCCCGAGTGGATTGCCTTCGGTGTCGAACACCTCCAGCGCTTCGTCGATGTGATCCGGCAGCAGAAATCCGGCGACCGGATTGACCATGGCCGTTGGGTCGATCTGGTCGATGGTCGCATCCGGGCTGTCGGCGGTGAGGTCGGTGGGATCGACCAGGCGGAACAGCCAGCGCGCCGGACGCATCAGTCGCGGGGTCAGGCGCATGGTTCCGGTCGGCGCACTCGGCACCAGGCAGCGCGCCGGCACCTGCGTCCGCTCGACCGGCAGGTCGAGCGTGCGGCCGAAGGCGTCGATGATCCGCGCGCGGGTCAGGCGCAATGCGCCATTCAGCAGCAGCTGCGGGACATCCACGGGCACCGGCTTGTCCAACGTCGCCGTATCCCCCTGGCGCGGACTGAGCACGCCGAGATCGCCGAGCGGCAGCCCGAGCAGCTGCTCCTGCACGCTCTCCAAAGACGCCGAGAGCACATCGAGCGTCTCGATGTGATCGGCGATGTCGGCAAGAGCGGCTTCGGTCTTTTCGTCCGCTTCGCCGGCATTCTCCTTGTCGCGCGCGTCCTCGGCCTTCATCCATGCGTCGATCGCCGCGGCGAGCGTCTTGGCCGTGCCGGTGTTGAGCGCGCTGCGCCCGCGCAGCGTGCGCGGCTCGGCAGCCGGCAGCCACGTATCCTTCTGCGGTTCGAGATCGATGGCCTCCAGCCCGACGCCATCGAGGCGGTTGCTGGCGATCACCTCGATTTCCCAGTCGAGCCAGAGTGGCACCCACGGCTGCACCCACACCGTCACGGCGACCGGCGAAGGATCGACGCCCGCGACCAGCGAGAAGCGCCGGAACTGATCGGTCGTGACGAGGCCGTTCAGGCGCGTGTTGCTCTTGCCCCCGCCGCCCACCGGCAGCGCGCCGGTGTAACTCGCCGTGTTGCCGAAGCGCAGCGCCGATTCCGCCTTCAGCCGCGCCAGAGCCTGTGGCTGCGGCACGCCGGTTTGCTTGCCGGCCTGCTGCGATGTCCACGGCACAAAATATGGATCGATCAGCAGCGCGCTGCGGATCAGCGAGACGACTTCAGGCGGGATGGCTCCGGCAGGCAGGGGCGGCAGCAGACGCGCGGCGTCGATCACGCCATCGATGCGGGTTCCGACTTGGGTCGGCCAGCGGCAAAGCATCGTACCGTCGGCCGAGAACCGCCCATCGCCGCGATGTCGGAAACTGCGCACGGCGTTGCGCACGGCGACGATCGGTTCCAGCGGCCGGTAGTAGCGCGGCGCGGAACGCTGCACCAGTCGCGACTGCTGCTGCGTACGTGCTCCGAGCTTCTGGTCGGTCCAGCTGCCGATCTCGGCCCGATGCTCGGCGGTCGATTTGCTCATCAGGTTGCTGCGTCCGCCGGTCTTGAAGGTCATCCGCGGCGCGTTCAGAGCATCGCTCGCTGCGCCCTTGGTCTTGCTGGGGCGGTTCTTGGCTTGCTCCGATCGCGCGCCGCGTCCGGCGGGCAGCGGCCCGCCTTCGCCGCCGATGCGGATGCGATCGATGGCGCCCGGTCCGCCGGAGCGCGATTCAAAGCCGGCGGCGTGTTCGTATTCCTCCACGTCGACAACGCCATTGGCGGTACCGAGCTCGTTCAGGCGTTGGCCCGTGAAGGCGCTGAGGATTCGCTCGGTATCGCGGCGCTTGGCGGGATCGGTGATGCCCATGCCTTCGCTGGCCATAGCGGCGGCGACGTCATCGCCATGCTGGCCGATGGCGAGGCCGGTCGCCTTCGCGTCGGGCCGCAGATCGCTGATCGTGATCCGGCCGCCCATCGGCACGCCATGTACCTCGCCATGCAGCAGCGTGGAGAACAGGTGTCGCGGCCGGCTTTTGACGATGCGGCGCCCGGCCTCGGCAAAGGCGGAGCGCGCCGGCTCGTAGGCCTGTTCCACTGCCAGCTTCTCGACCGCGGCCGATTGCTGTACGGCGCCGGGCGCGAGCCTAGCGGATTGGGCCGGCTTCTCCAGGGAATAGCGTTCGGCGGTCTTCAGTCCGATGCTCTCGCGCCGGGCAGCCGTCATCACTGCTTCGCCAGGCAGCTTGTCGCCGCCTTCCTGGTCGCTGGCAAGCTGCCAGCCCAGTGTTTTCAGGCGGTCGTAGAAGGCGTATGTGCTGTGCACGGAATCGAGCGGGTCCAGCTCCGACTTCGACCACCATCCGGCGACGACATAGGTGCCGGTGTTGCCGAAGGCGCCGCCGCCTGTTGCGTCCGCCACATCGTCGAGCGGATCGTGGAAAGAGAAGCGGTTCTCCACCGCGTCATAGACGCCGGTCCAATTCAGTGTGCCGCCGACGCTGCCGGTCAATTCTTCGGGCGCGACAGTCTTTCCGGTCGGCGTGGCGCCGTCCGCCGCCGCCGGCCAGCTCTCCAAGGGCACCACACGCGTGGTGTCGGCCTCGATCACCCAGCCACGCAACACCGCCTGGTCGCCGCCGCGGCGCGGCACGGCGATGCGCAGCACCACCCAGCGATCGGGTAATGTGGATAGAGCGAGCCGATTGCGCGATCCGCTGTCGACATCTTTCAGCTCACCGGACAGCAGCGAGTCCGGCAGCGCCCAATGCAGGTACACACCGGACGCGCGCGGCGCGCCCTTGGCGAAGGGCTCGGGCATCGGCTCGGGATCTGAGCCATCGGGCGTGGTCAAGGCGAAAGGCAGGCGAACGAACAGCTCCTTGCTGCCGGGCGCGACATAGAGCGCCTGCACGTCCACCGGCACCAGCAGCCGCGGATGGCGGATCAATTTTGGGTCCCAGCTGCCGATCGTCTTGAGATCCGCGTCGGTGCGCACCAAGCCCGACCAGGCGGGACTCAGCATCGCCTTGGCGATGCGGTCTGGATCCGGAGGGCTCATTTGATGTTTCCCGCAAAGGTTTTCTTGAAGTCGGCGAGCTTGTAGCCAATGGTCGGTTTGAAGACTTCGCTGATCTCCGGGTGGTCGTTGATGGCGCCGAACACCTGGCGGTAGGGGAAGCGGATCATCTCCAGCGCGAATTCGGCGCCGTCTACATCCGGGCCGGTGTGCGTGTTGGCGTTGTTGTTGAACGTCTTGCAGGTCTCGCGCAGATTGAGCACGCCCGGCGAACCGGGGCGGAACGCGATCGGCATCTCCGGCTTGTTCGGTACTTCTTCGGAGGTGTTGCGATCGCGCACCTCGACGCTGGCGCTGAAATTGCCGGTGTTGCCGATGGGGTTGAGGTTGACGCCGAACTGGATGCCCTGCCGCGGTTCCTCCAGATGGACCAGCTGCGGGATGCCATCGAACAGGACCAGCAGCACGGCTGGGGCCAGCCGCTCCAGCCGCAGGATCTTGATGCGGTCCGGATTGCTCTCCGGCACGATTTCCTCGTCGCCCACGACATCGCGGGCATAGGCGCGCACGTGCATCGCCGGCCAGCCGGACACCGCGCGCGAGCGCAGCAGGAATCCAGTGACGATTCCCGCGGCGCCGCGCTGCACCTTCTCGCCGCCCGGCAGGCGCACATCACGTTCTTCCTCGTCGATCTCGCGGCGGATGTCGCCATAGAGCGTCTCCAGCTGCGCGCGATCCGCGGAGTTCATCGTCCCGACGCTCAGGGCACCCTGGATCAATGCGTCGGTCCAGTTGCGATCGAGGTAGAAGAAGCGGATCGATTCCGGCGGCAGCAGCTCGGAATCCGCGACCAGATAGGCGAAAGGGACGCCTGCGAGCAGCCGCAGCCGCGCCAGCCACTGGCGCAGATCGCGTGGCGTGATGCGGTCCTCGCCGGTTCGGCTATGCGTATCGGTCGCGTAGGCCACATGCAGCGTGTTCACGTCCTTGAGTTCGGTGAGCACCATGTCGCCCGTCACTTTGGCGATGGTCATCGTCCGTCCTCCTCGCGCTTGCGTCGTGCGGTTTCACGCAGCAGGCTCTCCAGCGTCTGGCCGCCGCGCTC
>JAWKVL010000076.1:0-16767 GCA_041398065.1 Dongiaceae bacterium | reverse complement strand
TGTTCACGCCGGCATCCAGCGAATGGCAGGCCTGACATTTCGCAAAGACCTGCTTGCCGTGCGTGGGATCGCCTGCCTCCAACGCGTGTGACATGCCGGCGCCGGTGAGAACAAGAGCCGGTGTGACGGCGATTGCGCCAAGCAGCCAATTGGAAATTCGCATTTCAGAAGCCTTCCGTCATGGTCCCAATCAGGGTTGGGGACTTGGTGGAACCTGTACGAACATGAGAAAGCTCGGATCCGCATGCGGGTTCCCGCCGCTCATCGTCCTGCGCAACTCTAGGAATCGGGAAAATCGCGGGCAAGCCAAGTTCGGCAGCATTCGACCAAAGTACAAGGGCCGGCGGGATGTGTCGGTGGCATGGATGCCTTGGCGAGCAAAGCCACCCGGGTCAGAAGCAGCGGAAATCGGCCTCGATCTGCGCGAGGCGGAGCTGGTCGACCACCTTCTTCAAGGCGGTCATCTGGCGGAACATCTCGGTATTGCCGCCGGCGACCCGGCTCATCCTGATGATGGTGTCCGCGCGTTCGTAGGTCTGATAGGGCAGGATCGAGGCCACGGTGTCGATGCTGCACGAGCACCGGCGCAGCATGTCCTGGGTCTCGCCATTGGCTGCCATGCATCCGATCACGTAGTCGGTGACCACTTCGGTCGGATAGGCATTGGCCTCTGCATGCTGCAGTGCGGCAACTCCGCCGCCGATGAATGCTATTGCACCTGCGCAAGCTAGAAATGATCGTACAGCCATTCGTTCTCCGCAGCGTCCCCTACGAAACCATGGACGAGGAGACCATAGGGGGGATCGGTGATCAATTGGTCTTCCGGCCAAATGCATTTACCATGGGCCATATGCAGCAACGAACGGCGATGAGATGATCTCGGCCAAGCTGGTCGCCATGCTTTTGAGGGCGATATCCGCCTATACCGGCTACGCCATACCCGGTGACGCGCCGCACATCACGGCGATGTCACACGACGAACTGGCTCAGGTCGTGTGCGGACGGCCGTGTCAGGTCTATGGCTTTACGTTTCCGAGTGGGGAGATCGCCATTGATCGGGCGCTCGCCGTCGGCCGCGATCCCGTCGCCACCAGCATCCTGGTCCACGAACTTACCCACTATCTGCAGATCAGGAGCATAGCGCGTCCCCAACCCGTCGATTGCCGGCTATGGACCGATCGCGAGCGGGAGGCCTTCGATGTCCAGACAAGATGGTTGCGCGACACTGTCAGATCGATCCAGGCTTTCTCGATCGACATGGCGCGGCTGAACCTGGCGAACGTCCATGAATCATGCTCGGATCACTCACTTGTCGCACCGCCGAATTCTTGGACCAAAGGATGAGGGCACGGTCTCCGAATTACTCTGGCAAGCAGGAGCTTCGATCCTTAGAATGATTCTTGTCAGCGAATGCTGACAAATATTAACAAACACGATGAACTGGGAGAGTTGACCATGAAACTTTGGAAAACTCCGCGGTTGCGCGAGATTTGCGTCGGCCTCGAGATCAACTCCTACGCCTGCGCGCGCCTGTAACTCGACGCCCTCCGCCGCGCGACAAAGCAGGGCGACCTCGGAAACCAGGGTGTAACGGCCATGGAAGTGGTGGTGCTCGGTTCTGCGGCCGGCGGAGGCTTTCCTCAATGGAATTGTAACGCGCCGACCAGCAAGCGTGCGCGGGAGGGTTCTGCACGCGCCAAATGGCGGACGCAGGCTTCGGTCGCGGTTAGCGCCGATGGCCGTCGATGGGCGATGCTCAACGCCTCGCCTGATGCGCGCCAGCAGCTCTTGCAGACCCGCTGCCTCTGGCCACGCGACGGATTGCGGGATTCGCCGGTCCGCGCGGTGGTGCTCACCAGCGCGGAGGTCGATCACGTGGCTGGCCTCCTGTCGATGCGCGAAAGCCAACCATTCATTCTCTGGGGCACCAAGCGTGTGCTCGGACTGCTGGCTGAAAACCCGATCTTCGGCGCCCTCAACCCCGATTTCGTGCAGCGTCGCGATTTCGCCTTGGACCGGCCGACCGAGCTTGCCGGGCCGGATGGTCCGTTGGGCCTCATGATGACCGCCTTCGCCGTGCCGGGAAAAGTCCCGCTATTCCTGGAAGGGCGCGACCCCCAGCACCTCGGCGGTGTTGCGGAGGATACGATCGGACTGGAGATCGTGTCGGGAAGCTCCAAGTTTCACTACATACCGGGCTGCGCGCGGATGACGCCGGAGTTGGCAGCGCGCGTGCGCGGCTCGGCGCTGGTGTTCTTTGACGGCACGCTTTGGTCCGATGACGAACTCGTGCGCCTCGGCATCAGCCACAAGACCGGACAGAGAATGGGTCATATGAGCATCGATGGCGGGTCCGGCACGCTGGCCGTATTCGACCAGCTGGGTGTTGATCGGAAGATCTTCATCCACGTCAATACCACCAACCCGGTGCTGGACGAGGATTCGCCGGAGCGGGCCGAGATCGCCGCTCACGGCTGGGAAGTCGCCGAGGATGGCATGAGGATTACCCTATGACCGAACTGATGGGTCCCGATGAGTTGGAAGCCGCTCTGCGCGCGATTGGCGCCGAGCGCTACCACAACCGCCATCCATTCCATGCCTTGCTGCATGGCGGGAAGCTGAACCGCGGTCAGGTCCAAGCCTGGGCTCTCAACCGCTATTACTACCAGTCGATCATTCCATTGAAGGACGCCGCCATCCTGTCGCGCGCCACGGACCGCGATTTCCGCCGCTCCTGGCGTCAGCGGATCGTCGACCATGACGGCGACGAGGCAACCGATGGCGGGATCGAACGCTGGCTGCGCCTCACCGACGCGCTGGGGTTCGAGCGCGACTATGTGTTGTCCGGTGCAGGTCTGCTGCCCGGCACCCGCTTCGCCGTCGAAGCCTACCTCCACTTTGTGCGCGAACGCAGCCTGTTGGAGGCGGTCGCATCCTCGCTGACCGAGCTGTTCGCGCCGACCATCATCACGGAGCGTGTGGCGGGCATGCTGGCGAACTACGACTTCGTCAGCCGGGAGGCGCTCGGCTACTTCGACAAGCGTCTGTTCCAGGCGCCACGTGATGCCAATTTCGCGATCGAATACGTGAAGCGCGAAGCGCGCCTGCCGCACCAGCAGCAGGCAGTCCTCCGGGCGCTGGAATTCAAGTGCGATGTGCTGTGGGCGCAACTTGACGCGCTCTATCACGCCTACGTCGCGCCGGGGCACGTCCCACCGGGCGCATTCCGGCCCGGCGAGGCGATGTCATGACAGCCGTGGAATTGTCCAACGAGGCACGGCCCGGCTTGGCGCCGGGCGTGCGCCTCACCTTCGACAAGGCGCGCGATCAATGGGTGGTGCTGGCGCCGGAGCGGGTGTTGGTACCGGACGAGACCGCCCTGGAGATCTTACAGCGCTGCGATGGTGCGACCCAGCTGAACGACATCATCGATGCATTGGCGAGCGCCTACAGTGCGGACCGCAGCGAAATCGAGCATGATGTGCGCGATCTGCTGGTGTCGCTGATCGAGAAGCGGATCTTGACTGCATGAGCGCCGATGGAGGAATCCTGGCGCCGCCCCTGGCGGCCTTGCTCGAGCTGACACATCGCTGTCCGCTGCAATGCCCCTATTGCTCCAATCCACTGGAGCTGGAGCGGGCGAAGAGCGAGCTCTCCACCGCGGAATGGATGCGCGTGCTGGACGAAGCGTCCGCGCTCGGCATCCTGCAGGTGCATTTCTCCGGCGGAGAGCCAGCCGTGCGGCGCGATCTGCCGGATTTGGTGGCCCACGCGCGCCGTGCCGGGCTCTACAGCAACCTCATTACGTCGGGCGTGACGCTGGACAAGGCGCGCATCGCAATGCTGGCGGAAGCCGGACTCGACCACGTCCAGCTCAGCATCCAGGACGTCGACCATCAGACCGCCGCCTACATCGCCAACTATCCCGGTGTCCAAGGCAAGAAGCTGGCCTTTGCCCGGATGGTGCGCGAGGTCGGGCTGCCGCTCACCATCAACGCCGTCATCAACCGGCACAACATTTCGCGGGTTGAACGCATGATCGATCTTGCCGTGTCGCTGGGCGCCGGCAGGGTGGAAGTGGCCCAT
Organism: Dongiaceae bacterium; assembly: GCA_041398065.1. Lineage (GTDB taxonomy): Bacteria > Pseudomonadota > Alphaproteobacteria > Dongiales > Dongiaceae > Dongia_A. Next base: position 12,681 of record JAWKVL010000076.1, on the reverse strand, counting down.
GCGCAATATTATGGCTGGGCGATCCGTAACCGTGCTGCCCTCATGCCGGCCCTGGCGCAAGTGCATGAGGCCACCGCACGCGTCGAGGCGGCCCGCGAGCGCTTGCGCGGCCAGATCGTCATCGACTACGTGCTGCCGGACTACTACGCGCGCCAGCCGAAGGCCTGCATGGGCGGGTGGGGCCGGCAATTCCTCAACATCACGCCGAGCGGCGAGGTCCTGCCCTGTCATGCGGCGCAGACCATACCCGGCCTCGCCTTCGAATCCGTCCGGCCCAAGCCGCTGGCGGAAATCTGGGCCGGATCGGAAGCGTTCGCACGCTTCCGCGGCACCGATTGGATGCCGGAGCCTTGCCGCTCCTGCGAACAACGGGAAGTCGATTGGGGCGGCTGCCGCTGCCAGGCACTCGCCATTGTGGGTGACGCTGCCGCCACCGATCCGGCCTGCGCGCTCTCCTCGGCGCACGACGCTTTGCGCGCCCTTGCCGAGGACGCATCGTCGACGCCCGCGCCCGATTTTGTGTATCGGCGCATGACGCCGCAGGACAGCAAAGCCGCCCTCGCGACGACCGCGCGCTGAGCGGCCGATCGTCCTCCGCGAACGCGCCTGTTGCCGCAGGCGCGGCGGCGTGCAGCGCGCCGGACTCTTCAGCTCATTTTCGCGCCGCGAAGCCAATCGAACGAAGTTGTACCAAAGGACAATGCTCTTTCGCGTGTTTGTCGACTAACGTTCAACCACGCCGCTCGCGGTCAAAATGAAGGATCGTGGGACAATTGCGAGCACCGGAAACACTGCCGTCCGTGCGAGCGGAGAGAGGCGACGGCAGGAAGGCCGGACCACTCCGACAGGTCGTGAGAACATTGCGGAGCCTGGACACCAATCCTTTTCGGGAGGACAAGATGGCAAGATTGATGCCTGCTTCAGGGTTTGTGCTGGCGGTGGCCGGCACGATGTCGCTGTGGGGCGCTCAGGCCACAGCGAACGATGAGTTGCTTAAGCTTCAGAACGATCCAAACCAATGGGTCATGCCGCTCGGCAACTATGCCGGCAACCGGTACAGCGGCCTTGACCAGATCACCAACAAGAACGTGCAGAATTTGCAGGTCGCCTGGACCTTCTCGACCGGCGTGCTGCGCGGCCACGAGGGCGGACCGTTGGTGATCGGCGACATGATGTATGTGCACGCACCGTTCCCCAACACGGTGTTCGCGCTCGATCTCAGCAAAGGCGGCCAGATCGTCTGGAAGTACGAGCCGCAGCAAGATCCGAACGTCATTCCCGTGATGTGCTGCGACACGGTCAATCGCGGCGTCGCTTATGGCGACGGCAAGATCTTCCTGCACCAGGCGGACACCAAGCTGGTCGCGCTCGATGCCAAGACCGGCAAGGAAGTGTGGGTCGCGGCGGACGGCGATCCGACCAAGGGCGAAACCGGCACATCCGCGCCGATGGTCGCGAAGAACCTGGTCCTGGTCGGCAATAGCGGCGGCGAGTTCGGTGTCCAGGGCCATGTGACGGCCTATGACATCAAGACCGGCAAGATGGTCTGGCGAGCCATGTCGACTGGTCCCGACAAGGACATCCTGGTCGATCCGGACAAGACCACGGCGCTCGGCAAGCCCGTCGGCAAGGACTCGTCCTTGAAGACCTGGGAAGGCGACCAGTGGAAGATCGGCGGCGGCACGACCTGGGGCTGGATGTCGTATGACCCCGACCTCAATCTGGTCTATTACGGCAGCGGCAACCCCAGCACCTGGAACCCGGTACAGCGCCCGGGCGACAACAAGTACTCGATGACCATCTTCGCCCGCGACCTCGATACCGGCATGGCGAAGTGGGTCTATCAGATGACGCCGCACGACGAGTGGGACTATGACGGCGTCAACGAAATGCAGCTGGTCGATCAGAAGATCGACGGCAAGGATCGCAAACTCCTGGTGCATTTCGACCGCAACGGCTTCGGCTACACATTGGATCGCGAGAGCGGCGAACTGCTGGTCGCCGAGAAGTACGATCCGAAGGTGAACTGGGCCACCAAGATCGACCTGAAGACCGGCTTGCCGGACCGCGTGAAGAAGTACTCGACGGAAGCCAACGGCCAGGATGTCAACTCGCAGGGCATCTGCCCGGCCGCGCTTGGCAGCAAGGACCAGCAGCCCTCGGCCTACTCGCCGAAGACCGGCTTGTTCTACGTGCCGACCAACCACGTCTGCATGGACTACGAGCCGTTCAAGGTGGCCTACACCGCCGGTCAGCCTTACGTCGGTGCGACCCTCAGCATGTATCCGCCCGAGGGTGAGGATCATCTCGGCAACTTCATCGCCTGGGATGCAACCACCGGCAAGATCAAGTGGTCGATTCCGGAGCCCTTCTCGGTGTGGAGCGGCGCTCTGGCCACGGCCGGCAACGTCGTGTTCTACGGCACGCTGGAAGGTTATCTGAAGGCGGTCGACGCCGAGACCGGCAAGGAGCTCTACAAGTTCAAGACTCCCTCCGGCATCATCGGCAACGTCAACACGTTCGAATATGACGGCAAGCAGTATGTCGCAGTTCTGTCTGGCGTCGGCGGCTGGGCCGGCATCGGCATGGCGGCCGGCTTGACCGAAGACACCGCCGGCCTCGGCGCCGTCGGTGCATACAAGGCGCTGTCGCAATACACGGCGCTTGGCGGCACAATGACGGTGTTCGCACTCCCCGAGTGATGGCACTCGTGACGATCGGGCGGGCGGCGCATTGCCACCCGCCCGATCTCTTTGTCGCCCCATATCCTATGAAAAGCGCATGCAGGCAGGGCTTTGATGCATTCTGATTGGCGTTGGATTATTGCTTTGGCCGTTCTCACTGTCTGCGGCACGACTATGGCCCAGATTTCAGCAACACAAGCGCAGGAAGATGTCGCGGCGGCGGGAGAGGAGAAGCCGTACAAGATCGCACCGGACGGCACCGTCGACTGGGCGACGTTCAGCGGCTTCCGCCGCTACAACAGCGTTTGTCACACCTGTCACGGCCCGGATGGCGTCGGCAGCACCTTTGCTCCAGCCCTGATCGACTCGCTGAAGCGTTTGAGCTACGAGCAGTTCTACGAAACCGTGGTCAACGGCAAGACCGAGGTGAACACCGCCGTGCAGAAGAAGATGCCGGCTTTCGGTCTCGATCCAAACGTGATGTGCTACCTCGACGATATCTATACCTACCTGAAGGCGCGATCCGATGGCGTGGTGGGCCGCGGACGGCCGGCCAAGCACGCGGACAAGCCGGCGGAAGCGGCGGCAGCCGAAGATGCCTGCATGGGCAGCTAGCCGAATGCGATGTTGCTGAAGCCTGTTCTTGGACTCCTGTTCGCCGCTGCGGCCGCGGGTATGGCCTGGGGAGCGGATCATCCTGAGGCGGTTGACCGGTCGGCCCTTCGGGTCTGCTCCGATCCCGGCAACATGCCTTTCTCCAACACCAAGGAAGAAGGCTTCGAGAACAAGATTGCGGATCTGCTGGCAGGCAAGCTAGGCGTGCCGGTCCGATACACCTGGTTCCCGCAGGCGACCGGTTTCCTCCGCAATACCTTGCGGGCGCGGCGATGCGATCTTGTGGTCGGCATGGTCAGCGGCGCGGAACTGGTGCTCAGCACCAATCCCTATTATCGCTCCGCCTATGTGATGGTGACCCGCAAGGCTGACGGGATCGCCGCCGACCGGCTGGACGACCCGTCACTGCAATCGTTGCGGATCGGCCTCATCGCGGGGACGCCGCCCGCCAATGTCGCGGCGCAAAACGGATTGATGGCGCACGCGCGCCCCTACGACCTGCTGGTCGACACGCGCCTCGATTCACCCAGCCGACGCATGGTCGACGATCTGGTGGCCGGAAACATCGACGTGGCGCTGCTGTGGGGGCCGCTGGGCGGCTACTTCGCCGCGCAGCACGGAGATGCCTTGACCGTCACGCCTCTGCTGCACGAGGCCAAGACGACCCGTATGGACTACTACATTGCCATGGGGGTGCGCCCCGGCGAATCGCACTGGAAGCAGGATATCGACAAGCTGATTGCCGACAACAAAGACCAGATCACGGCGATCTTGCGCGAGTACCATGTGCCGATGCTGGATGTGCAGGGCAATCTCATTCAATAGATCAGATGACCCGGCTCAGCGTGTTTGGTGCTTCCTGCCTCTCAGGCGAGGCCGGCCGAGGCCAGCCGTGGGTCGTCCGGCGTAACTCCTCCAGCACCATCGAGACTGCACGGTCGTTGCGCTGCCGCGGGTCCGGCGGCGGCAAGGCGCAGTCGGCCACCAATCTGCCCTCGGTCGGCGACAGGATCAGGATGCGGGTCGAAAGTTCGGCCGCCTCGGACAGGTTGTGCGTCACCATCAGGGTCGTGGTCCGATGTTCGCGCCAATATGCGTTAAGCAGGCGCCGCATCCGCTCGGCGAGGGCTGCGTCCAGCGAAATCAGCGGCTCGTCCAGCAACAGGAAGTCAGGCTCGACCAGCAGCGCCCGTGCCAGCGCGGCGCGGCGCTGCATGCCGCCAGATAGCTGGCCCGGCAAAGCATCTTCGCTTCCGGAGAGTTCCACTCCGCCCAACAATGCGCGTGCCTGAGCCGCTCTCTCCGGCCCGGTGACCAGCAGCAGATTGTCCAGGATGCTGAGCCAGGGCACCAGACGCGGCTCCTGGAAGACAACGCCGAGGCGCGGGCGGCGCGCCGGCTGCCAGGTGACGCTGCCGGCGTCGCAGGTGTCGAGTCCCGCAATGATCCGGAGCAGGGTCGTCTTGCCGGCGCCTGATGGTCCGACCAGGCTGACGAACTCACCCTGGGCAATGGCAAGGTCGATGCCGCACAACACGCGCCGAGCGGTCGGCGTGGTAAAATCCCGCATGACGCTACTCAGCACCAGACCCGTCATGCGCGCCGCCAGCGCCCGAGCCGGCGATCGAGCGGCTGCAGCAGGAATGCCTCGATCGCCATGACCGCCCCGATGAAAACCAACGAATAGGCGAGAATGCTGGCGATGTCGAAGTAGTTGAAGAATGTGCGGATCTGGAACCCCACGCCATTCGGCCGGCCGAGCAGTTCCACTACCAGCACGATTTTCCAGGTCAACGCGAGGCCCGCGCGTGCCGCCGCCATCAGGCTGGGGGCGAGCTGCGGCAGAATCACACGCGCAAGAACCCGTGTCGGCTTGACGCCGAACACCTGGGTCATCTCGAACAGCGAGCGGTCGAGCGACTTGGTACCCTCGCGCACGATCGCCGCGACTGTCGGCACCTTGTTGACGGTGACAGCGAGGATCGCGGCGGCTTCGGTGAGCCCGAACCAGATGTAGCAGAGTACGATGGTGACCAGGGCGGGCAGATTGAGCCCGATCACCAGCCATCCGGAGAAGATCTGGTCCAAGACTGGCGAGCGGCCGAGCACGATGCCGATGGCGCTGCCGAACAACATGGCCAGAGCAAATGCCACCGCGACCCGTGCGAGGGTAACGGCCACATGAAAGACCAAGTCGCCGCCTATCAACCCGGCATAGCCGGCTTTGAACGTGGCGAGTGGCGTTGGCAGCATTGCCGGATCATTCAACATGGTCGCGGTCAGCTGCCACAACGCGACCAGGGCGATCAACGACAGGACCCGGGTCACGCCGCTTCCAAGCCGGATGGGGAGCGTCTCGGGCCACTGGCTCAAGGCGGGGCGGTTCATTGCAGATAGCCGTTCCAGAAGGTGCCGTCCGGCAGCGCCTCGAGATTGGCGACGGACGCAGGATCGGCCTGCCGCATGACGGCGAAGGCGCTCTCCGCCGCCGCGATGTCCTTGCGGGCGTAGCTGTCCGGGATGCCTTCGCGGTAGCCCTCTTTCAGCGCTTCGAACATCGCGTCATCCTCGGCGCCCATGATTGGGCGCAACTTGTCCCATAGCGCGTCATCCGACTTGAGCCGGCTCTTGGCCTCGTAGGAGGCGTCGATCAACCCCTTGGCGAGCTGCGGGTTCGCATCGGCCCATTGTTCGCTGAATACCCAGCCCAGGAGCGGCGGATCGGCATCGAGGCCGAGGGCGGGGAGGATGTCGCGGATCGACACGACGGGGACGAACCCCTTGCTCTTGAGCCGGGCATTGAAGTTCCAGAAGTTCAGGACGGCATCGAGCTTTCCGCGTTGCACCAACTCGTTCAGCAACGGCGGCGCGCCGAACTGCACGTCAGCTTTGTCCTTGAGCTCGAGGTTCGCGGTCTTCCGCGCATAGGCCTGCAACAACACCCAGCTCTTGTCGGTTGCGCCGCCGGCCACGCCGAGCCTGCGCCCGGCCAGATCGGCGACGGAGCGAATGCCCTTGGCGGGGTCCGCCATGACAGCGCCCACCGAACGCGAGAAGGGGACGAAAGTGAAGTTGTGGCCGAGCCGGCGCTGCATTGCGACCCAGATCCAATCGGTCACGATCACATCGACGTCACCCGACTGCAGCGCGATGCTGGCGGCGTCCTTGTCGGCGAAGTCCACGCGGGTCAGGGTGAAGCCGTGCTTGCGGTCGAGGCCGTCCGCAATGACCTTCAATTCCCAATTGACAGTGCCGAACTTGAGCGTTCCGACCTTCACTTGCGGCATGTCGGCCGATGCCTGCATCGCGCTCAGCAGCGCGGCGAAGCAGACCAGCAGAACGGTTCTTGCGGCTCTCATCATCGCCAGGGCCTCCACTCAGGCGGCGACCGCGCCGACCACCGGAATGCCCGGCATCGGAATGAATCCGGGAATCTGCCTGATGCGGTCGATCCAGCGCAGGATGTTGGAATAGGGTTTGAGGTCGATGCCGCCTTCGCCCGCCATCGCGGTATATGGAAAGCAGGCGATGTCCCCGATCGTGGGATGTCCAAGTTCGAGGAACTCCCGATCGGAGAGGTGTGCATCGAGAACACGGAAGGCTGCAGTCGCACGTGCCTGCAGCGCGGCGAGATCGAGCGGGTAGTTCAAGATCTTGACCAGGCGCGCTCCGGCGGACGCCATCAGCTCGTTGCCGCCGAACGACAGCCATTGGACGATCCGCCCCATGCTGTCCGGCGCATCGGGGAACCAGGTGTTCGAGCGGTCATATTGCCGCGCGACATAGACCAGAATCGCCTGTGCATCGCGCAATCGGACGCCGCCATCTTCGAGAACCGGAAGTTCGCCGAGCGGGTTTAATTTCAGGAATCGCTCGCTCCTGTGCTCCTTGCTGACGAAGTCGACCGGAATCCGCTCGCACGACACCTTAAGAATGTTCAATAGAAGCCGCACCTTGTAACAGCTGCCTGACAATTCGAAATCATATAGCTTGATCATCAATGCCTCCCGTTGCGGCGGGTCCTCATCCAATGGCGCTCATGAGCCGGGCATGATGGCGGACATGATCGGCAATGAAGGTCTGGATGAAGTAATAGCCATGGTCGTATCCCTGATGCCGGCGCAGCACGATTGCCTGATCGGCCTGCCGGCAAGCTTCCTCGAATAAATGCGGGTGCAATTGTTCGGCCAGGTACGGATCGTCGAGCCCCTGGTCGATCAGGATGGTGGTTGCGAGCGTGTTGCGCCGCACGAGCTCGCTGGCGTCGTAAGCGCTCCACAGCTCGCGGTCGCCGCCGAGATAGCCGCTGAAGGCTTTTCGGCCCCACGGCGACCGGCTGGGGGCCGCGATCGGCGCAAAGGCCGACACCGACCGGTACTGGCCCGGATTGCGGAGAGCGGCAACCAGGGCGCCGTGACCGCCCATCGAATGGCCGAAGATGCCTTGCCGATCCGGATCGATCGGGAAGTTCTCCGCCAGCACGCGCGGCAACTCGGACGTCACGTAGCTGTACATGCGCCAGTGTTCCGACCACGGCGTCTGCGTCGCGTCGACATAAAATCCGGCGCCGAACCCGAAATCCCAGTCGGCATCGGCGCCCGGCGTGCCGGTCCCGCGCGGGCTGGTGTCAGGGGCTGCCAATGCAATGCCGGTTTCCGCCGCGAAGCGCTGTCCGCCGGCCTTGAGCACGAACGTCTCTTCGGTGCAGGTCAACCCGGCCAAATAGTAGAGCACCGGCACCCTTGCCCTGGCCGCCGCGGGCGGAAGATAGAGCGCGAATCTCATCGTGACGCCGCATTCACGCGACCTGTGGCTGGCGAAAATCTGCCACCCGTCGAAGCAGTGATGACGGGACGTCTCGGTGACATTCATGCCGACCGGCCGCGCGCTACGGAAGCTGGGGATCGCCGGGTTCCGGAAGTCGGGCGGCCTCTGTTCGAGCTGCAGCGCGCGTTTCCCATCCTCCGCGCTCCTCTGATTGCGTGAGCGTCCATTTGCCGCGACCAAGGGCGCGCGACGCGAGTGGATATTGCCCGTCTGCACTAGCTGAATGTTAACGAGAACTTGGAGCGCTCCGAAATTGGACTTTGGATCGAAGCGAATAGGGTCAATAATGCGGCAGAATTTCACGCCGAGCGCCGACGGCCGCAAGCATAGAAATCGGTCGCGTCTGGGAGGATGGCCATGTCGCTAGCGCACAGGGAAGCGCCCCCTCGTGATGTCGCCGAGCATCGCTGCATTCGCTGGGCCTTGCAGGACGAGGATGCGGGCAAGACCCCGAGGGAAATGGTGTTTGCAATTTTGGATTCCTTCGCCGGCGTGAAGTCCGAGCTGGTCATGCTGTTCTGCTCGCCGCAGTTCCACATCGCGGAGATCGCGGCGGCGGTCGGCGAATACGCGCTCGATGCGACGGTTGTGGGCTGCACGACCGCCGGCGAGATCACGCCGCTTGGCCATCGCCGCGGCTCGATCATTGGTGTCAGCTTCGATCGCGAGCATTTCGCGGCGTCGGTGAAGCCAATCGAGCATTTGTGCGACTTCGAGATCGCAGCCGGGTTTGCCGCGGCGCGTGCGCTGCTGGCGGAACAGGAACTGGTGCAGCAGCGCCTGGAAACACCACACACGTTCGCGATGCTGATCAATGACAGCCTCGCCATGCGCGAAGAAGCGATCGTCAGCGCCTTCGGCGCGGCGCTCGGCCATGTTCCGCTGGTCGGCGGATCGGCGGGAACCAGTCCGACGGTCCGCGAACCGAACATATTTCTCGATGGACGCGTGCTCGACAATGCCGCGCTCATGCTGCTGGTCTCCACGGATCTCGACTTCCGCGTGTTCCAGACCCAGCATTTCAAACCGCTCGAGCTGAAGGTGGTGGTGACCAAAGCCGACCCGGCCAACCGCCTGGTGCTGGAGATGAACGCCGAGCCGGCGGCAAGGGAATATGCCCGGCTGCTCGGCCTCCGGCGCGAGGATCTCACCCCGCAGGTGTTCGCGGCTCACCCGCTCGTCGTGCGCGCCGGCGGTCGACACTACGCCCGTGCCATCCAGCAGGTGAACGAAGATGACAGCCTGCACTTCTTCTGCGCGATCGATGAGGGGATCGTGCTCAGCATCGCGGAGAGCGGCGATCTCGTCGCCGATCTGGAATCGCTGTTCGTGCGTCTCAATAACGACCTTGGGCCGGTGGAGGCGGTGCTCGGCTATGACTGCATCCTGCGCTATATCGAGATGGAGCAGGGCCAGATGCTGGGCAACATCTCGCGCCTGCTGAATGCGAACACCGTCATCGGTTTCAACACCTATGGCGAACAGTTTGGGACCATGCATATGAGCCAGACTTTCACCGGCATTGCCTTCGGTTCGGCGCTTGCGAAATAGCGGAGGCCGGACGATGGCCGCTGACAGCGCACCGACCGACGAACTGACCGAGCTGCGCAACAAGGTTGCGAAGCTGACCGAGATCAACCGCGCCCTGATGCAACGCGTCGAGCACGGGCTGGACCTGCACGGCAACGCTTATCATCTGTTCCAGGCGGCGATCCTGCTGGATCGCATGGTGCGGGACCGTACGCGCGAACTGGAGCAGGCACTGGAAGCGGTCGCGACCTCGAACCGCGAGCTGAACGAGGCCGCGGTCGTCAGCATGACGACCCAGAACCGGCTGCAGGATGCGATCGACAGCATTTCCGAAGGTTTTGCCATCTTCGATCCGGAAGACCGGCTGATCCTGTTCAACCGGCGATTCACCGATTTCTGGCCGGGCCTGGGTCCCGAGATCCGCACCGGCGTGACGTTCCAGGAGCTGATCCGGATCGCCTTCGAGCGCGGCTGCATCTCGGCCACCGACGGGCAAAGCGCCGACGCCTGGATCGCGGACCGGATGCGCCAGCGCGAGAACACCAGGCGCCACGGCGCCGACCGCTGGGTCTATGCGCAATCCAGCGGCCGTTGGGTGCAGGTCAACGACCGGCGCTCGATCGAGGGCGGACTAGCCTCGATCTATACCGACATCACTGACGTCAAGGACGCGGAACGCCAGGAGCGCGAGCGCGCGCTGGCGGAGCGCTCGCTGCATCTGCAAGCGACCCTGGAAAGCATGTCGATCGGTGTCGCGGTGTTCGACAAGGACCAAAGACTGGTGACAGCCAACCGGCAATATGGCGAGCTGCTGAGCCTGCCTGCAACCTTGCTCACGCCCGGCGCCGCATTGCGCAGCTTCCAGCGGTTCAATGATCTGCGTGACGTGCCCGAACTCGGCACCGCTTCGCCGATCATCACCACCCATGGCGGGCCGCCCGCCGAGGTTTCCGTCAACGGCCGTTGGTTCGCGATCAAGAGCGACCCGATGCCGGATGGCGGCTTTGTCGTTTCCTATTCGGAGATCACCGACCGGCGCCAGGCGGAGGAGGCGCTGCACGACAGCGAAGCCCGCATTCGCCTGTTCGCCAACGCGATGCCGACCATGATGTGCTACATCGACGATCAGGAGCGCTATCAGTTCGTCAATCGCGCATACCGCGCCACGTTCACGCGCGACGGTGGGAAGTTCGTCGGCCGCAAGATGCGCGCGGTGCTTGGCGATGCCGAATACAATTTCCGCCGCAGCTATATTGAGCGTGCGCTGGCCGGTTCGACCTGCGTGTTCGATGTCGGGCTGCCTGCGGCTGACGGCGAGCCGCGTTTCGGCTTGGCGACCTATGTGCCGCATCGCAGCTCATCGGGCCGAGTAGTCGGATTCTTCACCTTGATCCAGGACATCACCGAGCGCCGCCGCACCCAGCATATGCTTGAAATGGCGAAAGAGGATCTGGAGCGGCGGGTTTACGAGCGCACGGCGAGCCTGCAGGAGCTGAACCAAACCCTGGTTCGCGAGGTCGAAGAGCGCCGCCGGATCGGGCGCGAGCTGCGCGCCGCCAAGGTCGAGGCGGAGCTGGCCAATGCCAGCAAGACCCAGTTCCTGGCCGACGCCAGCCACGATCTGCTGCAGCCGCTCAATACCGCCCGGTTGTTTATCGCCTCGATTCAGGGCCGCAAGCTGCCGCGCCAGACCGCCGACTATGTCGAGAAGGTCGACCGGGCGCTGGTCAATATCGAGGACATCCTCAACATTCTGCTCGATATCTCGAAGCTGGAATCGGGACGGGTGAATGTGCAGCTTGGCGCGGTACAGCTGTTGCCGCTGATGCAGTCGTTGCGTGACGAGGTGACGCCTCTGGCCGAACGCGCCGGCCTTGAGCTGCACGTGGTGCCGACATCGCTGAACGTGCGGACCGATGTGCGGCTGCTGCGGCGATTGCTGCAGAACCTGCTGACGAACGCCTGCCGCTACACGCCCAAGGGCAAGGTTCTGTTCGGCGTCAGGCGGCACGGGAAGTTTGCCGAGATCCAGGTCGCGGATACCGGAATCGGCATTCCAAAGGACAAGTTCGACGAGATCTTCGCCGAGTTCCGGCGCCTTGCCGATCTCGCCGGTGGATCGAAGGGCTACGGCCTTGGCCTGTCCATCGTGCGCCGCATCAGTCGGCTGCTCGACCACCCCGTGACAGTGCGCTCGCAGGTGGGGAAGGGCTCGGTGTTCTCAGTTCTGGTTCCGCTGGCTGAGACGGTTGGCCAGCCGCGCGCCGCGCAGGCGCCGCGTGTTCCGCGTCACCGCACCATCGATGGCGTCCGCGTCCTGGTGATCGACAACGAGGCGCAGGTGCTGGAAGGAATGACCAGCCTGCTCGACACCTGGCGCTGCCGGGTGATCGCCGCATCCAACGCCGAAAGCGCCTTGTCGGAACTCGACCGGACCGGGGAGAAACCGGAATTGCTGCTGGTCGACTACCATCTCGACCATGGCCGCGTCGGGATCGACGCCATCAACGCCATCCGCGAACGGGTCAAATTCGGCATTCCGGCGGCGATCATCACCGCCGATCACAACCCGACGATCCGCGAGGACGTGCGCAAGGTGGCAGGCGTGAGCCTGCTGCTGAAGCCCATCAAGCCGGCGAGGCTACGGGCGCTGATTGCCTCGGTCCGAGAGTGAAGCCTGCCGGCAATATTTCTGGTACAGGATGACCGCCTGGGTGCGGCGCGACACGCCGAGTTTCTGCAGCAGGCTCGAGACGTGCGCTTTGACGGTCGTCAGCTGCACGTCGATTGCATAAGCGATCTGCTTGTTGAGCAGCCCCTGGGCCATCAGCTCCAGGACCTTCCATTGCTGGTTGGTGAGCAGCTCGAACCGGCAGCGCATGGCGTCGTCCAGCTCCCCGCCGTCGTCCTGTTCCTCGCTGCGCGCAGCGTTCCCGACCAGGCTGTCGTCGGGCGCGAAGCTACCGCCATCCAGGATGGTCTGGATCGCATCGGCGATGCCGGCACGTGGTAGCGACTTTGGGAT
>JAWKVL010000075.1:0-17609 GCA_041398065.1 Dongiaceae bacterium | reverse complement strand
CATCCCGCCGAAGCAAGCCATGGCGATCTCGGGATGGTGACCGCCGGCGATGCCGTGGTGGCCCTCTCCAATTCCGGTGAGACCTTTGAGCTCGCCGATATCGTCAGCCATACGCGCCGCTGGTCGATCCCGCTGATCGCGATCACGGCGAACGCGGCCAGCACATTGGGGATCGCAGCCGACGTCACGCTGCCGCTGCCGAAAGTGGGCGAAGCCGGCTCGATGGCGATCGCGCCCACGACTTCCACCACCATGATGCTGGCGCTGGGCGATGCGTTGGCCGTGGCGCTGCTGGAGCGCAAGGGCTTTTCGGCGGATGATTTCCGCGCGTTACATCCGGGCGGCAAGCTCGGACAGAAGCTGCTGCGGGTCGCCGATCTCATGCATGTGGGCAAGGAATTGCCGCTCATCAGCGTCGAATCGGGGATGCAGGAAGCCATTCTGGAGATGACAGCCAAGACCTATGGCTGCGTCGGCGCTGTCGACGAAGACCGGCATCTGGTGGGCATCGTCACCGACGGGGATTTGCGGCGGCACATGGGTGTTGACCTGTTGCATCGCACGGTGCGGGAGGTGATGACGGCCCATCCGCGCACCATTCGCGCCGAGGCGTTGGCGGCCGAAGCGTTGCATGTGATGAACGAGAAATCGATCACCTCGCTGTTCGTCCTGGAGGGCGGCAAGCCGGTCGGGATCATTCGGCTGCACGATTGCCTCAGGGCCGGTGTCGCGTGACGAAAGACGGATCGATCATGGCGAACGAGACCGAAGATCTGGCGGGCCCGCCGATTTCGACGCCCGATCCGGCGCCGGGTCCGGGGCTCGGCGCGATGCGCAAGATCGCGCCGCGAGATAAGCCGGGCGAAGGGCGGCTGCGATTCAAGGGGCGGCGCGGCTGGTCGGTGCGCCTGCTCAAGATCGCCCTGCCGATGGTCATGGTCGTGACCCTGGGCTATGTCGGCTATTGGTGGCTGCAATCGCGCGGATCCGTAGTCGACCCCACACTCATCAACACGCTCTCGCCGGACGCCCCGGCCGAGGTCACGGTCAATGACGTGAAATATGACGGCAAAGACAAGAAGGGCCGGCCCTACAGCATAACTGCCGATTCGGCGTCGCACGCGGATGGTGACGATCGTCACATTTCGCTGAAAAAGCCGCTTGCCGATATCGTCCTGACGAGCGGCGCCTACGTGGCTTTGACGGCCAATAGCGGTATTCTCGACCGCGATGCCGACATCATCACATTGAGCGGCGATGTGACCCTGTTCCACGACAATGGCATGTCGTTCCAGACCGACAGCGCCACCATCGACCTCAATGCCAAGACCGCCGAGGGCAATGACGTGATCGAGGGACAGAACGGTGATGGCGAACTGATTGCCCAGGGGTTCCGTGTGCTTGACGACGGCAACAGGATACAATTCACCGGCCAATCCTACTTGAAGATCTATCCCAAGCATAAGGACAAGGGCGGATGAGCCTCCGCGGCATCATCAAGGGATCGCTCGTTCCGCATCCGCGGATCGCCGGTGCGCGCCTGCTCGGCGCCGCGTCGGCGGCGTTGTTCCTGCTGCTCGCCGCATCCGCGTGGGCGCAGGATACCGGCGGTGCAAGCGGCGGGACGAACAGCGGCGGCAGCGGCGATAGCGGTTTTGGCTTGGGCGGAAACAACAAGGACAAGCCGATCGAAATCTCCGCCGAGAATGGCATCGAATGGAATCGTGACGCACGCACCTACATCGCGCGCGGCAATGCGCTGGCGCAGCAGGGCGACACCTCGATCGCCGCCGATACGCTGATCGCGTATCTCGACGCGCAGGACGAGCTATCGCGGTGGGAGGCGGACGGCAACGTCAAGATCCAGACCAGCAAGTCCACGTCCTACGGCGACCATGCGGACTATGAGGAATCGTCACGGCTGCTGGTCCTGACCGGCCGCAACCTGAAGGTCGTGACCGACAAGCAGACGGTGACGGCGCGCGATCAGATCGAGTATTGGCGCGACAAGGACATCGTGGTGGCGAAAGGGAACGTGGTGATCGTCCGTCCCGAGAAGAACACCACCATCCATTCAGACGTGGCGACGGCCTATTTCCGCGACAAGGTCGACGATCCCGCGACGCCGCAGGATGAGAGCGCCGACGGTTCCGAAGTCTATCAGGTGAAGGCCGACGGCCACGTGCGCGTGGATCGCACGGAAAAGCAACAGACCGGATTCTCCGATCACCTGGTGTACGACCCGAACACCGAGGTCGCGGTCCTGACTGGTAACGTGGTGATCCACAGCAAGGACAACACCTACAAGGGTGGCCGCGCGGAACTGGATTTGAAGAACGACGTCAGCCGCCTGCTGCCCGCCCAGGGTCAGCGCGTCTTCACGGTCATCAAGCCGAAAGACAAGAACAGCGACAACACGACGGACACCGGCGCGCAGCCGGCGCCGGTGACGCAATGATGGAATCCGGCGATCAGCGCGACGAGCAGATGAACGGCGCGACCCATGCGGTCGGCCCGACGTTCATCGTCAACGGCGCCGAAGTCGACCCGACCAGCATCGAAGGACTGGTGGCGTACCACATCGGCAAGCAATATCGCCGCCGTCCGGTCTTGCGTGACGTTACGATCGGCGTGCAGCGTGGCGAGGCGGTCGGGCTGCTTGGCCCCAACGGCGCCGGCAAGACGACATGCTTCTACATCATGACCGGGCTGACCAAGGCCGATGCCGGCGCGATCTATCTGGACGGCGAGGAGATCACCGACCTGCCGATGTATCTGCGCGCCCGCGGCGGCATCGCCTATCTGCCGCAGGAGAGCTCGATCTTCCGCGGCATGAGCGTCGCGGACAACATCATGGCCGTCTTGGAAGTGACGGAATCGGACAAGCGCGCGCGCGAACACCGGCTCAACCGCTTGCTGTCGGACTTTGCGGTCGGCCATCTGCGCAAGGTTCCGGCGACTGCTCTGTCGGGCGGCGAACGTCGACGGGTGGAGATCGCGCGCTGCCTGGCCGCCAAGCCGAACTATGTGCTGCTGGACGAGCCGCTTGCCGGCATTGACCCGATTGCGGTCGCCGACATCCGCGACCTGGTGTCTCACCTCAAGGATCGCGGCATCGGCGTCTCATCACCGATCACAATGCCCGACACGCTTGATATCGTGGATCCCGAACTATGTTCTCAACGAGGGCGGCGTCCTGTCCGAAGGCACGCCGGCGCAGATTGTAGATGACCCGGCGGTCCGACGCGTTTACCTTGGCGAAGGTTCTCGCGCTCTAGCTTCGGGCCCAAATGGCCGTATCGCAACACTTAGATCTGCGCCAGTCGCAGTCCCTTGTCATGACGCACGCAGCTCCAGCGGGCGATCAAGCTGCTGGAATTGTCGGAACCAGGACCTGACGGCCTATGTCGAGGAGGAGCTGGAGCGCAATCCGCTGCTGGAGCGCGCGGATGATTCGGAGCGCGAGGCGCCGGCGGAAGCAACGACCGCGGATGGCAATCCGGATCGCATGCTCGACACCAGGGTTCGGCGATCGAGAACAGCTGCCCGACGCCAGGACTCCGATCGATGCCGACTACGACAATCTCTATACCGGCAACAGCGGCGCCGGCACGAAGGCGGCGCCGATTTCAGCGGCCGTCGGGCCAGGCCAACTGGCGTCAGCGCAGGCCGCGGCGACTTCCCCCGACGAAGACGGAGATTTTCAGGAAAGCCCTTTCGCGCGAAATCACCCTGCGCGAGCATCTGGAGCAACAACCAGGATCGAGATCGCCGATTTGCGTCCGACCGAACGGCTGATCGGACTGCAGATCATCGATCTGATCGACGAAGCAGGCTATGTGCGGGGCGATTTGGAAGCGCTCTGAAGCGCCGCTGGGCTGCGCCTTCGAACTGGCCAGATCCGTTCTCAGGAAGCTGCAACAGTTCGATCCAGTTGGCGTGGCGGCGCGCAATCTTGCGGAATGTCACCTGTGGCGTTGCAGTTGAAGGAACGCGATCAGCTCGATCCCGGCGATGACGTTGCTCGACAATTTGGAGCTGCTGGCCAAGCACGACCGCGCGCAGCTCATGAAAGTGTGCGGCGTCGATGCCGAAGATCTTGCGGACATGGCGATGGAGATTCGCTCGCCTCAATCCGCGACCGGGCTATGCGTTCGATCGCACGGAAGTGCAGGCGATCAGCCCGACATCATGGTCTATCGCTTGCCGGACGGATCATGGCAGGTGGAGCTCAACGGCGACACGCTTCCGCGGCTGCTGGTGAACCAGCGAGCCACGCGCGTCACCGGCAGAGCGCAGAGCAAGGCGGGCGCGAATATCTCGCAGACCGTCTGTCCGCCGCCAACTGGCTGGTGAAGACGCTTCCATGTCAGCGCTACCACCACCGTCCTCAAGGTCGCGACCGAGATCGTGCGCCAGCAGGAGATGTTCTTCCTGCATGGCGTCAAGCATCTGAAGCCGCTCATCCGCCGCAATATCGCGGACGAGATCAGCATGCACGAGAGCACGGTCTCCCGCGTTGCTGCCAACAAGTTCATGGCGACACCGCGCGGCTTGTTCGAGTTGCGCTACTTCTTCTCGGCGGCGATTCAGGCCGCCGACGGCGCCGACAGCCACTCCGCCGAAGCGGTCCGCTCGCGCATTAAGGAATTGATCGACAAGGAGCAGCCGGAGGCTGTCCTGTCGGACGATCAACTGGTCGCGGTGCTGAAGAACGAGGGCGTGGATATCGCCCGCCGGACTGTGGCTAAATATCGAGAATCGTTGAAAATTCCATCGTCAGTACAACGCCGGCGCGAGAAGTCCTTGCGTTCGGCCTGAGGGGCGTTACATCATCGCGCTAGGATCGATGGGGAGGCCGCCCTTGACTTGAGAGGGGGCGGTACATATGGTCCCGGCCCGCCGTCGGACGGGCGCGAAGGTAGCAGGCCGAATGGCCGCCCTGACAGCTACACGGTATTACACCCGTCTGTTGGACAAAGATCATGAATCTGACAGTCAAAGGCAAAAATATCGACGTCGGTGAAGCGCTGCGGACCCATGTCGCGGAGTCGCTTGACCACGCCATTGCGAAATACTTCGGCAATCCGATCGAAGCGACGGTGACGTTCTCCAAACAGTCGCATCTGTTCAGTGCCGATCTCTCAGTCCATATCGGCCGTGGCATCCTGGTTCAGGCGGAGGCGTCCGCCGATCAGGCCTATGCAGCGTTCGATCTCGCAATGGATCATCTGGCGAAGCGTCTGCGGCGCTACAAGCGCCGGCTGCGCGATCATCATCGCGCGGAAACGCAGAGCTTCCGCGCGGCGCAGTACATATTGGCGCCGGAGTCGGATGAAGAGGCGGAGCCTGTCGCGGCCAACGGCAACGAAGCGCCGGCCGTGATAGCCGAGATGCAGACCGAGATCCCGACCTTGACGGTCGGGGAAGCGGTCATGCGCCTTGATCTGTCGGATCTCAAAGCCATGATGTTCCTCAATCGGGCGCATGGCGGATTGAACATGGTTTACCGGCGTAACGACGGCAATATCGGCTGGGTCGATCCGCGCTTGGGTGCGGCGGGCGGTGCAGCCGGCCAAGCCCGGCCGTGATGCGCGGAAGCCAGGAATTGGGGCCCCAAGGACAGTTTCATGGAAATTGAAGATCTTATCACGCCGGCGCGTGTCATGCCGCGCCTGAAGGCGACCAGCAAGAAGCATGTCCTCCAGGAATTGGCCAAACGCGCGGCGGAGCTGACCGGCCTGCATGAGCGCGCGATCTTCGATGTCCTCCTGGAGCGCGAACGCCTCGGCACCACCGGCGTCGGCAACGGCATTGCGATTCCGCATGGCAAGCTTTCGGAGATCAAGGAACTGTTCGGCCTGTTCGCGCGCCTGGACGAGCCGGTCGATTTCGATGCGATCGACGAGCAGCCGGTCGATCTGGTGTTCCTGCTGCTGGCGCCGGAAGGTGCTGGCGCCGATCATCTGAAGGCCCTGGCGCGCGTCAGCCGTCTGCTGCGCGACAAGTCGGTGTGCGAGAAATTACGCGGTGCAGACCAGACTGACGCGATCTATGCGCTGCTGACCGACACCGCGAAAAGCCACGCCGCCTGACGTTTTCTCAGATTCTATTGGCGTTGTGCGGTCGGTGCCGGCAGATCCGCCGGAACCGAATCGCGCAAGCGCAGCCAGGCTTCCCGCAGATCGCCGATTCCGATCCCCAGCAGCCAGAGCGATAGCCCGCCGAGGCTCGCAACGGTCAGCAGACTGCTGCCTTGCACGATCAGCGCCATGGCCAAAGCCTGCTCCTTTGGGACCTGAAAGAGGCCGAGCGCGATCACGGCGCCGACTGTGAAGCCGCCCAGCATCCTTGCTGATATCGAGAAGGCGTGGAGCAGGCTGAGAAAGACCAGCAGGAACAAATAGTCCGCGACCGGCACGTGCACGCCGAAGGCCAGTCCCGCCCACATCAGCTGTGTCGCGGCGATCAGCTTCATGGCGATGCTGGCAAGCACGATCCCAAGGCGCCGGCCGCGCTCACGCGGCCAGACAATCCCTTCCGCAAATGCAAGTGCCAACGCCCCCACTAGCGCGCCGACGCGCGGCGGCAATCGGCGGGCGAGCCTGGCAATCCATCCAGCCTGGCCGGCTACTCGATAGCCTATCAGCGCGCACGAGATACCCAGCAAGATGGCCAAACTGATTGCGGCAGCGCCGAGCAGTGCGCTTTGTGTGGGGCCCGTCACGCCGGGAATCTCAGTGACCAGCAAAGCGAACGGCGCCAGCGCCGCCACCACCGCGCCGCCGACCAACCGCTCGACCGCCACAGTCGCGAGCACCGCGGTCGCCTTGAGGCCCTCGCGCCTGGCCGCGATCCAGGCTCTGACAAGCGAGCTAACGCCTGGGACGATCAGGTTCGCGAAGTAGCTTGCCATCATCGTGCCGAAGAGGCTCTTCGTGTCGACCGGCTTCAAGACGCGGAGCAGTTGGCGCCAGGTCACTGTGCGCGCAAACTGCTCGCCGGCGACCGCGACAGGCACGAGGACGAGATAAGTGGCATTGGCGGATGCGACGACGCGGAGGAACCGGTGATAGTCCAAATCGTGCAGCACCCAGATGAGTGCCAGCGCGATGGCGACTGCGATCCAGGTCCGGCCGCTTCCGAATCGCGTTGTCGTTCGCATTTTCAGGCCCATGCGCGCACCCGTGCTGGCCGGATCAGGATCGGACAGGCGGCCTGCAGTGTCAATCGGACCGACCTCGGTCAGAGCGGCAATGACATCCGCGCAGGCTAGGCGGTCGCGCCGCTAGCCAAGAGTTTCAGGAATGCATCGTCGGCGATAATCTTCTTCGCGACGACATTGCTCGCCATGAGGCGGGTTGCCTTGACGCCCTTGAAGTTGGTCTCGTCGAGCTTGCAGCCGATGAAGCGCGGCGGCCATTCGCGTGTCTTGCCGTCGCCAAGCACCGCTACCTCGACCGCGAGGTCGGATTTCTGGAAGTCGGTCCGTCGCAGATTCGCGCCCGTGAAGTTCGCGCCGCGCAGCGATGCGGCCTCGAAATTCGCGCCCGTCAGGTCGGAGCGCGAGAAATCGGCCAGGTCGACAATGGCGCGACTGAATTTCGCGGAACGCAGGCGGGAATCGATGAACAATGCGCCGCGCAGATTGCGGCTCGAGAAATCGAGGCCGGAGAGATCGGCATTGGAAAAGTCCGCGCGCTGGCCTTCGAGGCCCGACGACGTCACCCAGCTTTCGTGAGCGACGATCATCTCGCCGATCAGCGCCTGGGTCTCGGCGGAATCGTCGACCGAGATGGTGACCGACGTGTCCAGAGCGTTGAAGACGGCGGCGTTCAGGTCGACGCCATGCACGTTGGCATCGGTCAGAACGGCGCCATCGAGGAACGCGCCCTCGACCACGGCACGGTTGAGCTGCGTGCCGGTCAGGTCGCAATTGGCCAGATTGGCGCCCCGCAGGTCCACGTCCTTGAGTGTCGAGCCATTGAAGTTCGCGCCGGACAGATCGGCGTTGCGCAGAACCGCGCCGGAGAAGTCCGCCTTGCGGACGATGGAGTTGCGCAGCTTGGCGCCCGTGAGGTCGGCGCGGTTCATGGCGGTATCGGTCTTGTCGGGGCTCCAGGCTTCCCGCTTCGGCGGCTCGACATTGCCGCCGCTCGAAACCAGCAAGGAGCCCTCGCGGAAATCGGTGCCGCTCAGCTTGGCTTCCGAGAAGTCAGCGCCCTGCAGATGCGCGCCGCGAAAATCGCAATCGCGGCAATCCGCCCCGATGAACCGGCTGCCGGCGAGGTTGGCCGCGAACAGATCGCACTCGCGGAGATTGGCGCCCGAAAGGTCGCAGTTGATGAGCTGGATCCCGGTGAGCTTGGCCTTCGGCAGGTTGAGCCCGCGCAGATTGAGGTCGCGCAGCACCTTCAAGGACAGATCGGCGCGCCGGCCGCCGCGCTCATTGCGCAGCCAGGCACGGTGTGCCGTCACGATCTCTTTCAGGGTCTGTATGTCCACGCGATGCCCGCAATCGGCGGCGGAACCATCCGCCGGGAGGGCCATAGGCTGCGGTGAACGTAGTTAGGAAACCATTAAGAGTACTGAATGGCCATTCAGCTTGAGGTGCGTGCTCAGTGCAGCGTCATCGGCGCGAGACCGTTCTGCCAGGCGGCGGCAACGGCAGTTTGCCGGTCTTCCATCACTGCGATCTGCTGGCCATTGGCGGCGAACAATGCAACGGCGGTGGCGCCGTCGATTTCGACGTCTTTGACATAGGCCATGTCCTTGATGCCCAGCATCAACAGATCCTGCGGGGTCAAGGCACGAATGCGTTCGAGTTCCGTCATGTTCAACTCCATCACCTTAGGATTCGATGCCCGCTTGGCGGCGCGTCGATTCCTTGCGCTCTCACGTCCCTGGCGCATCTACGGTCACGCGCTTGGGGCTCTTCTCGCCGCTGGCGCCGCGGATCGGGACGGTCCGCACTTGGCTGACAGCCTTGGGCCGCTGCAAATCGACCGATAGCAACCCGTTATCCAGTGTCGCGGCGGTCACCTGGATTCCTTCGGCCAGCACGAAGCTCCGCTGGAACTGCCGGGCGGCAATTCCGCGATAGAGATAGACGCGGTCCGGATCGTCCTTTTGCCGCCCCTTGATGGTGAGTTGGTTGTCTTCGATCTGGATCTCGAGGTCGTCCAGGCCGAAGCCGGCCACCGCCAGCGTGATGCGCAAGCGGTCCTCGCCGACCTGCTCGATGTTGTACGGCGGGTAACCTTCCGCACCGGCCTTCGCGATGCGGTCCAGGGTCCGTTCGAAATGATCGAAGCCCAGAAGCAGGGGGCTGTTGAACAGGGACAAGCGCGACATCTTCTTCCAAGCTCCTCCAGCATGAGCGAGCCACCAGATCCGTCCGCTGCCCGCCATGGCACAGCGGCCGATGGTCCAAATCGGCGGATCACCCGCCTTGCGGCCATGCCCTAGAATGTAGGTAGGAAATTAACGAATTCAAGCCCGGCTGGAACCCGGTCCGGAAGCCCGGCGTGGGTCAGCCCAGCGCCAGGATGTCTTCGTAGCCGTCCAGCTCGTCGATATGGCTGCCGATCCTGGCAAAGCCTAGCTTGCGCGCCATTGCTACCGAAGGCTCATTGGTTAGGCTGATCGACACCACAAATCGCCTGACGCCATGAGCCTGGCGCGCCCAATCCATCATGGCGCGCGCCGCTTCCGTGGCGAGGCCCTGGCGGCGGTGGGCCGGCATTATGAAATAGCCCAGTTCCACGGCGCCGGGCGCCAGTTCCTTCAGATAGTCCGCTCCGGGCTTGGCGTGGAAGTTGAAATGCCCGACGAAGGCGCCACCGGGCTTCAGCGTGACCGCTCGCAGCGACCACGGCAGGTAGCTTGGATCGGCCTCCACATCCTTCAACCGGATGGCGGCAATCGCGCGTTCCTCATCGGGGAAATCGCCGAGATCGCAACCGGCCAGGCGCGATGCCTCCAACCGGTCGCCGGCGGACAGCGCCGCCAGCGCGGGCGCGTGCAAGGCGCGCAGGACGAGCCGCGGTGTTTCAATGCGCTGCCAGTCGGACTCCATGGACCGGTTGGTAGCATGCCGGCGGACAGCGCGACAGTTTGCCCAGCGGGCTGGCCTGCCGAATGGAACCGGCAATCGGGCAGCCGCCGCGCGAAGTTGCGAAGAGCGGAGTCTATCTGTCCCGCTATGCTCGCGAGATCGCCGCGTCCTATGTCTTTTGAAATAGCAGGCGCTAGGTCCTATGGAATAACAGGCGTCGCGGTCGCCGGACCTCGCGCAACTGGTAGCACTTCTCCCGACTATCGCGGTGGCGGCTGTCGTTCCCGATGCGCGGCAGCGATCAGAGCACGAACGGGTGATTCTGCCGCGTTTCTCGACGGACGACGCGCCGGTCGACATAATGTTTGCTTATGCTCATCGCGTCTTGATCTGGGCGGCATATTGTCGCTGCTTTGATCCATCTCCCAACGGCCCGAATCTTAAATCGGCTGTTAAGGCGCGCCACGTAGCTTGGCGACGAATACGCTGTTGGAGGCAGATAATGCGTCTCGGAAATCTCAGGATCGGTCGGCGTATGGCGCTGGTGGTCGTGCTTTCGATCATCGGCACGCTGCTGGTCGGTGCAGTCGATGCCTGGCGCTCGCGCGACATGCTGATGCAGGACCGCGAGGTCAAGACTCAGCATGTGGTCGAAGTTGCCTACGGCATCGTCGCAACCTACTACCAGCAGGTTCAGACCGGCACCCTCGCCGAGGCTGACGCTCAAAAGGCGGCGCTGGCGGAGCTCGGCAGCCTGCGGTACGGCGGCCAGGAGTATTTCTGGGTCAACGACATGACGCCGCGGATGGTGATGCATCCGATCAAAGCGGATCTGGTGGGCAAGGATCTGTCGGATATGACCGACTCGAACGGCAAGCATCTGTTCGTGGAATTTGTCGAAACGGTGAAGCGCGACGGCGCCGGCTTTGTCGACTACATGTGGCCGAAGCCGGGCAGCGAAAATCCCGTGGCGAAGATCTCCTATGTCAAAGGTTTCGCGCCCTGGGGCTGGGTGATCGGCTCCGGCATCTATGTCGACGACGTCAACGCGATCTTCTGGCGCATCATCATGGTGCAGGGTGGAATTCTACTCGGCGTCGTCGCCTTGGTCGGCGGCGCGTCGGTGATGATCGCACGCTCGATCACGGGCTCCCTCGCAAACGCCACCGGCAACATGGTGCGATTGGCAGAGGGCGACAAGTCCATCGCGGTCGAAAACACCGACCTGAAGAGCGAGATCGGCGACTTGGCGCGCGCCCTCGCTGTGTTCAAGCAGAACGCATTGGAGATGGACCGGCTCGCCGCCGAGCGGGCGCAACAGGAGAAGCGCGCGGCCGAAGACAAGCGGCAGGCGATGCTGGCTCTGGCCGACTCGTTCGAAAACACGGTTCGCGGCGTCGTCTCGCAAGTTTCTTCGGCTTCGACCGAGATGAGGGCATCGGCCGAGACCATGGCGCATACGACTCAGGACACCAGCGCGCGGGCGGGTGCAATGTCCGGCGCCGCCGAGATTGCCTTCAACAACACCCAGTCGGTGGCTGCCGCCACCGAAGAACTATCCGCCTCGATCCGCGAGATCAGCCAGCAGGTTGCAAACTCGGCCAGCATCACCACGCACGCCGTGCAAGAGGCGAAGCGGACCGATCAGACCGTTGGCGCCCTCTCGGAAGCCAGCCAGCGCATCGGCGAGGTGGTCAAGCTGATCAGCGACATCGCCAGCCAGACCAATCTGCTGGCGCTGAACGCGACCATCGAAGCCGCGCGCGCGGGTGAAGCGGGCAAAGGCTTCGCGGTCGTCGCTTCCGAGGTCAAGAATCTCGCCAACCAGACGGCGAAAGCGACCGAAGATATCTCGACACAGATCGCCGGGATGCAGACGGCGACGGGTGAGGCAGTCGGCGCCATCAAGGCGATTACCGAAACGATCGGGCGCATCGATCAGATCGCCGCCACCATCTCCGCCGCGGTCGAGGAGCAGGGCGCGGCGACCCAGGAAATCGCCCGCAGCGTTCAACAAGCCGCCGGCGGCGCCCATGCCGTATCGGAGAACGTCTCAGCGGTATCGAAGTCCGTCGACGAGACCGGCCGCATGGCCGGTGGTCTATTGGACTCGGCATCGGAGCTGTCACAACAGGCGGAACTGATGAACCGCGAGGTCGGCCGGTTCCTGGAAAACGTCCGCGCCGGCTGACGGCCCGGGCAGCGCGCCGACCATCGGCGCGCGCGCCACGGTTTATGCGGCACCCCGACGTTGCCCGCCGCTGGCGCGGCCTCTATTGTTGATCGATGCGCGCGGACAGAGCAGGGGGTGGGGCGATGATCACGCCAATGCGCCGCGGCAAGCTGCTGCCGACGCTCGGCCTTGTCGCTTGTCTGGGCTGCCTCCCTTCCGCCGTCGCTGCCGAAGCGGCGGAGAGCGACGGCCTTCAGATCTACGGGCTGACCCTCGACGAGACACGTCTCGGCGACGGATTCTGTGCGGTCAATGAATCGACCGATCTCGTGCGCCAGGAATGCGCGCAGAGCAGGCAGACGCTCCCCGCGATCGCGGCCATCGACGTCCAGACAACGCCCGCACCCCATGTCACCTTGACGCTCGCGCCCACGGACGACGGCAGACCCCGGGACCTTCGCATCTGGTACGAGCCGCGCGAACTGGGCGGGCAGGCCTTCATGATCGAGACCGCGACCCGGTCGATTAGCAGGCTCAGCGACGCGCGCAGCGATGTCTTAGCGGCGTTCGGCTCGCCAACCATCGAGTTCACTCATGCCGACATGGAAGCCAGGGGAATTCGCGTCTCGGACTTGACGGTGGATACGCTGCTGTTCGTGGACCACAGCCTGCCGGATGCGCGATGGACCCGGATCGCCCATCGGCTGCGCGTGGATTTCAATCCCACCGGCGCCGAGCTGTTCTCGCTCACCAACAGCACGTTGCGCACGCTGGCACGGCTACTTGGGGCGGACTTTCGCGGCGCGATCGTACAGATCAGCGAATCGGGTTGGAGCCACGAAAGCTCGGTGACCACGATTCTGTTGGACCTGAACCGGGCGCAGTCGATCTTCCGCCTCGCGCCCTGAGATCGTGCGGAACACCGTGCCGAACTGCCGAATTCGGTCAATGACTCGTTGCACGGCTGATGATTGTTCAGAGATCTGGCGGCACGAAATGCGCCGCATTGGCCTTGATGGATAGACTGCGCCGGTAAGACTTAAGGACTGGTGCCATGGCCTACGCTCCTATCGCTTGTTTCTTCATCCAATATTGTCCTATCAAGAAGTAATTCTTTCGATCTATCTAAGGAATATTTGTATCCATACCAATGAATATGTAAAGCATAAATGGTTTATTCACCCCTGATCCCATACCGTCCTGTCTCTCGCTGGGCATCCCAGCAGACTTCAATGGGACCGGAGATCAGGATGCTCAGGAAGTACGAGATTGAACGCCGGCGCGCATTGTTGATCCTTGCCGGCGGTGCGACGACGCTGGCCTGTCCCATCTGCCGCGCAGTTGCGGACGAGCAGAAGGCGGGCGCCCATGGCGCCACGCATTGGGCCTATGACGGCGAAGCGGGACCAAAGAACTGGGGCGAGCTTTCAGCCGATTTCAAAGTCTGTTCGCTCGGCATGGAGCAGACACCGATCGATTTGAAAGGCACGGTCCGCGCTGAGACCGGCTTGGTCGAGCCCGCTTTCAAGCAAATGCCTCTGACGATCCTCAACAACGGTCATACGGTTCAAGTGAATTGTGCTTCGGGCAGCCGCACGCTGATCTCAGGCCTACCGTTCGAGCTCGCACAGTTTCACTTTCATCATCCCAGCGAACACCTGCTGTCAGGCCGTGCCTTCGAGCTAGAGCTGCACTTTGTGCACAAGTCCTCTGAAGGGCAGTTGGCGGTCCTCGGCGTCTTCATCCGCGAAGGCCAGGAGAATGCGGCACTTGCACCGATCTGGTCCGCAATGCCTCGCGAGGTGGGCGAGCCTCAGCAGATCGATGCACTTGTTGATCCAGCTGCTCTATTGCCCGCCGAGCGCAAATACTTCCGCTACAAGGGATCGCTCACGACGCCGCCCTGCTCCGAAGGTGTGCTTTGGACGGTCTTCAAGGATCCGATCGAGGCGTCCAGTGGTCAGATTCGGCAGTTCGCCGAGCTCTTTCCGGCAAACGCCAGACCCGTGCAATCGCTCAACAGCCGATTCCTGCTGGAATCGATGTAGGCTATCTTGAGGTTGTGAACATGACCACGATGAGTTCCGCCCAAAACAGAACATTCCTCGGCAATGTAAGAGTCCGCACCAAAATACTCGGCGGCTCGGGCCTGATTTTGATGGCGCTCGCCATCGTCGGTGGCCTCTCCTACTTCAGTTTCAGCAATGTGTCGGACGACTTCGATGAATATTCCGACGCATCTCGTCTTGGCAGCTTCACCAAGACGCTAGTTGGTGATTTCGCAACCTTGAATGGCGAAGCCAAGGATTTCTTGCTGAGCGAGGATTCCACGATCTTGTCCAAGGTCGACGAGCAGACCAAGGGAATGATCGACGACATTTCCCAGGCGAAAGGGCTCGCAAGGAATGATGACGAGGCCAAGGACATTGCCGAGATTGAGGACAAGATCTCCGCATTTCAAGCCGAGTTCAAGAAGGTGGCCGAGCTCGCGCAGGCGCAATCGGCGCTGGTTGACAAGGTCATCGATGTCGATGGCGTGAAGTTGGCCGCCGATGCGGAGCAATTGAGCAAGAACTCGGCCAGCGAGGGAAACTCCAACGCCCTGATTATCGCACGCACCGCGGAGCTCGCACTGGCACGCGGTCAAGGGGCACTCGCTACCATTCTCGGTCTGGACAAGGACGAGGCGCTGGCGAAGTTCGAGGATTCCTTCACCGAGCTCGAGCAGGCGCTGTCCGGTCTCGACAAGGTGACGCAGGGCACCGACCTGCGCCCGATGTTCGAAGAGATGGCGACTTTGGCCAAGTCATACCACGACGCGGCTGAGAAAGCGGTCGAGGACCACAAGGGTCTTCAGGAAGTGATCGACAAGGAAATGACCAGGACCGGCGCCGAAGCCGATTCCATGCTTAACGAGCTCAAGGACGCGATCGACAAGGAGGAAGAGTCGCTTCACGCCGCCCTCACGCGAACGATCGACGTTACCGAGATCACGATTCTGGTGGTGGCGGTTGCCGGGTTGGCTGTCGGCATTGCAATCTCGCTGCTCATATCGTCCGGCATCGCCAGGCCCGTCATAGTGATGACCGGTGTGATGAAGGCGCTGGGCGAAGGCGACCGGACCATTGAGGTTCCTGCCCGTGACAATCGCGACGAAATCGGCGAGATGGCGAAGTCCGTGCAGATCTTCAAGGAAGGCCTGATCGAGGCAGAGCGGCTGCGCGCTTTGCAGGAAGCGGAGCAGCAGCGACAGATCGAACGCGGCAAGAAAATGGAAGCGGCCGTCGCAGACTTCGATCGGATGATCACGGAAGTGGTCGGCTCGGTCAGCGCTGCGGCGACGGAACTGCAATCCACCGCGGAATCCTTGTCCTCCAGTGCGGAAGAGACGGCTCGCCAATCGAATGCGGTTGCGGCGGCGTCCGAGCAGACCTCGCAGAATGTCCAGACGGTGGCATCCGCGACCGAGGAACTCACGTCATCGATCCGCGAAATCGGCAACCAGGTGACCGAATCGACCCGCATCGTCGGCGCGGCCGTGACGCAAGCGAATGACACCAACGCCAAGGTCAACGGCCTCTCCGAGGCGGCGCAGAAGATCGGCGATGTCGTGACCCTGATCAACGAGATCGCCAGCCAGACCAACCTGCTGGCTCTGAACGCCACCATCGAAGCGGCGCGTGCCGGCGAAGCGGGCAAGGGTTTTGCCGTGGTCGCGTCCGAAGTGAAGAACCTCGCCACCCAGACCGCGAAAGCGACCGAGGAGATCGGCGCCCAGATCAAGGCGATCCAGGATTCGACGACGACTTCGGCCGAAGCGATCCAGGCCATCACGACGACCATCAACCGAGTGAACGAGATTTCCACGGCGATCGCCTCGGCAGTGGAAGAGCAGGGCGCCGCCACCCAGGAGATCTCGCGCAACGTTCAGGAAGCCTCCACCGGAACGGCGGAGGTCTCGTCGAACATCGTCGGCGTGACTCAGGCTTCGCAGCAGACCAGCGCCGGCTCGACCCAGGTGCTGTCGGCGTCCTCGGAACTCGCCAGGAATGGCGAGCGTCTGAAGAAGGAAGTCGAAGGCTTCCTCCACACCGTTCGCGCTCTGTAGCCTTCGACCAGCGCAAAACAAAACCCCCGCGCGATGCGTTCGCTGCGGGGGCTTTCATTTGGTGGACCCAAGCGGGATCGAACCGCTGACCTCCACAATGCCATTGTGGCGCTCTCCCAGCTGAGCTATGGGCCCGAAGCTTTTCATGGACCGCCGGCTGGGGCAGGGGGTCCGAAATCGGGGCAGAAGCTAAGCAGCAGCCCTCTTAAATTCAAGCGGAATAATTGCCCGCCGGAGATGGCACGAGATCGGCTGCGAAAGGCTTAACGGTCCTTTTCGTCGTCGACGCCCTCAATGACCTCAGACATGTCCTCCTCGTCCTCGCCCAGCTCGGAGGTGTCCTCGATGACCTCTTCCTCCTCCGTGCCCATATCTTCGGACTCCGTCTCTTCCTCGGGCTCCGGCGCCTCAGGCTCCACCGGCTTGACCGGCGTCAGCTTCTCCACCACCCGGCCGCGGCGCGACTTCAGCACCGCCTCGGGGTCATAGGTCGTGCCGCACTTCGGGCAGATGATGGTGTCTTTGCGCATATCGTAGAAATGCGCGCCACAGCTCTGGCAGGTACGCTTGGTGCCCCATTCCGGTTTGCTCACGTCGCTCGCTCCTTGGGGCCGGGACCCCGGGTCTCTGACCGGCCGGCCGGTTGTCATGAAGTCGTGGCCCCATTGCCATGCTCGGCCCGCACTGTCAACCGGGCTCGACAGCTGTTGTGACGATGATCGTTTGGCGACCATTTTTTGAGGGTTGGCGCGGTGCGGCCGGCCTGTGCTAAAGCCACGCGCGATCCAGTTCGAAAGCCCGGCCGCTGTGTCCACGCTCACCGCTCCTCAACCCCTGGCCTCACGCAAAGCCATGCCCCTCAAAGGGACGGCGCGCGTGCCCGGCGACAAGTCGATCTCGCACCGCTCGCTGATGCTGGGTGCGCTGGCGGTGGGCGAGACCGAGATCCATGGCTTGCTGGAAGGCGAGGATGTACTGCGCACCGCCGCCGCCATGCGCCTGCTGGGCGGCGAAGCTGAGCGCGGCGCGGACGGTGTATGGCGCGCGCGAGGCCGCGGCGTCGGCGGGTTGCGCGAGGCGCCGGAGGTGCTGGATCTCGGCAATGCCGGCACCGGCACGCGCCTGCTTATGGGCCTGGTCGCGCCGTATGACTTCGTCACCTTCTTTACCGGTGATGCCTCGTTGCGCTCGCGCCCGATGGCGCGCGTATCGGAGCCGCTGTCGCGCATGGGTGCGCGCATCATCGCGCGTTCCGGCGGCCGGCCGCCGCT
>JAWKVL010000074.1:0-18320 GCA_041398065.1 Dongiaceae bacterium | reverse complement strand
GAAATCGGGATCAGAGCGCAGCAAGGGGTGACCCTATAACAGCCTGAAAGTGTTGCAGGCCGTTTCGCCGCTGCGCCGGGTGTGACCGGCATCACTCATCGATGCCCCCCTGTCGACCTCGTTTCCCCCGTTTGGGGGATGCCGGGGCAGCCTTCCCCTTGAGATATTGGACGCTGGGTCATGCCATGCGAAACGAGCAGGAAGCGCTATGAAGCAATATTGGTGCTACGTCCTCGATCGAATGGGGCGCGTCAATGCCCGGCGGACAATCGAGGGGTCCCACGACAACGATGTCTTTGGAAGAGTGCAGGACTTTCTTGCGCAGCATCCGTCAACCTCGGCCGTCGAGATATGGCTGGATGACCGGTATGTGGGGAAGCTGCATCAGCTCCAAGCCGCGATGCCCTAGGACCAAAGGTAGAAATCGGGGTCGGAGCGCAGTTCCAACACTCGCCCTCACGCCACCCCGCCCCTCTCCGTGAACCCGGGCTGCGTTTCGATCTTCGGGATCGACGCCAGGTCGCTCAGCCAGCGCTGCGCGGAGCGGCACCAGAACTGCACGCCGGGGACGAGCAGGGCGCGCTGGCGGATCGAGCCGATGCGGATGGCGTGCACCTTCGGGCCGTCGCTTTCGGTGGTCGAGAAGATCGGCGTGCCGCATTCGGGGCAGAACGACTGCTGGCGCTTGGTGCCGCTCTCGGCGGTCTTCACATAATATTTGAGCTTGCCGGACAGCAGCCTGAACGTCCCCTCCCGGGTCATCGCGACGGTGCGGAACGCGGTGCCGGTCAGCATTTGGCAGTCGGTGCAGTGGCAGATGATGACCTTCGCCGGATCGATCTCGGCCTCATACGTGATGAAGCCGCAATGGCAGGCGCCGTCGATTCTCATTGCCTGATCCCTCCCCTGACGGCCCAAACCGGTAGCTAGGACCGCAAGCCACATCGACTCTGGCCGCTTTCCAGCGCGGGAGTCGAGACGGTTTCATGCGCCCGCGGGCGAACACCCCGCCCTCTTCCCGTGTGCGCACGCTCATAGATCGTTCACTCTGGGCCTTGTATGATCAGATCGGAGCGGGGAGATGCAGTGAGTCGGGACGGCGGTCTTTGACGGGCAAGGCGGTCGATATCAGGCGGACAGCCGAAGGGCCGGTCGAGGGACCGGCGGCGGCCCCGATGGCCGATGCCGAGGCGTCGGCGGAGCTGGCGCGCCGCACCGCCATGCTGGACGCCATCTCCTACGCCGCCGCCCAGATCGTGGGGGCGGAGGACTGGCGCATCGGCATCCAGGAGCTGCTGAACCGGCTCGGCCGCGCCACCGACGTCAGCCGCGTCACCCTGTTCGAGATCCACAAGGGGCCGGACGGCCAGCTGGTGGAGAGCTGCCGCTACGACTGGGCGGAGCCCGGCTATCAGCGCCTGAGCGAGGATCCGCGCTACCAGAACATGGCCCTGGTGGAGAGCGAGGGCGGCCAGCTGCAGGAATGGCTGTCGGCGCGCCAGCGCGGCGAGACGGTCCAGGCCACGCTGCACGAGGTGACCGGCGAAACCCGCAAGACCTTCCTCGAGCACGGCACGCAGAGCTTCATCTCGGTGCCGGTCATGCTGCGCTCCGGCGCCTGGGGCTTCCTTGGCCTCGACGATTGCCAGGAGGAACGGGTCTGGCACCCGCTCGAGATCGACGTGCTGAAGACCGCTGCCGCCTTGATCGCCGGCGCGATCGAGCGCGCCGCCACCGACGAGGCGCTGCGCAACAGCCGCGAGCGCTATGAACTGGCCGCGCGCGGCGCCAATGACGGCCTGTGGGACTGGCACCTGACGGAGGACCGCACCTATTTCTCGCCGCGGCTCTACGAGATTCTCGGCCTGCCGGAAGGCACCCTCGCCTCGCCCAAGGCCTTCGCCCGGCAATTGAAGCCGAAGGACGCCGTGGTCTGGCGCAAGTATCTCGCGCATTGCGTGGCAGAGCGCCGCCGCAAGTTCGAGTTCGAGGCGCGCCTGCGCGCGCCCGCGGGCCGGGAACGCTGGGTGGTGATCCGCGGCCTGATCGTCTACGAGCACGGCGCCGCCACCCGCCTGGTCGGCTCGCTGCGCGACATCACCGACCGCAAGAGCGTGGAGAACGAGCTGCGCGCCGGCGAGAAGCGGCTGCGCGCCATCCTCGACACCGCCTTCGACGCGATCTGCACTTTCGACACGGTCGGCCGCATCACCGGCTTCAACGAGGCGGCGAGCCGCGCCTTCGGCTATCCGCGCAACGAGGCGGTGGGCAAGCTGATCACCCGGCTGCTGCTGCCGCCGATCTACCGGCCGCTCTACGAATCGGAGATGCGCCGCTACCTGCAGACCGGCCAATCCGAGATCTTCAACCGCCTGATCGAGGTCGAGGCGCTGCGCGCCGACGGCGCCCACATCCCGATCGAGGCCTCGATCGCCGAGGTGCCGGTCGCCAAGGGCCGGCTCTTCACCTGCATCATGCGCGATCTCTCCGAGCGCAAGCGCTTCGAGACCCAGCTCGCCAACGCCGAGCGCCAGCGCGCGCAGCTGACGCGCCATTTCTCACCCAACATGGTCGAGGAGCTGATGCAGGCTGGCGGGCGCATCGGCACCGCGCGCAACCAGCCGGTGGCTGTCCTGTTCGCCGATCTCTACGACTATACGGAGATGACCGCCGCCCTGTCGGGCGAGCAGCTGATCGCCCTGCTGCGCGAGTTCCACGCCATTGTCGAGGACGCGGTCTTCAACCACGGCGGCACGCTCGATAAATATATCGGCGATGGCGTGATGGCGACCTTCGGCACGCCCACACCCGGCGCGATGGACGCCACCAACGCGATCGCCGCCACCCGCCAGATGCTGCGCGAGATCAACCGCTGGAACCAGCAGCGCGACGGCAAGGGCGAGCGCCGCATCCGCGTCGGGTTCGGCCTGCATTTCGGCAACGCGACATTAGGCGACGTCGGGACCGAGCAGCGCTTCGAGCTGACCGTGGTCGGCGACACCGTCAACATCGCGAGCCGCATCGAGCAGCTGAGCCGCCTGGTGCGCACCGCCGTCGTCGCCAGCGACGACATCATCCAGCGCGCCATCGCCGAGAGCGGCATCGAAGCCATCGAAAGCTTCCGCGACCTCGGCGCCCACCGCATCCGCGGCCGCCAAACCCTGATCAAGCTCTGGGGCCTCAGCGCGGAGTCGCAGCGGCCGTAGAAAAGCCCCTTCCCCCCTTAACCCTTCCCCCCTCGCGGGGGAAGGATGCGCAGCCTTAGCGAGCCTCAGCGAGCTTAGGCGGAGCTGGATGAGGGGGTCGCGCCGCCTGCGGACGAACGTCCGCATTCGCAGAGAGGCGCGTAGCGCGCAAGCGCTGTTCCCCCGTCGGAAGACAAGCGATATCTTTGAGCGCATGGCAAAGACGTTGCTGAGGTCGCTCGACAACGCACGCAGGCTCCGCAAAGACATGACGGACGCCGAGCGCGCCTTGTGGCGGCTGTTGCGCAATCGGCGGCTGTCGGGATGGCGCTTTCGCCGGCAGCAGCCGATTGATCACCACATCGTCGACTTCGTCTGTTTTGAGGCTCGACTGGTCGTCGAAGCCGATGGCGGGCAGCACTCCGAGTCCGAAGCCGACAAGGAGCGCGATGCTTATCTGCGGTCGAGAGGCTTTCGCGTGCTGCGCCTGTGGAACAACGATGTCCTAACAAATGAGGATGGTGTCTATCAGACCATCACGGAAGCGCTCGCGCGCTGTGCGCCTGACGGCGCGGCCCCCTCATCCAGCTCCGCCTAAGCTCGCTATCGCTCGCTAAGGCTACGCATCCTTCCCCCGCGAGGGGGGAAGGCGTCCCGGCCCTAATACTCCGGCTTCAACCCCAGCGGCGCGTGGCTCAGCAGCTCGTAGCCGGTGTCCGTCACCAGCACCTGTTGCTCGAGCTTGACGCATTCCTTGCCGCCGACGGCGCCGATCAGCGCTTCGACGCAGATCGTCATGCCGGCCATGAGTTCGCCGTCGAAGCCCCAGCGCTGCCAATCGTGCGGATAGACCGCGAACGGATATTCGTCGGCGAGACCCACGCCGTGCATGATGCAGGAATAGCGCCGCGCCACGAACGCCTCGGGCAGGGGGAAGCTCTTCTCGGTGAACTCGCGCAAGGAAAGCCCCGCTTTCACCAGGCCGAGATTATGCTGAAGGTTGTCGAGCGCGACACCGTAGAGCCGCTGCTGCTCGTTGGTCGGGCGCGCGTCGCCGGCGATCCAGCTGCGGCTGATGTCGGCGCAGTAGCCGTTGGGGCCGATCAAGTCGGTATCGAAGGCGACGATGTCGCCGTTCCGGATCACCCGGTCGGAGCATTCCTGGAACCACGGATTGGTGCGCTCGCCGGAGGTCAGCAGCCGGCACTCGATCCACTCGCCGCCGCGCGCGATGTTGGTGGCGTGCAGATGCGCCCACACCTCGTTCTCGGTCATGCCGGGCTTGAGCGCGCGCCACATCGCCTCGATCCCCGCTTCGCAGGCGGCGATCGCCTCCTTCATGGCGAGAATCTCGTCGGCGTTCTTGATGCAGCGCGCCCATTCCATCACCTCTTCGCCGTCGGTGATGGTGACGCCTTCCTTCTCCAGCGCATGAGTGCCTGGCGGATCGAGCTTATCGACCGCGAGGCGCCGGTTGCCGCCGCCATGCTGACGCACCAGGTCGGCGATCTCCTTGGCGAAGTTGCCCAGGAACTCGGGATGCCGGCCGCCATTGGTGAAATAGGTATGCGGAAAGGCGGTGCGAGTTTCCGTGAGCAGATCGTCGCCGGCGCTCAGATGCTTGGCGGAGCTATAGTCGAACAGGATGACCGGACCCTCGGTCGCCACATAGACGTAGCGGCACTTGTTGTGCAGGGCCCAGACCTGCATGTTGGGAATGTCGGTCGCGTGCCGGATGTTGCACGGATCGAGCAGCAGCGCGCCGCCATAGTCGCGCCGGCGCAATTCGCCGCGGATGCGCTCCAGCCGGTAGCGCCGCAAGCTCGGCCGGTCGACGTTGCTGTGATGATAGGCTGACATTCTTGGATCTCCCCGGGCCGCGACTCTATTGCCTGGGAAGGCCGCAATCCTCATGAGAAATCCGCAACCGCAACCGGCGGCGCTTGCAAGCGACGGCGGCGGGCGGTCCTACCGCCGCCTGCGGCTAGCGCGGCGCTGGGAATTGTCGCTGCCGTTTAATCGGGTGTCGTGATTGACGCTTTACCCCTCACCCGATAACGTAACAATAATCGCCTAAATTGCTGCGCTGCAAAGAAAGCGCGGCGTTAAATGCTGCCGAAATCCGGTCGCCCAGGGACCCCGGTCGCACGGCATCCAACGGCCGAACTCGGCGGACCAACCAACCACAAATAGGGAGGGTATGCACATGCGTTCCGGCTCTGGCGGCAAGGACCGCCATCACTCCGCAATTCCGCGTCTGGTCGACGCGCTCGAGCAGCGCGCACTCGGTCGGCGCGAGTTCTTGCGCACTGCCACCTTGCTCGGCATGTCGGCCCCGGTCGCCTACGGCCTCGCCGGCAAGATCCTGGGCGAGCCGCTGATCAAGGCGGCCCGCGCCGAAACGCCGAAGAAGGGCGGCATCCTGCGCGTCGGCATGCGCGTGCCGGCGCTCGACAATCCGGCGACCTATTCCTGGATCTACGATTCCAATTGCTGCCGGCAGGCCAACGAATACCTGACCCGCACCCAGCCGGACGGCGTCACCGTGCCGTTCCTGCTCGAGAAATGGTCGCCGAGCGACGATCTCAAGACCTGGACCATCACGCTCCGCAAGGGAATCAAGTGGTCGAACGGCGAGGAGATGGTGGCCGATCACGTGATCTGGAACATCACGCGCTGGCTCGATCCCAATGTCGGCTCTTCGGTGCTCGGCCTGTTCAAGGGCTTCATGCTCAAGGACGTCGACAGCGGCCAGAAGAACGAGGACGGCTCGGCGAAGATGACGACCGCCTTGTGGGACGCCAACGCGATCGAGAAGGTCGACGACCATACGATCAAGCTGAACGGCCAGTCCTCTCAGCTCGCGATCCCGGAGAACCTGTTCCACTATCCCGCCCTCATCCTGCATCCGAAGGACGACGGCAAGTGGGGCGTGGGCGCGATCGGCTCTGGCGCCTACGAGCCGACAGAGATCGAGGTCGGCAAGAAGTGCAGCTTGAAGCGCCGCGCCTCCTACTGGAAGGAAGGCGGCTATCTCGACGAGCTGCACTTCGTGGATCTCGGCGACGATCAGGCGACCAAGCTGGCCGCACTCGCCTCCAACCAGGTCGACGGCCTGTATGACGCCGACCTCAAGATCTACGAGCAGATCAAGAAGCTGCCGCAGATCGAGATCCACCAGATCACGACGGCGCAGACCGCGGTGGCGCGCACCAAGGTCGGCGAGAAGCCGTTCGACGATCCGCGCGTGCGCAAGGCCATGCGCCTGGCGGTCGATCCGGTGAAGACCCTCAAGATCGCCTATCGCGATCTGGGCGCCCCGGGCGAGCATCATCACGTCTGCCCGGTCCATCCGGACTATGCCGAGCTGCCGCCCTTCAAGCGCGATGTGGCGGCCGCCAAGAAGCTGCTGGCCGACGCCGGCCATCCCGACGGCATCGAGGTCGAGCTGCATTGCAAGAAGGACCCCGATTGGGAATCCCAGGCCTGCCAGGCGATGGTCGAGCAGTGGGCCGAGGCCGGCATCAAGGTCAAGCTCAACGTCATGCCCGGCGCCCAGTATTGGGACGTCTGGACCAAGGTGCCGTTCGGCTTCACCACCTGGACCCATCGTCCGCTCGCCATCATGGTGCTGGGCCTCGCCTACCGCACCGGCGTGCCATGGAACGAGAGCGACTACGCCAACCCGAAGTTCGATGAATTGCTGACCAAGGCGGAAGGCATCATCGACATCGAGGAGCGCAAGAAAGTAGTCGCCGAACTCGAGAAGATCATGCAGGAGGACGGGCCGATCGTGCAGCCGCTGTGGCGCGCCAGCTATCAGCCCTTCAGCAAGAAGCTGAAGAACTACCACGCGCATCCGACCGAGTACTATTTCTGCGAAGACATGTGGATGGAGGCGTAAGCCCCTTCTACCGCGCGGACGCGCAAACGGCGGCCCCCAAAGGGCCGCCGTTTTTCTTGGGTTGCTTCGGTGCTTCCGATAAGAACGCCCCCTTCCCCCGGGAGGGGAGAAGGGGCGCTCTTGACGGATTCATCCCAGCCACTCCCCTTCGACGATCCCCTCCCGCGCCATCGCCTGGCGCACGCGGTCGTGGAAGTAGCGCACGCCGGCCTCGTGCTTCGGGCTCAGGGGGCCGCGCTGGAAGATGCCGGCTTCGAGATTGGCCTGCGAGCGCTCGCAGATGCCGAAATCCTCGCGCACGATGTCGCAGTTGGTTTCGATCGTGCGCTCGTTCTGCTCTTTCGCCGCATCGCTCACGTCGCGGAAGAAGAAGCTGTAAACAAGGCGCGTGCGGTTCTCGCTCATCGGCACGATGCGCGAGCAGTTCATGCCGCCGGGATAGACCGACAGCGTGAAGTTGGGCCAGCCCCACAGCCACAGCCCGCCATAGATCGAGCCGCCCTTCTGCGGCGCCGTCATGATCACCAGCGCATCGCCGTGCGTGGTCTCGAACTTGGAGAAATCGATCACCGCATGAAAGCTCGGATGGATGCCCGGGATGTGATAGCCCTCGACGAAATTGTCGGTGTAGTTCTTCCAATTGCACCGCATCTCGAACTCGGCCTGCCGCACCTTGGTGAAGCTCTCGATCGGGTACTCCTTCACCGTCTCCGGCAGGCTGCCGAGAGCGTCCGCCAGGGGCGGCGCACTCTTGTCAAGATTCACAAAAACAAGGCCTCGCCAGGTCTCGACCCGGATCGGCATCAGCCCGTGCTCTTCCTTGCGGAACCACTCGGCCTCGCCGAAATCCGGCGCGCGGCGCAGATTGCCCGCGGTGTCGAACACCCAGCCGTGATAGCGGCAGCGCAGCAGGTCGCAATGGCCGGCGCCGTCTTCGAGCAGCTGCGAGGCGCGGTGCGGGCAGACATTGTGGAACCCGCGCAAGGTCCCGTCGCGGTCGCGGATCACGAAGAAGCGGTAGCCGGCGACCTCAGCCGCCACGTAGTCGCCGGGCTTGGGCAGGTCGCTCGCCGGGCCGACCAGCTGCCACTCGCGCGCAAAGATCTGCCGCCGCTCTGCCTGCCAGATCGCGCGCTCCCAATACCAGCGCGCCGGCAATCCGTAGACGCCGCCAGCCGCCGCTTTCGTCCGAGTGTCTTCAAGGAGTACCATGACCGCCCGCCACAGTGATCGTCGCGGCGATCCTGCGCGAGCGGTCCGGCAAACTCAAGCGTGCGTTGGATCAGGCACACGCCCTCGCCCCTCGATGCGGAGCAATATATCGTTCTCCTTCCCCCAAGTTGGGGGAGGGCTGGGGTGGGGGTTGTTCTTTCCGGTGAAGAGTGAGTCGAGCGGTGGCGCCGTCGCCCCCACCCTAACCCTCCCCCGCCTCGGGGGAGGGAACCAGGCCGCGCTGTCCTTTCACAAGATGCGATTGCCTCGTAGCGAGACGATCACATAACCTCAGCCGCACCCACCGGGCAGCTCACGCCGGTTCCGCCCAGGCCGCAATAGCCGTTGGGATTTTTCGCCAGGTACTGCTGGTGATAATCCTCGGCATAGTAGAAGGGCGGCGCGTCCAGGATCTCGGTGGTGATGGACCCGTGGCCGGCCTGGTTCAGCTTCTCCTGATAGGCGTCGCGGGTCTGTCGCGCCAAGCGCTTCTGCTCCGGCGAGTTGACATAGATGCCGGAGCGGTACTGCGTGCCGACATCGTTGCCCTGGCGCATGCCTTGGGTCGGGTCGTGGCTTTCCCAGAAAGTCTTGAGCAGGGTCTCGTAGCCGACCTTCTTCGGGTCGAACACCACCAGCACCACTTCGTTGTGGCCGGTCATGCCGCTGCACACTTCCTGGTAGGTCGGGTTGGGGGTCGGGCCCCCGGCATAGCCGACCGCGGTCGCATGGACCCCCGGCAGCTGCCAGAACTTGCGCTCGGCGCCCCAGAAGCAGCCCAGCCCGAAGATCGCGGTCTCCATCCCCGCGGGGAACGGCGGCTTGATGGAATTGCCATTGACCCAATGGGTCGAGGCCGTCGGCAAAGGTGCGGAACGGCCCGGCAAAGCCTCTGCGGCCGTGGGGATGTTCATGGGCTTCTTCTTGAACGAGAACATTCTTGGCCCTCCTCAGGGTGATGGGCGCAGCATGACCTAGAATCTAGGTCGCGCGCCGGGAATTGCCAGCATCAGTTCCATGCATACACGGCATGCGTCCACGCCTTGCTTATTCCGGCAGGCCAGCCTTGCGCAGGCCCTCGCGCATGTGCTCGAGGTCGGCATGATGCGCGTATGGCTCCCATTCCGACCAGACGCGCAGCGAGAAGTCTGGCTGCAGCGCCAGTGATTGCTGAGCTGAGGCTCTTGCCTCCGCCAGGCGTCCCGCTTGCGCACAGGCAGCGGCATGATATCGATGAATGTATGGCTGCTTGGCAGTCATGCATTCAAAGGCCTTGATGGCTTCCTCATAACGCCGCAGATGATACAGCGCGAGGCCTTCCACGTCGTAACAATAGTTTGGCTGACGAGGGTTGAGGATCCGCGCCCTTGCAATCGACCGCAAGGATTCCTCCGGCTTGCCCGCGAAGACTTTCAGGACGCTGCACCGAGCAGTGCCTTCGGCATCATTGAGGTTCAGTTTTGTCGCTAGATCGAAATGATGCGCAGCCAGGTCAAGAGACTTGCGCGCGAAGTGGACGAAACCGAGTGACCAGTGGCAAAGCGCATCATTGCTGTCCAGCGTGACCGCACGCTGCGCCGCTTGGAGCGCCGTGGCCAGAGCCTCCTGAGCGCCTTCGCGATCGCTATACATTTTGGTCCAGAAGATCTCGACCAGGGCCCACGCCAGAAAGGCATGGGCTCGGGCAAAGCCAGGATCGATCTCGATGGCGCGTGCAAAGAAATCGCGACCAGGGACCGTGTCCTCGCTCCCTCCGCGATTGAAGTGCTCCAGGCCACGCAGAAAGCAGTCATAGGCCGCGAGACTGTCGGTGCGCTTGCGACGGGCTTTTTCGATTCCAGCTGCCTCGATCTCCCCAGAGATCGTGGCGACGATGGCGCGGACCACCTCGTCCTGGATGTCGAACAACGCCTCCAGGTCGCGGTCGAAGCGCTCTGCCCAGAGATGGGAGCCGCTGGTCGCATCGATGAGCTGGACCGCTATCCGGATGCGCGGACCCATGCTGCGGATGCTGCCTTCGACGACATAGTGCGCACCGAGTTCGCGCCCGACACGGTTCACATCGCTCGCCTGGTCGCGATACTGGAACGACGAATTGCGCGCGATGACGAAGAGCCCATGGTTGCGCGACAGCTCCGTGATGACGTCCTCGGTGATGCCGTCGCTGAAGTAGCGCTGCTCGGGATCGCCGCTCAGGTTCTCGAACGGCAATACGGCGATCGAAGGTCGGCTCGCGGGCGAAGGCTCCGGCTGCGGCGGTGACGGCGTATCGCGGCGGCGCCGGATGGATTCATAGAGCTGCGCTGTCTCGCCTTCGGGCTTGATGCCAAGCTCGGCGTGCAGGCGGTTTCTGAGCGCCTCGTAGAGCTTGAGCGCTTGGGCGGTTTCGCCGCGATCCGCATGGATCAGCATCAGAGCGCGGCACGGCGCATCGCGCAAAGGATCGAGCGCCGACAGCTGAAGCGCGGCGCGCTCGCGCGTGCGCGCCGGAAGCGCGGGCGACAGCAATCTTGTGAGCGCTTCTTCGGCCAGCCGGCGCAGCCTTTGCCGTTCCGCCAGCAGCCAGTCCTCGAATGCCGGATTCCTGACGGCGATGCCGTCCAACAGGTCGCCGGTGTAGAGCGCGGCCGCCTGTTCCAATGCTTCCGGCGTCCCGGCGCGCAGTAGATCTTCGAACCGAACTACGTCGATCGAGAATGCCGCCGGCATCAGGGTGATCGTTTGGCGATCTGCCGCAATTGGCTCAGGCGCGACCTTCGCGAGAGATTGCCTGACGTGCATCAAGGCATGCTTCAGGCTGTCACGCGCTTGCGTATCACCCCGATCACTCCACAACACGCCCGCCAGTTTGTCACGGGACTGGGGCACTCCCGGCTGCGCGGCGAGGATCGCGAGCAACGCCCGATCCTTGTGGCTCGGCAGGTCGATGTCACCGCCGCCAGTCAACCGAAGCCGGAATTGCCCCAGCAGATTGAGTTCCACCAGCACGTGCGACCCAGGCAGCGGGAGCTGCTCCCCTAACGGGCAAATGCCCGACCCGGCGAATGTAGCGACGATTTCACGGTGGAGACAACGCTGCATTCACGATGCGGAAGCAGGCCTTGGCGGCGGCGCCACGGGCGGATCACGGCGTCATCGTAGCATTCCAGCCGTTCACTCTGAGGAGTCATCGCCATGCAATCCGATCAAAATCGAGACCCGTGGGAGCAGTCAGGCAACGACAGCGCGGCCGGCCAGCACAGCATGTCCGTGTGGGCAGCGTTGTCGCCCTTCGGCGTAGTC
The DNA here is from genome assembly GCA_041398065.1 of Dongiaceae bacterium. Classification (GTDB taxonomy): domain Bacteria; phylum Pseudomonadota; class Alphaproteobacteria; order Dongiales; family Dongiaceae; genus Dongia_A. The sequence continues at coordinate 6,737 of JAWKVL010000074.1, read as the reverse complement.
GCCTTCGGACCGCAAGCACGGCCGGTCGAGCGGCTGCTGATTGTGCAAGGGGCGCTCGCACGCGGCATCGATCTCCTTGCCTTCAACCAGTCGCCACTGCCGGTCTCGGTCGATGGTCGACGCGGCATCTGGCGGACATTGGCAGGATTCCTGACGCGCCGTTCTGGCTTGCCATCTTCGAAGCGTTCCCCCGACCCGGCAGGCGTGGGCTTCTGAGGCATTGACCAGGAATAAAAGCCCGCGACCGCGCGATGTTTGGGCGCCAGCGACGAAGAGTTCCACGAGTCGCAAGCACCGGGTCATCACAAGCGATCGCAGAGCATCGCGATTGCAATCGAGCGTGAGCTCGCACCGCTGCAGATCGCCGGTATTGTCCTCACGACATCGCCAACGGCTGGGCCTTGCGCGGCGGCGGGAACGCCTTGTCGAGGTCCATCAGATCCTCGGCGGATAGCACAATCTCCGCCGCCTTCACATTCTCGCGAACCCGCTCCGGCTTGGCGGATTTCGGGATCGCGATCACGTGCTCGTGGCGCATCACCCAGGCCAGCATGATCTGCGCCGGCGTCGCGCGATGCCGGTCCGCCACCTTTTTGACCGCCGACGATCCGGTGATGGCGCCCTGCGACAGCGGGCAATAGGCCATGATCGCGATCTTCTTCTCCAGGCACCAGGGCAGCAGGTCGAAATCCACCCCGCGGTTGTCGATGCTGTACATCACCTGGTTGGCGAGCGTCTTGTCGGCACGGCTGACCGCCAGCCATTCCTGCAGTTCGGCCAGGTCGAGATTGGAGACCCCGAAGCCCAGGATCTTCCCGGCCTGCATCAGGTCGTCGAACCCCGCCATGGTTTCCGCGAAGGGTACCGAGCCGCGCCAGTGCAGCAGATAGAGATCGATGTGGTCGGTCCGGAGCCGCTTGAGCGAGGCCTCGCACGCCTTCACCGTATCCGCGCGGCTGGCATTCTGCGGCAGCACCTTGCTCACGATATAGACATTGTCGCGCCGGCCCTTGATCGCCGCCGCCACGATCTCTTCCGCGCGGCCGCTGGCATACATCTCCGCCGTGTCAATCAGCGTCGCGCCCAGGTCGATGCCGGTGGCAAGCGCCCGCACCTCCTGCGCGCGCTGGCGCACATCCTCCCCCATCTTCCATGTGCCGAGCCCCAGTGCCGGCACGCGCACCCCGTTCCGCAATGCGACCTGTCGCATGCTGTTGTACTCCCAATGATTCCGATGTTGAGCGATCGACAAATATGCGCGTCAAACTTACCCCTGTGCCGCCCGCTGGCAAGCCGATATAGTCCGGGCCATGGCAACTTTCTTCATCATCCTGACCGCGTTCTTCATGGCGGCGACGTTGATCACGCTGGGCGTCGGCGTGTTCGGCATGGGCAAGGGCGGCGACTTCAACCGTCGCAACTCCAACAAGCTGATGCGCATGCGCGTCATGTTCCAGGGCCTGGCGATCGCCAGTTTCGTCCTCTACCTCATCGCGCGCTGACATGGTGCGGCTGACGCGCATCTATACCAAGAGCGGCGACAAGGGCACGACCGCCCTCGGCACCGGCAAGCGCGTGCCCAAGCATGATCTGCGCGTCGAGGCCTACGGCACGATCGACGAGGCCAATGCCGCGATCGGCCTGGCGCGCCTGCACACCAGCGGCGATGCGGACGCGGCGCTGGCGCGCATCCAGAACGACCTGTTCGATCTCGGCGCCGATCTGTGCGCGCCGGAAAGCGATCGTGCAGGCGACAATGCCAAGGAGCGGTTGCGCATCGCTGACGCGCAGGTCACGCGCCTGGAGCAGGAGATCGACGCCATGAACGAGGAACTGGCGCCGCTCAATTCCTTTGTGCTGCCGGGCGGCAGCCCCGCTTCCGCCTACCTGCACCTCGCCCGCACCATCGCCCGCCGCGCCGAGCGCGACATGACGCGCCTCGCCGAGACCGAGCCGGTCAACCCCGCCGCCATCCGCTACATCAACCGCCTCTCCGACCATTTGTTCGTGCTCGCCCGCTACGAGAACGACAAGGGCGCCAAGGACGTTCTGTGGAAGCCGGGCGCTAACCGATAAGCACCGGCGCGATCTCCTCCACGCGATCGACGGGAAACGATGCGGCGATTGCAGCTTCCGCCTTTTCGAGGCTCCAGGCGGCCCCGCCAAGCGACAGCTCCGCCAAGACCTTGCCGTCGAGCTTGCCGTCCAGAAATTCCACAAGTCGGTCGCGAATATCCTGCTCCGTTTGCTGTCGTCGATCGGGCCCCTCGTCAAAACCGCGATCGGCACAGCCAAGCAGGTGCGCCGCCAGCTCGAGTTTGCCTTCGAGCGCGGCCAGGTACGCGTAGTTCTGAATCGCGCAATACGGCCAGTTGGCCGTTTCGTGGAGGATGGCCTTGAAGGAGGCGCCGAGGCATTCCTTCGCTTCGGCGACGCGATTCTCCGTAAGCAGATAGGCCGCAAGATTGCAGAGCGCAAAACCGAGATGTCGAACCAGGCCCTTCTTTCGCAAGAGTTGGACCAGGGTCTCGCCGCACGCGATGGCGGCGCGGGCATTGCCGTACCAGAAGGCGGCCTCCGCGAAGAACAGCAGCGATCGGCGGTAGGCGCGATCCTCTCCGATCAGGCGATGCATTGCCACCGCGGACTCGCACAGGGGAATGCCGGCCGCGAGATCACCGCGAGCGCAAAGATTCATGCCCCTCACCAGCGTTCCCCACGCAGAGAGCCGAGGAGCATCGAGACGCGGCAGGAGAGTTGCGGCTTCCTTGGCGTAGTGAGACGCCTCCTCGTGGCGCCGCTGGCAGGTCAGGGCGAAGCTGGCGCGCAGCAATGCCGTGGCAAGCGAATGGTTGTCTCCGGCGGTACGGCAGAGCCCGATGGCGGGTTCGATCGCCTCCAGTGCCAAGGCATGCATCGCGGCGTTGGCCGCCAACTCGGCAACGGCGATGCGCGCGAGAACCTGCTCGGCGGACGAAGCGGCTGCAGGCAGGCGATGCAGCGCCGCGCGCGCATGCTGCAGCCCTTCGGCGCCGTTCCCGGTTTCCAGCCATAGTCGATAGGCCGCGCTTGCGAGACGAACATAGAAATCGTCATCGCTGTGCTTGTCCGCCCAGCCCAATGCCGCACGACAATCGTCGAGGTCGCTGCCGAACGCTTCGAGCCAGGCGTCTTCTGCCGACTGCTCCCAGGCGTCCAGGCCCGACTGCAGCGATCGGACCGTCCATTCGGCGTGGCGCCCGCTTGCCATCGCGACCTTGTCGGACTTTTCGAGCTTCTCCCGGGCGTAGGCCTTCACCGTGTCGAGCAGTCGGAAACGTCGGCTGGCGGTCTCATCCGCAAGCACCAGCGACTTTCGGACCAGCGCAGCGAGTCGCTCAGCCGTCTCCCACGGCTCCGAACCGGGCTCGCCTGCGACCGCGTGTGCCGCCGAAAGGTCGAACTTGCCCGGAAGGACCGCCAGGCTGTGCAGCAGAGCCTGCTCCTGCGCATCCAGCAGGCCGCCGCTCCAATCGAGCATGGCATTCAGGGTTCGGTGCCTCGGCTGGGCGGTCCGCTCACCCGTCATGCGCAGGCGCAGCCCGGTCGACAATGCCGCGCAAAGCGCGTCCAGCCCGAGCGCCGGCGCCCGCGCCGCGGCCATCTCGAGCGCGAGCGGAATGCCATCGAGCTGGCGGCATATTTCCGCGATCGACGCGAGGCCGCCGGGATCGACGACGAACGCGCGATCCAGTGAACGGAGGCGTTCAATGAAAAGCTGGACGGACCCCATGCCGCTCATCGCCGAGGAATCCGTCTCGGCGGAGTCGGGACATTCGAGCGGCGAAAGATGGAAGAGCGTCTCGCCGGACAGCCCGAGCGGTTCCCTGGATGTCGCCAGTATTTTCACGCCCGGTGAGCTGCCGAGGATCGCCTTGACCACGGACGCGACGCCTTCGATCACGCGCTCGCAATTGTCGAGCACGATCAGACACGCGGCCGAGCGAAGGTGCCTGCAGAGCGCATCGATCGGCGCCTCTCCAAGTGTCAGCGGCGCGTTGAGCGCATGGGTCACCGTTGCTGCGACCAGACTGCTCTCAAGTACTGGACAAAGATCGACGAAGCAGGCGCCGTCCTTGAAGTCTTGTTCGCTGCGGCTGGCCGCTTCGATCGCCAGCCGGGTCTTCCCGACGCCGCCCATGCCGACGATCGTCGTTGCCCTCACGGCCGCGATCAATGCAAGGAGGTTCGCGAGGTCCTCCTCGCGTCCGACCATCGGCGTCGGCGCGGCCGGAATTCTCCGCTCATATCGCTGGCCTGCCGTCGGCGGCGCGTGTTCCGGCGCCGCGGGCTCGCAAACAGATTGAGGCGGCTCACCGACATATTTGTAGCCCCGCCCGGGAATGGTGGTGATGAGTCCAGGGCCCAGGAACTTGCGCAGAGCCGAGATGTGGACCTGAAGATTATTTTCCTCGACAAAGACGCCTGGCCAGACTCGATCGAGCAGTTCTCCCTTCGTTACGACGCGGCCCGGATTGTCGAGCAAGACCAGCAGAAGGTCGAAGGCGCGGCTGCTCAAGGCCACTTCTCCGGATGGGCCCCGCAACTCCCGCTGATGCCGGGACAGCGTGAAATGCCCGAACCGGATCAAACCCGCCTCGCCTGAACGTGGCATGGCCAACATTTAAGTTCTTTTCAGAGTCTCGCCAAGGACTTCGCTGACTGTTTGAGGCTCCCTGCTTGGCATCGCAACTGCTGGAGAGAGCCATGAAAGACATTTCAGCCGCGTCCGAACATCGGACTTCGGAACTCAAGCCACTATGCGGATTCGTGTCCGTTGCCGAGCATCGGACGTGGCGACGCTATCTCGTGAGCGCAAGGCGGCGACTAGCTGCATGGATGCGCGGTCTATCGGGTCGGGGCTCGGTCGATTTGCTGAACGACGCAGCGTTGAGGGACATTGGGCTGCGCCGTATTCACACGTCCGATGGACGCTCGAGCTGGGTCACACGGTACTGAATGACGCGCCTCGCCGAGACCGAGCCGGTCAACTCCGCAGCCATCCGCTACGTCGACCGCCTCTCCGATCATCTGTTCGTGCTCGCCCGCTACGAGAACGACAAGCGTGCCAAGGACGTTCTGTGGAAGCCGGGCGCTAACCGATAAGCGCCGGCGCGATCGCGTCCATGCGCTCAAAGAACAAGTCCGGCTTGAGCGTGCGCAGGAAGTTGGGATCGGCATAGCCCCAGGCGACCGCCGCGCTCGCGATGCCGGCTTCGCGCGCCGCGTCGATGTCGCGCGCTTCGTCGCCGACCAGGACCGTATGCCCTGTATTCGCACCGGCCGCACGCAGCACATCGCGCACTTTCGATGCCTTGCCGAACAGGCGGGCGCCGCAGGCGAGGTGCGCCACGTGATCGGCCGCCGGCCCCAGCACGCGCCGCACATTCGCTTCCGCGTTGGAGCTGACGACCGCGATCGTGACGCCGCGCGCGCGCACGTCGGCCAGCATCTCCGCCGCGCCGGGGAACAGCCGGATGCTGTCGATGTCGCGCGTGGCGAGGTCGCGCGCGTGCTTGGCGATCCGCGGCAGCTTCCAGACCGGCACGCCGAGCTCCTGCAGGATCGCGCGCGTCTCGAGCCCGCGCAGCCGTTCCCGGTCTCCGGGCTTGAGCCGCCGGTAGCCAAAGCGGTCGGCCACCTGGTCGAAGATGCCGAGGAACCAGTTCATGCTGTCGGCCAGCGTGCCGTCGAAATCGAACAAGGCAAAGCGATAGCGCATGGTCCTCCTGCGTCGGCAAGACGTAGCCAAATCCGCTTGTCGAGGAAACCTCCAGATCGGCGCCTAGTCGAGATCCTCGTAGGGATCGTAATCGTCGTCCGGGTACCACGTGCCCCTGAACAGCCTCCCCTGCCGTGCAACCGTGCAGCGCTGCACATGGACGGAATCCACAAATTTGTGGGGCTTGTCCGGCTCGCCCCAATCGCCGCCCCAGATCAGCCCGTGCCTCTTGGCGAGTCGGCCGAGGAAATCGAAGCTGCCCTTCCAAGACGGGTCGCCGGCGATGTCTTTGACGATGTCGCACGCCAGCCCATAGTGATGCACGCCGACCTTCCTGAGCTTCGTGGCTTTCCGCCTGAACAGCTCCTCTTGCCGGGCCGGGCTGCGATAGGTCTCGAACACCATCAGCTGCTGACCGGCCGCCGCTGCGTCCGCCACAATCTGCTGCACCAGGTCGCGCATCTTCGGTTCGAGCAGGTTGATGTCCGACACCCTCTCGACGCTGTTGAATTTCGGATGCCTCTGAATGGTCTCTGTGTAGAAATTCGGCATGACCTCCCCCATCGCCAACGGGCACATGATCCAGGGACAGCCTATTGCCCGCCGCTCACTACCGCAGGCTGCATTGCCACAAGGAAATATCCCCATCTGGCACACATCAAGGGGATTCTCCTGCAGGCGCGCCGCGCCCCGGCTGTCCCAGGCAGTTCTTTGCGCAGGTGCGGGATGGCCCGCGCCCAGACGCCCCCTAGTCCCTTGAAACTTAGCCAAATAGCGGCTTCTTGCCGTGTCCAGGATAGTACGGGTGGCCGCGTTGACACCAGGATGGGGTAACCCTATTGTGCGACTGCGAAATGCCCGGCTGGCGACTCCTTCCATGGCATTGTCGCAAGCCTTCAGGGGATGAGGCAGGCGGGATGATAACGGCCCGGTAGGCCCGTGCCCGTAGCTGTCAGGGACAAACTCAGTTTTCGAG
>JAWKVL010000073.1:0-18925 GCA_041398065.1 Dongiaceae bacterium | reverse complement strand
CGTCCGTCTTGGCGATGCCGCAATCAGCGGCAAGGCCGGACCCTTGTGCCAGATCGAGGATCCGGTCGCGCAAGTCGCGGCAGCGGCGCGGGTCGAGCTGTGCCGCCTCGTAATATTCGTCGACCAGCAATTCGAGATCGCGCAGCGGACCGTAGCTTTCCGCGCGCGCAAGCGGCGGCGTCAGATGATCGACAATCACCGCGCTGGCGCGACGCTTGGCCTGGGTGCCCTCGCCCGGATCGTTGACGATGAACGGATAGAGATGCGGCAGCGGCCCCAGCATCGCCTCGGGATAGCACGCTTCGCTCAGGGCGAGCGCCTTGCCGGGCAGCCATTCCAGATTGCCGTGCTTGCCGAAATGCACGATTGCGTCGATCTCAGCCGCTTGGCGCAGATAGCTGTAGAAGGCGTGATAATTGTGCGGCGGCACCAGATCGGGATCATGGTACGACTTGACCGGATCGATGTTGTAGCCGCGCGCCGGCTGGACGCCGACGAAGACATTGCCGAGTTTCATCAGCGGCAGTTGGAACGCGCCGTCGACGTAGTGCGGGTCTTGCTCCGGTGCTCCCCAGCGCTGCGCGATGCCGGTCGGATTCCACGCAAAGTCGCGGGGCTTCAGAGATAGCTCGCCCTTCCGTGCCTGCGCATTCGTCGGGCCGTTGAGCAAACGGTCGACCAGCGCATCGCCATCTTCCGGGATATTGTTGACTGTGTAGCCCGCCGCCTTCATCGCCTGCAGCGCTTCGACCACGCCGGCGGGCGTATCCAGTCCAACGCCGTTGCCGATACGACCATCGCGATTGGGATAGTTCGCGAGGATGATGGCGACCTTTCGTTCCGAAGCCGGCTTGCGGCGCAGCCTCACCCAATTGGCGGCGAGGTCGGCGACAAAGGCGACGCGGCCTGGCTCCGGCTGCGGCTCCACGATGTTGCATTGCGTTGCTTCATCGTAGCGGCCGGCGGCTTTGAAAGAGATGGCACGCGTCATAATGCGGCCGTCGACTTCGGGCAGCGCCACCTGCATGGCGAGGTCGCGCGGGCTCAAGCCCTGCTTGCCACTGCGCCAGTCGTCGATGGTACCGCTGCTCAACACCACCTGCAGGACCGGCGCGTCGGCAATGTCGAACGGTGTTGCCGCCTGTGCCGCTCCCGGCTGGGAAATGGCAAAGCCGGTGCAATTGAGCGTGATGTCCGGCCGCGCTTCGTCATAGAAGCGCACGATGAGGTCAGCAGCCGCCTGCTCCTTCAGACCCGCGGCGTAGATCGGCAGTGGATTGAGACCGCGCTCGCGCAGCGCCGCGATCAGCGCGTCGATTGGTGCGGTCTGCCCCGCCTGTACGAGCGCGCGGTAGAACACCATGCCGGCGACCGGCGCGCCGGCAATCCACTCCGCGCGCAGATCATCGAGCGGCAAGATCGTGCGGCCCGGCCAGTAGAGCCCAGCACGCAGGAGCGGCCGTGGCTCCGGCCACTCGGCAGCGTGGCCAAGCAGGCTGGCGCCGTAGCACAGGAATGCCGATGCGTTCTGCAGTCCGCCCTGCACCAGGAACTGCCACAGCCGATGGGCGGCGGCCGGCGGCAGCGTATTGTGCTCGCTGAGTTCAGGATCAGGCTGGTCGTCGCCCGGCAGGCACGCAAGGGCGATGCCGCGCTTTCGGCACTCCGCCGCAATCTGCTCGATTCCATACGGCCAATAGCGGACACCGCCCAGCAGCCGCACGATCACGAGCCGCGCATGCGCGACGATATCCTCGACATAGGAATCGACCGAGAGGTGGTGCGACAGCTGCAGCAGATTCGCCAGGCGCAGCGTGGGCTTCGGGTCTTCCAGGTGGCCATAGGCGCGCGCCAGGCACGCCAACTCGCTGTCCGCCGCCGACAGCACGACGATCTCGCCCGCGGTCTGGCCGAGATCGATGGCCTCGCTGCCATCGGCAATCTGACCCGGCTTGGCGGCGAGCAGATGCATCAGAGCCCGAGATCGCGCGCGATTGCGGCGTGGTCAAGGCCCTTGAGACCGATCACCACCAGACGCGAGGAGCGATCCTCGCCCGGCGTCCAGGCCCGGTCGTAGTAGTGCTGCAAACGCGGGCCGACGCCCTGCAGCACCAGCCGCATCTCCTTGCCGACAATGTTGAGGAACCCCTTCACCCGCAGGATGTCGTGCCGCTCGATCGCCGGCAGCAATTTGTGCAGGAGGTCTTCCGGCCCTTTCAGCTGCGGAAGATCGAGGCGGAACGAAATGAACTCGTCGTGATCGTGGTCCTCGCCTTCCAACTCATGGTGCGAGTAGCGGCTGTCGAGATCATCTTCGGCCGCCGCGCCCAATCCCAGCAACACGTCCGGGTGGATGGCGCCGAAACTTGCCGGCACGACCTTTGCGGCGCGCTTCAGCTCGCTGTTGATCGCAGCTGTCGCTGCGGTACGGGCATCTTCGTCCATCTGGTCGTTCTTGTTCAGGATGATCAGGTCTGCACAGTTGATCTGATCCTCGAACAGTTCTGCGATCGGGCTGTCGTGATCCAACGCCGTGTCGGCCGACCGTTGCGCCGCAACGGCAGCGGGATCGTCGGCAAAGCGCCCGGCCGCGGCGGCGGGGCCATCGACGACCGCGATCACGCCGTCGACCGTCACGCGGGTGCGCACTTCCGGCCAGTTGAAGGCCTTCACCAGCGGCTTGGGCAGAGCCAAACCCGAGGTCTCGATCACGATGTGCTCAGGCGGGTTGGGCCGGTCGAGCAGCGCGCGCATGGTGGGCAGAAAATCGTCCGCCACGGTGCAGCAGATGCAGCCGTTGGCGAGCTCGACAATGTTCTCCTCCGGGCAGCCTTCGATCTTGCAGCCCTTCACGATCTCGCCATCAACCCCGGTTTCGCCGAATTCGTTGATGATGAGCGCGATGCGCCGACCGTTGGCGTTGCGCAGCAGGTTCTGGATCAAGGTCGTCTTGCCGGCGCCGAGGAAGCCCGTCACCACCGTCGCCGGAATCTTGCCGCTCATTCTCTACGTCCCCTCATTTCAGGCGCAGCGGCAGACCTGCCGCCACGAAAAACACGGTGTTCGCGACTTCCGCGACGCGCTGGTTCAGCCGACCGGCATGGTCGCGGAATGCGCGCGCCAGCGCATTGTCCGGCACGATTCCGAGCCCCACTTCGTTCGCGACGAAGACGACCGGCCCGCCGGCCTGCCCCAAGGCGCGGACGAGGGTATCGGTCTCCTTTGCCGGGTCGCGTCCAGCCGCCATCAGATTGCTAAGCCAGAGCGTCAGGCAATCCACCAGGACCGCCGCCCCCTGTTCCGTTTCGGTCATGATTGCTTCGGCGACGTCGAGCGGCGCTTCGATCGTGCGCCAGTTCGCCTCGCGACGCGCCCGATGCTGGCGCACGCGCTCGGCCATCTCTTCATCCCCGATCCCTGCGGTCGCGAGATAGACACAGCCGCGGTGGTGCGCGACGGTGATCCGCTCCGCGAAGGCGCTCTTTCCGGAGCGCGCGCCACCCAGCACCAGAGTGACCGGCGGCAAGGATTGCGTGGTGCCAGCCTGATTGGCTGCCATGATTGTGGTCCCTTCCTCCCGCCGAGGCGGCCGACAAAACGAGCGTCCGTTGAGGTCTCCTGGCTCGATCGCGGGACTTTGGTCGCGCCTTCCCAGCCTTCATGAGGGCCAGTGGCCGATGCGCCGTCCTTGTTCCGCCGCAATAGTCGCGGCGGGCGATCCTACAGTTGCGGGGGCAGCGCCGGATTTGCGCCATCAAATGAACGCGCACCGGCTTCCCTCACGACGGACCGGCGGACCATAGCGGAGAGATGAGCGGCATTCCATCCCTCGTGTTTCTGGGCGTACGCGAGCAGCAAGTGGCGGATTGCCCGGCGCTTGGTAACACTTTCTTAAGACAATTCGGGCATCTCCAAGGCTCGACGGGAAAAATACCATCGCACACACACCAGAATATAAAGAACTATCCATCTGGCCGACTGGCAACGGACCAGCGATTCACCGAGATTCTTGAGGTAATGGGCCATATTTCCGCCCAGGATTGAACTGGCGGCCATATTTGTCCGGACGAAAGTGCGTGCCTCATTGAGACCAGTCGCGAACGACATCACCGAGTACGGGGACCTGCCGGGCGGATCGGCTGACGATGAGATCTGCCGGTTCCTGCGCACGTCGGCGCTGGTACCGATCACCATTACGGCGTGGGAGTCCGGCAATCTGTTTCATGCCAACGAGGCTGCCGCGGCGATGGTTGGGCTGTCGACGAGGGAGCTGAATGGGCGGTCCATCCTCGAGTTCTATGTCGACCCAAGGCAGCGCGACGCCTTGTTGCGTGCGATCAATGCCAACGGCGGCACCGCCATGTCCGAGGTGGAAATGCGCCGTGCGGACGGACGACGAATCTGGGTCAACGTGGAGGGTCGCCGGGTCTCATATCGCGGCGCGCTTTCAGTCATTGCGGTCGGCCAGGACATCACCGATCACGTCGAGCGTGCGCGCGAGCTTGCCAAGACGCAGGATCAGCTGAGCCGGCAGACCAGCGATCTGACCACCGGCGAGCTGCTGATCCGCCAGCGGTCGGCCGAGGCCGCCAGCCGCGCCAAGAGCGCGTTCCTCGCTCACACGAGCCACGAGCTGCGCTCGCCGCTGAACGCCATCCTCGGATTTTCCGAGATGATCCGCGATCTGCATTTCGGGCCCGATCAGCTGGAGAAATATGCCAAATACGGCGGCTACATAAATCAGGCCGGCACGCATCTGCTGGCGCTGATCGACGACATCCTGGATCTGGCGAAAGTGGAAGCGGGAAAACTGGAATTGCAGCTTAGCCGCTTCGACCTCAACGCGCTGCTCGACGAGTGCGCCCGCATGATGCGGCCGATGGTGGAACGGCGCGGCCTGGCGCTGCATGTGAGCGGCATGGCGCCCGATCCGCATCTCACGGCCGACCGCCGGCGTGCCAAGCAGATGATCCTCAATCTGCTGTCCAATGCCATCAAATTCACGCCCGGCGGAGGCCGGGTCGAGCTTACGGCGCGGCGCCTCGACGATCAGCGAATCGCGGTCGCCATATCGGATACGGGCGTCGGCATGACAGAAAGCCAGATCAAGCTGGCCCTCCAGCCCTTCGGTCGCGTTCCGGGTTCAGCCGCCGGCGATCCGACTGGCACCGGTCTCGGCTTGCCGATCGTGCAGAACCTGATCGAGGCCCATGGCGGCCAGCTGCAGATCGTGTCCGAACTCAATCGCGGCACGATCGCCCGCCTGGTATTCCCAGCGGAACGCTAGACGACTTCCCAGACCCGTTCCGGCGGCCGGCACAGAACAGCGCCCTTGCCGGTGACGACGATCGGCCGTTCGATCAGTACCGGCTCCTCCAGCATCTTCTTGATGAGCGCATCGGCACTGAGCTTCGAGGCGTCGCCGAGCGCTTCATAGGCGTCGCCCTTACGGCGCAGAATATCGTGCGGTTTGGCATCCATCAGCTTCAGGATGCGCTTCAGCTCCGCCGCGCTCGGCGGTGTCTTCAGGTATTCGACAACTTGCGGGTTGATGCCCTTATCCTTCAGCCAGCCCAGCACCTTGCGCGAGGTGGAGCAGTTGGGATTGTGATAGATGGTGACGGCCATGCATGCCTCCTTGCACGAAGGCAACGTTAGGTCACGGCGCAAATGCGGGCAAGATCGCGGACGTGTGCCCTACACCTTGTAGCCGCAGCGCACGCCGCCCCAGTGACGGCCTTTGACGACGATCGGCGCCGACGCGTCCTTCATCAGCGCGAAGTTGCCGCCGCCCATATCGCGCCGGTAGGTCTGCACGACGAACGGCTTGTCGCTCTGTCCCGCCTTGAGGCCCACGCGATCGTTGAAGATGCGGCGATTTCGGCAGTTCGCGGTGTTCCACACCACATCGCCCTTGCGCTGAGGCTGCGAGAATTTGCGATTGTGGGTCGGGAGGTAGCCGTTGCGATCGACGGTCGCGCAGAACACGACACGGGGGTCGACCTCCAATGCCGCCTCTTGGATCGGCGGCAGCAGGCGGTCAGTGAGCGCGGTGAACTTCGCCAGCATCTGTTGCGGCTCGGTGGCCGGGATGGGTTCGTAGCGCTCGTCGAAAAGATCGGCCAAGGCGATCTCGCCGCGCTCGACCGCCTGCTCGAACAAGGCGCCGATCTTGGCCGCACTCTCTACAACCAGGCGGATCATGGGCGCGTCGGTCGTCTCGACTCCGGCATCGGCCGTCGCCTCGATCAGATCCTCCGCCACTTCCAGCAGATGATTGATGCGATCCTTGGCCTGGTCCAGGTCGACGGTCGACTTCTTGACGCCGCCGCTGAGACCCTCGAACGCGTTGGTCAGAACAGTGCCTCGTTCACGGATCTGGCGGGTGTCGGCCGCGATCGATTCGGCCTGGCTGGCGATGTCGCTGATTGCGCGCACAGAACTTTCCACGACCTCGCCGATCGCTGTGGTGCCGGATTCGACTTTGGCCGCGCGCTTGGTGGCTTCGGCGCCCTCGCGGCTCAGTTCTCCAGTCTGCTGCGTAAGCTGGCCGACAGTCTCGGAGATCTGCTGCGTGGCGTCTGCCGTCTGGCGCGCCAGCGCCTTCACTTCGCCCGCGACCACGCCGAAGCCGCGGCCGGCGTCTCCCGCGCGCGCCGCTTCGATGGTGGCATTGAGCGCGAGCAGATTGGTCTGCTTGGCTATGGCGTCGATGGTCTGCGCCACCTTGGCGATCTGCTCCAGAGCCTGGCGCAAACCACTGATCCGGCTTTCAATCGCGGTGGCGCTGGCGGCGAGGCTGCGCACGTCGGCAAGTGAGGATTCGAGCGATGCCCGCGACGCCGACATTTCGGCTGCGGCATGCCCGGCATTCTGGGCCGCGGCTTCGACCTCACCCGCGATCCGTTCGTTGGCCGCAACCATTGTGTCGCCTGCAGCGCGCAACTCCTCGAATTGCTGTGCTTGGCTGGCGACGACCTTGGCCACATCGTCAATCGAGCCGGCAGCGTCGGCAAGCTGGACACCGAGCGAACCAGCCTTTTCAGCAATTTTCTGAGCAAAGCCGGCGTCAGCCTCGGACGCCGCGCGCTGCGCTTCTACTATCAAAGGGGCTTCCATAGGTTTCATCAGCAAAACTTAGGAGATTATGGGTTAAGCAGGGGTAAAATCCGGAATCACATTGGGGGCTTGTCTGACTCAGTCGCCTTGTCGGCTGCGTCGCTGAGGGTGGCGCCCGCGGCGATTTGACACTATCTCTCAGTCGTGGGCGCGCTCCGGAGGTTTCATGAAGTTGCTGTATTTTGCGTGGGTTCGGACCAACATCGGCAAGGCGGAAGAGGAAGTGGCCGCGCCCGAGCACGTCCAGACCGTCGAGGATCTGTTGGATTGGCTGGCAACACTGGGCCCGCACTACGCCGCCGCCCTCGATCGGCGCAACGTGGTCAAGGTCGCGATCAATCACGAATATGTCGAGCACGACCACCCGGTGCGGCCGGACGATGAGATCGCCCTGTTCCCGCCGGTGACCGGCGGCTGAGGCAGCCGACATGATCAAGGTTCAATCCGAGGATTTCGATATTGGCACGGAGCTAACGCAGCTCACCGGCGGCAACACCGGCATCGGCGGGCTCGCGAGCTTTGTGGGCTTGGTGCGCGATCTGGCCGAGCAAGGCGAGATCGCCGCCATGACGCTCGAGCACTATCCTGGCATGACCGAAAAGCGCCTCGCCGAGATCGAAGCGGAAGCACGGTCGCGCTGGCCGCTCGAAGGCGTCCTGATCATCCACCGCTACGGCAGGCTGGAGCCCGGCGACCGCATCGTGCTGGTCGCCACGACCTCGGCGCACCGTCAGGCCGCACTCGAATCGTGCGCGTTCCTGATCGATTGGCTGAAGACAAAGGCGCCGTTCTGGAAGCTCGAGGAAGGTGCCAAGGGTGCGGCGTGGGTCGAGGCCAAAGCGAGCGACGACCACGCGGCGGATCGGTGGAAGCGATAAGCCTCTGATCGACAAACGCTCCCTCCCCTGATTCAGGGGAGGGAGCGGCGAGTTCTTGAATGCTACTCGGCCGCGGCGCTGGCGGCCGGCAGGCGCACTTCCTTCAGATAGTCTTCGCGCAGCTGCTTGGTGACCGGGCCGACGATGAACTTGTATTCGCCGACCTGCCCGACAGGCGTCACCTCGGCGGCGGTGCCGACCAGGAAGCATTCCTGCGACTTGCCGAGTTCCTCCGGCATGATGGCGCGTTCCACCACCTTGATCTGCCGCTTGCGGGCCAGCGCGATCACGGTCTGGCGCGTGATGCCGTCAAGGAAGCAGTCCGGTTTCGGCGTGTGGAGTTCGCCGTTCTGAACCAGGAACACGTTGGCGCCGGTCGCCTCGGCCAACTGGCCGCGGTAGTCCAGCATCATGGCGTCCTGGTAGCCCTCCCGTTCCGCATCATGCTTGGAAATGGTGCAGATCTGGTAGAGGCCGGAGGCCTTCGATGCCGTCGGCGCGGTATCTGGCGACGGCCGGCGATAGACCGCCCATTTCAGCCGGATGCCCTTTTCCAGAAGCTCCGGCGAGAAATAGGACGGCCAGGTCCAGGCTGCGACTGCCATGTGAATCTTGGCTTGCTGGGCCGCGACCCCCATTTGCTCGCTGCCGCGCCAGGCGATCGCACGGACATAGAGATCGCCACCGCCCATGGCCTTGACGACATCGGCCTTGGCTTTCTCGATCTCTTCGACCGAATAGGGGATCTTGTAGCCGAGGATTTCCGCCGACCGGTGCAGCCGCTCCGAATGCGCGCGCGACTTGAAGACCTTGCCGCCATAGGCCCGCTCGCCCTCGAAGGCGGCTGCGGCATAGTGCATGGCGTGGGTCAGGACGTGGAGCTTGGCATCGCGCCACGGGATTAACTTTCCGTCGAACCAGATCTGTCCGTCACGGTCATCGAATGGGACTAAACTCATCGCTGACAACTCCGCGGGAGGGGGATGGGGGTTGTGTTATTATTCATCGTAGTCCAGAGCGGTTTTAGAACAATCGGACAAATAAGTCAACATGGCTGACATAAAATCTCCAGCAAATCCGCTGTTTTTGCGCGAAGATGAGCTGCGCCAAGGCATTGAGATGCTTTTTTTCGCCTACCGGGACTTCACGGCAAAGGCCGACCAGACCCTCGCCCAGTTCGGGTTCGGGCGGGCCCACCACCGGGTGATCTATTTCGTGGGCCGCAACCCTGGGATGACGGTGTCCGATTTGCTGGGGATTCTGCGGATCACCAAACAGAGCCTGAGCCGGGTCCTGGGCCAGCTCGTCCGCCAAGGATTCATCATCCAGAATCCGGGCTCCACCGATCGCCGTCAGCGTCTGCTCAGCTTGACCGACAAAGGTTCGGAGCTGGAGCGCAAGCTCACCGAAGAGCAGCGCGCCTTGATCGCCCGCGCCTACCGCTCGGCCGGCGCCGACGCGGTCGAAGGCTTTCGCAAGGTGCTGCTGGGCATGATCGAGGAAGGCGACAGGCGGCGCTTCCGCCCCAGTCAGCCACGTTGACGGGCGAACACCATGAGCGAGGCTCAGCCGCATATCCTGGTCATTGACGATGACAAGAGGCTGCGCGACCTGATCGCGCGATACCTGACCGAACAGGGATATCGCGTCACCACGGCAATCCACGCCGCCGATGCGCGCGCCAAGTTGGCCGGCATCACCTTCGACATGCTGGTGGTCGACATCATGATGCCGGGAGAAAGCGGCCTGGAGTTGACGCAGAGCCTGCGCGAGAGCAGCCTGGTGCCGATCCTGCTGCTGACCGCGATGGGCGAATCCGGCGACCGCATCGCCGGACTTGAGACCGGCGCCGATGACTATCTGGTCAAGCCGTTCGAGCCGCGCGAGCTGGTTCTGCGCATCAGCGCCATCTTGAAGCGTGCCCGCGCGCGGAGCGAACGGCAGACCAGCGTCGGCGCGGTCAAGTTCGGCGCCTTCGTCTTCGAGATCGAGCGGCGGCGCCTGTTCAGGGCGGGCGAGCCGGTCCACCTGACCGAAGCGGAATCGGAACTGCTGTTCCAGCTTGCGCGGCGCGCGGGGGAGCCGGTATCCCGTGAAGCGTTGTCACCGCAAGCGGAGGAAAGCGGAGAGAGCCGCCTGATTGATGTGCAGATGACACGTCTGCGCCGCAAGATCGAAGATGACCCGCGCTTTCCACGTTTCCTGCAGACCGTGCGCGGGCGCGGCTACGTTCTGCAGCCGGACTGATAGGATCCGATGACGGCTGTCCTTCGCGCCTTGCTGCTGGAACTCGAAGCGATGCTGCCGCGCTCGCTGCTCGGCCGTTCGATCATGATCATCGTGACGCCGGTCGTGCTGCTGCAGGTGGTGTCGGCGTGGGTGTTCTACGACAGCCACTGGAACACCGTGACCAAGCGCCTGGCGCAGAGCGTGGCCGGCGAGATCGCAGCCGCGATTCAGCTGATGCCGCATCCGATCAGCGAGGAGCGTGCCAAGCGCATCTTTCAGGTCGCCAGCGCAACGGTGAAGATCGATTTCAATTTCAGGCTGGGCGACATCCTTCCCAACGACCCGACCATCATGCGCCAGAACCTGGTCGACCGGCAGCTGGCCGACGCCTTGCACGACCGGGTCGAACGCCCCTTCATCATCGACAGCCGGTCGCTCCAGAACCAGGTCGAGATCCACGTGCAGCTGCCGGAAGGCGTGCTCCAGGTCGTCGTGGCGCGCCGGCGCCTCTTTTCATCCACCACCTATGTGTTCTTCCTGTGGATGCTCGGCACTTCGCTCGTGCTGCTGTCGATGGCGACCATGTTCATGCGCGGCCAGGTGCGCCCCATCAAGCGCCTTGCCCAGGCCGCCGACGATTTCGGCAAGGGCCGCGAGGTCGGCGAATTCGTGCTGGAAGGCGCGGCGGAGGTGGAGGTGGCGGGGCGCGCCTTCAATCAGATGCGCGCACGCATCCGCCGCCAGATGCAGCAGCGCACCGAGATGCTGGCGGGCGTGAGCCACGATCTGCGTACCCCTCTGACCCGCATGAAGCTGCAGCTCGCGATGATGGGCCAGTCGCCGGCGATCGAAGACCTGAAAAGCGACGTCGACGATATGGATCGCATGGTCAACGCCTACCTCGCCTTCGCGCGCGGCGAAGGCACCGAACAGCCCAGCGAGGTCGATATTGTCGCTGCGGTCGAGGATGTGGTGAGTGGCGCCCGGCGCGAGGGCGCCCGCATCGGCTTCGCGGCGACCGATTCCGAGATCACGGTTCCGCTGCGGCGCGATGCGTTCCGCCGCGCGGTCGCCAACATTGTCGGCAACGCCCAGCGTTACGGCGACCGGATCGAAGTGGCGCTCAATCGCCGCCGCGGCAGCGTGGAGATCGTGGTGGACGACGACGGGCCTGGTGTGCCCAAGGACAGCCGCGAAGACGTGTTCAAGCCGTTCTTCCGCCTGGATGCCTCGCGCAACGAAGAGACTGGCGGCACCGGTCTCGGTCTCACCATCGCGCGCGATATTCTGCGCAGCCATGGCGGTGACCTGACGCTCGGCGAGTCGCCTCTCGGCGGCCTGCGGGCCGTGCTGCGCGTGCCGGTCTAAGCATCGGAATTCGATGGTTCAGCGTCTGATCAAGCAGAGCGCGGTCTGGTTCGCGTGCATGGCGGTGCTGCTGTTCGTTCCCGCGGGAACGCTCAACTGGCCAGCGGGCTGGCTCTATCTCGTGGAATTCGCCCTGGCGAGCTTCGCGATGACGCGCTGGATGCTGCGGCACAATCCCGAACTGCTAGCGGAGCGCATGAGGCCGTTGATTCAGCGCGACCAGAAGACGTGGGACAAGGCCCTGATGACCGCCTTCATCCTGTTGTGGTGCACCTGGTTCGTGGTGATGGGGCTCGATGCGATGCGGTATGGCTGGTCGCACGTGCCGGTCGCACTCCAGGTGCTGGGCGCTCTCATGGTCCTCGTAGCGATGTACATCATCTTCCTCACCGTGCGCGCCAATACCTTCGCGGCGCCGGTGGTGAAGATTCAGAAGGAGCGCGGGCATCACGTGGTGAGCGATGGACCCTACGCCATCGTGCGCCACCCGATGTACGCTGGCGCGCTGCTGCTGATGGCCGCCACGCCGCTCATGCTCGGCTCCTGGTGGGGTCTGGCGACGGCGCCCATCCTCATCGTGCTGCTCGGCACGCGTGCCGTGATGGAAGAGCGCACGCTGATGCGGGAGCTGGATGGCTACACGGCCTATGCGGCGCGGGTGCGACACCGGCTGGTGCCGATGGTGTGGTAGTCGGAGCAACTCATCAAGGCGCTGGCCAGGAAGTCAGTCGGACGGCACTTCCAGAGGCAATGTGGCATCGCTGCCGTTGTCATCATCACAATTCTTCGGCGACCTCACACCAGCCCGATCACCGACACGTGCCGGCCATAGTCCGGCTCCTTGCGCAGGCAGGAGCGGCGGTAGCTGAAGAACGTGCCCTCTTCAGCGCAGGTATCGCGGTGCGCCACTTCGATCTCGCCGAGATCCATCGCGGCAAGCTCTGCAGCGACGTAGGATTCGAGATCGAACATGTGATGGCCCGCGCGTTGCGCCGGCCGGAAGAAACGCGCGTTCCCGGGATTCTGCGCCAGGAAAGGCGCCGGGAATTCCGCACCGACCTCGTAGCTTGCCGGGCCGATGCAGGGGCCGACGCCAGCGCGGATACGCTCAGGGCTGGCGCCCAGAGCGCACATCTGCCTGACGGTCGCTTGCAGCACGCCGCCGACCGCGCCGCGCCATCCGGCGTGCGCGGCGGCCACGATCCGCGCTTCGGGATCGGCGAACAGGATTGGCACGCAATCGGCGGATGAGGCGGCGATGGCGATGTTCTTGCGCCTGGTCACCAGCGCATCGACCTTGGGCCGCGGGCCCTCACGCCATTCCTCCTCCACCACCAGCACGTCCGGCGAATGAACCTGATAGGCCGTCAGCAACGCCGTCCCAGGGATGCCGGCCAGGTCCAGCACGCGTCGCCGGTTTTCACGCACGCGCTCCGGCTCGTCGTCCGAGCCCAGCCCGCAATTGAGCGAATCGTAGATCCCCTCGCTCACGCCGCCGGCGCGCGTCATGAAGCCGTGACGGATGCCGGGCAGTTTGTCGAGAACGCCGAGCGTGATCATGGGAAACCGGCAAGCTCCTGAAGATCGGGCCGCGAAATGGCGAGCGCCTTGAACAAACTGCCCATTTGCCTGGGATCGATCAAGCGCGCCATGGCCTGCGCGATCGCCGCGCGGTCCGCTTCGCCGGCCTTCGCCGACAGCAAGGCGGCACGCGTCCGGATACCGAGGCTTTCCAGGAACGTTGCCTGGGCGACCGCGCCATGGACGCGCGCTCCGGCCTCGCGCGCGGCGCCGGCGATCGCAGCAAAATCGACATGCGCGGTCAGATCGGCGGTGCCGACTTCGCGCAGCGGATCGCAGAACTGATGCGCCTTCACCGCCTGCATCGAATCGCCGACCGCACTGGCGACCGGTCCGTAGTCGATGAACAAGGCGGCGATCCCATCGTCCGCCACGCGTGCGCTGATTGCGCCGGCAAACGACAAGGAGGCCGGCGAGACTTCGGCAATCTCACCCGGCTTGGCGCGTCGGTGCACCGCCTGCAGGAGGCCGAGCTGCGGTCCTGGCGGCAGCAAGGTCCAGGCGAGCGCATCGTCCGCGAGTCCCACGCCTCGCTCGCGCCATCCCTGCTCCGTCATCTCGAACTGGTGGACCGGCAGCGCATCCAGGAATTCGTTGGCGACGACGAGAACCGGTCCTTCGGGCAGCGTCGTCAGGTCATCGTGCCACAACGGATGAAGGTGGCCGAACAACTCCTCCTGTCTTGCCCGCAAGGGACGGCTGATCTCCACCAGATGAAGCCGCATGGCGGACAGGAATTCCGGGCGCACCTTGGCGGCGCGGAGTGCATCCGACATCAGGGTGCCGCGCCCGGGGCCCAGCTCCACCAGCAGGAACGGATCCGGCGCGCCCGCTTTCTCCCACGTGTCGACGCACCACAGGCCCACCAGTTCACCGAACATCTGGCTGATCTCCGGCGCGGTGATGAAGTCACCGGCACCGCCGAGCGGATCGCGAGTCGCGTAATAGCCGGCGCCCCGTTCCGCCAGCGCGACGCGCATGAACTCGGCGACCGTTACAGGTCCGCTTGCCGCAATGCGGCGCTTAAGCAGGTCAAGGGCGGTGGCGCTCACTACGATTCGGCCGCCGGTTGCGGCTTGCGCAGGACCAGATAAAGGCCGATCAGGAACATCGGCACGCTCAGGATCTGTCCCCAGGTCACGAAGCTGTAGGCACCCAAATTGACTTCCGGCTCGCGGAAGATTTCGCCGATCGAGCGCGTGATGGCGTAGCCCATCAGGAACAGGCCGGTCATCATGCCGAGCCGCTCGCGAATCCATTGCTGGCGCCCGGCCCAATGCAAGATGGCGAACAACAGAATACCTTCCAACGCTGCCTGGTAGAGCTGGCTGGGGTGGCGCGGAATCATATCGACCTTCGGAAAGATGATGGCCCAGGGCACGTCGGTCGGTCGCCCGATCAGCTCGCCATTCACGAAATTGGCGATGCGGCCGAGGAACAGGCCGATGGGGGCGGACGGCGCCACCACGTCGCCAAAAGCGAACAGGCTCAGCTTCTGGCTGCGCGCATAGAGCCACATCGCAACGATGACGCCGATCAAGCCGCCGTGAAACGCCATCCCGCCGTGCCAGATCATGAGGATCTCCAGCGGATTGGAGAGATAGAGGCTCGGCTCCCACAACAGCACCTGGCCCAGTCGGCCGCCGACAATGATTCCGATTGTCACCCAGAACATCAAATCGTCGAGCTGGCTGCGCGACACGCGCTCGGGCGGGCGCTGCGCCTGCAGGATGCAGTAGCGCCAGGCGAGCAGGATGCCGACGATGTAAGCGAGGGCATACCAGCGAATCGCAATGGGCCCGATCTGCAGCGCGACCGGATCAAAATCGGGAAACATCATGTGCGGGAACCGATGGAATGGATGGAAACGACCGGTGATCGGTTTATAAGTGGAGCCATCGACAGCAGCAAGCGAAGCGGACCCATGCAGACCGATAACCGATTCCTCGATGATCTCGCCAAAGTGGCCAGCGGCGCCCTGGGCTCCGTCAGCGGCGTGAAGCACGAGGTCGAGGTCCGCATCCAGCAGCAGATGGAGCGCCTTCTCTCGCGCATGAATCTGGTGCCGCGCGAGGAGTTCGACGCCATGAAGGCGGTCGCCCAGGCAGCGCGCGAAGCGCAGATCAAGCTCGAGGCGCGGGTCGCGGCGCTGGAAGCACGGCTTGCCGCCGAGGATGCCATTGCAGCCGCGAATCTGGCCGACGCGCCTGCACCAGAATCCGAGCCAAGAGTCTGACCCTGAGCAAGTTTAGGCGCGGTTCTTAGATTCGGACTCGAAATTTCCTTAATTCCCTGCTTGCGCAAGAGTCGCAAATTTGCGAGTCTATTTGTTGTGGGGATTCATCGTCTTGTCATCTAGTCCTGGGGGCGCGGCCCCACCTGCGGGCCTCCGGGGGGCGACGCATGGAGGGCGCTAGCAATGGCATTGCTCCGAGTTGAGTCGACCCAAACCCGTCACAATCCCATCGACATGCTGGAAGAGCTGGTTGCCGTCAATGAATGGCGGCACGAGCGTTCGGCTGACGAAGAGATGGTGGTCGAGTTCCGTGGTCAGTGGTGCGAGTACCGCATGTTCTTTGTTTGGCAGGAGGATTTGGGGGCCCTGTATTTCTCGTGCTTGTTCGACATGAAGATTCCGGCCGGCAAGCGCCCGCTGGTTTCGGAATTGCTGGCCATGATCAACGAGCGTCTTTGGCTCGGTCACTTCGACCTTTCGTCCGAGGAGATGTCGCCGATGTACCGCCACACGGTCCTGCTGCGCGGGACCAGCGGCATCGTGGCAGAGCAGCTTGAAGACCTGCTCGAAACGGCGATTGGCGAATGCGAGCGTTTCTACCCTGCCTTCCAATTCGCGCTATGGGGCGGTAAGAAGCCTCATGAGGCGATGGAAGCCGCCATGCTGGAGACGGTCGGAGAGGCCTAAAACCCGACGATGAGCGATCAGACGATCGTCTTGCCCGGCCCACTGCTTCTGGTGGGCTGCGGCAAGATGGGCGGGGCGTTGCTGCGCGGCTGGCTCGCGCGCGGCGTTCCCGGCAGGCAAGTGTTCGTGGTTGATCCGGCGCCGCGTGACCTGGACGATGTCCAGGCCCGCGGTGTCACCATCGTGACCGCGATCGATCAGCTCCCGCCCGGGCTCCAGCCGGGAATCGTGCTCCTGGCGATCAAGCCGCAATTCATGGACGAGGCGCTGCCCGCCTACCGGCGCTTCGTGACGCCCGGCACCGTCTTTCTCTCGATCGCGGCGGGCAAGACGGTCGCCTATCTCAAAGGCAAGCTTGGCGCCGAGGCCGCAATCGTCCGGTCGATGCCGAACACGCCGGCGGCGGTCGGCCGGGGCATGAGCGTCATTCTCAAGGACCCCAGCATCCCGGCCCAAACGCTCGACCTGTGCGGCCAGTTGCTGTCAGCCGTCGGACACGTTGGCTGGGTCGAGGAAGAGGACCAGATCAATATCGTCACCGCTGTCTCCGGCGGCGGCCCTGCTTATGTGTTCCTCCTGATTGAGTGCCTGGCGGAGGCTGGCCGTGCGGCCGGCCTGCCCACCGACCTCGCGATGCAGCTGGCGCGTGAAACAGTCACGGGCTCCGGAGAACTCGCGCACCAGTCGAGCGAAACCGCCACCCAGCTACGGCAGGCGGTGATGAGCCCGAAGGGCACCACCATCGAAGCCCTGGCTGTGCTGATGGCGCCGGACGGATGGCAGCCGCTGATGACCAAGGCGATCGCCGCCGCCACCCGGCGTGGCCGGGAAATCGCCGAAGGTCGCTGATGGCAGCCGGCTCCGAATCAAAGGGCAGCGTCGCCCGTGTGCGCGATGCGCTGGCGCGCCTGGGGTTGCGGACCGAGATCAAGGAATTCGATGCCTCGACCCGCACGTCGGCCGACGCCGCGGCCGCCATCGGCTGCACCGTCGCCCAGATCGCCAAGTCGGTGATCTTCCGTGCGAAGGGCGGCAATCAGCCGGTCCTGGTGATCGCCAGCGGCGTCAACCGGGTCGACGAGAAGAAGCTGGAAGCGGCTCTCGGCGACAAGATCGGCCGGGCGGATGCAGATTTTGTCCGGGCCGCGACCGGCTTTGCCATCGGCGGCGTTGCGCCGGTCGGACACACCGGCCCGGTCAAGGTTTTCATCGACGCCGACCTCAGCCAGTATGACGAAATCTGGGCGGCGGCAGGCTCCCCCAACGCCGTTTTCCGCCTGACCCCGGCCGATTTGCACCGGATCACGGGCGGCCAGGTGTTGAAGGTGACCTAGCGGCGTCTTGTCCTCGCCCCATTCCCTTGCCACATTGCCTGTTAACGGTGGGGCGCAAGGAACGGAGCAGATCATGGCCAAGTCCGCGCGCAAGACAGCGAAGTCCAGGAAGCCGAAACCGGCGCGACGTCCGCGTCCGGAATCGAGGGCGCTTGGTGATCCCAAGGCGGCACTCCGCGAAGCATTGCTGCGCATGGTTGCGGCCGGCGGCTGGCGCGACCTCTCCTACGCCGATATTGCGAAGGACGCCGGGCTCAGCCTTGCCGCGGCCTATCAGGCGTATCCCTCCAAAGCGGCGATCTTGACCGGTATCGGCCGGGACGTCGATGCGCGGCTGTTCGCCAGCCTGGAGGACGATCCGCTGGACGGCTCGGCCAAGGACCGGCTGTTCGACCTGCTGATGCGCCGGTTCGACATTCTGAACGAGCACCGCGAGGCCTATGCCGCCTTGGCCTGGGAGTTGCCGCGGACGCCGGTCGAGGCGGGCTGCCTGCTGTTCCAGCTGCGCCGATCGCTCGGCAACATGCTCGAGGCGGCCGGTCTGTCTGCCTCCGGCCTGCGCGGCGCCTTCCGGATCGAAGGGCTTGGTGCGATCTACGCGGCCGCCCTCCGGGTCTTTCTCAAGGACGAATCCGCCGATCTCTCCAAGACCATGGCGGAACTGGACAAGCGCCTGGGGCAGGCCGAACGTTGCATGAATATGACGCACCGCAAGGCGGCTTAATTGTGTGATTAATATAGATTAATTAAACAATTTTTGCAGCGCAACAAAATAAGCCTTGACCTTTCTGTTGCACTGCACAATATTCTCCTCAGAACAGATCGGTGGCCCGGCACAGGGCATCGAAGCAAGAAATTCACCATACGCCCTGAGGAGATCAGACATGGCCAAGGCACAGACGATGGAAACCGAGTTTCCGAAGGTTCCCGATTTCACCCAGATGCAAGCCGAGTTCAGCAAGTGGGCTGGCGACTTCGGCAAGTATTTCGTCAACGGCAAGGCGCCCAGCTTTGACTTCGACGCCGTGTTCGCGCTCCAGCGCAAGAACGTCGAAGCCCTGACCGCCGCCAACCAGCTCGCCTTCGACGGCGTCAAGGCGGTTGCGCAGCGCCAGGCCGAGATCGCCCGCAAGGCGTTCGAGGAGTTCGGCAAGGTCACGAAGGAACTGACCGCCGCCGGCACCCCGGAAGACAAGTTCGCCAAGCAGGCTGACCTCGCGAAGACCGCGTTCGAAGAGGCCCTCGCCAACCTGCGCGAGCTCGTCGACATGCTGCAGAAGTCGCAGAGCGAGGCCGCCGACGTGCTGAGCAAGCGCGTGGTCGCCAACATCGAAGACGTGAAGGCGGCTGTCGCCAAGATCGCGAAGAAGTAATTCCGGCCTCCCTCGAGAAGGCCCGAGAAGGTCTCCCCCTTCCCCCAAGTCGGCAGACCTTCTTCAAACTGACCGCCCGCTGTCCCCCACAGCGGGCGGTTTTGTTATCCAGGGGCTGCT
>JAWKVL010000072.1:0-20144 GCA_041398065.1 Dongiaceae bacterium | reverse complement strand
CCGGCGCGCCGGCCTTCGGAACACCCGAATACATGAAGGCATGCATCGCCGGCGGGCAACTGGCGCGGCGTTACCGTGTGCCCTATCGCACCTCCAGCACCAACGCTGCCAACAGCGTCGACGCACAGGCTGCCTACGAAACGGTGTTCTCACTGTGGGGCGCGATCATGGGTGGCGGCAACCTCATCGTGCATGCCGCCGGCTGGATGGAGGGCGGCCTGACGGCGTCGTACGAGAAGTTCGCGATGGATGCAGATCTTCTGCAGATGATCGAAGAGTTCCTCAAGCCGCTGCTGGTCGATGATGGCGCCATGGCGCTCGATGCCATGCTGGAAGTCGGCCCTGGCGGTCACTTCTTTGGCGCGAAGCACACGCTCGAGCGCTACAGCACCGCATTTTATCAGCCGATGATCTCCGACTGGCGCAACTTCAACCAGTGGCAAGCTGCCGGCTCGCCCCAGACCGCGCAGAAGGCCAACGCGCTGTGGAAGCAGGCGCTGGCGGAGTATCGCGAACCCGATCTCGATCCCGCCATCGCCGAGGAGGTCGACGCCTTCGTCGCGCGCCGAATCGCCGAAGGCGGCGAGATCACCGATTTCTAGGACTCCGCGAAGGATTTCAGCTTCTCGTAGAGCGCGCCATCGATCGGGAGGCCCGCTTTGGACAATCGCTTCTGGTTTGCGGCGCGGCGCGCATTGGGCAGGCGCGCTCCCTCCTGGCTGGTGATGGATTTCGCGAGCGCGGCGATCTGTTTGGCATATGCGCCGCCGGAGAATGCCTTGGGCTCCAGGGCGATGAAGAACTGGCCACAGCCGATCGGCTTGCCGTCGTTTGCCATGAAGGATCCCATCTCCGGCCCGCGCTTGGCGCCCGCAAGCGCCGCGCACATGACTTCGACGATGAGGCCGATACCAAAGCCCTTGTAACCGCCGGCCGGCGCCATCGAACCCTCGAGGCCGCGCACCGGATCGGTGGTCGGCTTGCCATCCGCATCGAAGGCCCACCCCAGCGGGATCGATCGTCCCTCGTCCGCCGCCACCTTCACGGCCGTGCGGGCAACAACGGAAGCGGATTGGTCGATCAGGAAGGCAATCTGGCCCGCCTTTCCCGGTACGGCGAAGGACAGAGGATTGGTGCCGATGACCGGCTTGCGCCCGCCGACCGGCGCGATCGATGGCGACGAATTGGTGAATCCGAAGGCGACCAGACCGTGACGCGCCAGATATCCCGTGTGGTACCCGAGAGTCGCCGCGTTGTAGGAATTGTGCACAGCCATCCCGGCGATGCCGCTCTTCCGGGCGGCGGGAATCAGCTTCGCGAACCCCTTCTCGATCGCCGGATGGGCAAAGCCGCGCCTGGCGTCAACGCGGAATGCCACCGGCGACAGCCGCTTCACGTGTGGCGTGGCCCGGCCGTCGACTTTGCCGCTTCGTACATGCTCGCAGTAGTACTGCAGCCAATAAAAGCCGTGGCCTTCCATCCCGCTGAGCTCTGTATCGAGGATCGCGTCGGTGAAATAGCCGGCGTTCCGGGCCAGCGTTCCGGCCCCGGTCAGCGCGCCGAAGATCAATTTTCGCGCGGCCTTGGGCGTCAGCCTCACCTGCGTCAATGCCATGTCCGGCCCTTCCCTGGTCCAATGGATTGCCGCGACGATAGTGGAGGGCCGGGTCCAAGTCGATGTGGCCTAGCCCCCAATTTTTCTAAGCGAGGCTAATTTCTGCTTATCTTGAGAAAATCCGCTTCCTGGCCGAAGGTGCCGGTCGCAGAGCTGGCGGAGAGGAATGCCGTGCGTGACATTCTGGACCTGGACCGTTTTCCGCTCGATAGGCCGGGCTCCCCGGAATGGCATACGCTGGTCGCGCGCTGCCGTGCCGACCTCGCCGACAACGGCATGTTCAATCTCGAGGGGCTTGTCCGCCCGGCCGCCATCGAGCGGGCGCTGGGCGAGATCAGGCCGGTGATGGAGACGCTGTCCTTCACACACCGCCGCTCGCACAACATCTACTTCAAGAAAGACATACCCGGACTGCCAGCTGATCATCCAGCGCTGCACCGCGTGGAGACCGTCAATCACACCGTCTGCAGCGACCAGATTCCGGAGAGCGTGCCGCTCTGGATCTATGAATGGCCGCAGTTCGCAGTGTTCCTGGCAGCGGCCATGAACAAGGAGATGCTATTCGCCATGCGCGATCCGCTGGCGCGGGTGAATGTCATCGCGTATCGCGAAGGCGAAGCGCTCAATTGGCACTTCGATCGCTCGGAGTTCACTACCACCTTGCTGCTGCAGCCGGCCGATGCGGGCGGAGAATTCCAGTACCGGTCGAACCTGCGCACCGAGAACGAACCCAACTACGACGGCGTCGCTCGGCTGCTCGCGGGCCAGGACAACGAGGTCAGGACCCTGCGGCTCGGCGCCGGCACGCTCAACGTGTTCAAGGGCAAGAACACCGCGCATCGCGTCACGCCTGCCAGGGGCGCGCGGGAACGGGTCATCGCCGTATTCTCCTATTATGAACGGCCGGGAGTCATGTTCTCGAAGGAAGAACAGATGGGATTCTACGGTCGTGTCGCATGAACGGCGCGAGGCCGCACGGAGGGGCGTTGATGACGCGGAGTAAGCTCCAGGAGCTTGGCGAAGCGCTCAGGCGGTGCGAGCAGCTGGGCTACGACGAAGCCTGGTCCATGCCGCAGTCGTACTACACCGATCCCGCCGTGCTCAGGCTGGAGCGCGAGCGTCTGTTCGGCCAGGAATGGATATGCATCGGCCGCGTCGAGGAGATCGCCAATACCGGCGACTACATGACCTTCCAGCTGTGCGACGAGCCGCTGATCGCCGTGCGTGGGCAGGATGGCGCCGTGCGTGTCCTGTCCAATGTCTGCCGGCATCGCAGCACGGTGTTGGAGGACGGGCGCGGCAACCGGCATCGGCTGGTCTGTCCCTATCACCATTGGTCCTACGATCTGACTGGCAGGTTGGTCGGCGCACCGCGCATGGAGGCGCATGCAGCGTTCGACAAGGCATCATGCCGCCTGCCGGAGTTCCCGGTGGAGGAGTGGCAGGGCTTCCTGTTTGTCAGCCTTGCCCAAAATCCGCAGCCCCTGGCGCCGCGGCTGGCGCCGCTGGAGCGGTTGATCCGCAACTACCACATGGAGCAGATGAGGCTGCACTACGTTGCGGAAGAGATCTGGCCGACCAATTGGAAGTGCATGATCGAGAATTTCATGGAAGGCTATCACCTCTCGCCTCTGCATCGCACCACGCTGCATCCGGTGAACCCGACGCGGCTGTGCCGCCACTACCCGGCAGGAGAGGCCCATTTCGGCTACAACGCCGGCTATTCGCCTGACCTGCCGCGATCGCAGAAAGGGCATCCGGACCTGACCGAAGACGAGATCCACAATTGCGTCATGTTCGCGATCCCGCCCGGCCTGGTCTCCGGGTGCGGCGGTGACTATTCCTCCTTCGTCTGCGTTCAGCCCGAAACAGTCGATCGCGTGCGGGTGAAGATGGGCCTGATTTTCTATGGCGAGACCTGGCCGGAGGACGCCATCCAGGCGGCGATCGCCTTGTTCAACGACACCATGGCGGAGGACAAGCGTGCCCTGGCGGGCGTGATGCGCGGCCTGGCGTCGAGCCGGCACCAGGCAGGACCGCTGGCGCCCGCCGACTTCGAGGGGCCGGTGCTCGACTTCTACCGCTATTGCAGCCGTCGTCTCGGTGACGCCTTGACCCGGCTTGGCGGCGACGTTGACAGAGGTCCTGACGGAACCAGGCACGCTTGACCAAAGGCTGGCGGTTGCGCGCGTCCTTGACTTCGGCTTGGGGGAAGCCGGACAATCCCATCAAAGATTTGGCATGCAAGACCAAAACCAATCCAACAGGAGAGGCGAGCGATGGCAATCAACTATAGAGTACTGGACGCTTTGCGCCGTGGGCGTACGGCGCACGAAAACCACCTGATCGACGGGCTGGTGGCCGGCCGGGTCAGCCGCCGCGAGTTCATGCGGTACGGTTCGGTGCTGGGATTGAGCCTTCCATTCCTAGGCGGCGTCGCTGCCGCCGTGGGCTATGTCGCTGCGCCGCGGGCCGCTCGCGCCGGTACCCCCGGCGGCACGATTCGTATCGCCCAGAATGTGCCGGCCGCTGCGATCGACCCGGTGAAGATCGCCGACGGTGGCGGCATCACCGTGCTGTCCCAGGTTGCGGAGACCCTGGTCCTGTCAGGCGCGGACTTGACCGCGCGGCCCGTGCTGGCCGAAAGCTGGTCGCCCAACAAAGACGGCACCGTCTGGACCTTCAAGCTGCGCAAGGGCGTCAAGTTCCACAATGGCAAGGAAATGAAGGCAGACGACGTGGTCGCGAGCCTCGATCGCCTCGCCGATCCGGACAACGGCTCCAATGCGCTGTCGGCACTGTCGGGCGTGCTGTCGAAGGGTGGCACACGCAAAGTCGACGATTATACGGTCGAGTTCCACCTTGACGCTGCCAACGGCAACTTCCCGTATTACGTCTCGACCGACAACTATAACGCCGTCATCCTGCCGGCCGACTACAAGGGCGACTTCGAGCAGAACATGATCGCGACCGGCCCGTTCAAGCTGGAGAAGTACACGGCCAAGGTCGGCGCGTCGTTCGTGCGCAACGACGATTATTGGGGCGGCAAGCCCCTGCCCGACCGGGTCGAGATCAGCTTCTACACCGACTACCAGCCGCAGATCCTGGCGCTGCAGAGCGGTCAGATCGACATCATCGAGCAGATCCCGGTGCTCCAGGGCGTCGGTCTGTTGAACGATCCCAATGTCGACATCATCAGCACGCCGTCGACCGCCCACCAGCAAGTCCACATGCGGACCGACCTCGATCCGTTCAAGGACAAGCGGGTGCGCCGGGCGATCGCGTTGTGCCTCGACCGGCCCAAGCTGGTGCAGGGCCTGATGAAGGGGCGCGCCCAGATCGGCAACGACTCGCCTTTCGCGGCGGCCTTCCCGTCGACGGATCCGAGCATCAAGCAGCGCGAGAAGAACATCGCGGAAGCCAAAAAGCTGATGGAAGCCGCCGGCATGAAGAACGGCTTCGAGACGACGCTGACAACCGAGAAGTATCTCGAAATCCCGGAATACGCAGTGCTGATTCAGAATGCCGTCAAGGAAATCGGCGGCAAGATCAAGGTCAACGTACTGGATCAGGGCGCCTATTACGGCGATGCGGTGTACGGCAAGTCGCCGTGGCTGGATTCCGACATGGGCATCACCGACTACGGCCATCGCGGTGTTCCGAACGTCTTCCTCGCGGCGCCGCTCAAGAGCGACGGCACCTGGAACTCGGCGCACTTCAAGAACACCGAGTACGATACGCTGGTGAATGGCTACATCGGCTCGCTGGATCTGGAATCGCAGCGCGCGGCCGCCGGCAAGATCCAGACTCTGCTGCTCGACGAGACGCCGATCCTGTTCACGTACTTCTATGACTTCCTGACGGCGACCAAGAAGGGCGCGACCGGCGTACAGCCGACCGCGATGAGCCACTTGTTCGTCAACCAGGCGACGCTCTAGAGGTCGAGGATATGCGGACACGCCTCCTCCTTCGGTCGATGCTCACGACCGGAGGAGGAGCGGTCATGGCAGCGGCGCCGTGATCGCTTTCATCCTGAAACGCCTCGGCCTGTCGCTGGTCACCCTGTGGCTGCTCAGCCTCATGGCATTCGCGGGCGCTCAGGTGCTGCCAGGCAATATCGGCCGAGCCATGCTCGGTCCATTCGCCGACCAGCGCGCTGTCGACGCGCTCAATCACGAAATGGGCACCGACCGACCCATTCTGGTGCAGTATTTCGACTGGGTGTCGCACTTCATAGTCGGTGACATGGGTCACTCCTATGCGTATCGCACGCCGGTCGCGCCGCTGCTGGAGGTCGCTCTGGCCAATTCGGCCAAGCTCGCGCTGGTGGCGTTCCTGTTGGTCGTGCCGCTCGGAATTCTCGGCGGAGTCATTGCCGCCCTCAATGTCGGCCGGCCGATCGATCGGACCATCACCGTCCTTGGGCTTTCGGCAACCATCGTTCCGGAGTTCGTCTCCGGTATCGTGCTCATCCTGATCTTTGGCGTCTGGCTGAAATGGCTGCCGATTTCGGCGACCTGGCCGAATGGCGCCGGGCCACTGACGCAGATCTACTATTTGCTGCTCCCCTCGATTCCTCTGGTCCTCGTGCTGTTTGGCTATATCGCCCGCATGACGCGCGCCGGCATGATCGAGGCGCTCGATTCCGACTACACGCGCACTGCGATACTCAAAGGCCTGCCGCGCCGCACCGTCATACGCCGCCATGTCCTGCGCAACGCATTGCTGCCGACCATCAGCGTGATCGCGACACAGACCGCCTATTTGATCGGCGGCCTGGTGGTGATCGAGACGCTGTTCCACTACCAGGGCATCGGCGGCCTGATCTTCACGGCCGCCAGCAAGAAGGACTTTCCGACCCTGCAGGCCGGCGTGCTGACGGTCGGTGCGATCTTCACCCTGGCCAGCCTGTGCGCCGATCTGCTCTATGCGCTGCTCAATCCGCGAATTCGCGTGGGCGGGCGCGAATGAGCATGGCCGAACCGACGATGCCGCAGGCCGCCGCTTCGGAGGCCGCGAGCGAACGGCGCGATCGAGTCCTGCAGGTGTTCCGTTCCAATACATTCCTGGTAGGCTTCGTCATCGTCGTATTCTGGGTGTTCTGCGCCATCTTCGGGCCGTCGATCGTGCCCTACGATCCATATGCCGACGATCTGCTCAACGCGCTCATGCCGCCGTCAGCCGAGCACTGGTTCGGCACCGATCAGCTCGGCCGGGACGTGTTTTCGCGCGTGATCGCAGGAGCGCGCGATATTCTCACCATCGCTCCCCTCGCCACTTTGATCAGCACCGTCGTGGGCACTGCGCTCGGCCTAGCGATGGGCTATTTCCGCGGCATCGCCGACGAAGGCATCAGCCGCGTAGTCGACGCTCTGCTGGCGCTGCCGACGGTGATCGTGGCGCTGCTGGCCCTGGTTGCACTCGGCCCATCCTCCGTGACGGTGGTGTTCGTCATCGGCTTCACTTTTGCACCGATAATCGCGCGCACGGTGCGCGCGAGCGTGCTGGCCGAGCGCGAGCTGGACTACGTTTTCGCCGCGCAGCTCCGACGGGAGAATGCCTTCCACATTATGTTCGTGGAGATTCTGCCCAACGTTCTGCCGCCGATCCTGGTCGAGGCGACGGTACGGCTGGGCTACGCGATCTTTGCCGTGGCAAGCCTGAGCTTCATCGGCTTCGGCATCCAGCCGCCGTCACCCGACTGGGGTCTGTCCATCTCCGCCAACTACGGGTTGATCGGCGCCGGCTATTGGTGGACCGTTTTGTTCGACGGCAGCGCCATCGCGACGCTGGTGGTCGCTGTCAATCTTGTCGCGGACGGCATCCAGAGCGCGCTCGATGACTGAGCCAGCCAACATGGCAACCACGCCGCCCGATGCCCTGGCGATGGAAGGGCTGCAGGTGGATTATCGCGTGCGCGGCCGCTTGCGGCGCGTGCTGCGTGGTCTCGATCTGCGCATCGGCCGTGCCGCCTCCTATGGATTGGTCGGGGAATCCGGTTGCGGCAAATCCACCGCCGCCTTCACGGCGATGGGTTATCTGCCGCGCAACGGCATCGTGAGCGGTGGACGCGTGATGGTGGATGGCCGCGACCTGATGGACCTCTCACCGGCAGAACTGCAATTGTTGCGCGCCACCAGCGTTTCGATGGTCTACCAGGACCCCGGACGGGCGCTCAATCCCTCGATGAAAATCGGCCGCCAGCTGGCGGAAGCGTTCGAGTTCGCCCGCATCGGGCCGCGGGAGGCACACGACCGCTCCGTCACCATGCTGAAAAGCGTGCGCATCGCCGATCCCCTCAGGGTCATGCAGCGTTATCCGCATCAGCTGTCGGGAGGCATGCAGCAACGCGTCTGCATCGCGATGGCGCTTGCCAACAATCCAGCGCTGCTGATTCTGGACGAACCCACCACTGGCCTTGACGTGACGGTCGAGGCGGAGGTCCTCGACCTCATCCACCAGCTGCGGCAGGACTTCCAGACCTCGATCCTGTTCATCAGCCACAACCTGGCCGTGGTCGCAAAAGTGTGCGACCGGGTCGGCGTGCTCTATGGCGGGACGCTGGTCGAGGAAGGTCCGACCGGTGAGTTGTTCAGCAATCCGCGCCATCCTTACACGGTTGGATTGCTGCGCTGCCTGCCGGAGCGTGGACGCCGAAAGAGCGATGGTCCGCTGGAAGCCATCCGTGGCTCCTTGCCGTCGCCCGGCACAGTGATCAAGGGCTGTGTGTTCGCGGACCGTTGCGGATTGGCCGATTCGACCTGCCGGGAAACGCCCCCGCCCGCCTTCGATCTTGGGGCGGGGCACCTCAGCCGCTGCTTCCACCACGACCAGCCGGTTCCGCGTGAGACACCATCAGTCGCAGCGGAAATACCCGTTGCTGATCGGCCCAATGCGGAACCGGTCCTTGCCGTCGAGAACCTATCGAAAACGTTCAATCCCAAGAGTCACCCTCTGCCGGTGTTGCGGCAGATCGAACTTGCCCTGGCGTCTGGCGAGACGCTCGGCTTGGTCGGTGAATCCGGCAGCGGCAAGACGACATTTGCGCGCCTGGTGCTTGGTCTGCTGGAGCCGGATGACGGCAGCAAGGTCGAGCTTGACGGCAAGCCATTGGCGGCGCGCCTCGACGGCCGCACGCTCGACAATGTGAAGGCCCTGCAGATCATCTTTCAGAATCCTGATTCGGCGCTCAATCGCGCCCATTCCATCCGGCGTATCATCGGTCGCGCCATCAGGCGCCTTTCCGGTGCGCCCGCCGCGGCCATGCTCGCCAAGCTGCACGAACTGATGGAAGCCGTCCGGGTCGCGGACCGCTATCTGTCGGCGCGGCCACGTCAGCTGTCCGGCGGCATGAAGCAGCGCATCGCAATTGCCCGGGCCTTTGCCGGAGACCCCCGGATCGTGGTCTGCGACGAGCCGACCTCCGCGCTCGATGTCTCCGTGCAGGCAGCTATCCTCAACCTGCTTGTAGACCTGCAGACCAGGCGGCAGGTCAGTTACATCTTCATCTCGCACGATCTCGGCGTCGTTCGCTACCTGTCGGACAGGATCGCCGTGCTCTACCTCGGCCGTCTGATGGAGATCGGTCCCGCCGATGAGGTGTTCGCCGGCCCGCATCATCCCTATACCGAGGCGCTGCTGTCGGCGATTCCGTCAATCGACAATCGCGAGGCCGAGCGCATTCGCCTGTCGGGTGAGGTGCCGAGCGCGATCAATCCGCCCTCCGGCTGCGTCTTCCACACGCGATGCCCCCGCAAGATCGGCGCGCTTTGCGAACAGCAGGAGCCGCCTCTGCA
Organism: Dongiaceae bacterium; assembly: GCA_041398065.1. Classification (GTDB taxonomy): domain Bacteria; phylum Pseudomonadota; class Alphaproteobacteria; order Dongiales; family Dongiaceae; genus Dongia_A. The sequence continues at coordinate 10,733 of JAWKVL010000072.1, read as the reverse complement.
CAAAATAGACGCCCAACATGCTATTCGCTGCCACTTGCCGGCGGATGAACTCGCATGTCTACGGACAAACCCAGCCAGTCAGTGAGCGCGCGGGGTCATAGGGGGACCGCCGATAGCTCGGCTACGATGTCGCGATGGCGGGGTTGGGTCATAGGCGGCCATTTTTGTCTGTTTCCAAGAGGCATACTTCGTGGGACCTGCTATCGTGACGAGAACCGTCATGAGTGCATGTTGCATCTCCGTGGGAAGTTGGGCCGCCTCAGCATAGGTCGTTCTGGGCCTTCAGACTGTCACTCCGGCCAAGTTCATCAACGTTCGGAAAGTCAGGGCGACGATCGCCGGTGCCGCGACGCTCACCGACCACAGCAGGACGAACCAACCAACCACATGGCGCATCCAGAGGCGGCAACCAACCTACGACCGCCATGAGGACCAATGCGATTGTTGGCTTCCGCCTGTGGTCACCATGATCAGCTAAGATGAACTCAACGAAATTAGCAGCAAGCTGCGCTCGTCCTGAGTCGATCAATTACAGAGGAATTGACTTTTCCACGATCCCTCATCGCTACAACTACCTGCCGACACTGCCACAGCGCGAGATGGTTTGGTGCTGGGATAGAGCCGCCGCTCCAAGCAGCTCAGCTCTTCGCGCGCCATCAAGTGTCTCGCATTGACGAATGCCACGTGCAAAGCCTGAGGCGAAGCAGCTCCATGCAAGCGCGGAGGTCAGCCCCTTGCGCCGGATGAGTGCATACCGCAATCCACGCGCAGCCAATGCATACCAGTGCCGCTTCTGCGCACGAGAATCGTGCTGCCAAGTTGCCCAATCGCCCTCATAGGTGAGGAGCCCGAGCAACGCCGAACTCGCACCAAGCTCGCGGTTGATTCGAAACAAATATTGCCGGCTCATCCGATTTGCAGGGATGCGGTGGTGCAGAACGGCGGAAGGCGTGAACCAAAGCTCGTAGCCGGCGGCGCGGACCCGTTGAGCCATCTCGACGTCGCCGCCTGAAGTCAGCTTTCTGCCAATGCGGTCAGCAATCAGTGGCCGGTTGATCCACCCGGACTCATCAAGGGCAGATCTACGCAGGACCATGCCAGCTCCCGCAAGGCTGTCGACCACACAATCCGCATCGCCATGATCCTGGGCGGCAAAGCAGAAGCCGAACTCTTCCAAATAGCGCGGCGGCGGTATCTCCCACTCCAACACCACCTTTCCGCCGATGCCACCTGCGCCAGCATGAGACGCAATGGCCTCGCCCACTGCGTGCAACCAAGTCGTGGCCAGAAAATTGTCGTCATCCACGAAGGCGATCCATGGCGCCGCAGTCTCCCGTACGCCGCGCAGACGCGCGGCTGTTAGTCCCCGCTCTGCTGCGAAGACTCGCCGCAAGTGCGTCAGAACGCCTCTTCGCTGATGAGCGTCCACAACCGACGCCGTCGTGTCCGTGCTGGCGTTGTCCACTACGAGCACACGACAACCAATGCCCTCGCAAGGAGTCAGCTGGCCAAGCTTCGTCAATACGGCGTCAAGGCTGTGCGCGCGGTTGTAGGTGCAGACGACGATATCGAGCATGATCATGGCAGCCGTCCTGCATTCGAAACGCCGGCAAGGTTCGTTCACCCAGTCCCCCGCACGAAAATAGACCGGCAGCTGCGGAGTGGCCGCCGGGTGGGTGCGCGATCAATACAGCAGATGGACGAGTACTTTGTTCCACCTAACCCGTGTGACTGCGGCTGAGTCCTGAACAGCAATGATTACCTAGCACAATTCATGTGCCGTTCATCCAGGCGCGGGCGTGGAGTGAGATTCCGGTGACAAGCGCCGCCTCCCGCGTGCTCTCTTGAACTTCGACACTGCGAGCCCGTTGTGCCCCTGCTATTGAATCGCTGCTCAAGACGAACTGATGACGGCGCTTGAATGATCGTGGGCAATCCACTCGTGTCGGTAGTTGTACCCGCCTTCAACGCCGCTCAAACCATTCAGGAGACGCTCGAATCCATTTCGAAGCAGACCTATGCGAATCTTGAGGTCATTGTCGTCGATGACGGTTCGACGGATGACACCGTGGCGATCGCTCGACAACACGGTGGTGGGGACCTGCGCTTCAGGGTTGTTGTACAACGCAATCAGGGCGTCGCGGCTGCACGAAACGCCGGCATTCGGGCGAGCAAGGCCGACTTTGTCGCGTTTGTCGATGCCGACGATCTCTGGCATCCCACGAAGATTGCCAAACAGCTCGACGTTCTGTTGTCATCCGATGCGGATACCGCGCTGGTCTACTCGCCATTCCGCCTGATCGACGCCGAAGGACACGTCCTTGCCTCGCCGCACAGGTACGGCGTCAGCGGCTGGGTAGTACACCGCCACTTCTTCACCAATCTGGTCGGAAACGGCAGCGCGCTACTGGTTCGCCGGTCCGTGCTTGAGGAATTCGGTGGTTTTGATCCTTGGCTAAGACGCGAGAGCGCTGAAGGGTGCGAAGACCTGCTCCTGCAGCTGCGCATTGCAGCCCGCTATCGCTTTGCTGAGGTGAGCGAGTATCTCGTTGGGTACCGTAGGCTTCCGACCAACATGTCATCCAACACCGAGCAGATGGTTCGCTCAGGCATTCTCGCCGTGAACAAGGCACTTTCAGAATGCGGCTCCGTACCGGGGCTCTCTGCGCGTGCCATGTTGAAGCGGTATGAGTGGCAGCGACTGAAGCTTGCGGTGCGCCGGGGTCAACCGGTGGCATCGCTCCGGGGTTTGGTTCAGCTCGCAAGCACCAGTCCGTTTTTTGTGCTTGGAGCTTTCTATCAGGACTCCCAATCGTTGGCGGGAAAACTTCTGCAGCACTCAACCGCCGCGATCAGCCAGCTATTCCGCCAACGCCCGCCTGCATGCACGCCCAGACACTTCTACGACTACGATCCGAAATGGGGGATCAACCCGTTTCACAGCACGTCGACCTCGCGGGCGCTGCGACGTTTGGCTCGATTCGACCGCGGATACCGGCCCATTACGCGACCAGATGCAACGCAACATCGGGCTACAGCGGTAGAGGTGCCGGATCAGAAGGCCCAGGCATTCGAGCCGGGCAGGCTCGATGGTTCGTGCACGTATCAGAAGGGATATAGATGAGATCGGTACCTGTCGCCGGCGGCGCCGGGTGCGTCGGCTCCCTCCCTGCGGATCGCCTGTTGTGTCGTTCGGAAGTGGGCTGCCTTGTCGAAGTGTGCCGTCTCGGGTCGTCGACTTCGCTGTCATGGTGCATGAGTGAGCTCGATCGGACGTTCTCGGCGGACCGGCTCGGCGCTATGCGGCTGCGCGTCTTCGCGAGGCCAGAGCGCCACCCCTGCCACTCGTCGTGGCCAAAAATCCATGGCAATCGTTCCGGTGACCTGTATGCGTCCAGGAGCACAAAGAGGCGGGCGGCTCAATGAGGTTTGCTTCAACATTCATCGGCCGCGTTCTGCGATTGATCAAGCTGTCGGATCCGCCGGCTTGGTCGTCGCCGGCTATCGTGATTCTTGGACTGGTCGTTGCATCCCTCGAGGGCCTGTCGCTCTATCTATTCATTCCCCTGATCCAGAGCCTTGGCGGATCGGATGTCGATGAGGTCAACAACCTTTTCGACCGCTTGGACCTTACGGTGTCACAAGACCGCCGCGTGGCTCTCCTTGTCTTGGCGGTGTGCACCGCTGTTCTGCTGAAGAATATCGTGGGATTCCTCAACAGCTACCTGACGCGGTTTACTGGTGGCCTGGTGGCGCATCGAATGAGACTCAGGGTATTCGAACAGGCCATCTCTTCCTGCGTTGACTATCGCGTCCAGAACAGGAGGACCGACATTGTCAATACATTGACGACAGAAACCTGGAAAGTGAGCAGTGGCCTCATCCTTGTTTATCGCCTGATCGTCTGTGTGTGCACGTGCGCCGTGTTCATTGGCCTACTGCTGTTGATCTCAATCAAGCTGACGATGCTTGCCATGCTGTACATGGTAGGCAGTGCGGCAGTCGTTCATTTCGCGACGCATCGGGCTGATGCCTCTGGCCGGAGGGCTGTCGCCGACAACAAGCAATTTGGTCTGCGGATGTGGGAAAGCGTGAATGCGCTGCGGCTCATCCGCAGCTTCACTCGTGAGGATTACGAAATCCAACGCTTCGCTCGGCTTTCGCAGACCATTCAGCGCCGTCTGCTGCAGCTCGATATGCTGTGGGCCCTTCCCGGCCCGCTGGCTGAGATACTTGCGACCATTCTCATTGGCCTGCTCATTCTAACGGGCAGCATGCTCGGCACCGGCTTCGCGGTCCTGGCAGCATTCCTCGCCGTGCTCTACCGTATGCAGGCTCCCGTCCGCGAGATTCTGTCATCCAAGGTGGCCCTGGATAGCTTGAATGCCTCGGTTGCGGACGTCGATGAATTCATCGATAGGACCAGGCAACCTTACATCAGGAGCGGGAAAAAGCGCATCGCGCAATTCCAGCACGAGATCGAGTTTCGGAACGTCTCCTTCCGATATGCACCGGAAGAACCGCTCGCTCTGGAGAACATTTCCTTCAAGATTTTGGCAGGTTCCACAACCGCGATCGTCGGTCGATCGGGAGCTGGCAAGTCGACGCTGATGACGCTGTTGTTCCGGTTCGAAGATCCGACCTCGGGTGAAATCCTAATCGACGGCACGCCACTCAGCGACCTCGATCTTGCTAGCTGGCGCGCGCGGCTTTCGCTCATGTCCCAGGACGTATGGCTGTTCAACGAGACAATCGAGACCAATATCGCGTACGGCGACCTCGCGGCACCCGCTATCGCCGTCCGCAATGCGGCCGCGGTCGCCGGTGCCGACGAGTTCATTCGGGACCTTCCACAAGGCTACGCAACAGAGGTCGGCGACCAAGGAATGCGGCTGTCAGGTGGGCAACGTCAACGCATCGCTCTTGCCAGGACCATTCTCCGCAATCCGGATATCCTGATGCTCGATGAAGCGACCAACGCGCTCGATGGCGAAACCGAGGCCGCATTTCAGGACGCCTTGGAAATGTATGCGCATGGCCGTACCGTGATCGTCATTGCCCACCGCCTCGCCACCGTCGCGAACGCGGACCACGTGATTGTCCTTGAGAACGGCCGTGTGGCGGAGAGCGGCCCTCCCGCGCTGCTGCTCAGGAGCGAAGGCCCGTTTGCGCGGCTCCACGGACTGCAGCTCGGCAAGATGGCGGCGGGTGGCTGACCATGCCCTACCGCATACTCCAGATCGAGCTGTCCGAACCATTGGGCTCCTTCACCTTGGATGCGCCGCAGGATGGTTTCGCCATCGTCGCCAGATGGAAGGACCGTCTCGCTGGATTCTGCATGGTGGAGGCGGCACCCGGAGTGACGATAGACGAAGGGCAGTTGTCGGATCTCTGCGCAACGCACTTTGGGCGCCGCGTCGTATCGCTCGAGATTGAGGCAGCCCTCCATGAGCAGAGACCGGCCCAGAGTCCCGCGGCCGCGCCCAGTCTTTCCATTGCCATTTGCACCAAGGACCGGCCGCAGCGCCTCGCCCGCCTGCTCGACTCCCTCAAGCAAGTGAGCGTACAGAGCCGCTTCAGCGCGGCCCGGATTCTTGTCATCGACAATGCTTCGGTCGACGCTGCCACGCGCGATGTTGTCGCCGGTTTTTCCGACGTGGACTACGTGTTCGAGCCGCGCGCCGGCCTCGATTTCGCGCGGAATGCCGCGATCCGCAACGCCAACGGCGACCTGCTGGCTTTTCTGGACGACGACGTGGTGATCGACCCCAACTGGGTGGATGGGCTGTATGCGGCATGGCGGAGCTGTCCGGACGCGGGCGGGTTCACAGGCCTCGTCCTTCCCTACAGGCTGGACACGGAGGCACAGATCGAGTTCGAGCGCCGCGGCGGGTTCGGCCGCGGATTCGAGCCCAAGTGGTTCCACGCGGCGAGCGCCGACAATCCGCTTCACCCGGTTGGCGCAGGCGTCATCGGCGCCGGATGCAACATGGCCTTCGACCGGTCACTGTTGTTGTCGATCGGCGGCTTCGATGAGGCGCTGGATACGGGCGCCCCGCTGCCGGGCGGCGGCGATCTGGACATCTTCTATCGTATTCTGCGCAGCGGCCGGACGATTCTGTACGAGCCCCGCTACGCCGTCTATCACGAACACCGGGAGTCGATTCCGCAGCTAAGGCGGCAGTACTGGACCTGGGGTCTCGGATTCATGGCGTTCCTGGCCAAGTCCCGCCGACACGATGCCGCCTTGAAAGGCAAGCAGGACGCCATCATCCGATGGTGGCTGCTGGACCGGCTGAGCGCACTTGCCGGCGCCGCGTACCGCCTGCGGCTGCGCGAGGTCGGCTTCATCGTTGCCGAGACATGGGGCGGCATCGTCGGGCTCGCTGGCGAATATGACCGATCGTTAAGTCGCATCGAGAAGATCCGCAGGCTTTCGCCGTGATCGTGGCGCCCTGGTCCATACGGCATGTCGACCTGAGCAGTCCCGATGCGGAGATTGCGCGAGATACGCGGCCGGTCTTCGCGGTCTTCTGGTGGCGGAGCCTGCCGCTTGGCACCGGAACCTATCTTCCGGAGCAGTTGCCGCTGAATCGCGGCCAACTGCTGCCGCTTGCCTCGGAACTGGCATCCGCGCAGCTTGCCGCACGGCTGCCACGCTTTGGCGGTCCGGCACGCGCGACAAGAGACGGCCGGCCGGTGATGAATGTGCCGCTCAACGCGGCTCGATCGAGCGGAAATCTGCTTGTGGAGCTCGAGCGCCTCGCGGGCGATGCCTCGGCCGACGCACGGCAATTGGCGGTCATCATCTGCACGCGCGACCGGCCACAGGCATTGGCCCAGTGCCTTGCGCGGCTCACGGCCCAGGTCAGTCTGCCCGGAGAGATCGTGGTGGTGGACAATTCCATCGCGCGCACGGCGGAAGCGGCGGTATCCCGCTTCGCCGGCATCCGGTACCTGCACGAACCGCGTCGTGGACTGAGCGCGGCGCGCAACGCTGGAATCCGGGCCAGCTGGCTTCCGTTGATTGCATTCACGGACGACGACGTCGAGCCCCGTCCGGACTGGGCGTCGGAAGTCGTCCATGCATTCTCGTCCCCGCGTGTGGAGGCGGTTACGGGGCTTGTCCTGCCGGCGCGGTTGGACACGCCGGCGCAAAGCTTCTTCCAGCTGCAAATGGGGGGCCTCGGCGGCGGGTGCCTTCCCCTGATCTTCGATAGCCGGTTTTTCGCGGAGACCCAGGCCTTGGGCGCCCAGGTCTGGCGCATCGGCGCCGGCGCGAACATGGCGTTCCGCCGCTCCGCTTTCGATCGCATCGGTCTGTTCGACGAGCGACTGGGCGCGGGCGCGTCCGGCTGCTCGGAGGATTCCGAACTGTGGTATCGGCTGCTCGCCACGGGCGGGACCTGCCGGTTCGAGCCGCGCGCCTGTGTCTTCCATCACCATCGCGAGCAATGGAGCCAGTTGCGCAGCCAGATGCGCGCCTACATGAGGGGCCACGTCTCCGCGCTGTTCGTGCAGGCCGCGCTGTTCAAGCACCCCGGGAACCGGCGCCGCATATTCCTGCAGCTGCCGAACTACTTCGTCCGTACGGCCTTCCGTGCGATCCGGGACGGCGGCGGCGCGGCGCGGTTGCAGATCCTGTGGGACGAGATTGCAGGCTGGCTGTGCGGATTGCACTACGCCCTCAGGCCCGGCTGGCGCGCGCGCTCAGCCCCGGTCTTGAGCGCTGCCGTGGCATCGGCGGCGGCCGAGGCGCAGTGGCGATGAAAACGCCGTTGTCGGACTTCCTGGCCCGCAATCCGTTCCCGCACGGATTGACCGACGGGCTCTTCTACCGCGAGAAGATGCGAGCCATTCACCGGATTGCTCCTCAACATCTCGGCGACGGCGGCACGCGCGGCAGGATTCTCGAAATCGGCGGCGGGCGCAGCGGCCTGGCTCGCCTCCTTTACCCCGATGCCGACGTCGTCACCATAGACCTGGACTTCCAGCTGGGCGGTCGGGGTCCGACGGGTAGCGGCGGCGCCTTCGTCTGCGGCGACGCGTGTCATTTGCCGTTCGGCAATGAATTGTTTGACGCCGTGACCTTGTTCGACGTGCTCGAGCACATCGCCACAGACGAGCTTGCGGTGAAGGAGGCTGTCCGAGTGACCCGCGCGAATGGGGTCGTCCTGGTATCGACACCGAACACCGACTGGCGCTATCCGTTCTACGGCTTCATGCGGAACCTGTGCCCGAATGAGGCGGAATTGATGGCGCGTTGGGGGCATGTGCGGCGCGGGTACAGCGCGCAGGAACTGGTCAGGCTCTTCGGGGTGCCGCCCGAGCGATCCGCCACCTTCATCAATCCCGTCACGTCGTTCTATCACGACGTTGCCTTCTCTCGCCTGAAACGCCGTTCGCGCAAGCTGATCTACGGCCTCGCCGCGCCGATCGTCTCGATCGGATATCTCGCCCACCGCCCCACGATGCGCGGCAGCGAGACTGCCTTTGCATGGCGTCGGTAGCCACCGGCGGCCGGACGGTCGCGATCTTTCCGTGGGGCGAGGTGATCGAGGAGTTCCTCGAACCGATCGGTCTCGAAATCGCGGACTTCGTCGGTCGCATGACGGGCGGTTGGTTGTTCGGCCATGTGCAGGCCTTCCAGAGCCAAGGATGGCGTCCGGTCATCATCTGCGCCTCCGAAGTAGTGCGAAAGCCGACGCGGCTGATGCACGCAGCGACCGGTGCGCCGGTGTGGGCGGTTCCGGGCAGGCGCTCCGGCAGCGGACATCCGGCGCGAATGCCGTCGCTGCGATATGTCGAGCAACGGCTGCGGAGCCCGTCCCGTGCGTTTGCTGCCGTGCTCGCCGAGGAGGGCTGCGACATCATCCTCGTCCAGGAGTATGAGTATTTTCGCTGCGATCTACTGGGGCGCGTGGCGCACCGGACGAACCGCCCGATCTTCGCGACATTCCAGGGCGGCAGCGTGACCTTGTCAGCTCTCGAATGGCTGGTTCGTCCCCGTGCGTTGCGCAGGTGCGGTGGCCTGATCGTCGCCTCCGCGCAGGAACGCCGGCGCCTCGGCGAAACCTATCCAGGCCTGCGCGTCCCGATCGCATCGATTCCGAATCCAATCGACACCGGCGAGTGGCGGCCGCAGGACCGCGTCGATGCCCGCCGGGCGCTCGGGCTGCCCGCATCGGCATTCATCGTCTTGAATCACGGCCGCACGGATATCGAGCGCAAGGGGCTGGATGTCTTGGTTCGAGCGTGGACGCGATTCGCGCACCGGCATCCGGACGCTCAGGCCTTCATCATCGGGTCGGGCCAGGATCAGGCCTCCTTTGACCGGCTCCTTGCACGGGAGAAACCGGAACGGCTGACCTGGATGGCCAGCTATGTGACGGACCGAGAGCAGATGAGGCGCTGGCTGTCGGCAGCCGATGCATACCTCATCACGTCACGGACGGAAGGCATGCCGGTAGCGCCGCTCGAAGCCATGGCCTGCGGTCTGCCCGTGATCTCAAGCGATGCACATGGCTTGCCGGACATCTTTGCCGCCGGCGAGCAAGACGGCGGCATTCTGACAGCTCGCGGAGACATTGATGGAGTCGTCGCGGCACTTGAGCGCCTAGCTGCGGATGCCAATCTTCGAAAAAATCTAGGGGTCGCAGCGCGGGAGCGAGTTGAGCAGCACTTTTCGATTTCCGCTGTTGGAGCAGCTCTCGTGGGCTTTTTTGGCGACAGGTGACCGTCCACCAAACAAATCGACGAGCGCCAACCAGTTCACTCGCGAGCCCGTCGAGGAAGCGGCTGCGGTGTTCGAAGTGCGGCGGGAGGGCCAGGCTGGCGATCGGGCATCGGTGATGGGCGTTCGGCGACCTCACGAGTCAACTGATCCGCTGACGCGAAATGCGCCTACAAACTCCTGCGTTAGCAACACCCAGGTGCGGCCTTCGCACTGCCAGCCCTCTTTCACCATCAGACGCGCGGCAATCTCTCGATAGCCGCAGCGTTGATAGAGCCAGCGTGCACCCGCATTAGAATCCGAGCCGATCATGCTCATTCCGCGTTTGCCACGCGCACCTGGTCGCTTCGGCAAAGCTGATGAGCTGGGTGCCGAGGAAGAGCCCGCGAAGTTGGGGTAACACGGCTGGTTGGAGAAGCTGATGCCATATGGCCGCTTGGTCGAGGGTATTTCTGGGATCGGCCTCATTGGAGCTGACGCCATATTGTTGTTTGCATGATAGGCGGATGTCGACACCAATATGCAGCGGTCGTGGCTTGTGGTCGCTTTGTACAAGCAGTCCATCGAACGAATTGACCCCGGCCAGAGCCGCCGTTTGAGACCAGGCCCGAGGGCCGCTAAGGGTCACGTACTGCGCTCCCGCACTGCACAGCCCTGGTCCGCTCTCCATTCGAAACCGGAAACGCTCGTATTCTCGCAACTATCGCTTGGATCTGATACATCGGTGCATGACCCGTGGCGCAAGAAAGTCTTCGTCCACCGCGGAAAAGTGTGCAAACGGCGTGCAGCACTCGGCGGCGAGCTCATCAGCTATTGATATGGCATAGTGATCTCAATCCGCCCACGACCTTCACACGGTAGGGGTCACAGGTTCAATTCCTGTCGCACCCACCATTGCAAGCCTGTCGCTCGAGTCCGATAGGCAGGTGCAGTGTAACTGCGCACCCCACCATATCCCCACTGAACAGCCCATCTAATTGCCGCTCAAGCTGGCGACTGA
>JAWKVL010000071.1:0-20149 GCA_041398065.1 Dongiaceae bacterium | reverse complement strand
GGCCCAGCTACTCGCGCGGAGCGAACTAGGGCCCCCGGGGTTGCCCGCGGCACGCTCCTCTTCGATCTCGATGAGGGCCTCGGTGACGATCTGCTCCAGCGACCAGTCGGAATCGAAATTCTGCAGCCGCTTGCGCAGGATCGGAGTCGCCAGCTCCAGCCAGCCCGGAGGGGCCTTGCCGTCGCGGGTCGCCGGGAAATTGCGGGCCGCATAGGCCAGATCGACGAATAGCGGACGATAGACGGGATCGAGCCCGCAATGCTCGAACAGCTCCGCCTGGCCGCGGCCGCCTTCGTCGGCCATCAGCTTGCGTACGTTGCTGATCGGCACGTTTGCCTTGATCGACAGCGCTTGCAGTAGGAACCCGAACTGGCCGATCGCGATCGCGCGCATGACCAGCGTCGGCCCGAGCAAGCGATTGTCTTCCAGTCGCTGGGCGAATGCGCGCAGCTCCTCGGCCGGTTCGCCGGCGATGCTCTGCAGCAGGAAGTGTTCGCGCGAATGATGCAAGATCATCGCCACGCGATGCGCGGGCACCGCATAGCGGCCGATCAGGCGCTCCAGCGTACGTCCTGTCACCAGAGTCGCCATGCGCTCGACGATCGCCAGCGGCAAGGCAGGTCGATTGCTCACTGCCTCCGCAATGCGCGCGTGATCGCCGAACCGATCGAGGATGTGATGGAAGCCACCAGCCGAGATGCGCGCATTGTTGTTGGCGGCAACACGCACGACGACGATCTCGTCGTCGGTGCGAATGAGCGCATCCGTCACTGCGACGTTGAGCGCGGGACGCATTGCGATAGCGCGCGAATGATCGACGGAGCATTGCTGGATCACTTGCACCAGATCTTCGTCACTCAGCACCAAAGAATGAACGAGGATCGGAGTCGCGACGTCGAGCACGTCCTGCGCCAACTGACGCGCCAGGCCGCGATCGAGGTACGGAGTAGACTTAAGAGTCTCCGACAACCGACGGCGAATCTCGAGTTCTGCCTCGGGCAGAACTGTCTGCACGATGGAAAGCGCGATCTGCCGCTCAGCCTGACTGAGGGGTTCAGCGCTGTAGAGTTCCGCAACGCGCAGCATGGCAGCTTGGCGATTGGCCGGATTGGGGTCCGCCGCCAAGAGCTCCACATCGCGCTGCGATAGCCGAGCCAAGATGTCTTTCGTCCTTTGGGGTTCGACGTTCTCTTAATTACGATAGGCGTCAAATCTTGCAATTACAATAATAAGATAGGTTTACGGTAACATAAGGAAGTAAACGAAATCTTAACCATCGGTTTGACCCGAATTCAACTCGAATTAAGTGCGAAACGCTGCAATGCAACATGAGGCGGGCAACTCTGTCGATGAGGAACATCCAACCCTTTGCCGAGGCGTGCGTTTTGCGCTGCGCCGCGGTTTTTTTGCAATCTCGCAATTCGGCTCGCCGCTGGTCTTGTCAGGTGCCCAATCTTATCTATGATGCCGCCGCTTCGGGGCCGGCGGAGCATTCCGACGTCCCCCGAACGCGCCCATGCAGTCACGGCATGGCTGTGGCGGGCCCCTGTGGCGGAATTGGTAGACGCGCCTGACTCAAAATCAGGTGGATTCACATCCGTGCTGGTTCGAGTCCGGCCAGGGGCACCACGATTGCGGCGGGGCGCCAGTGGCGCGGCCCGATCATGGTCTTCCACGATCTCAAAGCGCCATCCGGTTTGTCCACAGCACCCGAAATCCGTTTCGACTAGGACGGATTTCATTCTATTATGCTTTTCAACTGCTGCTGAGTTCAGCTGAGCCCTGCGATGACGACATCGGCCGAAATCCTCATTGCTGACGATCACGCCTTATTTCGCAAGGGCTTCGGCCTATTGTTGCGGGATGTATTGCCGGGCGTGGGGATCAAGGAAGTTGCCGATTTCGACGCGGCTCTGGACTTGCTGGCGAGCAGTCCGCAGGTAACCGGCGCTTTCTTCGATCTCATGATGCCTGGCATGGCAGGCCCGGACAGCATCCGGGCGGTTCGCGAGGCCTACCCAGGGCTCCATTTTGCGGCGGTGACCGGGCTCGAGGACCGCGCCTTGGCGCTGCAGGTGATTGACGCCGGCGCCAACGGCTACATCCTGAAATCCTCACCCGAGGACGAGATCCTGCGTGCGGTCAACCGAGTGATGGCCGGCGAAACCTACCTTCCCAGCGTTTTGCCGCAGGGCGTCGAGGCTAAGCCCACCTGGACGCCGCCCGAAATATCACTCAAGGCGGAAAAGGTTGCCGACCTGCCGCTGACGCATCGCCAGCGGGACGTCATCAGCCAGCTCGCCAACGGCCTCTCCAACAAGGAGATCGCGCGTCAGCTGGGCTTGGCCGAAGGCACGGTAAAAGTACATCTCGCCGCCATTTTCCGGGTGCTTGCCGCGCGGAACCGCACCGACGCCGTGCTGAAAGCTGCGAAACTGGTCGCGCACTGAGCTGGCGCTATCACCCCGACAGGGGCACGTCGACCCAGAACTGCGATCCCCGGCCGGGGACGGAGTGGACGCCGATCTCGAGGTCGACCAACGCAGCCAGGCGCCGCGCAATGGCAAGGCCAAGACCGAGTCCGCCGACTTCCCGTCCGGGATCGAGCTGATTGTACGCCGTGAAGACAAAATCATGCTGGTCGGCAGGAATGCCGACACCGCTATCGGCCACGGTCAGGCGCAGCATCGGTCCCCTCCGCCGCGCACCGATCAGGACCTTGCCCTCCGGCGTGAACTTCAACGCGTTGTCGAGCAGCTGCCGGAGGATACGCCGTACCAGGACGGGGTCGCAGGAAATCACTGCGCGGGTGGCGACACATCGGAAATCCAGATTGCGGCGCGCCGCCTCCGCCTCGAACTCCTGCGCGAGGGAGCGGAAGATGTCGCCGGCCGGTACCGTGCTGACCGCCGCACCCACCAGATCGCTTTCGAGACGCGTCCATTCGACGATATTCTCGAACGTCGTTTGAATTGAATGCACGATCTGCGACAGATGCCCCACCAGTTCCCGAGCCTCCGGGTCCTCGGTGCGGCGTTCCAGCGCTCCAGTCATCAGGCTCAATGCGTGCAGCGGCTGGCGCAGATCGTGCGTAATCCTGGACAGGAACTTGGCGACGGTAGGACCACCCTGTTGCATTTGGCCATCCGCTGCCGCCTGCTTGCTTGAAAGGTCGCGCAGGATGCCGGCAAAGATCCGCCGGCCGCCATGCCAGGCTTCGCTGATGGTGATTTCCGCTCGGAACGTGCTGCCATCCTTGCGCCGCGCGGTGACTTGGCGACTCGTACCGATCATGCGCGCGACGCCGGTCTCTCGGTAGCGGCGCAAATAGGCGTCGTGACGGCTCCGATCCGGCCCGGCCATCAGCTCTTTGAGGTTGCGGCCGATCATTTCCGGCGCCGTGTAGCCGAATACCGATTCGGCGGCGCGGCTGAAGCTGGTGATGGTTCCCTCTTCATCGCTGGTGATGATCGGGTCGGCCACCGCATCGAGGATGGCCGCCAGATGCGCGCGATGCTCCTCGCGGCTCGATTCCAGCCGGCGCCGGTCAGTCACATCCTCCATGACGCTGATGACGCCCGTGATCGTTCCGTCGGCATCACGTTGCGGCGCGGCGTTGACGATCAGTTCGCGCGCCACGCCGCCCTGGTCGTGCCGCCGCACCGCCTGTCCCTGGATCTCATTGCCCGCAAGCACGCGCTGGCGAAGTGCGGCCTCCTCGGCCGCTTCCACCGGTGAGGTGAATGGCGGATCGCCGCCCTCGACGTTGCCGCGGTGCCACCCGAAGATGCGCTCGGCGCCGCGGCTCCACAGGCTGACCTTGCCGCCCGGCGTTGACGTGATCATCGCGAGCGGTACCACGTCCATGATGGCTTGCAACACCCGCAAGGCATTCTGCCGGGCCCGGTCGCCGGCGCGCTGTTCTTGCGCGAACAGGCTGATGAACAGCGCGGGCAGGATGATGGCCAGCAGGTAGGCTTGCTGTTCTCCTGCCGGAGTTGCGGCCACCAATGCGCCAGCGTCGAACGGTGGCAGGTGCAAGGCAACGCCTGCCATCGGCAATAGCGCAAGGACGAGGCAGAGCAGCGACGTGCTGCGGAAATCGAGTCGCAGTGCGACCCACAGCACCAGCGGCAAGGCCAGGAGCAACGGGAAGCTGCCTATCATCGCGCGCGCGAGCGCACCGAGCAGCATCACCAGCGCGACCACCAGCAGTGCCTCGCGCCAGCGGTTCACAACGAGCCGAAGATCAGTTCCCGCGGAATGGGCCAGCGACAGCGCAAACGGCAACAGGATGGCGGTACCGGCGCCACTCGCCAGCCACCATGAGACGAATCCCGGCGTTGGTACCTCCTCGCCGAAAGGCAGGGCCATGGTCAGAGCCCCCGCGATCGATGAAAGCAGGGCGCCCCACAGCAGCAGATGAGCAAGGGCTCGCGCGGTCTGGAGGCGCGCAGCCTCCGGCGCGAAGCGACGCAACAGGAAACGGGCGAGCGCCACATGGACGCCGCAGGCCACGACTATCAGGACCGCCAGCGGCGCGAACGCTTGCTCCGCAGAAAATGCGCCAAGCAAGATGCCAATGGCGCCGGTCGAGAAACTCGCGAACAAGGCGCCGCCCGTCCGGTCGAGAACGAGAAAGATCAGGAGCCCGTCTGCCAGCCATAGCGGCGATCCGCCGGCCGCAGCCGCCAGTCCCAGGTCAGCCCAGGCCAGCAGGAAACAGCCAATTCCGCCCAGCAGGATGCGACCCCATTCCGGCACCGAAACAACTCCATCTGGCGGACCGTGCCCGCTGTTACCATAGCGTAAGCTGCGGAAATTCGGGCCTGAGATCGACCGCTATTTCCTTTGGCCTAGGGTTCGTAGCGCTGGCGGTCTAGCCCATCGCGGCGAATTGCCGCCCAGGCACTCAACACCTACCTTGAATGCCATGACGCGGCGAGTCTGTGGAGAGCAAGCGTGTCGGCCAAGGTAATTCGAGGCAGGTTCAAGAGCGATGACAAGGCGCCCGGTGCGGATCCCTACGGTCTGCCCGCGTCGGCTGAAATCGGTCTGCCAGTCCTCGACCAAGCGCATGCCGGATTGCTCGCGCGCCTGAATGCCGCGCACCGCGCTTTGACGGTAGGAGACGAGGTCAAGGCCCGGCTTCAACTCGAGTCCTTGCGAGTCGACATGGCGACCCATTTCGACATTGAAGAGCAGATCATGCAGGCCCTGGGCTTTGACGCAGTACGCGATCATGTGCGGCGTCACGCGGCACATGCGGCGCGGTTCGACGAGATCTGCCGGGCATCGATTGGCCGCGGCGCGCTGCGCGTCAGCGATCTCGAACTGTGCTTCCAGGGCTTGATCGACGAGATCCTGCGCGGCGATCTCGATCTCAAGAGTCATTTCCAGTCGATGGGCTCGACTCGAGCCATGCAACGACGAGGTGCATGATGGAACCCGTGACTTCAGCGCTCGGCAAGATGGGCGCCAAAGCCGGCGCCCTTGCCATGGCGTTGGCGTTTGCAGCCTGTGCTGTTTCCCGCGACCCGATCGCCCTGTTGGTATTCCCGATTTTGATCAGCGTCGTGCAACTGCTCTGCTTGATCGAGGGGCCGTGGACGGCGCCGATGGTGCAGCGGCTGCCGGCTCGCGTCGGCGCAAGGCGCCGCCCGGCGCGCTATTTGGCCGCGCGGTCGAAATAGATACCGGCCAAGACCATATTGACCCGATCGCCATCGTCCGACAGCGGCAACAGCAATTTGCGCTGCGATGTCGACACGCCTTCGCTGGTCACGAATTCTGATTCGAAATAGGCCGGCTGCTTCGTTTCCAGGACAGCCATGTACTGCAGCAAGACAATCCGCCGCTCCTCTTCGGACGTCAGCACTTCGACGCCTTTGCCCTCGCGTGACTTGCCGTAGAACTGCACAAGATTCACGCCGTCCAGGCGAATGCGGAATTGCATCGGGTCGGGCGGAAACTCGACCAGCAGCAGATTGCCGAGCCACCGTCTCATCTCGATCGGATCGATATCGCCGCGCGCGGGCATGGCGCGGCCCCGCAGCTTGCTGTGCCAGTACTCGTGCAGTCCGAGCAGGCGGGCATCGGAGATCTCTGGTCGATCGCCTGGGCGGACGAAATTCATGGCGCGCAGCTTTCAGCGTTTCGCCACCCATCGCACGGCAACAATTACCAAAGGGTTCATGTTCGCGGCTTGCCGCCGCGTCGGGGCGTCCGTGGACGCGCTCTGCGCGAGGAGTCGTGATAGATGCCGGCGAGCACTGCGTCGACGCGCGTGCCATTATTGGAGAGAGGGAGCAGCAGCTTGCGCTGGTCGACCAGGCCGCGACCGCTCAACTCGACTTCAGTCTCATAATAGGCTGGCACTCCTGTATCGATAACAACGCGATATTGAGGAATGATGCTGCTGCGTTCTCCCTCCGATGTCATCGCCTCGATGCCGGTGCCGGCGCGCGGCGTCCCGAACATGGCGGCCACTTCGCTGCCGAGCCATCGGATCCTGAAGTCACGAATCTCACCCGGCACATCGACCAGCATGAGATGGTCGATCCAGCGCGCCATGCCCGCCTGGTCGAGATCATCGCTGGCCGGCATGCGTCGGCCGTTCAGCTTGCCTTTCCAAAACTGGAACAGGTCAAGCAGCCGCTGATCGCGGATCGCCGCCGGGTTCTCGATATCGACAAGCGCCATGATCTATCGTTCGTGACTCGCGGTTGAACGCAGCGTGCCCGATATAGTGGCGGGCACGCCGAAAAATACCAGCGTTCAATGCACGCTTGAACCGGCGCGATGCCGCGCTGCGCCGCTCATGGCGTCGTCAGGACACCGATGGAAATGCGACGATCCGCAGATCAGGCGACGGCGCTCTTGGGCCTGCCGCCGAGCTTCGGCCGTGTTGCCAGTGCCTTCTCATAAAGACCGATGATGTGGGTGCGTTCCTCGCCCGCCAGCTCGAGGCGAGGCGCGCGCACCTTCTCGCTGCCAAGACCGACTACCTGCTGACCGAGCTTGATGTACTGCACCAGCTTCGACGCGGTGTCGAGGTGGAGCAGCGGCGCGAACCAGCGATAGAGCGCGCGCGCTTCCGCGAAACGCCCAGCCTGGCACAGATTCCATAGCTCGACCGATTCCTCGGGGAACACATCCGTGAGGCCGCTGACCCACCCTTCGATGCCGAGAGCGCAGCTCTCCAGCAGCAGATCATCGACCCCGCAGAACAGGATGAAGCGGTCGCCGTAGAGATTATGCAAGTCGGTGATGCGGCGCGGATCGTCGGAACTCTCCTTGATCGCCACGATGGTCTTCTCCGAGGCGAGCTCGGCAAAGGTCTCCGGCTTCACATCCACGCCATAGACCGGCGGGTTGTTGTAGATCATGATCGGCAGGTCGGTGGCGCGCGCGATCGTACGGAAATGCTGCAGCGTCTCGCGCGTATCGGATTTGTAGACCATGCCGGGCAGCGCCATCAGGCCGTCTACGCCGATTTTCGCCGCGTCCTTGGCGTATTGCGCGGCCTCGGCGGTGGTGAATTCGGCGACGCCCGACAGGATCGGGATGCGGCCGTTGACGACTTCCTTGGCGGCGCTCAGCACCTTGCGTTTCTCTTCGGCGCGCAGGGAACAGTTCTCGCCCACGGTCCCCAGCACGATGAAGCCATGCGCCCCGCCCTGGATCAGCCGCTCCATCAGCGTCTGGGTCGCGGGGATGTTCAGGCTCTCATCGGCATTGAACTGGGTCGTCACGGCGGGGAATACGCCGTTCCATCGGGATCGCGCCATCTCAAGTCTCCAGGGGGTTATCAAAGTAGATGTATATTGTATACAATTAGAAGCTATGTCAATATGGGATCGAAGGAGAGAGGAGCGGACATGGATTCGGGGCTGCCGGTAAAGCGCACCATTGCCGACCAGGTCGCGGAACTGGTGCGCCAGCGCATCCTGACCGGCGAGCTCAAAGGCGGCCAGCCGATTCGCCAGGAGCATCTGGCGGCCGAACTGGGCGTCAGCCGCATCCCGCTTCGCGAGGCGCTGAAGCAACTGGCGGCGGAGGGGTTCGTCACCATCACCTCGCATAAGGGAGCGGTGGTGGCGGAGCTATCGATCCAGGAGGTCGAAGAGCTGTTCGACATCCGGCTGAAGCTGGAAACCTGGCTGTTGCAACTGGCCATTCCGGCCATGACGGAGCGCGATCTGGCGGCGCTGGAAAAGAACGTGGAGGAGCAGCGCAGGCCCGATATCCTGCCGCGCTGGGGCGACGTCAACTGGCGCTTTCACGAGATCATGTATCTGCCGGCCAACCGGCCGATCACGCTGAAGCTGCTCAAGAACATCCACGACAAGATCGACCGCTACCTGCGGCTCGAAGTGACGATGCGCTCCGGCTTCGTCCGAGCGCTGCGCGAGCATGACGGCCTCATCGCCTTCTGCCGGTCGCGCGACATTCCGACGGCAGTCGCGCTGCTGGAGCGTCACATCCGCGACACAGCGCGCGGACTGATCGCTTCGCTGAAGGTGCAGTAGCGCTCAATCGGCGATCTGGCCGCTCGCCACCACGGCAGCAAACCGGTCCGCCAGTTCGGCCAGTGCGGTTCCATGCACGATCTCCGAGGGGATCGGCGCGTCGCCATCGTGGGACGGCAAGGCGCGGGTGGCGGTCGCATCCGCAACGACGGTCGTCTGGTAGCCAAGATCGAGCGCCGCGCGCGCCGAGGCGCTGATGCACATGTGGGTCATGAAGCCGGTCATGATCAAGCTTCGGCGGCCCACCTGCTGCAGGCGCTCATGGAGTTCGGTCCCCGCAAAGGCGTTGGGCAGCCGCTTCATGATGACGGCCTCGCCCATGGCCGGTGCGGCCTCGGACACGATCTCCCCGTACGCGGTGGTCGGGTCAAAGAGAGTGCCCTGCTGACCGATCTGCGCGACATGAAGGATCGGCGTACCGGCCGCGCGTGCGCGCGCCAGCAGCGCAGCCAGCCGCGCCAGCGCCGCATCGATGCCGTCGAGCTTCATGCGCCCGGCCCGGTATTCCCCCTGGGCGTCGATGATGACCAAGGCCGCCTCCGACAAGCGGGCAGGCGGGATTGCCAAGCCGCGCAATCGCAGAAGGGTTTTTGGCATGGTGGCGTTCATCGTCGTCTCCTCTTGCCGGGGATCGGCCTGCGGCAGAAGATAGACGGCCACTCGGCTGCGTTCGAGCAGAGAGATGCCGGCTTGAGGCTGCATTTTTGCAGCCCTGGAAGGAGCGAGCATGGAGAACTGGGATGGCTGGCTGACGCTGCTGGCGATCGTGGAGACTGGAAACCTGAGCGGAGCCGCGGCGCAGCTTCGCATCGATGCCACCACCATCGGTCGGCGTCTCAACCGGCTCGAAGCGAAGCTGGGCCGCCGCTTGTTGGTGCGGCGCGGCGGCAGGCTGGAGCCGACGGCGACCTGCCGCGCCCTGTTGCCACGCCTGGAAGAAGCGGCCCAGCAGATCGAGGCAGCGCGCGGCGTGGCGGCCGGCGATCGCGCCAAGGGGCAGCGCCGGCCGGTGCGCATCACCAGCGTCGCTTTTCTGTGCGACTACCTGCTGGCACCGCAGATCGCGATCCTGTCAGCCGGCCGCCAGCCGATCGAATTGCTGGCCGAGGACAAGAACTTCAATCTGGCGCGGCGTGAAGCCGATCTCGCCCTGCGGCTGGGCCCGCCGCAGGGATCGCGGCGCGGCGCGCGCCAGGTCGGTTGGGTGCGCTACGCGATCTATGCCGCGATCGATCGCGATCCGGGCAAGCTGCCCTGGGCGGCGCTTGATTCGTCCCTGGCGCCCTTGCCAGAAGTGCGTTACGTCGAATCCCAGGCAAAGAACGGCGGCATCCAGTTCCGCGCCAGCAAGTTGCACACGCTGGCGGTGATCGCGGCGTCCGGCGCCGCTCGGGTCGTGCTGCCGCATCTGATGGGTGACCGGCATCCGCGGTTGCAGCGCTCCGGCGATCTCGCCGTCCTGAAGCGGCCGCTCTGGCTGATTGCTGGCGACGCGCCGTCGCCACAGATGGCGACCGTGGCGCAGCGGATCGAGCAGGTCGCGCGCTCGGCCCTCAGAGGCTAGAGCAGGGTTCTCCAAGATAGGAGCGGTTCTGCCGAAAAGCGCTCGGCCCTTCGGGTTCGCCATCGCTGGGCATCCGCGGCGTCAGGCCGGCCGCCGACGAAGTCGGCTATCGCCGACCGGGGCCGTCGTGCCGCTACGGCCTGCGCGGCCTTCCTGGCGGCCTGCCTCACCGCTGGCGAACAGAACCGCTTCAATCTCGGAGAAACCTGCTCTAGAGGTCGACATTCTGGATTCTGCCGGCGCGCCTCCGATCTCGTCAGCCCTGACGTGGCTTTACGCGCCAGGGTTCGATCTGGTCGATGGTGCCGACCAGATCGAAATAGTCCTCGACGGCGATGAACTGCTCGATCTGGTCGCCGCCGCGCCGCAGCGGAAAAATGCCGAACTCGTAGTCCACAGTCCCGCCCACGCTTCTTGGCACCGTCGTCGAGCCGAACAACGGGCGGCGCGATCGATAGACGGCCAGATAGTGCTCCTGCCATGGCTGATCGGCATCGACGCTCAGCAGTTCGTCAAGATAGTGCCCGGTGATGTCGATGCCCGTGATCTCGGTGACCTTGGTGCCCTGGAGTCGATATCTGACCCGGAATGGATCGTGCTCCGCCTCGGCCAGCAGAATATTGGGAAGCAGCGCCTTCAGTTCCAGTGGATCGACCGCACTGCGATCCGGCACGATCGCCGGTCCGCCCCTGTCGCGCCACCAGTCGTTCAACGCCAGAACCAGCGTCGATCTGCACCGAGCGGCATCCGTCCAGACAGGCATGGCGGCACCTTACCAGATGTCGACGCGATGCAAGAGAGGGCGCGGTGTCCTGTCGCACAGCCGCGCCTGCCTGGCCGAACGGGTACGTGCTCAGCGCTTCTCGAGCACCCGCCGCATGTCCTTGAGCAAGGCCATGCGCGCCTTGTCGTTTTCCGCTTGGTCGAGGATCTGGCGCAGTTCGAGCGAAAGGGCGGATAGCTCGTTGTGCCAGTCCCAGCCTTGCTTGGCTTCCTCGGTGCGTACCGGTTCGAGACGCGGCGTGCCGCCGAGGGAGAGGGCGCCCGCGAGGCGGTCGAGCTGATAGCGCTCGTCGAGATCCGGAATGATCACGGTCTTCGGATCGAGCCCGAGGCCCAGCACGCTGTCCCGCATGCCGGCGAGCGCCTCGGTCTCGCCATGTATCAGGAACAGCCCGCGTTGGATCGGCAGCCGCTCTTTCACCCAGGCAAGCAGATCGGCGCGATCGGCATGGCCCGAATAGACTTCGAGCTTCCGGATCGTCGCTTTGACCTTGAGTTCCTCACCCATGATCTTGACGTTCGCGGCGCCGTCCTGCAGCAGGCGGCCGAGCGTGCCCGGCGCCTGGTAGCCGATCAGCAGGACCGTGTTCTGCGGGCGCCAGATCTGATTGCGAAGGTGATGCCGGATACGTCCGGCGTCGCACATGCCGCTGGCGGCGACGATGATGGCGCCGCCGGCGATGCGGTTGAGCGCCATGCTCTGTTCGACCGACTGGACGAAATGCACGTTGGGCGCGCGGAACGGGCTGCCGGCCTTCGGATCGACATCGTCAAGCGTGCCCAGATGCCGCTCGAACACTTCGGTCGCCCGGATGGCGAGTGGCGAATCGAGATAGATCGGCGCCTTGGGCAGTCTGCCGCGCGCCATCAGATAGACCAGATCGCCGATCAGCTCCTGGCTGCGCTCAATGGCGAAAGCAGGAACCAGCAGATTGCCGCCGCGGCCGAGCGCTTGGGTCACCTCGCGCGCCAGCACCGAACGGCGTTGATCGTCATCGAGATGGGGTCGCTCACGGTTCCCGTAAGTCGATTCGCATAGGATGTAGTCCATTCCTCTGGGCCCGCGCGGCGATTGCTGCAACGCGCCTTCCTGCGGGCCGAGATCGCCGGAGAACAGGATGCTGAAGCGCGGCATGTCGCTCGCGCCGGTTTCCACCTCCAGTTCGACCGATGCGGAACCCAGGATATGACCCGCGTTCCACCAGCGGCCGCGGATGCCCTTGGCCACCGGCTGCCATGTTTCGTATTCCACCGCGTGAATGTGCCGCAGGGCAGCATGCGCATCCTCAACGGTGTAGACCGGCTCGACCTCGGGCCGGTCGCGACGGCGGTTCTCGCGATTGAGGCGCTCGACCTCGGCCTCCTGGATCGAGGCGGAATCGGGCAGCATCCATTCGAGCAGATCACGGGTCCCATCGGTCGCGAAGATCGGCCCCCGAAATCCCGATTTGACCAGCTTCGGCAGCATGCCGGAATGATCGGTGTGGGCATGGGTCTGCACCACCGCGTCGAGGCGCGCGGGTTCGGACGGCAGGGGCTGGTAGTTCAGCTCCTTCAGGATCTTCGGGCCCTGGAACATGCCGCAATCGACGGCGACGCGCGCAGTCGGGGTCTCCAGCACGTAGTGCGAGCCGGTGACCGTTCCGGCGGCACCATGGAACGTCAGGGTGACGCTCATCGTTATTCTCTCCTCGGCGGCTGTGCTATGAAGCAGATGCCGTGATCATAGGATCGATGGGAAATCCACGATAGGCTTGACTCGGATGCAGCTGCCGGACACGCCAGTCGAAGCGTTGGGCGATCCCGCTTCCCTGGCCTTGTTTCTCGATATCGACGGAACCCTGGTGCCGATCGCGCCGACGCCGAGCGAGGTGCGGCCCGCGCCGGACTTGCCGCGGTTGCTGACGCACGCCGCTGCCGACCTTGGGAACGCCCTTGCGATCGTGTCGGGGCGAGAGATCACGTCGATCGATGAAGTGACGCAGGGCGTTGTGCCATACGCCGCGGGCAGTCACGGCGCGGAATTCCGCCTGGGCCTGGGACAGCCCGTCCTGCGCCCCGGCCCACAGCCCGACATTGCCGGCCTGGAATCGGACGCGCTTGATGCAATGGGTGATTGGCCGGGCCTGCTGATCGAGCCCAAACGGGCAGGTCTTGCCGTACACTACCGCAAAGCACCGGCGCTCGGACCGCGTGTGCGCGAGGCGCTTGCCGCACTGCTCGCGCGGCGCGGGCAGCCGGACCTGGCGCTGCTGCAGGGCGATCATGTCGTGGAGATCCGCTCGCCTGCCCACAACAAGGGTGAGGCCGTGCGCCGGCTCATGACCGAGTCGGTGTTCCAGGGCCGGCGCCCCGCCTTCATCGGAGACGATGTGACGGACGAGGACGGCTTTCTCGCCGTTCAGGAGTTCGGCGGTGTGGCAATCATCGTCGGCAATCGCCGACCGACCGCAGCGACGAGCATGCTGGAATCGGTCGATTCCGTCCTACGGCTTCTGCGGAAAATCTAAGC
Source organism: Dongiaceae bacterium (assembly GCA_041398065.1). Taxonomy (GTDB): domain Bacteria; phylum Pseudomonadota; class Alphaproteobacteria; order Dongiales; family Dongiaceae; genus Dongia_A. The sequence goes on along the minus strand of JAWKVL010000071.1, from coordinate 6,759 downwards.
AGCCGCGCGCGCGTGGGCGGCGAGGAGCCGCGTCGTGAAGCCGGTCCACCAGGCTTTCACGTCATTGCGGGTGACGATGTCCATTGCCGTCTGCCAGCGCGCCTTGCGCTCCTCTAGCGGCATGATGAGCGCGCGGTGCATCGCCTCGGCGCATTGATCGATGTCGAACGGATTGACGATGAGGGCGCTGTTCAATTCCGCCGCCGCACCGGCAAAACGGGAGAGCACCAGCACGCCGGGGTTGGTCGGATCCTGCGCCGCAACATATTCCTTCGCGACCATGTTCATGCCGTCGCGCAGCGGCGTCACCACGCCGACCGACGCCATGCGGCAGAAGCCAGCCAGGGATTGGCGCGGATAGGTTCGCGTGATGTAGCGGATCGGCGCCCAGTGCACTTCGGAAAAGGCACCGTTGATCCGCCCGCTCAGGCGATCGATCTCCCGGCGCAGATCGCGATAGCTCGCGACGTCTGTGCGGCTGGGCGAGGCGATCTGCACCAGCTCGAACTGACCGCGATGTTCGGGATGCGCGCGCAGCATTTCCTCGCACGCTTCGAATCGACTGGGGATCCCCTTGCTGTAATCCAGCCGGTCAATCGAGATCATCAGCTTGCGCGATCCCAGTCCCTTCTTGAGCTGCTGGCATTCCGGCTTGCCGAGCGCCTTCTCCGCCAGGCTGGCAAACGCGCGGGCATCGATTCCGATCGGAAAGGCGCCGGCCTCGATCGTGCGATCGAAACAGGTGATCGCGCCATTGACACCGATCTTGCCGCCGGCCTCCTGCCGCACATAGTCCTTGAAGCTCTGCAGGTCGCGTTCGGTCTGGAATCCGATGAGGTCGGCGGCAGCCAACCCGCGCATCAGCGTGCCGAGGCCGGGCAGGACAGCCAGCGTATCGACGCCCGGCAGCGGAATGTGCAGGAAGAAGCCGATCTTGTTGGTGACGCCGCGTTTGCGCAATTCACCCGCCAGCGTCAACAGCTGGTAGTCATGGATCCAGATCGTGTCGTCAGGCCTCAGGTGCGGGATCAACATCTCCGCGAACCGTGCATTGACGGCAAGATAAGTCTCGAGCGCGGCGCGGGAAAACTTGACCAGCCCGATGCGGTAGTGGAACAGCGGCCAGAGCGAGCTGTTGGCGAACTGGTTGTAGAATCCGTCGAACTCGGCCGGCGTCAGGTCGAAGACAGCGAATTCCATCTTACCCTTGGTGGCGGTCTGGCAGTGCGAGTCGGGTGTCTCGGACAGCTCCCCGCTCCAGCCGAACCACAATCCGCCGCTGCGCGCCAGCGCTTCGCGGATGGCGACGGCCAATCCGCCGGCGCGCTGGACCCGTTCGGTGGGCAGGATGACACGATTGGATACGACGACCAGGCGACTCACGACGCCACCTCCCAGCTCATACTGAGCTTGATTGCTGAGTTGATAAGGCCAACCAGCGAGTAGGTCTGCGGGTAGTTGCCCCACAATTCGCCGGTCGCCATTGCGATATCTTCGGACAGCAGCCCGTGCCGATTACGCCGCGCCAGCATGGTCTCGAACAAGGCGCGCGCTTCCTCCCGGCGGCCCAACGCCACCAGCGCGTCGATGTACCAAAACGTGCAGATGGTGAAGGCGGTTTCCGGCCGACCGAAATCGTCGGCCACCACATAGCGGAACAGGAAGTCGCCGTGCTTCAGCTCGGCGCCGATCGCCTCCACCGTCATGCGGTAACGCGGATCGTCGGCCTTCAGGAAGCCGAGCGGCTCGACCAGCAGCATGCTGGCGTCGAGATCGTGCCCATCGAAGGTGGAAACGAGCGCATTGCGCTTCTCGCTCCACGCCCGCTGCAGGATGGTGTCGCGCAATCTCTCGGCGGCTGCGCGCCAGCGATCCACGCGATCGTGCCTGCCGAGAGCCGCCGCGATCTTCGCCAGGCGATCACATGCCGCCCAGCTCATGATGCTGGAGAAGGTATGGACTGCTGCGGAATTGCGCAACTCCCAAGGTCCCGCATCGGGCTGATCGAACAGGGCCTCCGCCCTTCGGCCGATCGCCTCAAGCTGCTCGAACAGTGACATGTTGGCGCTCTGCCGAGTCAGGCGCTTGTCGAAGAAGACGTGCGTGCAGGCCAGCACCAGAGCGCCATAGACGTCGTTCTGGACTTGAACATAGGCCTGGTTGCCGATCCTGACCGGTCCCATGCCGCGATAGCCGGCCAGGTCCTCGCCGATCGTCTCTTCCAGGTTGGATTCGCGCGAGATTCCGAAGACTGGCTGGATGTTGCCGTCGCGTGCATCATCGACGATATCGGTGATGAAGCGGATATAGTCTTCCATGGTGCGCGTGACGCCGAGCGCGTTCAGCACCCGGATGACGAAGAACGAGTCGCGGATCCAGCAATAGCGGTAGTCCCAGTTGCGCACCGTGTTCGGCGCCTCGGGAATCGAAGTTGTGAGGGCCGCGACGATCGCGCCGGTTTCCTCGAAATTGCACAGCTTCAGCGTGATGGCGGCGCGAACGACCGCTTCCTGCCACTCGAATGGAATGGAGCAGCCGCGCACCCAGTTGTGCCACCAATCGAGCGTCGCTTCGAGGTGGTTGCGGCCGACATCGCGCACGTCTTCCGGGACGCTCTCGTCGGGACCCAGCACAAACCACAGATCGTCGCCCAGGCGGAAGCTGCGCTCCTCCAGCAGATATGAGATCGCGGCATTGGTGGTGACGCGGATGACCTGGCGCGGTCCGACGAAGCGCATGTGGTTGCTGCCGCGCGTGATCTCCGGAACCAGCGCACCGTTCGCCATCCGTGGCTTGATCCGCACGGTGATGATCGGCCGGCCCGAGATGGGGCGGATGCGCCGCATGATGACGGGCGGGCGGAACATGCGCCCGTAGCGCAGGAAGCGCGGGCAATAATCGGTGATCTCGATGGTGTTGCCGCCGCTGTCGGTGACCAAGGTCTCCAGGATTGCCGTATTGTCGAGATAGCGCTGACTGGAGCTGGCGACGTCGTTCATCTCGACTGTAAACGCCCCGTCATGCCCATCATCACGCAGCAGGGAACAAAAAATCGGGTCGCCGTCGAGGCGTGGGAAGCATGACCAGACGATCGAGCCGAGCGGATCGATCAGCGCTGAAATAGCGCAATTGCCGATGACGCCGAGTTCGAGGTTTCGATCAGCCATTCCACCCACACGCGAAATTGTACCAGGAGCGGTTCTCAGCCGAACCGCGAGGCCAGCGCCACCCTATGTTCATCAACGCGATGGATCAACCCTAGTTCCTGCAGGGCGGCTTCCCGCAGGAAAACGCGGCACACCTGCCGCTTTCAATGGCTGCAATATGGTGTGAGGTGCCGGTCAAAATGCATGCGAATGTGCGCAAATCGGCGCGAAGGTCGTCAGCGCACCGCGTCAGGTAGACCGGCCTTTTTCCGCGCAATGAAATCCAGCAGCGCCTCGTCGACCGCTTGGTCGAGCGTCGGCGCTTCGTAGTGCGCCAGCAGCTTGCGCGCCCGCTCGGCGGCGCGCTGGTTGGCGTCCTTCGCACCCTCGACTTCCCACTGCTCGAAGCTGTTATTGTCGGCGATGGTCGAGGTGTAGAACGCGGTCTTGAAGTTACGCTGTGTGTGGGCGCATCCGAGATAATGTCCGCCGGGACCCACTTCGCGCACCGCCTCCAGCGCCAGCGCCTCGTCGCTGAGATCGGGACCTTCGGCGAAGATCTGCAGCGAGGCGAGCTGATCGGCATCCAGCACGAACTTGGCATAGCCGGCGGAAAGGCCGGCCTCCAGCCAACCCGCCGTGTGCATCACGAAATTGGTGCCTGCCATCAGGGTCGGGATCATCGTGCCAAGCGATTCGTAGGCAGCCTGTGCGTCGGCCACCTTCGAGCCGTTGAGCATGCCACCCGTCCGGACCGGCAGCTTGTAGCGCCGTGCCAGCTGGCAGCAGGCATAGATCATCATGGCCGGTTCCGCTGTCCCCATCATCGGCGCGCCCGATTGCATGGAGACGGTGGTGACGAAGCTGCCATAGACCATCGGCGAGCCGGGCCGCTCCAGCTGACCGTACGCGATGCCGGCCAGCGCCTCCGCATTCAGCTGGGCGATGGCGCCGGCCGTGCTGGCGGGCGCCATCGCGCCGGCCATGATGAACGGCGTCACCAAGACAGCCTGGTTGGCGCGGGCATAGACGCGCAGGGCGGAGAGCATGCTCTCGTCCCACACCATCGGCGAGTTGCAGTTGACGATCGAGGTCATGACCGTCTTGCCGGAATCAATGAAAGCGTCGCCGAACAGGATGCGCGCCATGCTCACGCAATCCTCGGCGCGCTCCGGCGCGGTCACGATGCCCATATAGGGTTTGTCGGAGTACTTGATGTGGCTGTAGACGATGTCGAGGTGCCGCTTCGGCACCGGCACGTCCACCGGCTCGCAGATTACGCCGCCGGAATGATGGATGTTCGGCGTCATGTAGCCGAGCTTCACGAAGTTCTGCAGATCCTCCAGCGTGCCGTAGCGCCGCTTGTTGTCGAGGTCGCGCACGAACGGCGATCCATAGGTCGGCACGAAGATGGTGTTGCGCCCGCCGACCGTGACGCTGCGCTCGGGATTGCGCGCATGCTGCACGAACTCAGCTGGCGCCTTGGCCAGGATTTCCATCAACAGGCCGCGGTCGATATGGACGCGTTCGCCGACGATCTTGGCGCCGGCCTTGCGCCATGCCGCGAGCGCGACGGCGTCTCGGAAGTCTATCCCGACCTCCTCCAGGATAGTCATCGACGCCTGATGGATCCGCTCCAGGCCTTCCTCGGTGAAATACTCGTAGTCGGGAATGCGCCGGACGACCGGCTTGCGCTGGATGATGGGGGCGGATCCGCGCTCGTGATGACGGCCCTGGGTGCCGCCGCGGCGTTTCGTGATCGCTTCCGCACCCATGAGTCCGCTCTCCCGGCTTTGCTCGCCCACTCGGATGCTAGCTCTGCGGGTGACCGCCGTTAAGGCATGGAAAGCTCCGCCAACGGGTGAATTGCCCGCAAGGGAGCTGTATCGAAAGATATACGATACATCAGTATACAGGTTATTGACATCATATTAATGATCATGTGTATCATAAACGTTGTCCTAGACGTGAAAATGGATGGTCTCGTTATGATCTCGTCCGCCCAGATCCGGGCCGCGCGGGCCCTACTGGGGATCGACCAGCGCAAGCTGGCCGAACTGTCGGGGCTGTCGGTTCCGACCATCCAGCGCATGGAGGGGAGCGAGGAGGTCGTGCGCGGCAATGTGGATTCCCTCATGAAGCTGATTTCGGCGCTCAATGAGGCCGGGATCGAGCTGATCAGTCCGAATGCCGCGAGTGCCGGCGGCGGCCGTGGCGTGCGCTTTAAGGAGTGACGGCGTGATGCACGAACGTCATTTCCATCGCTCGCGCGATATCTGGGGACGGAAGTGGCCGTTGCGCTGATCCTCGTCTGTGTCGCCGCACTGCTGGCGACCGGCATCATTGCGATCATACTGGCCCGCTCGCCTTTCGCGACGCCGGTCATCTATGGCTTGGCCTGCGCGGCGAGCGGTGTGGCGCTGTTTACCGCGCTTGCGCATGTGATCGCGACACCGGAGGATTCCTCCCTCATGATCCTCCCGCTCGGCCTGCCATGGGTCGGCGCACATTTCCGCATCGATCCGTTGGCGGCACTGTTCCTCGTCATTGTCAATCTCGGCGGCGCAACTGCCAGCCTCTATGGCGTCGGCTACGGCCGGCACGAATCGGCACCGGCGCGGGTGCTGCCATTTTTCCCCGCCTTTCTCGCCGGCATGAACCTGGTGGTGATGGCAGACGATGCGTTCACTTTCCTCCTGAGCTGGGAGTTCATGTCGCTGGTCTCCTGGGCGCTGGTCATGGCGCACCATCACGACGCCCAGAACACGCGCGCCGGCTATATCTATCTGATCGTCGCCAGCTTCGGGACTCTGTGCCTGCTGCTTGCCTTCGGCCTGCTGGCGGGACCGGCGGGCGGCTATGGGTTTGCGGAGATGCGCGCGGCGGGGCCCATATCGGGCCTGGCGGCCCTCATCCTGGTGCTGACCCTGCTGGGCGCGGGATCGAAGGCAGGCTTGGTTCCGCTGCACGTCTGGCTGCCACTGGCGCATCCCGCAGCGCCTAGCCACGTCTCTGCGCTGATGAGCGGCGTGATGACCAAGGTCGCGATCTACGGCTTCATCCGTATCGTGTTCGATCTATTGGGTCCGCCGGACTGGTGGTGGGCAATGGTGCTGCTGTTCTTCGGCAGCATCTCGGCTCTCATCGGCATCCTGTCGGCCCTGATGCAGCAGGACCTGAAGCGGCTGCTGGCGTTCAGCACGATCGAGAATATCGGGATCATCTTCATCGGACTTGGACTCGCCCTCGGCTTCCGCGCCAATGCAATGGAATGGGCGGCCGCCCTTGCTTTGACCGCCGCCTTGTTCCACGTCTTCAATCACTCGCTGTTCAAGAGCCTGCTGTTCCTCGGTGCTGGCGCGGTGCTGAATGCGACCGGTCTGCGCGATCTCGACAAGATGGGCGGCCTCATCCACCGCATGCCAATCACGGCTTTCGCGTTTCTCGCGGGCGCGGTCGCCATTTCCGCCTTGCCGCCGCTCAATGGGTTCGTGTCCGAGTGGCTGACCTTTCAGGCCGTCTTGTTCAGCCCCGAGGTGGCGCAGTGGGGACTGAAAGTGATGGTGCCGACGGCCGGCGCAATGATGGCCCTGTCGGCCGCCCTGGTCGCCGC
>JAWKVL010000070.1:0-20916 GCA_041398065.1 Dongiaceae bacterium | reverse complement strand
ACCGAGCGCCAGCGCGACATGGTCGAAGCCCATCCCGAACGCCTGCTCGGCGGTGATGGTGCCGCCGAAGCGGACACCGCCGAACATCGCGAAGGTCGACCGGCGCTCCAGCAGCAGGCGGATGATCTTCAGGAAGTTCTTATCCCAGCGCACGGTAATGCCGTATTCGGCGACGCCGCCGAAGCCCGCCATCACGCGGTCGTTGAGGTCCTCCTGCAATTCGGAGAGATGCTTGATCGGCTTGAACGGTGTGCGCTGGCCGTCGGGCTTCACGCCGGAGAGCGACGCATCCAGCGGCTCGATCTTCAAGCCGTCGATCGCGACCACCGTGTGGCCGTCATTCAGCAGATAATGCGCCAGCGTGTAGCCGGCGGGGCCCAGGCCGACCACCAGCACCTTGCGGCCGCTGGCCGGCTTGGCGATCGGGCGCTGGATGTTGAGCGGGTTCCAGCGCGTCAGCAGGCTGTAGATCTCGAAGCCCCACGGCAGGCCGAGCACGTCCTTGAGCGAGCGCGTTTCAGCCTGCGGGATGTCGACCGGATCCTGCTTCTGGTAGATGCACGACTTCATGCAGTCGTTGCAGATGCGGTGGCCGGTCGCCGCGCACATCGGATTGTCGATCGCGATGATGCCGACGGCGCCGATCGGCAGGCCGTCGGCCTTCACCGTGTGCATCTCGGAGATCTTTTCCTCGAGCGGGCAGCCGGCGAGCGTCACGCCGAACACGCTCTTCTTGAAGCTGCCGTCCTTTTCCTTGAGCCCGCGCGAGCAGCTGTCCTTGCCCTGGTTGTGGCAGAAGATGCAGTAGTTCGCCTGATCGAGCGCGTGGTTGAGATCCATGCCCGGATCGGTCAGGTGAAACCCCTGGCGGGCGCGCAGCTTGTCCTCGGCCAGCTTCAGGGTCGGAATGCCGTGGCGAATCTCCGACTCCAGATGCACCAGATGCATCGGATCGACCTTGCGCGGCGCCTTGAACAGCACGCCCGTGCGATGCAGCACCTTGCCGACCGGCGTCTGGGTCGCCCAGGCGGCGTATTTGATGGCGAGCGCCAGGCTGGACGCATTGGCCGCTTCGTCCTTCAGCCAGCCATCGACGTGGGTCGCGAAAGTCAGTTCATCGAACTTGCCGCCGAACAGGCCTGTCAGCTGGGTGCGCAAGGTGTCGGGATCGAATGTCGCGGCCTCGGCCTCCGGATGGGCCTTCAGAGCGCGGCGCTGCACGAACAGGCGCTTGACCGAATAGACCGGCGCCAGCTCGGTATGCTGCCGGCGCAGCGCCGACAACGCGTCTTGGATGCCGAACAGTTCGCCGATGAAGTCGTCCAGATGGGCGGCCGCAGCGATGATGAGAGCCGATTCGGCCTTGGCGTCGAGCTTGTCCGGTTCGGCCCGCCCGGCCATCAGCCGGCCTGCAAGGCCTTCGTCGGCCGTGCGGAGGTGGGATACGAACAGCTCGTCCACCCGCGCCAGTCCTGCTGGGGCATACAGGTCTTCAAAGCGCAGTCCGTGCGCAAGGCGCAGTTCGGACATCTCAAGTCCCTCTAAATCACAGATAAATATTGGGAATTTGGCCCAATCTCGCGGCCGTTCTTACAGGCTGGCGTGGGCAAATGCAAGGAAGCATCCTGACTAATCATGCATAGAAACAGTGTAAAATGAGCATGGGAGTGCGAAATATCTTGCCCCTACCATTTTGAAAGCCCAAAGCGGGCCTATGTTTAGGGCATATGGGAGCACCGGCATGCCAGATCACGACAATGAGGCGGGCCAGTTCCGTGAGAAACTGATTCGCCGCAAACAGGAATGGGCGGCCGAAGGGCGCCTGCTCACGGGCCGGAAAGCGAGGCCGGAAGCCGAGCGCCTGCCGCCGGGTCAGCGCGAGGTGAAGACTTGGCCTGTGCTCGACCTGGGCGCCCAGCCGAACATCGACCTCAAGCTCTGGCGCCTGACGATCGGCGGCTTGGTGGAGAACCCGGTCACCCTGGACTGGCAGGCCTTTGCCGATCTGCCGCATTCGGACGCGTTGAGCGATATTCACTGCGTGACCGCCTGGTCCCGCTACGACAATCACTGGCGTGGCGTTCTGGTGAGCGATCTGCTTGCCCTGGTACGGCCGAAGCCCGAGGCACGGTTCGTCCTGTTCCAATCCTACGACACCTACACCACCAACCTGCCGCTGGACGAGTTCGCCGTACCCGACGCGTTGCTCGCAACCCATTGGGAGGGCGAGCCATTGACGGTCGAGCATGGCGGGCCGCTGCGGCTGGTCGTGCCCCAGCTCTATTTCTGGAAAAGCGCCAAGTGGCTGAAGAAGATCACCTTCGTTGCCGAGGACCAGCCCGGCTTCTGGGAAGTGCGCGGCTATCACAATCACGGCAACCCGTGGGCGGAAGAACGCTATAGCGGCTAGCAAGCGTCACGTTCTTGTGATGCCAAAAACCCTGTCAGCGTCGCATCATCTGTGAATGGCTTCACTGCCGGCGCATGTTGCGCGGACAAGGATGAATTCGGCGACCTGATCAAGGGAGAAGTACGTCATGAAGCGATCTCATTTTGGTGCCGCGGCCATAGTCATTCTGGGCCTTCTGGCGGCGCCGGTAGCGAGCTACGGTTTCAGTTCCAGCTCGTCCAGCGAACAGGAGCAACCCGATTTCTACAAGCAGGCCAAGAACCTGATCGATGACAACGAGTACTCCAAGGCCATCCCGCTGTTGGAGAAATCGATCAAGCAGAAGGGCGAATATGCAGATGCGTTGAACCTGCTCGGCTTTGCCAACCGCAAGCTGGGCGATAAGGCCAAGGCGATGACCTACTACACCAAGGCCCTGAACATGGAGCCCAACCATCTCGGCGCCAACGAGTATATGGGCGAGCTATATCTGGAGCTGGACAACCTGCCCAAGGCCGAGGAGCGCCTGGCGGTGCTCAAGACCGCGTGCGGCAACTGCGAAGAGTACGAAGATCTCGAGGGGCACATCGACGACTACAAACAGGAGCACGGGCTGTCGTAGACGACGGGCCGTTTTCCAAACCATTCTACCGTCATCTCAAGGCCAAGCCCTGGGATGACGGCGCGGGCAGGCCAGCCTAACCTTTGCTCTCATTTCTTCCGCTTGACCACAGCGTACCCTCTCGGCTCTCCCGTCTTGCGGCTCTGGGTCGCCATAGCGTTGGAGAGGCGCGGCAGCGGGCCCCACATCGGTTCGTAATCCTTCTTGTACACGTCGAGCATGAGGATCAGGTCGCGCGCCGCGTCATAGGCGCCGATCGGCGAGAAGTGCCCGACATCGACGCCATCGCCATAGAACAGGTCGAGGTGGAAGTTGGCGGCAACGAATCCATCGCCTTTCTCCATCGCCGTCAGCGCTGCGCGCAGGCCGTCCGCTGCTGCGGCGGCATCGGTCACCTGCGTGATGCTCACGGCCCAGCCATCTGCGCATTCATAGGATGACAAGGCCTTCTCCATCGCCGTCGCGAACTCGGTCAGGCTGAGCCCGTTGCCGTCCCGCGCCACCGCGTTACGCCAGAAGGCATCGCCGAGCTTGTCCAGCAGGCTGGTTTCGCTGACCGCGCCGCCGATGCGCAGCTGTCCTTCGCGACCGCGCACCGCATTCAGCAGCATCGCGGCGGTCGCGAGCGAACAGGAGGAATCGGTCGCCTGCTGGATCAGATGCGGCCCGATCGACCAATAGGCGCTGTCCGGCGCGCCGCGCAGATAGGCATGGTCGGTGCGCAACGGGATCAGCTCCAGGGGATGGGGGTGCATTGGGCTTGGTCTCTCAGGTCAATTCCGGAATCTCGCTTGCGTTATCGATCGCGACGGCGGCCAGCTTCTGTTCGCGGCCGCGCAGGCTGATCTCGCAGCGCCGCCCGACATCGGGCGCCAGATCCGCGGCGTGCGCAACGACATCGGAGATCAGCAACTGGCAATTCTCTTCCTTGGTGGCGCTCTCGAGTCGGCTTGCGGTATTGACCGTATCGCCGATCGCGGTCAGCGACAAAGCGGGCGGGAATCCCATCTCGCCCACAATCGCCGGGCCGAAATGGATGCCGATGCCGATCTTGATCGGCGCCTTCAGTTCGGCATGGTGCTGGGCGTTGAACATGTCCATCGCGACCGCCATGCGCCGCGCCGCGTCGAGCGCCTGGGCGGAGGCGAGCTCCGGCCGGCCGCGCAGGCCGAACACCGCCATGACGCCATCGCCGATGAACTTGTCGACGTGGCCGCCCGCCGCCACCACCGCTTCGCCCATGGCGCGGAAATACTGGTTCAGCAGGAATACCACGTCATAGGGCAGGCGCCGCTCCGCGATCGCGGTGAAACCGCGCAGGTCGGCGAACAAGATCGCCACTTCCTGCTCCTTGCCCTGGCTGACATCACCGCCGAACAGCGCCTTCTGCGCCGTCACCTGCGGCGGCAGCAGCGGCTGGATGGTGACCGGCGCGGTCGGGCGCGTCTGGCAAGCGAGGCGCACGCCCGGCGGGGCGTGAATGCGCACGAGCACGCGCGCTTCCTCCTCCTGCGGCGGCGGCAGGGCATCGGCCCCCTCGATCACGCGCACGCGGCAGGTCGAGCAGCGGCTGCGCCCCCCGCACACCGAAGCGTGGGGAATGCCGCCGATCCGGCTGGCCTCCAGCAGGCTGGTGCCGGGCTGGATGACGACGCGCCTGCCGTCGGGATAGGAGACGGTCACCGCACGCCGGTGCATCGCCAGCGAGCGCAACGTGCGGGCCAGGAACACGCCGCTCACGGCCACCACAAAAGCGGCCATCGACACATCGCGCAGGAGGTAGAGGAAGGCGATCTGTCGTTGATCAGGCATGTTGATCTGCAGGGCGAGGTCCGGCAGCCAGGCCGGATTCTCGGCCAGCTCCGCGACTTCGCGCGACCCGGTCACGAAGCCCAGCAGCCCGAGGACGGGCACCAGCAGCGCCAGCGCGCCGAGAAGGGGCCGCCACGCCGGGAACCATTGCTTCACCCGCAGCCAGTAATTCACGCCGATGCAGCCGTGGATCCACGTCACCACCAGAGCTGACGCCTGCATTGCGCCGAGCGAAGGCGCGGCCACCCAGTTGATCCACAGCACATAGGCATAACGGTCATCGAGGTCGTAGAGATCATGCGCGACCAGGGTGCCGAGGATGTGCAGGACCAGCAGCGGCGGCGCGCTGAGGCCCAGGATCAGCTGGGTCGCCTCCATCAGCGGCATGCGCAAACTCTTGCGCCGGTAGAGCGCGCGCAGGCCGATCGCAAGATGCACCAGAACGACCAGCAGCAGCAGCTCTTCCAGCGGCCGCCAGAAGCCCAGGAATACCCTGCGCCCGGATTCCATCGCCGCCAGCGAAATCAACCCGAGGGCGTGGTTGAGATTGTGGGTGAGCACGTAGAAGAACAGGATCAGCCCGGTTGAAAGACGGGTGACGGCGATGATCCGCCCCCAATGGCCGGTCGTCGGCGGCACTGGCGCTTCTCCCCTGCGGGCTTGCTGTTCAAGACTCTGGCGGGCGTGATATTAGACCGCCCCTGTGCCGCCGCAAATCCGTGTCTGGATCGGCGGCGGGGTTCCACCAACGATCCGGCGTGAAGGATGAGCGACGTCACCGAGGAACAGCGCCGCCTGGCGCGCGAGAAGCGCCGTGAGGAACGCCGCCGCCTGCTGGCGAGCGGTCCGCCGTCGCCCTGCATCAGCGTCTGCCAGATCGACCCCAAGACCGGCTGGTGCATCGGCTGCCGCCGCACGATCGACGAAATCCGCGACTGGATCATCTCGACGCAGGAGGAGCGGCAGCGGATTCTCGACGCCCTGGCGGCACGGCGCTCTGGTGAGAAGTAAGGTCATGGCGGGAGCGTACGCCGACCGGGAGCGCCGAGCATGAGCACGCGCCAGCCTCCAGCGAGCGCGCCGATGCCGCGCTGGCTTCTGCCCTTGTTGCAGGCAGGCGTCAGCCTCGGCCTGCTCGGAGTGCTCATCATCGCTGTCGATTGGGATGAGCTCCGCCGTGCGGCCGGTTCGCTTTCTAGCGGAGCTTTGGCGCTGGCGATTGCCGTCTGCCTTGCTGCGCAATCGGTGCTCGTGCTGCGCTGGCGCGCACTGCTTGACCTGCTGGGCGTGAATGAATACTGGGCGCGATCTTGGCACAGCGTATTCGGCGGTCTGTTCCTGACCAACTTCCTGCCCGGCACGCTTGGATCGGATGGTTTGCGTATCGTGCTTTTGACCAAGTCATGCGGTCGCGCTTCGACCGCAATCGGCGCGGTGGCGTACGAGCGCCTGGTGCAATTGGCACTCTATGTGATGGTAGCCGTCGGAGCAGCTTTGTTTCCGATAGCTGGCCCGCCAATCTGGCTTCGACTGGGGATCGTTCTGTGCGGTATCATGGGCATCGTCGCCGGGATCGTCGTGCTGTACTGGCTGGGCAGCCGCACGCTGGAGCCGGCCGAGAAACCGGTTGGCGTCGTTCGCGCGGCTCTCAGCCTGGCAGCCAGGATCCTGGTCGAGATCGGACGGATGCAGACCAAGATGCGTCGCCATCGGCTGGCCACCTGGGTATTCTGGCTGGCGAGCGCGCTCAACGTGGCGGCCTTGATTGCTGTGGTCGAGATTCTGCTGGTCGCGCGCGGGACAAATCCTGGAATCACCGCTGTAGCGCTCGCCGCCAGCGCCGCCACCGTCGCAACCGCCTTGCCCTTGTCCATCAACGGCATCGGCATCTACGAAGTGACGCTGACCTGGCTGCTGAGCACAACCGGCGTGCCGACTGCCGAAGCGTTTCTGTTGGCGCTGACCCTGCGCCTCATCGTGATGGCCGTCAGCCTGGTCGGCTGGCCGAGCGTGTTCGTGCTGCGGGCAGGATCGCGCGCCGCCCAGGGCGGACCGGCTCAGTCGTAGTCTTCTATGTAGAAGATGTCGCGGCCGACTGCCTCGATCTGATGCTTCGCGGGCACCGGAATCATGACCCGCAGGAATGAATGCTGGTACGGAAAGAAATGGAAGTGCGGGTTGAAGCTGTAGGCGAACTCCCGCTCCCTCGGCACGACCAGGATGAGGCGACGCCTCGTGATGCGCCGCAGCTCGGCAACAACACCCCGGATATCCAGGATATGCTCGATGACATGCGTACATATGACGGTATCGAATTCCTTGTCGGCGAACGGCATCCGCTCAACATTGAGCTGCAGGAACTTGATTCTCTCGTCGCTCTTCATGCCCTGCTCGACGACGAAGTCGACCCCGGTAAAATGGCATTCCTTGAGCGGAGGATGGGCGGCGAGCGTTCGCACGAGGTAGCCCGTTCCGCAGCCCACATCGCAGACCAGGGGGCCTAGCACCCTCGGCTTAATGCGTTCGATGCACGCCACCGACAGATCTGTGTTCTCGTGCTGACGAGGGTGGGCAGCGTACATATCCCGGTATTCGCGGGGCGTGAGGAACACTGCTCTGCGCTTGAAGTCCGCCATGTAGTCTATATGGCGCCCCATCTTCAGACGCATGAGCACATGGAACAGCGGACTGTCCCAGACATTCGCAGGCAGCCAGTCTTCCAGGATGCCGCGGATGAAGTTGGTGGTTTCTCGACGCATAAAGGGCCGTTTGGGGGTAATGCTTAACGACGTGGACCGGATCGGATGAACTGATATATCCTCGCCCGCACCGTGACAACACGGCAAAGACGCGCGAGTCGACATGTTTGGATGGCCATTGCCACGGGCATCGGATGATGCAACCGGCTAGACCCAATTTGGAGATTAGTCTAGTTGTGCCCGTCCTGAACGAAGCCGGAGCGATTGGAGACTTCGTCGATCGCGTCACGCCGATACTGCGTACCGTTTGCGATGGCGATACCGGTCGATACGAGGTCGTCTTTGTCGACGACGGCAGCACTGACGCAACGGTCGCGGAGATCCTGCGCTGCCGACAGCGCGATCCGGCCGTAAAGGCGCTGGTGCTGTCGCGCAATTTCGGCAAGGACATCGCCTTGTCCGCAGGCCTTGAGGCCGCGTGCGGCGCTGCCGTGGTTCCCATCGACGTCGACTTGCAGGATCCGCCTGAGGCGATCATCGAGTTGGTAGCGAAGTGGCGGGATGGATTCGACATCGTCTATGCCGTCCGATCTGACCGCACCAGCGACAGCTATACCAAGCGCAAGACCGCCGACTGGTTCTACCGCGTCTTTAATCGCATCGCCGAGACGCCGATCCCTGAGCACGCAGGAGATTTCCGCGTGCTCGACCGGCGCGTGGTCGATGCGCTGATGAGCCTGCCCGAGCGCAACCGGTTCATGAAGGGCCTCTATTCCTGGGTCGGATTCAAGAGCGCGGCGGTATCCGTGGTGCGCGCACCAAGGCTCGAGGGCGAGAGCAAGTGGAAATACTGGCAGCTGTGGAACTTCGCACTCAGCGGCATCTTCTCCTTTAGCACGGCGCCCTTGCGAGTGTGGAGCTATATCGGCGCTTCCATCGCCGTGGTCGGGCTGCTCTATGCCACCTATCTCGTGCTGCGCGTCTTCGTGCAGGGAGTCGTCGTTCCCGGCTACGCGTCCTTGATGGTCGCTGTGCTCTTCATGGGCGGCCTCAATCTGATGACGCTCGGGATCCTCGGCGAATATGTCGGGCGCATCTACACCGAGGCCAAGCAGCGGCCGCTCTATCTGGTGCGCGAACGCATCGGGTTCGACGTGGTCGATGCGTCGCAGCACGCAAACCAGGCAGGCCCACTGGCCCGCGCCGAGGTTGGCAGCATCGCGCGCCGCGTCGGCGGCGGGGAATAGCATCAGCTCTCTGCGCAGCGAACGACGCGGACACCACTACTTGCCAGCGAATCGATCCAGATGACGGTCTGGAATCCGGCCTCCATCGCGCGGCGGCATACTGCTTGCTGCGATTGATGGAGTACAGGTTTGGCCGGTGGCGGCGGGAAGCCGAGCCAGGCCGCATCCTGCGGGCAGACGTCCTGCTTGGAATAGTAGCCAAGCACTTGTGGCAGGCCGGCGATTGCGATCGGGAACAGGCTCTTCGCATCGCAATCCCGGCCGATATCCCAGTAGGTCTCGTTCTCTGCCGGCACGAACACGACGGCTCGCGCACCGAGTTCTCCGCGCAACGCTCGCAGGTGATCGGCCAACTCGCCTGCGGTGGGTTGGGCAGGCGGGGCCGTCAGTAATCTGGCCAGACCAAGATCCTTCAACGCGCGCTTGCGGTCCTCCCGCCATACGCGCCTCTTGTCGTCCGCGTAGTAGCTGCGGTCGCCGGTGCGCAGCAGCGCGCTCTCCGAAATGAAACCGTTGAAGCGCCAGATCGCATAGCTAGCACCTTGCATGATGATCCCGATGAACAGAAGCGTTGCGAGTCCGGCAGGCAACCATGCCCGGATGGAGCGCAGGTAGCTCGCCGACTCGGCCCAAACAGCTGGGAACAGCGCGATTGTAATCGTGGTGGCAAGCCAGGCCTGCGCATACAGGAAATAGGCCGCGTTCCCGCCCTCGATGCGCAGCAGCAAGACCGGAAGGTTCGCGACCACCGCACCGGCCACCAGGGCGCGTAAGGCATGGTGGCGGGATGCGCCGAGACGACCCCAAATTCCCCACACGAACAGCAGCGCCAGAATGGTCTCAACATGTCCGGCGATCGGTAGCATCCAATCGCCGCGATCGAAACCGTACTCGAAATAATATATGCGCCCGAGCAACTGGCCGCCTTGTGCGCTGGCGTCGTTGAACATGGAAAGCCCCGCGCCGAAGGCAAGCATGGAGATCACGGCCGCCAGCCAGAACTCCGCCTTGCGCAGGCCGTGGACCAGCATCACGGAAAAGCCGAACACACCGCCGAACACGAAGCCCATGGAAATCTTGGCGGCGGCGAGGGGCCAGAGACTGAGGCTGCAGATCGTAACCGCAACCATGCGCCAGCAGCGCGGTACGTGGGCATCAAGAGCGAGCAGCAAGACGCCAGGGAACATCAGAAGGCCGAGGGCGGCGCCCGTTAGCATCGATTCGCTTTCGTAGACGACGTTGCCGACATCGAAGTAGGTGGCGGCCAAGATGAACAATAGGATCGATCCGACCGCGAAAGGCGGCGATACGCGAACCTGCGGCACCAGTGTTACGCGCCAAATCGTGGCGGCCAGCCCGGCCGCGAACCACACCAGTGGTACCAGAAGGAACAGCTTGGAAGCGACAACCGCGGCGATGGGATTGCCAGACAGCGCTGCAGACACCTGCGCAGTGATCCAGTTAAACCCGACGTGATAGTGCATGGCCTGCAGGCCATCAATTGCCGTCGTGGCAAAGCCGAAGTTCGCGATCGATGCCACTAGCGCGCCCTGGAAGAACTGATCCCCGTCGGTGCGGCCGAACAGCGCGAGCTGGTCGGCGAAGAAGCCTGAATATTTCGTGCCGGCAAAATCGAGGCTCAGCAGTGCAGTCGAAAGAGCCAGCAGGCACAGCCACACCAGGGCCCTGCGAGCGCTTGTCGTCCGGAGCGCGGACCACGCGACGGGCGTAGCTGATACGACGGCCAGGGCAGGGATGATCCACGCACCGGTGGAACCGAGGTGCGTGAGGCCCAGCGCGATCAGCCCGGCAAGAAAGATTATGGGGCCGAACAGCAGCAGATGCAGGCGCGGGGTGCGGAATAACGGCGCGGCATGGAAGGGCGCGGTGACGGCGAAGGTCGACAGCGACGCAAAGACAGCGACCAGTTGCCAGATGCCCGGCATGCCGTTGCGCAGCAGTGCCATGATCAGGGCGAGACCGGCATCCAGCCCCAGGACGAAGACAGCGAGTCGTTTGAGGTCGTCGAGTGCCGTTGACCAGACAGCATCGCGGTCAGCGATCATGGATGACAGCCTGACTAGGAAATCGACAAACTAAGGGCACTGCCGACCGACGACACCGGAATCAGGCAGTGTACTGAAACACCCCCAGCGGAACCTGCATCAACCTCGCCGGCCGGTCAAGAAAGCTCGGCCGACCGTTAGGCCGCCGTGCCCCCCACGGTCAAGCCGTCGATGCGCAGGGTCGGCTGGCCGACGCCGACCGGCACGCCCTGGCCGTCCTTGCCGCAGGTGCCGATGCCGGGGTCGAGCTTCATGTCGTTGCCGATCATGGAAACCTTGGTCAGCACGTCCGGGCCGTTGCCGATCAGGGTGGCGCCCTTGACGGCCGGGCCGACCTTGCCGTCCTCGATCAGATAGGCTTCGGAAGCGGAGAACACGAACTTGCCGGAGGTGATGTCGACCTGCCCGCCGCCGAAACTGACGGCGTAGAGCCCCTTCTTCACCGACTTGATGATCTCGTCCGGCGCGTGGTCGCCGCCCAGCATGATGGTGTTGGTCATGCGCGGCATCGGATGGTGGGCAAAGCTCTGGCGCCGGCCGTTGCCGGTCGGCTTCATGCCCATGAGCCGCGCGTTCTGCCGGTCCTGCAGATAGCCGGTGAGGACGCCGTCCTCGATCAGCACCGTGCGCTGGCTGGGTGTCCCTTCGTCGTCGATGGTGAGCGAGCCGCGGCGGTCCTGGATGGTGCCGTCGTCGACCACGGTGACGCCCTTCACCGCCACCTGCTTGCCCATCAGCCCGGCGAAGGCGGAGGTCTTCTTGCGGTTGAAGTCGCCTTCCAGGCCGTGCCCGATCGCCTCGTGCAGCAGGATGCCGGGCCAGCCAGATCCCAGCACCACCTGCATCTCGCCGGCGGGGGCGGGCACGGAGCCAAGATTGACCAGCGCCTGCCGCAACGCCTCGTCGACGCTGGCCTTCCAGTGCGCGGGCTCGACCACCAGCTCGTAGGCGAAGCGCCCGCCGGTGCCGTGGCTGCCGGTCTCCATGCGGCCGTTCTCCTCGACCATCAGGGCGACGTTGAGCCGGACCAGCGGCCTGATGTCGGCGGCGCGGCTGCCGTCACCGCGGATGATCTGGACCGCCTGCCAGTTGCCGGAGATGGATGCCATTACCTGCTTGACCCGCGGATCCTTGGCGCGGGCGTAGGCGTCGATCTCCTGCAGCAGCGCGACCTTGGCCCCGAACTCCATCTTGGCCAGCGGATTGTCGTCGGAATAGAGGTGCCGGTTGGTGCCCTGCGGCGGCTCGGCTAACGTCCCGCCATAGCCGGCATGGACCGCCTTCACCGTCGCGGCGGCGCGCTTCAGCGCCTCGTCCGACAGGTCGCTGGCATGGGCGTAGGCATGGGCCTCTCCGGCCACCGCGCGCAGGCCGAAGCCCTGGGTCACATCGAAGCTGGCGCTCTTGAGCTTGCCGTCGTCAAAGGACAGTGCCTCCGACTGATTGAACTCCAGGAACAGCTCGCCATCGTCGCCGCCGTTGAGCGCATCGGAAACCGTGCGTTCGGTCCGGCCGCGATCGAGGCCGCCGCGGTTGAAGAACAGGTCGTCGGTGATGGCGATGGCGGACATTCGGAACGCTCCGTGGCTCGGGGATATCGCTTTGAGAACCAATGTGGGCACGATAACCGGCCCGGTCCACCCTGTCAGTCGGCATTGATTCGCGGGCACATTGACCAGGATCAATCCGGCATCCGCGGTTTATGCGGCTGATCGTCGCAGAGCTCGCGGCACGCGCTTTCCAGCGACTCTCCCAGGAGCGCGCAAGTCCCCGGAATACTTGAGGTTCCTGGGGCAGGGGTGTAGCTTGCCGCCGACCGTGGGGACGGGGGTTCGGCGTGCATGTTGTCGCGCGCGCGAAAGCGTCCTATCGGCCTAAAGTTTAACGGAGCTGCGTTGGCGGCTGGAGTCGTCCGGCCGGCAAGCGCGCTGGGATCACCGCCGGGCAGGGCGCCACGGCCGGCGGCAGGAATGGGAAGCTTGAAATGAAACAATCGAGGATTTGGTCTTTCGCGACGGCGGCCGGTCTCATTGGGCTTGCCGCATGGGCCATGCCGGCCCTGGCCCAGGACCAGAGCACGCCCGTGCTGGGCGCGCCGCACGACAAGGGGATCGGACTGCAAGCGCCTGCCACCGACCTCGCCGAGCAGCTGGACTTCGTGCATAACGACGTGCTGATGCCGATCATCACCGTCATCACGCTGTTCGTCCTGGCCCTGCTGCTCATTGTCATCTTCCGGTTCCGCGAGAGCAAGAATCCGGTCCCGTCCAAGAACGCGCACAACACCCTGCTCGAGGTCGCGTGGACCATCGTGCCGGCGCTGGTATTGGTCTTCATCGCGGTGTTCTCGTTCCCGTTGCTCTACAAGCAGCTCGAGATCCCGACCCCCGGCCTCACCATCCGGGCGATCGGCCATCAGTGGTATTGGAGCTACGAATATCCCGACAACGGCAACTTCACCTTCGACGCCAATGTGATCGAGAAGGCCGACATAAAGCCCGGTGAGAACTACCTGCTGGACACGGACAACGAGGTCGTCCTGCCGGTCGATACCGATATCCGCGTCCAGATCACCGGCGGCGATGTGATCCACTCCTGGACCGTTCCGGCTTTCGGCGTGAAGCACGACGCAGTGCCTGGCCGCACCAACGAAAGCTGGTTCAACATCAAGCACCCCGGAATCTATTACGGCCAGTGCTCGGAATTGTGCGGCGTGCGCCACGCCTACATGCCGATCAAGGTGCATGCGGTGACCAAGGAGGAGTTCCAGGCCTGGGTCGCCGACGCGCAGAAGAAGTTCGCGAAGGTCGACGGGACGCCGCCGACCAAAGACGTCGCGGCCGCCGAGTAAACAGCAGAATTCGCCACGAGGGATTGCAGCCATGAGCCCCGTCACCACATCCCATTCCTCCTACGGCCACGACGATCACGGCGATCACAAGCCGGGCTTTTTCGTCCGCTGGTTCTATTCGACCAACCACAAGGATATCGGGACCCTGTATCTGATCCTGGCGGTGGTCGCGGGCCTGCTCGGCCTCGCTTTCTCGGTCTATATGCGCCTCGAACTGATGGAGCCGGGCATCCAGTATTTCGGCACCGACGCTTCACCCGACGGGCAGCACTGGAACGTGGTGATCACCGCCCACGCGCTGCTGATGATCTTCTTCACGGTCATGCCGGCGCTGATCGGCGGCTTCGGGAACTGGTTCGTGCCGCTGATGATCGGCGCGCCGGACATGGCCTTCCCGCGCATGAACAACATCAGCTACTGGCTGACCGTCGTGGCGCTGATCATGCTGGTGGCCTCGACCTTCGTCGATGGCGGCGCCGGCACCGGCTGGACGATCTATCCGCCGCTCGCCGACCGCACCTATCAGGACGGCCGCGCAGTCGACATGGCGATCTTCTCGCTGCACATGGCGGGCGCGGCTTCGATCCTCGGCGCCATCAACTTCATCACCACCATCTTCAACATGCGTGCGCCGGGCATGACCCTGCACAAGATGCCGCTGTTCGTGTGGTCGGTGCTGGTGACGGCATTCCTGTTGCTGCTCTCGCTGCCGGTGCTCGCGGGCGCCATCACCATGCTGCTGACCGACCGCAATTTCGGCTCCAACTTCTTCAAGCCGGAAGGCGGCGGCGACCCGCTGCTGTTCCAGCATCTGTTCTGGTTCTTCGGCCACCCGGAGGTCTACATCCTGATTCTGCCGGGCTTCGGCATCATCAGCCAGGTGGTCTCCACCTTCTCCAAGAAGCCGGTGTTCGGCTATCTCGGCATGGCTTACGCCATGGTCGCGATCGGCGTGGTCGGCTTCGTGGTCTGGGCGCACCACATGTACATGGTCGGCATGGACGTCGATACGCGCGCCTACTTCATGGCGGCGACCATGGTCATTGCGGTACCGACCGGCGTGAAGATCTTCTCCTGGATCGCGACCATGTGGGGCGGCTCGATCCGCTTCGACACGCCGATGCTGTGGGCCGTCGGCCTGATCTTCCTGTTCACGATCGGCGGCGTCACCGGCGTCGTGCTCGCGAACGCGCCGGTCGATGTGGCGTTCCACGACACCTACTACGTGGTTGCGCACTTCCACTACGTGCTCAGCCTCGGCGCCGTGTTCGCGATCTTCTGCGGCTTCTACTACTGGATCGGCAAGATGTCGGGCCGGCAATATCCGGAATGGGCAGGCAAGATCCATTTCTGGGTGACCTTCGTCGGCGTCAACCTGACCTTCTTCCCGCAGCATTTCCTCGGCCTGCAGGGCATGCCGCGCCGCTATCCCGATTATCCGGAGGCCTTCGCTTTCTGGAACCAGATCTCGTCGATCGGCGCGTTCATTTCGGCGGCCGCGACCGTGTGGTTCATCGGCGTTGCTGCCTACACTCTGTTCGCCGGCCGCAAGGCCGCCGACAATCCGTGGGGCATCGGCGCGACGACGCTGGAATGGACGCTGTCTTCGCCGCCGCCGTTCCACACCTACAACGATCTGCCGCAGATCAAGAGCGAAGCGCACTAAGGCAGGAACAAGGATGAAGGTGGGACAGACCCGCTTTCATCCGCATGAGAGACGACTGACCAGATGACTCGCGTCGCCCCATCTTTGCTGAGCGAGCAGGCCGGCCTTGCCGGGTCCGGCCTGTCGGCGACTGGCGGCAGCGTCCGCGACTTCATCGCGCTGTTGAAGCCGCGAGTGATGTCGCTGGTGGTATTCTCGGGCTTCGCGGGTCTCGCGGTCGCGCCAGGTCACATCCATCCCTTGATCGCTACGGTCGCAGTACTTTGCATCGCGGTCGGCGCGGGTGCGTCAGGCGCCATCAACATGTGGTTCGACCGCGACATCGACGCGATCATGAACCGTACCTGCGGCCGCCCGATCCCGCGCGGCGCGGTCGAACCGGACGCGGCGCTGAGCTTCGGCGGTGTACTCGCGCTGTTCTCGGTCGTGCTGATGGGGATCGCGGTCAACTGGGTGGCGGCGGGCCTGCTGGCCTTCACCATCTTCTTCTATGTCGTGATCTATACGATGTGGCTGAAGCGCCGGACGCCGCAGAACATCGTGATTGGCGGCGCGGCCGGTGCGTTCCCGCCGATGATCGGCTGGGCGGCTGTCACCGGCGATATCAGCCTGGCATCGATCTCGCTCTTCCTGCTGATTTTTATGTGGACGCCGCCGCACTTCTGGGCGCTGTCGCTGTTCCGCGAGGGCGACTACGCCAAAGCCGGCGTGCCGATGATGCCGGTGGTCGCCGGCCAGCGCGCGACCAAGGTGCAAATGCTGATCTATACGCTGCTGCTGGCACCAATCGCGCTGGTGCCGGCCTGGCTTGGCGTCGCGGGAGTCATCTACACCGCCGTAGCAATCGGGCTGAACGCGGCATTCATCGGTTACGCGATTGCTGTGCTGCGCGAGGATGACGCGCGGTCGATTGCGCACGGCGCGGGCAAGAGAGGCCATCGCGCGGCCAAGGCGATGTTTGGCTTTTCGCTGGTCTACCTGTTCGGTCACTTCGCGGCGTTGATCCTCGACCGCGCGCCGGGCCTCTTGGAGCTCTTGCGGCCATGAGCGCGCCCCATACCTCTCCCGACGTCGTGCGCGACCGCCGGCGCCGCGCGCGCAGCTGGGCGATCTTTGCAGCCCTCGCCGCCTTCGTGGTGATCGTCTACATCGTCACCATCGTGCGGATGATGGGAAGCTGAGCCATGGCCACTCCTTCCCAGCAGCGGCGCAATCTCAACATCCTGATGATCCTGGTCGGCATCGTCGCCGGCATGACCGGGCTCAGCTTCGCCGCCGTTCCGCTCTATCGCATTTTCTGTGCTGCCACGGGGTTCGACGGAACACCGCAGCGCGCCGAGCAGGCGCCGACAGAAATTTCGGATCGCGTGGTGAGCGTCACTTTCACCGCCGATGTGGCAAAGGGGCTGGGATGGCGCTTTCAGCCGATGCAGCGCGGCGTGAAGCTGCATATCGGCGAGACCAAGCTCGCCTACTTTGTCGCCGAGAACATGGAATCGCGGCCAGTGACGGGCCGCGCCGTGTTCAACGTGTCGCCCGAAGTGTACGGCGCCTATTTCAACAAGATCGAGTGCTTCTGCTTCACGGAGCAGACCTTGCAGCCGGGCCAGCGCGTCGAAATGCCAGTGAGCTTCTTCATCGATCCGGCCATGCTCGATGACCCGCAGCTCAAGAACCTGAACGATATCACCCTGTCCTACACTTTCTTCCGGTCGGCGGACGATTCCAAGAACGTCGAGCAGAAGGTGGGGCAGGCGGAGAATGGCCAAGCTGGCGGGGGCCAGCCCAGCCCGTTAAACTGACCGCAGAGTCGAGACGAGGGAAACAAACGATGAGTGCGACCCACACGGACGTTCATTCGGGCGACCACAAGCCCCACCATCCGTACCACCTGGTCGATCCCAGCCCGTGGCCGCTGGTGGGATCGATCGCGGCGATCGCGCTGACGTTCGGGCTGGTTCAGTTCATGCATGGGCACGGCCTGTGGTGGATCGCACCGGGCATCCTGGTGCTGCTGGCCACCTTGTTCATGTGGTGGGTGGACGTCGTCAAGGAGGCCGAGTTCCAGGGCCACCACACGCCGGTCGTGCAGATCGGCCTGCGCTACGGCATGTCGCTGTTCATCGCCTCCGAGGTGATGTTCTTCGCGGCGTTCTTCTGGGCGTTCTTCGACGCCTCGCTCGATCCCAAGGAAGCGATCGGCAAGGTCTGGCCGCCGGAAGGCATCGTCACGTTCGATCCGTTCTCGCTGCCGCTCCTCAACACGCTGATCCTGCTGACCTCCGGCTGCACGGTTACCTGGGCGCATCACGCGCTGCGCGAGGGCAACCGCAAGGGACTGATCCAGGGCCTCACCTTCACGGTTCTGCTGGGCCTGCTCTTCACCTGCATCCAGGCGTTCGAATACGCCCATGCGCCGTACGGCTTCACCAACACAGTGTTCGCCTCGACCTTCTTCATGGCGACCGGGTTCCACGGGTTCCACGTGATCGTCGGTACCACGTTCCTGATCGTCTGTCTGATCCGCTCGATCAAGGGGCACTTCACGCCGGACCACCATTTCGGCTTCGAGGCGGCGGCTTGGTACTGGCACTTCGTCGACGTGGTGTGGCTGTTCCTGTTCGTCTTCGTCTACATCTGGGGCGGCGGCAGCGCGCCGCATCCGGCGGAGTGACGCAGATCCGCATTCAGCATAGCGAGGCGGCGAGGCGATGAGCGTCTCGCCGGTCTCGGCCGGGTTCAACTGCCGCTGCCCGCGCTGCGGGCGCGGCAGATTGTTTTCCGGCTATCTGAAGCTGGTGGACAAGTGCGAGTCCTGCGGCCTGGAACTGGGCGCGATGGACAGCGGCGACGGGCCGGCGGTGTTCGTCATGTTCATCGTCCTCGTCATCACGGTCCCGCTGGTGTTCGTGGTGTGGGCGGCGTTCGAGCCGCCGATCTGGGTGCATGCCATCCTTTGGCCGATCATCGTCATCGGCCTGTCGCTGGGGCTGCTGCGCCCGGCCAAGGGCATCATGATCGGCCTGCAATACAAGCACCGGGCAGGCGAGCACCAGGCCTGATCCCATGTTGAGCAAGCTTCGCTTCCGGCCGACCTTGTGGCCGACCCTGTTCTCCGTGCCCGCCATCATCGTGATGATCGGCCTCTGCATCTGGCAGGTGCAGCGGCTTCACTGGAAGGAAGGGCTGATCGCCGAACGCGAGTCGCGGGTTACCGCGGAGCCGATTGCGTTGCCGCCAGTCGGCACCGATCCCGAGACTGTTGAGTATCGCCGGGTCCATCTCGAGGGCACTTTCCTGCACGACAAGGAGCTCTATCTCGGCGCCCGGTCGATGAACGGCAATGTCGGCTATCAAATCCTGACGCCGTTCGCGCTCGCCGGCGGTGGCACCGTCCTCATCGACCGCGGCTGGGTCCCGGTCGAGCGCAAGGCGCCCGAGCGCCGCGCCGAGGGGCAGCTGGCCGGCACCCAGACGGTGGAGGGGGTTGTTCGCGTGCCCCCCGGCAAGGCCTGGATGCAACCGGACAACGAGCCTGGCAAGAATATGTGGTTCTTCGTGGATCTGCCGGCGATGGCGGCGGCCTCCGGAATCGACTTCCGCACCGACCTGTATGTCGATGCGGGCCCGGCGGAGAATCCCGGCAAATACCCGGTCGGTGGGCAGACCCGGATCGAGCTGCCGAACGATCATCTGCAATACGCCATCACCTGGGGCTTGCTGGCGGCCGCGCTCGCGGTCATCTATGTGCTCTACCATCTCAAGCTTGAACGCGAGCGCAAGCCATGAACAAGCCCCTCAATGCCCCGGTCGGCGCCTATGCGCGGCTGGAACAGCGTTTCCGCCGCCTCTCCGCCCTGCAGGAGGCCGCCGGCATGCTGCAATGGGACCTCTCCACGGTGATGCCCGATGGCGGCCGCCCGGCGCGCGCCGAGCAGCTCGCCACCCTGGGCGTCGTCTGCCATGAGATGCTGACCGATCCCGCGACCGGCGCCCTGCTGGACGAGGCGGAAGGCGAGGCGGCCGGCCTCACCCCATGGCAGCGCGCCAACCTGGGCGAGATGCGCCGCAGCCACACCCACGCCACCGCGCTCGACTCCGATCTGGTGGAGGCGATGAGCAAGGCCGCCACCGCGTGCGAGGCGGCGTGGCGCGAAGCGCGGCCGAAGGCGGATTTTGCCGCGGTCTACCCGCTGCTGTCGGAAGTATTGAACCTCACCCGCCAGGCGGCGGCTGCCAAGGCGGAAAAGCTCGGCTGCAGCCCGTACGAAGCGCTGATGGACCAATACGAGCCGGGCGCGCGCGAGGCGGATATCGATCGCGTCTTCGCCGATTACGGTGCGTTCCTGCCGGAGTTCCTGCCGCGCGTGCTGGAGCATCAGGCGCGCAAGGGCAGACCGGTCGAGCCGAAGGGCCCTTTCCCGCAGCCGGTCCAGAAAGATCTCGCCAAACGCATCATGCAGCGGCTCGGCTTCGATTTCGCGCATGGCCGGCTGGACGAGAGCCTGCATCCGTTCTGCGGCGGCGTGCCGGAGGACGTGCGCATCACCACGCGCTACAGCGAGGACCAGTTCGTCCAGGCCCTGATGGGTGTCATCCACGAGACCGGCCACGCGCTCTATGAGCGCAACCTGCCGGCCGAGTGGCGCTTGCAGCCGGTCGGCGTCGCCCGCGGCATGGTGGTGCACGAGAGCCAGTCGCTGCTGATGGAGATGCAGGCGGCGCGCAGCGCGCAATTCTGCCGCCACTTGTCCGGCATGTTGCGCGAGACCTTCCCCGGCAACGAAGAGGCCTTATCGCCAGAGAACCTGCAGCGCCTCTACAGCCGGGTGGAGCCGGGCTTCATCCGCGTCGACGCCGACGAGGTCACTTATCCCGCCCACATCATCCTGCGCTACGGGATCGAGAAGGCGCTGTTCCGCAACGATCTGCAGCTCTCCGACGTGCCGGCGGTCTGGCGCGAGGAATTCAAGAAGCTGCTCGGCCTCGACGTGCCGTCCGACCGCGAAGGCTGCCTGCAGGACGTGCACTGGTACGACGGCGCCTTCGGCTACTTCCCCTGCTACAGCCTGGGCGCCATGACCGCCGCGCAATTGTTCGAGGCGGCATGCCGGGCGCACCCCGAAATTCCGGCCGAGATCGAAGCGGGCAAGTTCTCGATCCTGCAAGGCTGGCTCAAGGCCAACGTGCACAGCCTCGGCTCCAGCCGCAGCACGCCGGAAATCGTCGCCCACGCCACCGGGCGGCCGCTGGATGTCGGCGTATTCAAGCGTCACCTGGAGCGGCGGTATCTGAGCTGATCTGGTGGGTGTGGGGGCATGTTCCGCGCCCATTCCCGCTGGTAGAAAATTCACTGCTTCAGGATACTTCTATTTGATGGGATAGCCCTCTAAGGTCTGCCCCGATTTCAGGCTGAGGACCATAGCTTGCGCTATATCTCGACCCGTGGCGCCGCTCCGGCGCTTGGTTTCACCGATGTCCTACTCGCCGGCCTGGCGCGCGACGGCGGGCTTTACGTGCCCGAATCCTGGCCGCACCTGACGGCGGAGGATATCCGCAAGCTG
>JAWKVL010000069.1:0-22129 GCA_041398065.1 Dongiaceae bacterium | reverse complement strand
GGAATGATCAGCTCCGCCAGGCTGACATTGTAGTTTGGCATGAAGACCACGCGCAATTTGTCGTGGACGGCAGGATCGCAGTTGACCTTGCGTGCGACGTCATTGATCAGCTTGATGATCAGCTTGGCCCGATGGTAGCTGGCGGCGGACTTGCCCGCGAAGATCTTCACGCGCGGCACCCAGTCCTGCGTCGGCTCGGCCTTGATCGCATTGTAGTACGCGATGGTTTCGAGGATGTTGAGGAGTTGCCGCTTGTATTCGTGCATGCGCTTGATCTGCACGTCGAACATCGCGCCGGGATCGAGCTTGACGCCCAGCCGGCGCGCGGCGGCGGCGGCGAGTTTCTCCTTGTTGGCCCGCTTCACCTGCCTGAAACGCTCGAGGAACGCGGCGTCCCGCATGAGCGGCTCGAGATCGGCGAGCCGCTCGGCATCGCCGATCCAAGACGTTCCGATCGCCTCGCTGATCAGGTCCGCGAGGCCGGGATTGCATTGCGCAAGCCAGCGGCGAAACGTGATGCCGTTGGTAATGTGCGTGATGCGGTCGGGATAGAGATGATGCAGGTCCTTGAAGACCGTCTCGCGCATCAGTTTGCCGTGCAGGCCGGACACGCCGTTGACCCTGTGCGACCCGATGAAAGCCAGATGGCCCATGCGGACGCGCCGGCCGCCGTTCTCGTCGATCATCGACAAGGCGTGCAGCCGATCCTTGGGGATCTCGCGACGGTTTGCGACATTGGCCAGATGCAGGGCGTTGATTTCATAGATGATCTGCATGTGGCGCGGCAGGACGCGTTCCATCAAGTGCACCGGCCAGCTCTCCAGTGCCTCCGGTAGTAGGGTGTGATTGGTGTAGGAGATCGTCTGGCGCACAAGCTCCAGCGCCGTCGGAAGCACGTAGCCATGCTCGTCCACCAGGATCCGGATCAGCTCGGCGACGGCAAGGGCCGGGTGGGTATCGTTGAGCTGGATCGATGCCGATTTCGGCAGCGAGGCGACCGTGCCGTGCTGGCTGATATGCCGGCGCACCAGATCCTGCATCGAGGCGGACGTGAAGAAATACTCCTGCTTGAGCCGCAGCTCATGGCCGGCCGGAGTCGAATCGTCGGGATACAGCACGCGGGAGATGTTGGTGGCACGCACCTGCTCCGCGAACGCGTCCAGGTGCTGCCCGCGATTGAACTCGTCGAACTGCATGGGCTCGGAAGGCCGCGCCGACCACAGGCGCAGCGTATTGACGTGGGTGCCCTGCCAACCGACCACCGGCGTGTCGTAGGCGACGGCGACTACATATTCCGCGGGATGCCAAACGAACTTGGCGCCACCGCCATCCTTGGCTTCGACCCGCCCGCCGAACCCGACATCGAACCGGACTTCCGACCGCTCAAACTCCCAGGGATTGCCGAACGACAGCCACTCCTCCGGTGTCTCCGCCTGCCAGCCGTCGCGGATGACCTGCCGGAAGAGACCGTGGTCGTAGCGGATACCGTACCCGAATCCGGCCAGCCCGACGCTCGCCATGCTTTCCATGAAGCAGGCGGCCAGGCGGCCCAGACCGCCATTGCCCAGCGCCGCATCCGGTTCGGCCGCCCGCACGGCCTCGAAGTCGACTCCCATCTCGGTCAGGGCGCTGCGGCATTCGTCCATCAAGCCCAGGTTGGAGATCGAATCCGTCAACAGCCGCCCGATAAGGAATTCCAGCGACAGGTAGTAGACCCGCTTGTCGCGGTGGGCATAGGTATCGCGTGTGGTCTGCACCCAGCGATCGACGATCCGGTCCCGCACGGCGAGCGCGGTGGCGATGTACCAATCGTGGACACTGGCATGGGCCGGGTCCTTGCCCACCACATAGAGCAGCTTGATTTCGATGGTCTTCTTGAACTCCGCGATCCGTGAGGGATCGGCCAATCTGTGCTCCGCAATCGAATTCTCTGAATCTGGCAATCGAGCTATCCCGTCTCTATGCATATCAAATCTACTTTGCGTCCATATTTCGGACCAACCAGCGCGCCGCCGCGGCCGGTGGTCCCCTCTGTGATCCTGATCCTCCGGTAGGATACCGCTCGCTGACCGCTTGCCAAGCTACTAATGGGCGGCGATGGAATCAGGGCAAACTCCAGTCGAAATTGGTCGTTGCGGCGGGAGTCCGGTACTTCGACAATAATTCCAAGAAGAGCGACGCGTTTTGTTTGGATCTTCCAAGACTATCGACCTACAGCAGGCAGGACAGGTGCTTGCTGCGACCCGCCGATAGCCCGTGCTCCCGCGACATGAAAGAGCCTCGTGCGGGGTGGTTGCAAAAAGCATGCGGAACGGCTTTGCTTGCCGCCGGCCGGTCCGACTAGACTGAAACCCGCATGATTCCGCGCCGTCATTGATGAGCAGAGAAGGTGATTTCGTGAGATACGAGCGTCCCGCAACCATGAAACAGGCAACGACGTTGCTGGCCAAGGAGAAAGGCAAGGCCTTTATCCTCGCCGGCGGCACCGATCTGCTGGTGCGATTGCGCACCGGGTTCATCGAGCCCGACCTGGTGGTCGACATCAAGCGAATCGGCGCGACCCGCGCGATCGCCGGCGTCGGCGGCGGCTTCCGGATCGGCGCGGCGGTGACGGGCGCCGAACTTGGCGAGCATGTCAAGCTGGTGAAGGCATGGCCGGGCGTGGTCGAGGCGGCGAACCTCATTGGTTCCAAGCAGGTTCAGGGGCGCTGTACCATGACAGGCAATCTGTGCAACGCGTCGCCGGCGGCGGACAGCGTCCCCGCCCTGGTCGCGGCGGCGGCCAAAGTGGTGATCGCCGGTCCCAAGGGCAAGCGCACCATTCCGGTGGAGCAGGTGCCGACCGCACCCGGCAAGACCTCGCTCAAGAAGGGCGAGATCATCGAGAGTATCCTCCTGCCCAAGCGGCCGCCGCGTTCGGGCGATGCCTATCTGCGCTTCATTCCGCGGACCGAAATGGATATCGCGGTGGTCGGCGTCGGGGTCAGCGTGACGCTCGATCCCAAGGGCGTGGTGACCGACGCGCGCGTTGCGCTGGGCGCGGTCGCGCCGACGGTGCTGCTGGTGCCCGAGGCCGCCAAGGCGCTGATCGGCACCAAGATGGACAAGTCGGCGCTGGACAAGCTGGCGGCGGCCTGCTCCGCGGCCTGCCGGCCGATCGACGACAAGCGCGGGACACGCGATTTCAGGATCAAAGTGGCCGGCGTCCTGGCGCGCCGCGCTGCGCAAATTGCGCGCAAGCGCGCAGGAGGCAAATAGATGTCGGCCATTCACGTCACGACCAAGATCAACGGAGACGTCGTCGAATATGTCTGCGAGGCGGACGAGACGCTCCTCGACGTGCTGCGCAACCGCCTCGGCCTCACCGGCGCGAAGGAAGGATGCAGCACCGGCGATTGCGGCGCCTGCAGCGTCACGATCGATGGCCGGTTGACCTGCTCCTGCCTGGTCCTGGGCGCCGAGGCCGATGGTTGCGAGGTCGGCACCATCGAAGGCATGGCCGACGGCGAAGAATTGCACCCGCTGCAGCGCAAGTTCCTGGAGCATGCAGCCCTGCAATGCGGTATCTGCACGCCGGGCATCCTGGTCGCTGCGAAAGCGCTGCTGGACAAGAACCCGAAACCGACCGAGACCGAGGTCAGGTTCGGCCTCGCCGGCAATCTCTGCCGCTGCACCGGCTATGACAAGATCGTACGGGCCGTCATGGACGCGGCCCAGGAAATGAGGAGGGCCTGACCATGCCGCTCGACAGCACTCAGCCGAGCAAGCGCGACTTTTCGGTCGTCGGCACGCGGCCGCTGCGGCCCGACGGCATCGACAAGGTGACGGGCCGCGCCAAGTTCGGCGCCGACGCCACGGCGCCGGGCATGCTGGTCGGCCGCATCCTGCGCTCGCCGCATGCCCATGCGCGCATCAAGAAGATCGACACCCGCAAAGCGGAAAAGCTGCCCGGCGTGAAGGCGATCGTCACGCGCGAGGACTTCCCCGATCATACCAACGGCGACGCGCTGTTGTATGACGTGCTCTACAACATCATGGCGCGCGAGAAGGCGCTATACGAAGGTCACGCCGTCGCGGCGGTCGCCGCCGTCGATGCGCGCACGGCGCGCGAAGCCTTGAAGCTCATCAAGATCGACTACGAGGTGCTGCCGCACGTGACCGACGTCGACGAGGCAATGAAGCCCGGCGCGCCGATCCTGCACAGCACGATCTTCACCGACGGCGTCGAGCCGAAGCCGAAGAAGCCCTCCAACATCGTGCGGCGCTACGAGTTCGGCCACGGCGACGTCGCGGCCGGTTTCAAGCAAGCCGACATCGTCGTCGAGCGCACCTTCAAGACCGAGGCGACGCACCAGGGCTATATCGAGCCGCATGCCTGCCTCGCCAATGCCGGGCCGGACGGCCAGGCGGAATTGTGGGTCTGCACCCAGGGCCACTTCATGGTGCGCGACACCTGCGCGCGCCTGCTCGGCATGGACATCTCCAAGCTGCGCGTGACCGCCTCGGAGATCGGCGGCGGCTTCGGCGGCAAGACCACGGTGTTCATCGAGCCGGTGGCGCTCGCGCTCTCACGCAAGGCCAACCGCCCGGTGAAGGTGGTGATGTCGCGCGACGAGGTGTTCAAGGCCTCGGGGCCCACCTCCAGCACCTCGATCGACGTGAAGATCGGCGTGAAGAAAGACGGTCGAATCGTCGCGGCTGACGCTACCTTGCGCTACCAGGGCGGCGCGTTCGCCGGGTCTCCGGTGGAGTTCGGCGCAATGACCGCCTTCGCCTGCTACGACCTCGAGAACGTGCGAGCCGTCGGCTACGATGTGGTGACCAACCGGCCCAAACAGGCGGCCTATCGCGCGCCCGGCGCGCCGATGTCGGCCTTCGCGGTCGAGAGCGTAATCGAGGAACTTGCCGGTAAGCTCGGCATGACGCCCATTGACTTCCGCATCAAGAATGCGGCGCGCGAGGGCACGCACTCGTCCTATGGACCGACTTATGGGCCGGTCGGCCTGCTGGCGACGCTGGAGAAGGCGAAGCAGCACCCGCACTTCAAGGCGCCGCTGGGACCGAATCAGGGCCGTGGCATGGCTTGCGGCTTCTGGTTCAATTTCGGCGGGCAGACCTGCGTGTCGCTCAACGTCAACAACGACGGCACGGTGGCCCTGTCGGTCGGCACGCCGGATATCGGCGGATCGCGCGCCTCGATGTGCCTGATGGCCGCGGAGGAGCTGGGCATTCCGTATGACAAGGTGCGGGCGATCGTCGCCGACACCTCGTCGCTCGGCTACAACGACGTGACTGACGGCAGCCGCGTCACCTTCTCAACCGGCATGGCGACCATCCATGCCGCGCGCGCCGCGATCAAGAAGCTGTGCGCCCGCGCGGCCCAGATCTGGGGCATCCCGGAGGAGGCGGTGACGTGGGAGAAAGGCTACGCCAAGCCGGCCGGCCCGAATGCCGGCAATTTCCCGCCCTTGTCGATTGCGGAGATCGCCGCGCAAGCCGGCGCCACCGGCGGCCCGATCGCCGGGCATCATGAGTACAGCGCCGATGGTGCCGGCGTCAGCTTCGCCACGCACATCGTGGATGCCGAAGTCGATCCGGAAACCGGCGCTACCAAGATCGTGCGCTACACGGTGCTGCAGGACGCCGGCAAGGCGGTGCACCCGAGCTACGTCGAAGGCCAGTTCCAGGGCGGCGCGGTGCAGGGCATCGGCTGGGCGCTGAACGAGGAATACATCTATGGCAAGGACGGCCGGCTGCAGAACGCCGGATTCCTCGATTACCGCATCCCGGTCTGCTCCGACCTGCCGATGATCGATACGGTGATCCTGGAGATTCCGAATCCGGGCCATCCCTACGGCGTGCGCGGCGTCGGCGAGACGTCGATCGTTCCGCCGTTGGCCGCAATTGCCAACTCGGTTTCCGCCGCGGCCGGCGTACGGATGACCAGCCTGCCGATGTCGCCGCCGCGGATCCTGGCGGCGCTGGAGCGGCAGGCGATGAAGCGCGCCGCGGAGTAGAGGAGCGGAGACGGCTGTCCAATGGTCAAGGTGGTGGTGTGGGGCTCGCTCAAGCCCCATACCGGCGGCAACGCGGAAGTTGAGATCGACGCCGCGAACGTGCGCGAGCTGCTGAACCGGCTCGGCGATGCCTATCCCGGGCTCAAGCCGCAACTGGCGCGCGGCGTCTCGGTCGCCATCGACGGGGTCATCTTCCGCGACGGCTGGCACGAACCCCTGCGGCAGGAGAGCGAAGTCTTCCTCCTGCCGCGGATGACCGGGGGATAGACCCGCCTACGCGATCCGCATGTGGCGCGTGACCTGGCCGTTGCTTTCCCAGTAGGTGTGCTTGTTGGCGATCATGGGATCGTCCATCGCCGGCTGGATCTGCCCATGGGCGTCGATGGCGCGCGATGTGACCGTATGTTCGCCGGACGACAGCGTGATCGAGTCCACGGACCACATCTTCCAGGCGTGCTCTGCGGTCTCGCTGCCGTCGATCTTGGCCTTCATCCACGGCCCATCGTCGATCCGCACCTCGACCGTCTTGACCGCGCCGCCCCAGGCCGCGCCGATGACACGGTAGTGGTCGCCGGAACGGGTCAATTTGATTGGCGCCGACTTAAGGCGCGCCCGGCCGACGGAGGTTTCCGTCCAGACCGAATGGCCGTCGCGCTTCTCCTCACGGATCGTGACATAGTCGCGCGCCATGAAGCGGTTCATGAAGCGGGTCTCGCGCACCTCGATACGGGTCAGCCATTTGACGTTGGCAATGCCGTACCAGCCGGGCGCGATCAGCCGCACGGGAAACCCGTTGGCCGGCGGCAATGGCGCGCCGTTCATCTCGTAGCACAGCATGTTGGCGGGATTCATCGCATCCTCGATCGACATGCTGCGTGCGAAATTCTGCGCCATCTTGATGTCTCGCACGGTCTCCTCGCCGGAATCGGCACCGAAGAACACGATCTCGATGCCGCTCTTCGACAGGCCGGCTTCCTTGAGGATCGGAGCGAGCGGCGTTCCGGCCCACTTTGCATTGCCGATCCCGCCGGTGAACCACGGGAATCCGTGATTCCCGGAACATTCCAGCGTGAAGGTCACTTCCTTCCGCGGCCGGCGTTTCAGGTCGTTCAGGCTCAGGGTGAGCGGATGACTGACCGATCCGCCGATCTCCAGCTTCCACGACGCGCCGTCCAGGACCGGCCGGTTGTAGTGCGCGACGCTGAAGAATTTCTCGTTCGGCGTGATCCAGGAATCGACGTCTTCCCAGACCAGCTGGTTTGCCACCACCTGCGGAATCGGGTTTTCGCCCGGCTGATCGAGCCAGGGAACGATGGTTTCACCCGGCATGCTCGGAAACGCATAGGCCAGCCGAGAGGCATAGAGTAGGGCCGCCCCTCCAAGAATGGAGCCTTTGACAATAATATCTCTGCGCGGAACGTCCGACATAGTCCTCACCAATTCTAGCGCCCACGCGCGGCATGGTCGCATCGCCCAGGAGGTCGGAGGTAGCCCGCGATAGTGACATTGAGCAGGGGCGACAGTGCCAATGGCGATACCGTGCCGTGTCGTCAGCAATTCTTAAGACAGCACCTGGAACTGGCTGACGATCCAGTAGATTTCAGCTGCAAGGGCGACGAGGACGAAGGCGCCGTGATAGCGCCGGTCGGCAATGAACATCGCGCCGACTGACAACGCGCAGAGCGTGCCCTGGCGGATCGGGTATCCGAGGCCGAACGAACTGAAATGCGCGGGGCCCTTGATGGCCGTGTCGAGAAGATCGGCCAGATAGATCGCCGCCAGCAGCGCGTAGAACCATCTCTGCCGCGAATGGAAATACTCGGCAAAGCCCGAATACTCGTCCATCCGGTCGGGGAACAGCAGCGCACATACGAAAAAGAACAAGGCCGCGTAGCCGATGACGAAGGCATAGACCTCGAAGGTCCAGACCTCGACCCGCTGCAGGCCGAACTCGAACCACCAGAAATGAATGATGGCGAGCAGCAGGAACAGCGCCCAACCGAGGTGCACGAGATAGATGCGATCGCGTATGGGGTGCTGGACGAAGCGCGCGAGACCTGTCAGCAGCCGCGTCACGCTGAGGCCGGTCACAATTCCGATGATGATCCGGACATGGATAAACTGATCGTGCGCCAATTGAGCATCCATGTGGCCTGCTCCATGATCGCTTCCCGCCGGCGCATGATACACGAGGAACAACGCGTGACGGCTGCGGGGAGCGCTGAGCGCTGGCCGCCTGGATTACGCCGCGAAGGGACCGGCGTGCGGGCCGGGCAACGGCGGCGCGGCGCGCCCGCTTGGCACGGCGCATGCATTTGCCTGGCGGCGCAACAATTTCAATCTGTGGACTACACACTCACGCGGTGCCAATGGGGTGCGGAGAGGTGTGCGCGCCAGATGTTCCATTTGCTGTTGACCACCTGCTTTGCGGGCATCCTGTGCTATGCCAGCCAGCCGGACGTGAAATACGTGTCGGCTGAGCGGTGCCTGGAACAGGGCGCCATCCTCTCCGGCCTTGCCCGTGCGCAGCTCAACTTCCCCAATTTGCAGCAGAACTCCCGCATCGTTTGCTCCGGGAGCGATGGAACGCAGCAGACGATCTATGTCGGCCGCGCCAATTTCGGGTCCACGCAGTTCCCCGACGACGCGCTGAAACTTCCCGCCATCGACTGAGCCGGCATTGGCCGGCCCACCCCGCGGTGTGACCGCGGCAGGAAGCCAATTGCGGGGCAGAACCGCCTGCCGCGCGCGTTGCTCACAACCGTCCATTGCGTGATACTGGGGACGGCTGCGCATGTCTCGTCGCCTCATATCAGTGTGGCGAACCTGCAAGCAGCGACATCGCATCTGCCGCGAAGCGGCCGGAAGGACAAAGGAGGCTGCAATGTCCTTGGCGATGCAGCGCATACCGCATCTCGTCCTGTTCCTGCTTTGCGCGTTGTGGGCTTCGGGCCAACGCGTGGCGACAGCGCAGTCCGCCAGCGCAAGCGAGATTGCGCTGAGCGGTGACGCGCTCTTGCACGCCGGCAAGGCGCGCGCCAGTGCCGGACAACTCGCGTCCCAGCCAATGGCCGGCTTCGGCAAGGGCTGGGTGGCGCCGTCGCAGCTGTTCTGGGCGGGCGCCGGACCCGGCGCGACGCTTTCTCTCGTCGTCGACGTACCCGCGAGCGCGACTTACCTGGTGGAGTTGCATCTTACCCGGGCGCCGGACTATGGCAGCCTGCGTATCCGGTTGGACGGCAAAGACGCGCGAAGTTCGTCCTTCGACGGCTACGATCCGCGCGTCACGCCAAGCGGCGCGATACAGGCGGGACAATTCGCGCTCGCTGCAGGCCCGCACACCCTCAGCTTCGCCATCGTCGGCAAGAACAGCCGCGCGACCAACTACCTCGCCGGAATCGACACCATCCGGCTGATGCCTGTCGCATCCGCCGCCGCTGCCCAGAACCAAGGAGGCGCCGGCCAATCCAACCAGGCGAACTTGGCACTGGTGCAAGGCGGCGCAACGCTCGAAATCTGGGACGGTGTGATCATCGTCGACAGCTCGGCGCACAAATATGGCCCCTCCGCAAACATCGACAAGGCCATGAAGAAAGCGTCCTGGTGGTTCCAGTGGTCGAGCAATGCGCTCGCCGCGAAGACCGCATTGCTCCAGGCGATGCGCACGATCCCGCCGCTGGACGCCCCGCTGCTGTCGCCGCCGAATTTGATGGGCGTCAAGACTATTCCAGGGTCGCTGCCGCCCGCAGGCGAGCTCCGGCAGTCGTACATCGACATCACGGACTGGATCCATCCCGTGCAACGGAGCCAGCTCAACTCGCAAACCGAAACACAGGGCGACGCGACGAAAGATGGCCAGGTGCGGCAGTCGGCGCTGGCGCCATCACAATCGACTTTCTATGTGCGGCTGCTGCTGCTCGATGCGAGTGGTCAGGCAGTCACCGCCTCGAGCCCGCCAGTGAAAATCAGTCTTGTCAAGAACTCGAGCAATGCGGCGCAAGTGATTGCTGCGGGGCAGGAGCAGCAGAAGAAAGCCGAGCAGCTGAAGCAAGATCTCGCAATGACCTATAAGATCGAAATCGTGCATTTCGAACCGACGATCTTCCCGGACCCCAATCTGCAAGGTTGCGTCAAGGTCATCAAGAATCCGTACGCCAACCAGCCATTGCACCCGCTATTGGGATTCAAGCCCGGCAAGAACTACTGCCCGACGCCGAAAAACCAGGAAAAGTCCGCCCTGGATTGGGTCGTGGAGGTCGTGACCGGCTATATCAAAGCATACCAGATCGCCGCCGATTTCTATGATTCGGTGAAGAGCGAGATCGCTTCCAAACTCGCCAGTGTCGTGCCGTGCAAGCTCGCCGGCGACGATCTTGAAAGCAAATGCAAAGGGGCCGCCAAGATCATGGCCGGCAGCGCCATGAATGCGGCGCTGGTTGCCGCCGGGGTGCCGCCGACCATGCCGAGCGTTGCTGCGCTTGAGGATGCCGCAGAGGCAAAGGCGGTGGATGTGGCCACCGACCTGACCTGCGAAGCGGCGAAGGATCAAGGCGCCGACTGCACGCCCGAGATGCGCGAGATCATTTCCGAGGGCTACAAGAAGGCGCTCGACAAGCTGAAATCAGAATCGGAAAAGACCGGCGGCGAGCCGGATTGCGAATCACCCGAGATGACCGGCTACATTCCATTGCCGTGCTTCTCGAACTATCCTGGCACCCAGGTGCGGCCGGTCAAGGGCGCGGTCTATGAACCCGGTTGGGTCCGTATCCGTATGAGTCAGCTAAAGCAGCGAAACCCCGAGGTCGACATATCGACCTGTACCATCGGATCTGTCGTCAGCCTGACCAATCACTTTCCGGGCGGCTATATCGGCGGGATCAATTTCAAGCCGGCCGACCTTTACGGCGAACCCTATGCGGCGGTCCATGTACCGATGCCGCCAGTAGCCGTCGGCAAGCCCGCGACGGTCGATCTCCTGTTCGACACATTGAACAATGTCTCGATACCCGGGGACGTCGACCCGAAATTCAACTTGAGAGAATGGTTCTATCTCTATTACGGCGGGAAGGGCACGATTTCGGCCAGCTTCTGCGGCGTGGGTTCGATCAAGGCGCCGGTCGCGATCCTGCGCATTGAGCAGGTTTCTCCAAGATAGGAGCGGTTCTGTTCGCCAGCGGTGAGGCAGGCCGCCAGGAAGGCCGCGCAGGCCGTAGCGGCACTACGGCCCCTGTCGGCGATAGCCGACTTCGTCGGCGGCCGGCCTGACGCCGCGGATGCCCAGCGATGGCGAACCCGAAGGGCCGGGCGCTTTTCGGCAAGGACAGCGTCAGAGGCCTTGCCCGTAGTCCCGCTACGGGCTGCGGCCTCTTCCTCCTCCTTGCCGAAAATCGCTCCGGCAGAACCGCTTCTATCTCGGAGAAACCTGCTCTAGATCCGATGTCTCGGAGGCAGCAACGGCGCTTGCTTCCGGCCGGCAGCACCGCCATCTATTGGTCTCGTCGGGCCATTAACAACGATCACTCTACGGACCGAAGGTCTTTCCATGATTCCGTTCTCTGTCCTCGATCTCGCGCCGATTACGGAGGGTGCGAGCGCGGCGGACGCGCTGCGCAACTCGGCCGAGCTGGCGCGCCATGCCGAGATGTTGGGCTACCGCCGATACTGGCTGGCGGAGCATCACAACATGCCAGGCATCGCCAGCTCGGCGACCGCGGTGGTCATCGGCCATGTCGCAGCCGCGACCCGGACCATTCGCGTTGGGTCGGGTGGAATCATGCTCCCCAATCACGCGCCGCTGGTGATCGCGGAGCAGTTCGGCACATTGGAATCCTTGTTCCCGGGCCGTATCGATCTCGGCCTCGGGCGGGCGCCGGGCACCGACATGATGACGGCGCGCGCCTTGCGCCGCGATCTCGCGGCGAACGCCGACCGCTTCCCGGAAGATGTCGCCGAACTGCGGGCCTATCTGGCGCCAGCCGTCCCGGGGCAACGCATCCGCGCCGTTCCTGGCGAAGGGCTCAAGGTGCCGATCTGGCTGCTCGGCTCGAGCCTCTACAGCGCGCAGCTGGCGGCGTTGCTGGGCATGCCCTTCGCCTTCGCCTCGCACTTCGCACCGGGCGACATGATGCAGGCGCTTGCACTCTACCGCAGCCGGTTCGAACCGTCCGCCGAGCTCGACCGCCCCTACGCCATGCTGGGCGTCAACATCGTCGCCGCCGACAGCGATCAGGAGGCCTGGCGGCTCTTCACCTCGCTGCAGCAAAGCTTCGTCAATCTGCGTCGCGGTCGCCCCGGGCGACTGCCGCCGCCGATCGACGATTTCGAAGGCTATGCTGCGCCGGCCGAACAGGTTCAGCTTCGGCAGGCCCTTGCCTGCTCCTTCGTCGGCGGGCGGGACACAGTGAAAGTCGGCCTGGCTGCCTTCATCGAACAGACCGGAGCTGACGAACTCATCGTCAGCGGTCACATCTTCGACCACGCGGCCCGGCTGCGTTCGTTCGCGATCGCGGCAGAAGTGCGAGACGCGCTGGCCGATACCCGCCATCGCGCGCCCGGAGCCAAGGCCTGACAGCCTCGACGCTAACTGGGTTGGAAAAAGAAAGCGGCGGCGAAGACTGAGGGGGAAGGGAAGTGCTTCGCCGCCGGGCCGCTGAGGGCATGCGGCCAAATTGCGTCACGACAACCCTGGTTTGACGGTTTGGTTCCGGTCGGCAAGAAATTTCTCGGAGCATCTTTCCAGAGCATCTATTGTCGCATCGGCGACTTGCCGTTGGTCGCGCCGAGCCATCGTGTGCAAGCTGTATCCAGCTCACGTGGACGCTACTCGCGATCAACTGCATCGATAAAGTGCACTCGAAGGCCAAGTGCGCAGTCAGTAGCCGCCGAGACGGTTGGGCCGCGATGGGCGCGGCCGCGCATTTCGTTCAGATGCCGTTCATCCGAGGCAGGCGAAAAACCTCGCAGCGCGAAACCTTGGAGTTCACGCGTGCGGCGACGTACGCACCAATGTCACAGGCTATTCGCGTTCGCATTGTCAATTTTGATTGCCATGAGGGGAGCATGATCATAACGTTTGTGCAGTGCGAAAAGCGAAAGAAGACTGGACCAACCCTTTCTGATGTCGATGCGGCAGCTCCACAGATAAGCCGCGCAGGGCACGGAGTCAGGGATAAGCCAGGGGCCGCGGCGCTTTCCGGTGGCAAAGCGCGCGTGCCGTTGCGTTCCTGTGAGGGGAGGTGCGTTCGGTGGCCCACTATATCAGCGTGCTGATGCCCCTGAGTGCAGGCGGCTGGCGCGCCCTGTTTCCGGACGTCCCCGATTGCGAGGTCGAGGGTGAAAACCTGGACGTCACGGTGTTGCGGGCCGCCGGCGCTCTCAGCGAGTGCATTCAGAACCGCTATCGGAGCGGTGCGCCGTCCCCGCGCGAGCTCAATGAGATCAGGGCCGACGACCTCTGGGTGGCCGCCCATGCGATCGATTGGACAAAGGCAGTGGTCACCATGGTGCCGCTGCGCGGCGACCGGGACGCCCACGCCTGACCCTGCCGTCTTTCCGGTGCCATGTTCCGCTACGCTGGCCGATTGCTGCCTGGTGCGGCAACATGATATGCCAGCCGCCGGTCATCTCGGCGGACGGGGTCAGTCGTGGGGGTAGCTATGCGAAGCAATGTCGGCATCCGGCACGTTCCAGCGTCTTGGCGAAATGTGGCCGCCATACTCGTGCTGTTCTTGGCAGGATGCGCCAGCTCGTCGGCGCCGGGGCCTTCGATGATCGGCCTGTGGCGGGCGCAGGAGGTCGCCGGTACCCCCGTTCCCGACAATATGCAGGTCACGCTTTCGCTCTATGGCGACGGCAGGGCCGTGGGGCGGGCAGCCTGCAACAACTACACGGGTAGCTACAAGCGCAGCGGTTCGGCGTTTTCCTTCGGCCCCGTGATCAGTACCAAGATGGCCTGCTCGGCGGATGTCATGGCCATGGAGCAGACCTATCTCAGCGCGCTGGCAGTCGTGACGAAAGCGGAGCGGCGCGCCGACGGGATGCTGGTGCTGACGACCGACAGCGACGCACAGATCCTGTTCCGCCGCCAGGAGCCGGCGAGCCTGCAGGATGCGCGCAGCCGCGGGGTCGACTTCCGAGGCGTCGGGCAGGAGCCGGCCTGGGTCGTCGAGTTGGTTGAGGGCAAGGACATCACGGCCGTGATGGATTACGGCGCGACGACCCTGGTCCTTCCGACACCGTCCAGCGACACGAGCGCCGATGGCATCGAGACCTTTGACGCGAGCACCGACACGGATCATCTGGTGCTCAACATCAAGCGCAAGGTCTGCGTCGATCCCATGAGCGGCGAATCCCATGCGTCAACGGTCGACCTGATGATTAACGACAAGCCTTATCACGGCTGCGGCGACTGGCTGGACTAAGAGCCGGCACGGCCGCTTCATCAGGCGATCTGACAGGCGATACACCAGCGGGCGATACGCCAACGGGCGCCGTTCGGAATCCGGCGTTTGAGCTGGCCACGCCTGCCAGCAACTTTTCCGTGCTGACCGGATGGACCAGCCCCGCGCCGGAGGCTACGCTCTCCCCGAAAACTTCAGACGGAACGAGGCATGCCGCACGGGATGAAGGCGGGGGCTGTTCCACACCATTCCGAGTTCCCGGCGGCGGCGGAGGATATCATGGCGACACCGACATCCGCGGTCCATGAACCTTGGCGCGTGCCGCTACATATGCTGGCGGCGTTCTGCATTGCGATCCTGCTGGTGGTAATCGTCACGGTGCTTGGACGGCAGACCTACCGTGGCGCCCAGGAAATTCTGCGTACGACGGCCTACGATCAGACCCGCTATATCCAGGATGCTTTGAGCGAGAAGGTGCAAGGCCTGCTCAATCCGGCACAAGACCATCTCTCGTTGCTCGCATTCAGCGATCTTTCGCAGGCGGATACCCTGGCGCGCCGCCTGGCGGAACTGCCCGACATCCAGGATTCGCTCAAGCGCAACAAGCTGATCGACGCCAGCTTCGTGGGCTACCCCAACGGCGAATTCATCCTATTCCGACCGTTGCGCAGCGATCGGGACCGCGCGCCGTTCGATGCCCCCGCGAATGCCGCCCTGCTCGTGCAGTCAATCACACAGGACGCGGCCGGAATCATGCTGGGAACCTATGAGTTCTTTGACGACACTGGCCACCTGATCGATTCAGTGTTCAAGCCGGGCTACGTTTTCGATCCCCGTTCGCGGCCGTGGTACGAGAGTGTCCGCGAATCGGGTAGCATCATTCTTACCGACCCCTATCCCTTTTTCACAACCCAGTCGGTTGGCGCTACGCTTGCCGGACCATCGGTCGATGGCACCGCCGTCGTCGGTATCGACATAGAACTGCAGTCGATCGCCAGTGCATTGGCCGACTTGCGGATCACGCCCTCAAGCGAGATCGTTGTCGTCGACCAGATGCAGCATGTCGTCGGCTACCGCGACGCGGGCAGAATGATCGCCCCCTCGCATGACGGTGGGTTGCGCTTGGCCAGAATCGATGAACTGGGCGTTCCGGTGCTGGCGCGTGCCGCAACAGTCTTCGGTCGCGGCGAAGGGCGCGGCGCAATCAGAATAGACGGTCGTAATTGGCAGTTGTTGCGCGCCAGCATTCCGATGCATGCCACACACGCCCTGACGCTGTTGATTGCAATCCCCAACGACGAGCTATTCGCCGCAGCGCGCCAGATCGTCGTCCAGCAGATCATAGCCGGCCTCATCGTTCTCCTGATAGCGATCGCGATCGGCTGGCTGGGAGCCCGGCAGCTGACCCGGTCCCTGAATCTGCTGGCGAAGGAGACAAGAGCCATCCGTTCCTTCGATTTCAGCCATGACACCAAAGTTCCAACCATCCTGACAGAGGTCGAAACGCTGGCGCGTGCGCTCGACACCATGCGGGATACAATCCGAAAGTTCTTGGAAATTGGCACCGCATTGTCGAGCGAACGCGACCTCACAGCATTGCTGGAGCGCGTGCTTCGCGAGTCCATCGCTTTGGCAGGCGGCGACGGCGGCGTGCTCTATCTGATCGACAAGGACGGCGGGCATCTCGATCCAGAAATCGCGCGCTGGCACGGCCAGCGCGTGATCGACGAGCATGT
This sequence comes from Dongiaceae bacterium, assembly GCA_041398065.1. GTDB lineage: Bacteria > Pseudomonadota > Alphaproteobacteria > Dongiales > Dongiaceae > Dongia_A. Next base: position 5,977 of record JAWKVL010000069.1, on the reverse strand, counting down.
CGTGCTGCCGTCCCTTTCTCTGGAAATCGTTGGATTGCTGCCCGAAATCGCGAGTGCGATCGATCGCAGAGAGGTCGTGTTGGTCGAACGTGTGCTGACGAGCACGGAGCTCAAGGCGCTCGGGCTCCGCCACGCGATGGAAGCACTGCAGGCCGAACGCGTGGGGCTGATAACCGTGCCGCTGCTCAATCGGAAGCAGGAACCGCTCGGCGCGTTGCTGCTGGTCAAGGCCCTGCGGGCGAGCGATCGGGAATGGTCCGTGGGGACGCGGCTGCGCGACCTGATCCGCGCGGTCAGCGGGAGCGCCGGAATCGCGATCGAGAACCAGCAATTGCTGCAGGCGCAGAAGGACCTGATGAACGCGCTGATCAAGCTGATCGCAGGCGCGATCGATGCCAAGTCGGCCTATACCGGCGGCCATTGCCAGCGCGTTCCCGTCTTGACGCGGATGCTGGCGGAAGCCGCCTGCGCGCAGCGCGACGGTCCCTTCAAGGACTTCCAGCTGTCGGAGGAGGAATGGGAGGCGGTGGATATCGGCTCCTGGCTGCATGATTGCGGCAAGGTCACGACACCCGAATACGTCGTCGACAAGGCGACCAAGCTCGAGACGATCTACGACCGCATCCATGAAGTGCGGATGCGCTTCGAGGTGCTGAAGCGCGATGCCGAGATCGCCTATTGGCGCGCGGTGGCTGAGGGCGGCGATGCGTCTGCCTCGCGCGAGCGGATGAAAGCGGAGCTGCGCGCGCTGGATGACGATTTTGCTTTCGTGGCGGCGTGCAACGAAGGCGGGGAGTTCATGGACCCGGCCCGGGTCGAGCGCCTCAAAAGGATTGCCGCGCGCACCTGGCGGCGAACGCTGGATGATCGCCTCGGCGTGTCCTATGAGGAGAAAGCGCGCAAGGACCGGACGCCGCAGCCGGCTCTGCCGGTCGAGGAGCCGTTGCTGGCCGACCGGGACGATCACATTACCTACCGCGCACCGCACGAGATCATCGACAAGGAGAATGCCTGGGGCATCCGAGTGGAGACGCCGCCGCACAAGTTCAATCGCGGCGAAATCTACAACCTCAGCATTGACCGCGGGACCCTTACGGCCGAGGATCGCTACATCATCAACGATCACATGACCCAGACCATCATGATGCTTGAAAGCCTGCCGCTGCCGCGTCACCTGCGCAATGTGCCGGAGATCGCCGGCGGGCATCACGAGAAGATGAACGGCACTGGCTATCCCAAGCGCCTGACGCGCGATCAGATGTCGCCGGTCGCGCGCATGATGGCGATCGCCGATGTGTTCGAGGCGTTGACCGCCGCCGACCGTCCATACAAAAAGGCAAAGCCGCTGAGCGAATCGATCCGCATCATGTCCTTCATGAAGAAGGACCGCCATCTGGATCCCGATCTTCTCGATCTCTTCCTCACCGCCGGCGTGTGGAAGCAATATGCCGAACGCTTCCTCGATACCGCACAGATCGACGAACCCGATATCGACGCCGTTCTGCGCACGCAACCGGCCTAGGCTGCGAGTCGCACTGCAGGCACATGCTCTGCGATGAGCCGCAAATCCTCGACAAAGCGCCGGTACTCCCGCGCCTTGGCGGCTGGGTCAGGCAGACGCAGCAGGAATGATGGGTGGATCGTGACGAGGCCTTGCAGCCCAGGCCGCAGCTCGATCAGACGCCCGCGAGCGGCGCCAATGGTAATAGCCCGGCCAGCCAGAGCGCGTGCTGCCGTCGCGCCCAAGGCGACTGTCAGGTCCGGCTTGATCGCGTCGAGCTCCTGATCCAGCCACCATTTGCAGGCTTCGATCTCGCGGGTGTCGGGTTTCTTGTGCAGGCGCTTTTTGCCGCGCGGCTCGAACTTGAAATGCTTCACGGCGTTGGTCACGTAGACGTGCGCGCGATCCACGCCGGCATCCGCCAAGGCGCGGTCCAGCATCTTGCCGGCCGGCCCGACGAACGGACGGCCCTGCAAATCCTCCTGATCGCCCGGCTGCTCTCCCACAAGGATGACCCGCGCGTTGTCGGGTCCTTCGCCAAACACGGTCTGCGTCGCCGCGCGATAGAGCGGGCAGCGCTGGCAGTGCTTGGCGTCTCTCGCGAGATGCGCGAGCGTGTGGCGTGCCGTCATATCGGGAAGACAGACTCGCGGCAGGCGGGTTCCGGGGCGCTCAGGCGCGTGCCGCCGCGGAAACCAAGTCGCGCACGTCTGCCGCCATGATTTCGCTGGCCGGGCGCGCGCGCAGCAGGTTGCGTTCGACGTTCTCCAGATGGATGCGCATGGCGCCGGCCGCGCGGTTGAGATCGCGATCCGCGATGGCTGCCACGATCGCCTCGTGATCCTCGAAAGAGTGATGATTGGGCGCCGGCTTCACTTTGTCGACGCGCAGCCGGCCCCACACGATGGCGCGGCGGACGGCATTCAGCGTATCGAGCAGCGCCAGGAGCAGGGAATTCTGCGTCGATTCCGCGATCACGCGATGCAGGCGGTTATCCCAGGCCTCGTACTGACGCCAGGTCTGCGCCGCGCGCGTGCGCTGCATGCACTGATGCATCTCCGCGATATGGGCGGACGTCGCGTTGAGCGCGGCCATCCGCGCGACCTCCGGCTCCAGCAGCATGCGGGTGCGCATGACCTCGGCGGGATTGGTGCGCCGGGTGATCGCCGCCACGTCGGCCAGCGTATCGATCGGGCGGCTGCCGATGAAGGTGCCCTTGCCGACATGGCGCCAGATCTGATTCTCCGATTCCAGGACGGATAACGCCTTGCGGAGACCGGCGCGCGTGACACCCAACGTCTCCGCCAGCTCGCGCTCCGGCGGCAGGCGGCTGTCGAGCGGCATCTCGATTTGCGCGAGATAGGTCCGCAGCTTGCTCAAGGCTGTTTCGGTAGCGGAGTCGTCCATGGCTATAAACCAATCAGTCAATTGGTCGGCACAATATCCACATATCTATTAGACAATGCAAGGGCATTTTGGATCAAGGCTTGCAACCAACATCAACCATTGTAAGATTGGTTCAGAATAAAGCCAGAGCCTCAAGGCTCGTTCTGCAATGGCAAATGGGAGGAACAGATGAACATGCGGATCACGGGCCTGCGCGGCCCGCTCATGGCCGGCATCATTGCGCTCGCGTCGCTAGCCCTGCCGGCAACCGCTTCGGCGGCGTCCAAGATGCACGTCGCGTTCGGCGACATCGCCACGGTGGAGACGCTCAACTTCCTGATTGCGCTCGAGCGCGCGAAGGAACGCGGTGTCGATGTCGAGGTGACTTTCTTCAAATCCGAGGATATCGCCGCTCAGGCCGTCGTCAGCGGTGATGCGGATATCGGCGTCGGCACACCTTATGCCCTCATCCAGAAGGTCAAGGCGCCGATCCGAATCTTCTATCAGATGAGCGCGCTGCGCTTCTTCCCGATCGTCAATACCGAATACTACAAGACCTGGAAGGATCTGGACGGACAGGAGATCGCGGTCCATTCCCGCGGCTCCGGCACCGAGGCAATCATGAAACTGATGGCGCAGAAGAACGGGATCACCTACAGCAACATCAGCTATGTTCCCGGCTCCGAAGTGCGCGCCGGCGCCTTGCTCCAAGGCAGCATCAAGGCGTCCATCGTCGATTCCACCAACAAGAAGCTGATCATGGAAAAGGCGCCGGGCAAGTTCGCCGTCCTGCCGATGGAAGGCGTGAACGCGAGCGACGAGGCGCTCTATGCCAACACCGACTTCCTCAAGGCGAACGCGGAGGCGGTGGATATCCTGGTCGAGGAATTGCTGAACACCTGGCGCGAGATCAACGCCAATCCCAAGGTCGTCGCCGATCTGCGCAAGAAATACAATCTCTTGCCCGATCTGCCGGCGGAGCTGGAAGGCGAAGTGGTGCCTTATTTCGTGGAATCCGTGGCCACCGGAACCTTCCCGAACAATGGCGGCGACGAAGCAACGGCCAAGGACGATTTCGCGTTCTATGCGCTCGCGGGCCAGATCGAAGGCGATCCGGCGACCCTGGAAGTCGCGGACTTCTGGACCTTCGAGCCGCTGAAGAACGCGATGGCCAAGGTCGGCACACAGTAAGATTGCGGGGACCCGGTCAGCATGGATGCCAGGCTTGACGATTCAGCGGCGGTCGCGATCGCCGCTGAACCGGGAGAACAGGCGCACAGCCGCCGCCAGCTGCTGTGGTGGCGGCTGGCATCCATCGCCCTCTTCTGTCTGGCATGGGAAATCGCGGGGCGGGTGCCGATCAGCTTCGCTTTTCCCACCTTTTCCGCGACCGTTGCGGCGTTCGTCGAGATGGTCGCGGACGGCAGCATGCTCAAGGCTTATCTGCTGACCTTGCAGCCGCTGCTCATCGGGCTGATGCTGTCGACCGTCATCGGCGTATCGGTCGGCGTCGCCATGGGACTGCGACGCAGCGTCGAATGGATCGGCGCGCCGATCTTCATCGTGCTGCAGGCGGCGCCGGTGGCCGCCGTCATCCCCATGGTGACCTTCGTCTACGGCATCGGCCTGACCGCCAAGGTCATCTCGGTCTGTCTGCTGGCGCTGCCGGTCATCGTGCTCAACAGCTACAAGGCGGTCGCTAACGTCAATCCGTCGCTGATCGCCATGTGCCGCTCGTTCCTCGGCTCGCGCTGGCAGCAGATCGCGAAGATTATCCTGCCGGACGCCAGCCCGGTGATCTTCGCCGGCCTGCGGCTTGGAATCTCCGCCGGCTTCATCGGCATCATCCTGGCCGAGCTGCTGATCACGCCGACCGGAATCGGCGACCTCATCACCTATCACCGCGCAGTCGCGAACTATGCGGAGATGTACGCCACCATCGCCTCCGTCATCGTGTTTTCCGCCGCCACCCTCAGCCTGCTGCAATGGGTGGAGGAACGATGGATTCGGCCGGAAAAGAAAAGGTCTTGAGTATGGTCGCCGTCACCCGCAAATTCCCGCGCGCAACGGACCCGCATGGAGCGGATATGACCAGCCTCGAAAGCATCATCTCCGTCCGCGGCATCAACAAGGTCTATCCGGGCCAGGTCCATGCGCTGAAAGACGTCGATCTCGACTTTCCAGCCGGCGCGCTGACCACGCTGCTCGGGCCAAGCGGCTGCGGCAAGACCACCCTGCTCAAGATCATTGCCGGCCTGATGGCGCCCACCACCGGCGACGTGCTGGTGAAGGGTCGCAAGGTGACGGGTCCTGGACCGGAGCGCGCTTTCGTGTTCCAGGACTTTGCCTTGATGCCCTGGGCTACCGTGCTGCGCAATGCGGCGTTCGGTCTCGAATTGCGCGGCATGGCAGAGGCGAAGCGTCACGAGATCGCACGCCGGTACATCGAGCAGGTCGGGCTTGCCGGGTTCGAGGACAAATTTCCGCACGAACTTTCGGGCGGCATGCGCCAGAGAGTAGGGCTCGCGCGCGCACTGGCGGTTGACGCCGATGTGCTGCTGCTTGACGAGCCCTTTTCAGCGGTCGACGAGCAGACCCGGCGCAAGTTCCAAGAGGATCTGCTGCGCCTGCGCGAGGTCGAGCGCAAGACCTTCATCTTCGTCACCCACAGCATCGAGGAAGCAGTCTATCTCTCCGATCGCATCGTGCTGCTGTCGCGCCGGCCGGGCCGCGTGTCGCAGGTGATCACGCCGCAGATCGACCGCTCCGGCTCGCCCGACGAGATCCGCCGCGACCGCGCCTACCTGGATACGGTGGAGGAGATCTGGCAGGGCCTCCGGCAGTTCGTGGAGTGAGGTGGCGATGACCCTGTTCGGTTACCGCCTGCCGATGATGAGCTCCCTGATCCTGTGGTGCGTGATCTGGGAAATCGTCGGACGCGCCGACCTGGTGTTGCTGTTCCCGCCCTTCACCAGCGTGCTGGCGAGCCTGGCCGAGTTGGTGCAGACGCAGAAGTTCTGGTCGGCGACCTGGACGACCATCAGCACATTCTGCATCGGCATGGCGCTGGCCGTCGCCGCCGGGGTTGCG
>JAWKVL010000068.1:0-22635 GCA_041398065.1 Dongiaceae bacterium | reverse complement strand
TTGCCGACCAGATCGGCGCCCACGTCGGCGCCCTTGGTGAAGATGCCGCCGCCGAGGCGCGCGAAGATGGAGATCAGCGAAGCGCCGAAGGAAAGGCCGACCAGGGCTTCCAGCATCGGCCGCATTTCCGTGCCGGTGGAACGCAGGAACATGTAGTAGCCGGTAACGCCCAGAAGGCCGAGGCCGACCACCAGCAGGCCGGTGATCGCGCCGGACTTCGCCGCGATCGCCAATGCATGCGACATGCTTTGCCGGGCCGCTTCAGCCGTGCGCACGTTGGCGCGGACCGACACGTTCATGCCGATGTAGCCGGTGACGCCAGATAGGATGGCGCCGATCACGAAGCCGAGCGCCGAGAGCTTAGACAGTGCAAAGAACAAGATGACGGCGACGACGATGCCGACGATGCCGATGGTCGTGTACTGCTTGTTCAGATAGGCCTTGGCGCCTTCCTGCACCGCGGCCGCGATTTCCTGCATGCGCGGATTGCCGGCCGACGCGGCCAGGACCGAGGTGGTTGCCCATACTCCGTAAGCCAGGGCCACTGCGCCAGCAATGATGACGCCCCAGTAGTAAGTCATGTCCATTTCGAGATCATCCCCGTCAGAAGAATCGTCTTGAGCCTGGCCAAGGGCATGGAATCCAACGGAAATCCCCCACCAGCCGGGCTTTCGGGCGCGGAGCATAGGGAAAAGGGCCCGAGCGCGCAACGGCCCGATTTGCGCCCTGCCCCGGCCTCAGGCGGCTGCCGGACGGGTCCTTGCCTGACGCGGCGCGCCCCAGAACACGGCGACCAGGATCAGCATCGTGGGAACGAGCGCGCCCCAGAGCACGGCACTCCACCCCCAGCTCTGCTCCACCGCCCCTGCGGTCAGGGAGCAGATGGCGACCCCGGTGAACGTCACGAAGTCGTTGAACCCCTGGACCTTGGCGCGCTCCGGCGGCCGGTAGCACTTGGTGAGCAGGCTGGTCCCGCCCACGAACAGGAAATTCCAGCCGAGGCCGAGCAGCACCAGCGCAAACCAGAAATTCAGGATGTCGATCCCCGCCAGACCGCATCCGACAGTGCCGATGAAGCAAGCCGCACCGGCGATGAGGACGTTGCGCTCTCCAAATCGCCGGATGATGTGGCCGGTGACGAAGGATGGCGCGAACATGCCGAGGATGTGGAACGAGATGATTGTCGCCGTCGAGCCAATGGCGAAGCCGCAGAACTTCATGGCCAGCGGCGTGGCGGTCATGACGAACACCATCGTGCCATAGCCGAAGATCGCCGCGAACAATGCCGCGATCATCGCGGGCTGGCGTATGATCTCCGAGAGGGGCCGCTGCTCACCGCTCGTTTCCGCAGTCGACGGCGGCGGAAAGCGCAGCGGCGCCACGGGAACGATCATGCCGAGCGACAGCAGCGCCACGAACAGGAATGCGCCTGCGAATGTAAAGGGCGCAAACAGCTCCGTGCCAATGGTGGCGAGACGCGGGCCGACCACAGCGGCGACCACGCCACCTGCCAGGACCAGGGAGATCGCCTTGGGCCGGAATGCATCATCGGCCACCTCCGCGGCGGCAAAGCGCAGATGGAGCGCCGATGCGTTGGCAGCACCCATGATCGCATTGCCGAGGCAGAACATGGCGAAGCTGTTCTGATAGATCGAAGCCATGGCGATTCCGCCGCCGGTCGCACCCACCAGTGCGCCGATGAAGAACCCATTGCGGCGACCGAGGCCGCGCATCATGTGCGCGACAGGGATGGTGGTGGCCATCGTCACGACGAACTGCAGCCCGAGCGGCAGCGTTGCAAGCCGCGGATCGGCCGCCAGCATTTGGCCGGTCAGGGCTGAGACCGTCGCGAACACCGACGTGCAGGAATTCGCCAAAGCTTGCGCGACAGCGAGCAGAAAGACGGTGCGGTATTGGGGGCGAATCGACATGGGCCGCGACACTGCGCGAACACGCCGCGCGCGGCAAGTGTCAATCGCTCTTACTTCAGGTCCATGCGCTCCATCGCACGGATGGATACCTTGTAGATCTTGCCTTCGCCGACACGCTCCTTCACCACCTTGTCGAGACGTTGGCGGATCAGCGGCTCCTGGAATCCCATCTGCTCGACCTGCTTGCGGGCCAGCAACTGGTGAAGTTCGGTCGTGACTGCATCATAGACCGCGGGCAGCTGCTGCTGCACCAGATCCATTTTCAGCGGATCGTCGAACATCAGCACGACGCGAAAGAAGAACTGGTAGATCGGCTTGCCATTGCGCACGACGGTGATGGGAATTGTGTCGAGCTCGATCTGCGACAGCTGCGGGATCGCCGGCCCGACGTCTTCGGCCACGTCCGGTGCGCGCAAATAGAACCACCAGGCGGCGGCGCCACCGCCACCACCGAGCAAAAGCAGCAAGACAAAGACGATCAGAAGCTTTTTCATCGCAACGTGCGCGCGACTCCTTCCGATCCGCACACCACGCGGAGCAATAGGAACACTAACGCCTGGAGTGGTTAAAAGTGTGTAAAACCGGGCTTTTCGAGGGCAAGGGGCTGCCCGTCGCCGTCCATGAATTCGACTGCCGAGCCCGCACTGAAGACGCCGATTTCCGTCACCGGCGTCGCCGCTTCGCTCGCCGCCGCGCGGACTGCGTCTACGCACTCGGGCGGAACGGCCAGCAGGAGTTCATAGTCATCGCCGCCGGTGACCGCCGAGGCCATCAGTACCGGGGAATCAGCGATGACCTCTGCCGCGGCATCCGACACGGGAATAGATGCAACTTCGACCCGCGCGCCGCAGTCGGAGGCTTCGCACATATGAGCAAGATCGGCGGCGAGCCCGTCGGAGATATCCATCCCCGCATGCGCCAGCCTCTGCTCCGCCAGCGCGCGGCCGAGTGCGAGGCGCGGCTGTGGCAGCATGTAGCGCTGCGCCAGGAATCGACGCGCCGGCTCCAACAAATCGGTGAGTTCGCCACGATGCGCAGCCAGCCCGAAGATTCCGTCACCAATCGTGCCGGTGACGAGAATGCGATCACCGGGCCGAGCACCGCCGCGCCGCAAAGTGCGGCCGTTCGGGACGCACCCGATCAATGTCGCGGTCAACGCCAAGGGTCCCGGCGTCGCGGTCGTGTCGCCGCCCCACAGCGCGATCTCGAACTCGCTCTGGTCCTGAGCCAAGCCCTTTGCGAACTTTGCCATCCAGGACTCATCGATGGCATCGTCGAGCGCCGTGGTCATCAGATAACCGAGCGGCGTGGCGCCCTTGCCGGCAAGATCGGAAAGGTTGACCCGCAGCAGCTTGCGCGCGATCAGGTCGGGTGGATCGCTGCGCAGGAAATGCACGCCCGCCGTGATCGCGTCCGTCTTCAGCACCAGGTCCATGCCGGGCGGCGGCGCAAAGGCGAAGACATCGTCCTGCAGGCCGAGCGCGCCCGGCGCGTTCGCCGCAAGCGGCGCGAAATAGCGCGCGATGAGTTCGAATTCGCCTGGCAGCTTGCCCGTCTTGGCCACGCGCGGGCTCAGTGACCGGAGGGGCCGCCCGCCCCCATGTCCATCGGCCGCAATTGTCGCGCGAGCTGGTCGAGGATGCCGTTGACCAGGCCGGTCTCCCGCGCGCCGAAGAAGGCGTCGCATACCGCGACATATTCCGCGATCACCACGCGCGGCGGCACGTCTTCGCGGTGCGCCAGCTCGAAGACGCCACAGCGCAGGATGGCGCGCAACGTCGCTTCCAGCCGTTCGACCGTCCAGTCCTCGGTCAGCACCGCTGCAATCATGTCGTCGAGCTCCGCAACATTGGCGGCAGCGCCCAGCACCACGTTGGTGAACAGCTTGAGATCCGCCGGCGGCAGCGCGATGTCATCGACCACTTCGCCCAGGCGATGATCCGCGAATTCCTTGACGATCGCCTCGGCGCGCGCACCGGTCGCTTCCCATTGATAGAGCGCCTGAACGGCTGCCAGGCGCGCGTTGCTCCGGGTCAGAGCCAGGCGCTTGCCGCGCTCCGCGCGATCGTCCGGCGCCTTCCCCGCCATCACTCGAGCCCCCAGCGGTGTTTGAGCGTGACCATGGCCAGGCACGCCTGAGCCGCGCCGCCGCCTTTGTCCTGCTTTTCCGGCTTGGCGCGCGCCCACGCCTGGTCTTCATCCTCGACAGTGATGATGCCGTTGCCGATCGCGAGGCCGTGTTGGATCGTCAGCTCCATCAGGCCCCGCGCGCTCTCCTGGCACACCGTGTCATAGTGCGTGGTCTCGCCGCGGATGACGCAACCGACGGCGACATAGCCGTCGAAGCGGCGCTCCAGCCGGCCGGCATTGCCGGCCTCGTGCGCGATCTTGATGGCTCCCGGAATCTCCAATGCGCCGGGCACGGTGACGATCTCATAGGTCGCGCCGGCCTTGTCCAGCGCCCGCTTGGCGCCGCTCAACATCGCGTCCAGCAAGTCGTCGTAGAAGCGCGCCTCGACGATCAGGATATGCGGTTTGCCGTTCATGTCGGATGTTCTGTCCTTGCCGGTCGCTGCGCCAGTCACTGAGCCGGGGCGAGCAGGCGCGCAACATATCGTGCGATCAGGTCGATTTCCAGATTGACCCGGTCGCCTTCCTTCGCCTGACCGAGATTGGTCGCGGTCTGCGTGATGGGAATGATGTTGACGCCGAAACGCGGGCCATCGACCTCGTTGACCGTCAGAGAGATGCCGTCGACCACGATCGAGCCTTTGGGCGCAATCATGCGCGCCATTTCGGCGGGCGCTTCGATCACCATGCGCAGGCTGCCGCCGTCAGGCTTGACCTGGAGGATGCGCCCGACACAATCCACGTGGCCTGAAACGAGGTGGCCGCCGAGCTCGTCGCCAAGCCTCAACGCGCGCTCCAGATTGATCGGATGGCCGACCTTCCAGTCCGCCATGGTGGTCTTCTCGAGCGTCTCGCGGCTGGCTTCGAACGCCATCCAACCGGGGCCCTTCTCGACCACCGACAGGCAGCAGCCGTTGCAGGCGATGGAGGCACCGAGGGCGATGCCGCCGGTCTCATAGGCGGTTGCCACCTCCAGCCGCGTGGTCGGGCCGAACGCGATTGCTTTGACCTTGCCGAGGTCGGTGATGATGCCGGTGAACATATCCGCCGTGAAAAGTTAACGCCGCAAATTGGGCGCCAATCTAGGCAGGCCGCTCGTAGAGTTCCAGCACATCATTCCCGAGTGCCCGGCTACCCACGCAACGCAGCCCGACGCTCTGTGCAAGGCGGTCAGTTGCCAGCGGTTCGATGCCCGGCAGTCCATCGCCGCCAATGATTATTGGCGCCCGAAACCAGTAGACGCGATCGACCAGCCCCGCTCTCAGGAGGGACGTCGCGAGCGTCGGGCCGCCTTCCACCAGCACTCGCGTCAAGCCGGCCGTGCCAAGTTCCCCGAGGGCAGCGGACAGCCAAGAAATCGGATCTGGGTTTGCTGCAATTTCAAGATGTTTCGCCGCTTTCTTAGCATTCTTGGATGGAGCCCCTCCGACAATCCAGGTCGGTATCGTTCCGGTCATGATTTTCGCACCGGCGGGAATGCGGCCGCGCCGATCGAAAACCAGCCGCACGGGCGAGCGCTGTTCCAGTCCGGGCAATCGGCAAGTGAGTTCCGGATCGTCCGCCAGGACTGTCCCCGAGCCGACCGCGATGGCGTCGTGGGTGGCCCGCAGCATATGGCCGAACGCCCGCGCCTGCTCGCCAGTAATCCAGCGGCTCTCGCCGGTCCTGGTCGCAACCCGGCCGTCGAGCGAGGTGGCGAGCTTCAGCGCCACGTGGGGCCTGCCGGCGGCGACGCGGGTCAGGAATCCGATATTGAGCTCGCGAGCGCGCGTGGCGAGCAATCCTGTCTCAACCGCGATGCCTGCTTGCTTCAGGATTGCGTGACCGCGTCCGGACACGCGCGGATCGGGATCCTCCATAGCGCTGACACAGCGCGCGATGCCGGCCGCAACCAGCGCTTCTGCGCAGGGCGGCGTCTTGCCGTGGTGTGCGCATGGCTCCAGCGTGACGTAAGCGGTGCCGCCGCGCACCCGCTCGCCAGCCATCGCCAACGCTTCGGTTTCGGCGTGCGGACGGCCACCGTGCTGGGTGAAACCCCGTCCGACCACACGGCCGTCGGCATCGACGATCACGCATCCAACGGCTGGATTGGGCCAAACCTGCCCGAGATTGCGCGCCGCCAAAGACAGGGCAGCGCCCATATGTTCGAGATCGGCGCTCCGCTGCTCAGTCTTCGTCACTGCCGAGCTTGCCGATGAAGGTCTCGAAATCCTTGGCTTCGCGGAAGTTGCGATAGACCGAGGCGAAGCGCACATAAGCGACCTTGTCGAGAGTGGCGAGCGCGTCCATCACCGCTTCGCCGATATGCGAGGTCGGGATCTCGGTCTCGCCCGAACTTTCCAGCCGCCGAACGATCCCGTTCACCACGCGCTCCAGCCGGTCCTGGTCGACCGGCCGCTTGCGCAAGGAGATCTGCATGGAACGCAGCAGCTTCTCGCGATCGAACGGCTCGCGCTGGCCGTTGCTCTTCACGACGACCAGCTCGCGCAGCTGCACGCGCTCGAACGTCGTGAAGCGCGCACCGCAATTGGTGCATTGCCGCCGTCTGCGGATGGCGGAATTATCGTCTGTCGGTCGGGAGTCTTTGACCTGGGTATCCTCGTTTCCGCAGAACGGACAGCGCATTCACATCCCCCAAAAGCCTCGATCTAGCTCCCGTAGATCGGGAACCTCTTGCACAAGGCGTGCACTTCCTCGCGCACCTCGTGTTCAACCTTGCTGTTATCGGCGCGGTTCGCCGCCAGCCCATCCAATACGCGCACGATCAACTGGCCGACCCGCTTGAACTCGCCTGGGCCGAAGCCGCGACTGGTTGCAGCCGGCGTTCCAAGACGGACACCGGAGGTGATGGCCGGCTTCTCCGGATCGAACGGAATGCCGTTCTTGTTGCAGGTAATGCCGGCCTGCTCCAGGCTGTGCTCGGAATCCTTGCCGGTCAGCTTCTTCGGCCGCAAATCGACCAGCATCAGATGGTTGTCGGTGCCGCCGGTGGTGATGGCGAGGCCGCCCTGCACCAGTGTGTCGGCCAGCACCTTCGCGTTCTCGACCACAGTCTGCGCATAGACCTTGAATTCCGGCCGCAGCGCTTCGCCGAACGACACCGCCTTGGCCGCGATCACGTGCATCAGCGGCCCGCCTTGCAGTCCGGGGAAGACGGCGGAGTTGATCTTCTTGCCGAGCTCCTCGTCATTGCTGAGGATCATGCCGCCGCGCGGACCGCGCAGGGTCTTGTGCGTGGTGGTCGTAACCACATGCGCGTGAGGCAGCGGGCTCGGATGCACGCCGCCGGCGACCAGCCCCGCGAAATGCGCCATGTCGACGAAGAGATAAGCGCCGACCGAATCCGCGATCTCGCGGAAGCGCTTGAAGTCCCAGAAGCGCGGATAGGCGGAGCCGCCGGCCAGGATCAGCTTCGGCTTGTGCTCTTTGGCGAGCTCGGCCACCTGGTCCATGTCGATCTGCTGATCCTGCTGGCGCACGGTATAGGGCACCGGCTTGAACCACTTGCCGGACTGATTGACCGGCGAGCCGTGAGTCAGATGACCACCTGCAGCGAGATTAAGTCCGAGGAACGTGTCGCCCGGCTGCAACAGCGCAAAGAACACCGCCTGGTTGGCCTGCGCGCCGGAGTGCGGCTGCACATTGGCGAACGCGCAATTGAACAACTTCTTCGCACGATCGATCGCGATCGCTTCCGCGATGTCGACGAACTCGCAGCCGCCGTAGTAACGCCGGCCCGGATAGCCCTCGGCGTATTTGTTGGTGAGGACCGAGCCTTGCGCTTCGAGCACCGCGCGCGAGACGATGTTCTCCGAAGCGATCAGCTCGATCTGATCCTGCTGGCGATAGAGCTCCTTGCCGATCGCGCCGAACACGTCGGGATCGCGCTCGGACAAGGCGGCCGTGAAGAAACCGGGCATGGGGGTGTAGGTCTGGGTCGTCATTCGATCTGTCCTCTATCGCAGGCGGAACCGGGCTATTTCAGCCCAGTTTGGCGACGCGATTTTGGTGACGCCCCCCCTCGAAATCTGTCGTCAAAAACACCTTGAGGCAATCCTTTGCGACATCGGATCCGGTCAGCCGCGCGCCCAGGCAAAGCACGTTGGCGTTGTTGTGCTGGCGGGTCAGCCGCGCGCTGGTGACGTCGTGCACCACGGCCGCGCGGATGTGGCGGTGCCGGTTCGCCGCCATCGAGATGCCGATGCCCGTGCCGCAGACCAGGATGCCGCGTTTCGCCTTTCCTTCCTTGATGGCCGCGGCCAGCCGGTCGGCGAAATCTGGATAGTCCACGGAAGCCGTCGAATCCGCGCCAAGGTCCAACGGCGCGAAGCCCATTTCGGCCAGTTCCTGCTTCAGTTGGGCCTTCAGCTCAAAGCCGGCATGGTCGCTGGCGATCGCGATGGTTTCCTTGGTTTCGGGCATCTCGGGGGTTCCGGCTACGCGAAGCGGCATACAATATCTCCCGTCCCCCGCCCCGCCAACCACAATCTATCGTCAAAGAAAAAGGCCCAGACGTTGCCGTCCGGGCCTTTCCGCACAGCTCCCGAAGGAGCCGAACAGGCTCAGTTCATGGGTTCCTGGGCATACTTGCCGTCATGCCAGAGGAACCAGGCATATGCGACCTTGGTGAGGTCGCCCTTGGCATCCCAGGACAGGTTACCGATCACGGTCGGGACGGTGTTGGAGCGCAGCCACTCCGCCATCTTCTCGCCGTCGGTACCCTTGCTCGCCGCCGACGCCGCCGCGAACACCTGGATCGCCGCATAGGTCGAAAGCGTGTAGCCTTCCGGCTCGTAATTGTCGGCGCGGAACTCCTTCACCACTGCCGCAGCAGAGTCGAGATTGATCGCCGAAGCCGCGTCGGAGAAGCGAAGACCTTCGCCCGCCGGGCCCGAGATCGACCAGAACTCAGCAGTGTTCATGGCGTCGCCCGAGACGAACGCCGCGCTGAAGCCCTGCTCACGCGACTGGCGCATCATGAGAGCCGCGTCCGGGTGATAGCCGCCGATATAGACCGCTTCGATGTTGGCGCCCTTCATCTTGCTGATGAGCGCGGAGAAGTCCTTTTCGCCGGCGGTGTAGGTATCGCGCAGCGCCGGCTTCAGCCCTGCGGCGGTCATGTTCTTCTCGGTCTCGTTGGCGAGGCCCGCACCGTAGGTCGACTTGTCGTCGAGCACGGCCACGTTCTTGCCGGCATAGGTCTTGGCCAGCCATTCGCCCGCGAACACACCCTGAGCATCGTCACGGCCGCAGGTGCGCATCACGGTCTTGATGCCCTTCTCCGCCGCGCCTTCGGTGAAGGCCGGATTGGTCGAAGCGGGCGTGATCTGCAGGATGCCTTCCTCAGCATAGACCGCCGAGGCCGGGATCGATGAACCCGAGCAGAAGTGGCCGCCGACGAACACGACGCCCTTCTTCACGAAATCGTTCGCGACTTGCACGGCCTGCTTCGGGTCGCACTGGTCGTCACCGATCTCGAGCTTGAGCATCTTGCCCATCACGCCGCCCTTGGCGTTGATGTCTTTGACGGCCATTTCGGCGCCGCGACGCAGCTGCTCGCCGAACGAGGCGTATTGACCCGTCATCGGACCCGCAACGCCGACCAACAGATCATCCGCCTTGGCCGAATGGCCATAGACTAGCGCACCGGCGGCGAAAGCGACTGCCAACGCCGTGGTGGATACTAACTTTCTGATCATTTTTTGCCTCTTCCCGTTTGTTGACGCTCGATAGAGTTCTGCAACCGAGCTTGCGCCAATCTTGCGCACCTGTTGGTGCCCGGTCAACACGCTTCCATGCCGCAATGCCGCAATTTATTGGCCCTTTCCTAGGCTTCCGCGCCGCTTGCCGTGCGCTCACGCCACGAGAGCAGTCCCGCCCGCTCGTACAACCAGGGGTATTGGGTCACCATCTTGCGCGCCATGGTGATCCGGTAGGCGAACAACGACACAATCACGATCCAAGCGGCATCGAGCAGATAGTGCCCGAAAGAGAGCCAATCCTTCTCGAACAGCGCACAATCGATGAAGTGGTTGCCGAGCGCCAGCAGGATTCCGAAAGGCAGGTTGTGCCAGATCGGGCGCCATGTCTCCGCAATCGCCTGGCCCATCAGGAAGGCGGTAAAGCCGAACAGAATCATCGTGACGCCGATAAACTCGCCGATCGTGAAATCCGCCATGCCTCAGTCGCCTCTTGCCTTCATCGGATTCCGCATCTCTTCAGTGGGCACCACCTTCGAGGTAGGCGGAGCGGACTTCGCTGTTGGCGAGCAGCTCCTGCCCGGTCCCCGAGAGCGTGATCTTGCCGTTCACCATGACATATCCGCGATGCGCCAGCTTCAACGCGTGGTTCGCGTTCTGCTCGACCAGGAACACGGTGACACCCTGCTGTTCGTTGATCTCGCGGATGATGGTGAAGATCTGCTTCACGATCAGCGGCGCAAGGCCCAGCGAGGGCTCGTCCAGCAGCAGCAACCGCGGCTTGCTCATTAGGGCTCGGCCGATCGCCAGCATCTGCTGCTCGCCGCCGGAGAGCGTGCCACCGCGCTGCCGCTCACGCTTCTCCAGGATCGGGAACATTCCATATACGCGCTTCAGGTCCGCATCGAACTGGCTGCCGTCGGTGGTCAGCGCGCCCATCTTGAGGTTCTCGATCACCGTCATGCGCGGAAAGATGCGCCGGCCTTCCGGCGATTGTGCGATGCCGCGCCGCATGATCTCGTAGGTGGGGAGCCGCGTGATGTCCCGTCCTTCAAAAGCGATGCTGCCGTGCCGCGCCTGCGGCGATCCGCAGACGGTCATCAGCAACGTCGACTTGCCGGCGCCGTTGGCGCCAATCAGGGTCACGATCTCCCCTGCCTTGACCTCCAGGTCGACGCCCTTCAGCGCCTCGATATGGCCATAGAAGGTGTGGATGCCGGAGATCTGCAGCATGGTTTCGGCCACCGCGCCTACTCCTTTTCCTCTTCGCCGAGATAGGCGCGAATCACGGCCGGATCGCTCTTCACCTCCGCCGCCGTGCCATCGGCAATCTTGCGGCCGTAATCCAGGACCACGACGTGGTCGGAAATGCTCATGACCACGCTCATGTCGTGCTCGATGAGCAGAATGCCGATGCCGACCTCGTCGCGGATGCTGAGCAGCAGCTCGTTGAGGTCGTGGGATTCGCGGGGGTTAAGGCCTGCCGCCGGCTCATCCAGGCAAAGCAGAACCGGATCGGTGCACATGGCGCGCGCGATCTCCAGGCGCCGCTGCCCGCCATAGGGCAGACTGCCGGCCGGATTGTCGGCTAGGTCAAGCAGGCCCACGCGCTCGAGCCACTGTGGATCGCCTTGTCTGTCGCCTCGGCTTCGGCGTGGCGATAGCCCGGAAATCCGAGCAGACCCAGAACGTAAAGCCGGATGCTCGCATCAGCCGGTTGTGCTGCGCCACCATCAGATTCCAGCGCCGACATCCCGGAGAACAAGCGGATGTTCTGGAAGGTGCGCGCGACCTTGGCGCGCTGGCCGATCAGGTAACCGTCCATCCGTTCCAGCAGCATCGTCGGCGCGCCGGCGGCGGCCAGCGTCAGCCGGCCGACGGTCGGCTTGTAGAAGCCGGTGATGCAGTTGAACAAAGTGGTCTTGCCGGCGCCGTTGGGACCGATCACGCCGGTGATCTGCCGCGTTTGCGCCGTGAACGAGACGTCATCCACGGCGACCAGACCGCCGAAGCGCATGGTGAGCCGTTCCACCGACAACAGCGGCAGCGATCGGCTTTCGGTCATCGCGTGCACGGCCGCGTTCATTTGCCGGCTCCGTTGCCGGTGCGCCGGCGCAGCAGGATTGTCGGCTCGCGATGCGCGAGCAGGCCACGCGGGCGCCAGATCATGATCAGCACCATGGCGATGCCGTAGATCAGCATGCGGTACAGCGCCAACTCGCGCATCACTTCCGGCAGGCCGACCAGCAGGATCGCCGCCAGGGCGACGCCAACCTGGCTGCCCATGCCGCCCAGAACGACAATCGCCAGGATCTGCGCGGATTCGAGGAAGACGAAGCTCTCCGGACTGATGAAACCCTGGCGCGTCGCAAAGAACGAGCCGGCAAAGCCCGCGAACATCGCGCCCATGGCAAAGGCCGTGAGCTTGGTGTTGGTGGGGTTGATGCCGAGTGCGCGGCAGGCGGTCTCGTCCTCGCGCAGAGCCTCCCAGGCACGGCCGATCGGCAACTTGCGCAGGCGGATCGTGACGAAGTTGGTGATGAGCGCCAGGACCAGGATGACGTAGTAGAGGAAATAGACCCTCTGCGTGGGGCTGTAGTCCATGCCAAAGAATTCGGCAAACGTCACATGCCCCTCGGGCGCGTGCCGCTCCATCGTGAACACACCGAAGAAGTCGATCTTCGGGATGTTGGTGATGCCATCAGGACCGTGGGTGAAATCCTTCCAGTTGATCAGGATGAGCCTGATCATCTCGCCAAAGCCGAGCGTCACGATGGCGAGATAGTCGCCGCGCAGGCGCAGCACAGGAAAACCGAGCAGGAGCCCGAAGGTGGCGGCCAAGGCGCCGGCAAGCGGCATGCACTCCCAGAAGTTCAGGCCGAAGCTGGTGGAGATCAGGCCGTAGGTGTAGGCGCCGACCGCATAGAACGCGACGTAGCCGAGATCGAGCAGACCGGCCAGGCCGACCACGATGTTGAGGCCCCAACCAAGCATCACATAGGTGAGGACGAGAACCAGACTGTCCACCACCTGCCGCGTTGCGTTCGACCACGGGGAGATCGGCATGAAGATCGGAACGCAGATCGCAAGCACAATCAGGATCGGCCCGAGCGTGCCGGACATGCGCCGCGCCCATTGCGCGCGCCGCTCTTCGGTCGCCTCGCGCACCTCGACCGTAAGGGCGCCATGGCGCGCCACGCGAAGCCGGCGATACGCGATCCCGAACATGGTCAGGCCGCCGAAGCCGAAGATCACGTTCACCATCGGCTGCTCGAACGGCATCGGGACGTTGATCCCGAGAACGTTGTAGAAGCCGGTAGCGGCGGCTGAATCCGGGTCCTGCTCCGCGACGCCGATGACGCCGATTCCGGCTAGGTAGATGAAGGACAGCAGGCCGCCGATCAGCGCTGGCTTGGAGACCCCATGGCGGTCGAGCGCAATCGCAAAGCGGCCGACCGAGACGAGAACGCAGGCCCAGGCGACGTCGACGAACTGGGTGACGTAGCCGAGCGGCTGACCCTGGTTCGCCTCGGTCTTGAAGCCGACCATGAAGAAGGAAAGCAGGAAGACGATGAGCGCGGTGGCGGCCGCCTCTTTTCCCGCCTCGATCATCGCGGAGCGCCGAACCTGCGCCCCCACCGGCGCCCGCGTCGCGATGTCCGTCATTCCGCCATACCTCTCATACCTTCTCGATCTCCGGGCGCCCCAGAAGGCCGGTCGGCCGGAAGATCAGCACCATGACGAGGATCGCGAAGGCCGCCACATCCTTGTATTCGGCGCTGAAGTAACCCGACCAGAATGCTTCGATGAGACCGATCAGCACGCCACCGAGCATGGCGCCGGGCAGAGAACCGATGCCGCCCAGCACCGCGGCAGTGAAGGCCTTGATGCCAGCGACGAAGCCCATGAAGAAGTCGTTCACGCCCCAATAGAGCGTCACCATCATGCCGGCGACGGCCGCCAGCGCGGCGCCCATCACAAAGGTCAGAGAGATCGTGCGGTCGACATTGACCCCGAGCAGAGAAGCCATCTTCATGTCCTGCTCGCACGCGCGCTGCGAGCGCCCGAGCGGACTCTTCGCAATCAGGTAGGCGAAGGCCGCCATCAACAGGACCGTCAACAGCACGATGATGATCTGCAGATAGCCGAGCTGCACGTTGAAGGTGTCGGTGCCGCCGCCGCCCATCAGCGTGAAGCCGCCGCGGATCACCGGCTCCACCGGCTTCGGCCGCGGGCCCTGCAGCAGCTGCACGTAGTTTTCCAGGAGAATTGACATGCCGATCGCCGAGATGAGCGGCGCCAAGCGGCTCGATCCCCGCAGCGGGCGATAGGCGATGCGCTCCACGGCCCAGCCATAGGCGGCCGTCAGCACGACCGCCGCGATCAGCATGAGGGCGAGTTGCAGGGGCACCCAGCTGATGCCGATCACGCCGCAGATCAGCAGCATGATCATCGCCTGGAAGGCGCCGATCATGTAAACGTCGCCGTGGGCGAAGTTCACCATGCCGATGATGCCGTAGACCATGGTGTAGCCGATGGCGATCAAGCCGTAGACCGCGCCGAGCGTCAGGCCATTAATCAGTTGCTGGAGGAAATACTCCATCAGCCCCCCGTCACCACGATGCGCACCATGACCGACACCCCATAGCAGCTGTCGCCGACAGACCGATGGTTCTCGGTCGCAGGACTTCGGTGCATGAACGCAGGATGGAAATGTCTAAGCCCCCTGTTGGCGTGTCCCGGATCTCGTGTCCAAGTATCGGCCGCCAGCCATCGATTCTTAATGTGGCGCGGACCCTAACCCAAGAGTGCAAAAGCGACAAGCCGAAATTTATATTGTATACAATCCAGGCAGGGTAACGGTCAGTCACCCTTCTCGCCGCGTTTGGAAAGAACGTATTGCAGTTTCTTCACGGCTTGGCGGGTGAGGAATTCCTGGGAGTATTGCGTGCCGCCGACGATCGACACCTCGGTCATCGTCTTGGGGTCGATCGCTGTCACCTTGACGTTGGCGCCGACCTGCGTGAACTCGATGATGTAGTTATCCGCCTCGGACATAGGGCTATGATGTTCGGCCTCTGCCTCGTCCCCGAGGCGCATGCTATACGCCGCGCGCGCCGGGAAGGCCATTGGCCATCCGCGATGCACGAACGATCAGGGAGTTGAGGCCATGGACGCCAAGGCCAAGAGCAAAGCCGAATTCCAGTGGGATGATCCGCTGCTGTTCGAGGATCAACTGAGCGAGGAGGAGCGCATGGTGCGCGACACCGCGCGCAGCTACGCCCAGGACAAGCTGATGCCGCGGGTGCTGGAAGCCAATCGGCACGAGAAGTTCCATCGCGAGATCATGAACGAGCTGGGTGAGCTCGGGCTGCTCGGCTCCACCATCGACGGTTATGGCTGCGCGGGCACCAACTACGTCTCCTACGGTCTGATCGCGCGTGAAGTCGAGCGGGTCGATTCCGGCTACCGCTCCGCCATGTCGGTGCAATCGAGCCTCGTCATGCACCCGATCCACGCCTATGGCACCGAGGAGCAGCGCCAGAAATACCTGCCGCGTCTTGCGACCGGAGAGATCGTCGGCTGCTTCGGCCTGACCGAGCCGGACCACGGATCCGATCCCGGCGGCATGAAGACCCGCGCGAAGAAAGCGTCCGGCGGCTATGTGCTGAAAGGCGCCAAGATGTGGATCACCAATTCGCCGATCGCCGACATCGCGGTGGTGTGGGCGAAGACCGAGGACGACCTGATCCGCGGCTTCGTGCTCGAGCGCGGGATGAAGGGTTTGTCCACCCCCAAGATCGAAGGCAAGTTCTCATTGCGCGCCTCCATCACCGGCGAGATCGTGATGGATGACGTGTTCGTGCCGGAAGAGAACCTGCTGCCGAACGTGAGCGGCCTCAAAGGCCCGTTCGGTTGCCTCAACAACGCGCGCTACGGCATCTCCTGGGGCGCGCTCGGCGCCGCCGAATTCTGCTGGCACGCGGCGCGGCAGTACACGCTCGACCGCAAGCAGTTCGGCAGGCCCCTCGCCGCCAACCAACTGATCCAGAAGAAGCTCGCCGACATGCAGACCGAGATCACGCTCGGCCTGCATGCTTGCCTGCGGCTCGGCCGCCTGAAGGATGAAGGCCGCGCCGCACCCGAAGCGATCTCGATGCTGAAGCGCAATTCCTGCGGCAAGGCATTGGACATCGCCCGCCAGGCCCGCGACATGCACGGCGGCAACGGCGTCGCCGACGAATACCACGTCATCCGCCACGTGATGAACCTGGAAGCCGTCAACACCTACGAGGGCACGCACGACATCCACGCCCTCATCCTTGGCCGCGCGCAGACGGGGATCCAGGCGTTCATGTAACCGAGCGCTCGGTCGCCCCGCGGCACTCACGTCATCCCGGCCTTGAGCCGGGAACCATTCCGCAGCCGCACCAGCATTTGATCGATGGACCCCGGCTCAAGGCCGGGGTGACGTTTGAGGGGAACAGGTAGAGCGCGCGCTGCTACGCTGCCGTCAGAATCACCTTCGCGAAATGCCGCGCATCCTCGATCGAAATTTCGCGGATGTTGGAATCGCGCATGGCCTTGTTCTCGGGGGCCATGGTGGTCGTGGCCAGATGCTCCGCGTCGTCTGCGCCGAGGCCGTCATCCGTGAGCGAGATTTTCAGGCCTACGTCGCGCAGGAACCTGTCGAAAGTTGGCGCGAGGTCCTTGGAGACGTCCTTCGCGGCGCGGCCTTCGCTCGGCACGCCCATCGCCTGTGCGACTTGCGCGTGTCGCTCGATGCCCGCCTCCGCATTCCAGCCGATAGCCGCGCGCAGCGACAAGCCAACCGCACGGCCGTGATGCACGTGGCCGATCGCGCCGAGGGCGTGTCCGATGGCGTGCGCAATGCCGGTACCGGAATTGTCAATCGCCTGCCCCGCCAGGCAGGCGGCGATCTGCATGGCCTGGCGTGCGGCGAGATCATCACCCTGCGCGACGGCGCGCGGGAGGTAGTGCACAACCAGCCGGATGGCCTGCAAGCATACGGCGTCATTCATGATATTGGCGCGGCGGATGGTCATGGCCTCGATCGCGTGCACCAGCGCATCCACCCCGGTTGCGGCCGTCAGATGCGGCGGCAGGCCGATGGTCAGCTTCGGGTCCAGGATCGAAAGGCGCGGCCGCAAGGCATCGCCCCACGCCCACACCTTCTCGCCTGATTCCAGGGTGTAGACGGAGACCCGTGTCGCTTCGGACCCGGTCCCCGCGGTCGTCGGCAGGCAGATGGTCGGCAGCGGATTCCTGGGCAGCGGGTTCTCAGCCAGCTTGTAGTGTGCGGCGGGCTGGCCCGACACGGCGCAGGCGGCCGCCAGCTTCGCGCTGTCGAGCGTCGAGCCGCCACCCAGGCCGACGACGATCTGGGCGCCCAAGGAACGCGCATGCTCTGCAGCGGCGTCGATCTGCTGGGCCAAGGGGTCGCTGCGTACGTCGATGAACAAGCCGACCTTGCAACCGCCCGCCTTCAGCAGGTTCTCGACACGCTCGACGATCTGACCAAGGCCAGGATCCGCCACCAGCAGGACCTGCGCCCCGTCACCCGTCAGCCGTGCAGCGTCTTCGGCGATCTTGTGCACCCGATCCACGCCGCAAGCGATGGTCGGGTTGGGCGACATGGTGAAACTGGCGAACGACATGGCGGCCTCGATCCAGGAGATAGAGCGACGGGGCGCACCTTAGCGCCCACCCTCAAAGACCGGCCATGAGAATAAGGGAAATTCGCCAGGATTGGCGGGAATGTAAACGCGGGCTCCCCTGAGCCCGCGTTAGCACCAGCTAGCGGGTGGCGTAGCTCATCGAGGTGCCCCAGAAGCGCTCCAGCCGCCGGAGCGTACCGTTGGCGTTCGCGAGGTCAGCCTCGGTTGCGACTTCGGTCATGCTGCGCACATGCCGGTCGTACATCTCATGCATCTTCTGGCAGACCGCCTGGGCCTTGGGAGAGAGCTTTACGTGAACCGCGCGGCGGTCGTGCGGCGAACGCTCCTGCACCAGATAGCCGTTCTCCACCATCTTCTTCACGTTGTACGAGACGTTGGACCCCAAGTAGTAGCCGCGGTTGGTCAGTTCGCCGACCGACAGCACGTCCTCGCCGATATTGAACAGGATCATGGCCTGCACGTTGTTGAGGTCGCGAATACCCTGCCGGTCGAGATCGGCCTTGATGACTTCAAGACACTCTCGGTGCAGGCGCTCGACCAGCGCGATCGTTTCCAGATAGGCCTTTTTCACGTGGGTTCCCCTTCGCAGGTAACCGATAATTTCCTAGCGCCCAGATTGAACGCCCACGTTCAAAGCTAGGCATTCGCTGTAAAAGATTGGTAAATGGCGAGTTATTAAAAAGATGAAAACGGCCTAGGAATTTGCGCCAGATTGGGCGCCCCGACCCCTCACCTTTGCCGAATTGCTTGAATAATCGCGGAAAAATCCAGATCGCCGGACCCTTCCTGGACGAAACGCTCATAAAGCCGTTTTGCCAATTCGCCCAGCTCGATCGCCTGTTTGTGCTTTTCGGCGGCCTCGGTGGCGAGCCGCAAGTCCTTCAGCATCATTTTGGCTGCGAAGCCCGGCTGGTAATTGCGATTCGAGGGCGCCGACGGAACCGGTCCCGGCACAGGGCAATAGGATGTCAGGGACCAGCACTGGCCGGATGACGTTGAAGAGACCGCGAACAGCTTGTCCGGCGACAGGCCCAGCTGCTCGGCCAGCACGAACGCCTCAGAGACCCCGATCATGGTGATGCCGAGGATCAGGTTGTTGCAGATCTTGGCCGCCTGGCCTGAGCCGCCGGCGCCGGTGTGCACGACATTCTTGCCCATGTTCGTCAGGATTGGCCGCGCGAGCTCGACCGCCGATTCTTCGCCGCCGACCATGAAGGTCAGGGTGGCGGCCTCCGCGCCGGCGACACCGCCTGAGACAGGCGCATCCACGAAGTGCAGACCCCGCTTCTTCGCGGCGTCCGCGACGGCGCGGGCGCTATCGACGTCGGTGGTCGAGCAGTCGATCAACAGAGCGCCCGCCTTTGCGTGCGCCACGACACCGTCATTGTCGAGATAGGCGACGCGCACCTCGCGCCCGGAAGGCAGCATGCTGACGATGATCTCGTGCGACGCCACCAATTCCACCAGGCTCGCCGCTTGTTTCGCCCCGGCTGTCGTCATCGCCTTCGCGTTGTTGGCGTTGGGATCGAAGATGGTGACTTGGTGGCCAGCCCGTACCAAATTGCGCGCCATGGGGCCGCCCATGTGACCGACGCCGATGAATCCAATGCTGGGCATGGTGCGCCTCCTTCGGGGCCGCGGGACGTTAGAAATTCAAATCCAGGTCCGGTTCGTCCTGCAGTTTCTCAAAATAGCGGTTAACAATCACTTCCGAAACCTCCGGCCGCGTAGCTGGCTGCCAGTTCGGCTGGTTGTCGCGATCGATCAGCACCGCTCGGACCCCTTCAAAGAACTCTTTGCGAACCATCATGTGCCGGCTGATGCGCCAGTTTTCCTTGAGGACGTCCGCGATGCCTTTGCCGCGCATGCGCCTCATATGCTCGAACGTAACCTTCAGACCGGTGGGCGAGCCGCGCTGCAGCAGCTTGAGGCTGTCCTGCGAACCGGGATCACCGCGGTTCTGAAGCGCGGTGACGATGGCGTCGAGCGAGCTTAGCCCGAAGCAGACATCGATCGCCGGCTGCAGCTTGGCGATATCCGCCTTGCGCGGCAGCAGGCTCTCCAGCGACAGCAGCTCAGGCATCAGCCCCGGCAACCGCGCGGCCGGGATCGTGTGTGTGACGAGATTGCAATAGGAGAGCCCCCCGACGCCCAGGCGCAGCCCGGTCAGCGCCAGGAACATGCCGATCTCGCCCGGGCAGCGCTGCAGGAAGTGCGCCGCGCCGATGTCGGGGTAGAGCCCGATCACGCATTCCGGCATGGAGAAGACGGCGCGCTCGCTCGCCACACGGACCGGGGCATTGAGCCCGATGCCGGCGCCGCCGCCCATAGTGAGGCCGTCCATCACGGCGATCAGCTGCTTGGGATAGGTGGCGATCCGGTAATCGAGCCGATATTCGTGCCAGAAGAAATCCGACAGCAGCTGCGTTCTGCCGCTCTGCTTCGCGTCGTAGAGAGCCCGGATGTCTCCGCCGGCGCAGAACGCCTTGTCGCCGGCGCCGAAGATCATGACGGCGCGGATCGACTTGTCGCTGGCCCACTCCGCCAGCCGTTCATCGAGCGCGCGGATCATGTCGAGCGTGAGCGCGTTCATCTGCTGCGGCCGGTTGAGCGTGGCCTTGCCCACACCATCGGCGACCTCAAACAGCACGTCGGTGAACAAGGGAAAGCCTCCGCACCAATTGACCGGCCGCTTCTTGGGCCATCACGGCGGCAGCGTCAAGCGGAGGATCAGCCGTTCCAGCCCGGATTTTCCAGCAAGACCCAGGGATGGCGGCGTTCGTTCCACACCGATTGAGTCGGCGAAGGGAATGCGGGATCGGCGAACGCGCCGACCGCGACGGCGATCGCATCCGGTTTTCGTGCCGGCTCCCAGAATACGGTCGAGCCGCAATCAGGGCAGAAATGGAAGACGACCGGGTATCCGCTGTCTGACGAACGCGTAAAGGTGGTCGCGCGACCTTCTGCCGATATCTCGCCGCGCGGGAAGAACGCGGCGATGCCATAGGTGCTGCCGGTGCGCCTCTGGCAATCCAGGCAATGGCAGAGAGACACCTTCTGCGGCTTGCCCCGGCAAGTGACGCGAAGCTGGCCGCACGCGCAGGCTGCGATTCGGATGCTCATGATGTCTTCCTTTGGGACTGGCGGGACAGTACGCGATCGATCGCGCGCTTGACAGCGCCGCCTCGTAGCTGCGACAAACGGGCCGCGCCGATTTGAGCCTCAGCTTGCGGGCGCGTGACAAATGCAGCTAAAGCGTGGGCCGGACCGCCCAGCTTTCGCGCTGTGGCGGTTTTTTATTCGGCGTCTGCGCCATTGCGGCGGGGCGCCCGCGGGATTTGAGGGGCAGCTTGCACCGCGTCACCAATGCTAAAGCGCTGAAGGCGAAAGCCCTCTGCCCCAGTTTCCGGGCGACAAGGAGGGCCCGATTGCATGACCCATTCTACCGACACCCGCATCGCGGCGCAGCAGCAGCGCCTGACGGCCCAGCCCGACCAGGGTAAGACCATTTTGCATGCCGGCAGCGGCGACAGTGCCGCGACCGAGAACTCCGATCTGCTGCCCACATTGCGCGTCCTGCAGGCACTGGCGCAGTGCCACGAGCAGACCTACCGCCTTTATGCCGAGGCATTGGGTATCCCCCTCGACGGCGTCCAGGTCCGGCTGCAGGCGGCCCTGGATCTGCGCGGACTTTATGCCGCCGCCGACCGGATTCGCGCCGGATTCAGCAACGTTCAGGCCACGGTCGAGATTTCCTCGCCCGCTGACATCTATGAGATCGAGCGTCTGCGGGTTACAGTCGAGCGCCATGCACCGGTCCTGGACATTGTCCGGAACCCGACGCCGGTACGGGTCGAACTGGTTCTGACGCACATCAAAGACGCCGCCCCGATCGCGGCCTAGACGAAACCCAAGGGAGCCACGTGATGTCATTCTCCAGCAAGAATCCGGAAACCATTGTCCTCCATGCCGGCTATCGCCGCGACGAGGCGACCCATGCGGTGGCGGTGCCGCTCTATCAGACAACCTCATTCCAATTCGACGACACGCAGGACGCGTCCGATCTGTTCGCGCTGAAGAAGTTCGGCAACATCTATACGCGCATCATGAATCCGACAACCGATGTGCTGGAGCAACGGCTGGCAGCGCTCGAAGGCGGCGTCGGCGCCCTGGCACTGAGCTCGGGCCAGGCGGCAACGGCGTTCTCGATCCAGAATATCGCCCGCACCGGCGACAACATCGTAAGTTCGACCGATCTTTATGGCGGCACCTGGAACCTGTTCGCCAACACGATGAAGGAAATGGGCATCGAGGTCCGTTTCGTCGATCCGGACGATCCGGAGGCTTTCGGTCGCGCAACTGACGACAAGACCCGCGCCTATTACGCGGAGACCTTGCCCAATCCGAAGCTCAAGGTGTTCCCGATCAAGGAAGTCGCCGATATCGGCCGCAAGCTCGGCGTGCCGCTCATCATGGACAACACCGCCTGCCCGGTACTGTGCCGTCCGTTCGAACATGGCGCGGCGGTCATCGTCTACTCGACCACGAAGTATGTCGGCGGGCACGGCACTTCGATCGGCGGCGTGCTGATCGACGGCGGCAATTTTGATTGGGAGAAGAATGCCGCGCGCTTCCCCGGCCTCAACCAGCCGGACCCGTCCTATCACGGCGCGGTCTGGACCCAGGCGGTCAAGCCGCTTGGCCCGATCGCCTACATCATCAAGGCGCGCGTGACGCTGCTGCGCGATCTCGGCTCCTGCATGAGCCCATTCAACGCTTTCTGCTTCATCCAAGGAATGGAGACTCTGCCGCTGCGCATGCGCGAGCATTGCAAGAACGCGATCGCGGTGGCCGATTTCCTCAGCAGCCACCCGTCAGTGACCAAAGTCTATTTCCCCGGCAAGATGACGGGCGAGCCGAAGCGGCGGGCCGACGCCTACCTCAAAGGCGGATACGGTTCGCTGGTCGGATTCGAGATCAAAGGCGGCAAGGAAGCGGGTCGCAAGTTCATCGACGCCCTGCAGCTCTTCTATCACGTCGCCAACATCGGCGATGCGCGCAGCCTCGCCATTCACCCCGCGACGACGACCCACTCGCAATTGTCGCCCGATGAGCAGCTAGCGACCGGCGTCACGGACAGCTATGTGCGCCTGTCGGTCGGACTAGAGCATATTG
>JAWKVL010000067.1:0-22642 GCA_041398065.1 Dongiaceae bacterium | reverse complement strand
CCGCTCGCGCATCGCACATCACATCGACTTCCCGGACTATGACGATGGCGAGCTGCTGCAGATTGCCGAGCTGATGCTGGCGAAAAGCCACTACGTCTTGTCGGAGGCGAGTCGCGCGGTCCTCGCGACATATATCGTTCAACGCCGGCGCCAGCCGCATTTCGCCAATGCACGCTCGATCCGCAACGCGCTGGACCGCGCCAAACTGCGCCAGGCCAACCGTCTGTTCGAGAACTCGAACGGCCCCATCGACGCCGCCGGGCTGTCAACCATTGAAGCTGCCGACATCCTCGCCAGCCGCGTTTTCGCGATCGCCGATCAGGATCGGAAGGTGGCGCAGTGACTCCTCCCCTCTGCGTCGCACCTTCGATCCTGTCGGCGGACTTCGCGCGCCTCGGTGAGGAAGTGGCGGCGGTCGACCGCGCCGGAGCGGATTGGATCCATCTTGACGTGATGGATGGTCATTTCGTGCCCAACCTGACCTTCGGCCCGCCGGTCATCCAGGCGCTTCGCCACGCCAGCGCAAAGCCGTTCGACGTGCATCTCATGATCGCGCCGGTCGATCCCTATCTGGAGGCATTCGCCAAGGCAGGTGCCGACATCATCACTCTTCATGCGGAGGCGGGACCGCATCTTGACCGGTCGCTGCAGGCTATTCGGGCGCTCGGCAAGAAGGCCGGCGTCGCACTCAATCCCGCAACGCCGGTGGGCGTGATTGAGCCCGTGCTCGACCGTCTCGACCTGATTCTCGTCATGAGCGTCAACCCGGGTTTCGGCGGGCAGGTCTTCATCCCGGCGGCGCTCGAAAAGATCCGACAGGCACGCGCGCTTGTCGGAAATCGACCGATCGCCATCGAGGTCGACGGCGGCGTGACACCGGAGACCGCTCCACTGGTGGTCGCCGCCGGTGCGACCATCCTGGTTGCCGGCTCGGCGGTGTTTCGGGGTGGAACCGAGGCGGGCTATCGTGCCAACATCGACTCGCTGCGTGCGGCAGGCAGGTCTACCAAGGCCGCCTAGCGTGCGAGCGACATGGTCCTGCGGTGCCGTCTCACGCCCGCCGCAGCGCGTCGCTTTCGATCGCCTTTGCCGCCGTGACGAGCTCGAGGATTTCGGTGGTGATCTCGGACTGACGCGCCAGGCCCGCGTCCCGGTGCAGCGTGTCCAGGCGCTTGGAGATGTTTTCGTGCGCGGATTCCATCGCCGCCAGACGCGCCGCATTTTCGCTGGCGATCGACTCGACCACGGCCGCGGTCAGATTTGCGAACACGTGCTCGGCGATCAGCTTCTCTTGAAGGTCTTCGGGCGGCAGATTGTGCAAGGGTGGCTGACTGCGCTTAGCGCCCTTGACCAGGGAAGGATCGAGCGGCAGGACCCTGCGCTGCTCGATGGCCGCCCGGCTTCCTTGGACATAGCGCGCATAGATCACGTCGACCCGCGCGATCCGGCCGCGCGCGATTCTGGCATAAAGCTCCCGGGACAATGTCTGGGCCACATCGGCCGCCGCTGCCGTGCGCGTCGCCAACGGATGCGCCCACGCGACCTCGTGCGCCTGCTCTGCCATTGTCACCATGCCCCGGCTGCCCAGCACAAAGAGCAGATCGGTGGGCAAGATCGAGGCGAGCGCCGCTTCGATCAGCCGCTCGTTGTAGCCACCGACGAATCCATGCTCTGCCGTGAACAGCACCAAGGCGCGCGGCCCAGACCCTGAATCGATTTGAGGCTGCGAAGTCAGCATCATCGCGTCGGCGATGCCCGACGCGATCGAATCGGTGTACCGCCGGATGCCGGGCAGCGCGCGCGCAGCCTCCTGCATCCGCATGCCCGCGAGGGAGCGCATCGCGCCGATGATGTCGCGCAACTCGCCCATGCTTCTCAAGTGGGCCTGGATCTCGGCAAGACGGGTCATGAAGCGCCGTCCTCCTGCGCAGGTGCTTGAGCGGCCTTGGAGATGACGCGCGCGCCTAAGGCCGCCAGGGCGGCCTTGAGACTGGCGGCAAGTTCTGGCGACAAGTCTTTGGCCTGATCGTCGAGTACCAGGGCTGCCGGGCAATGCTCTTTCAACCATGCGCCGAGCATCGCGCGGAACAGTGGCACGCGGTCGAGCGGGACCGTATCGAGCACCCGGTCGTCGATGGCCTGAAGCAGCGCCAGCTGCTCGCCCAGCGACAAGGGGTGGAACTGCCGCTGGCCGAGCACGGCGCGAATCCGGCGACCGTGCTCGATCGTCGCTCGCGTCCGCTCGTCGACCATCGTGCCGAAGCGCGTGAATACCTCGAGTTCGAGAAACTGTGCATATTCAAGCCGGAGCTTCTCGGAAAGCGTGCGCAACGTCCTCGCCTGCGTCTTGCCGCCGACCCGCGAGACGCTCTTGCCGACATCGACTGCCGGCTTCTGGTCCTCATAGAACAGGCGCGGGTCGAGATAGATCTGACCGTCCGTGATCGAGATCAGGTTGGTCGGGATGTAGGCGCTGATATTGCCGGCCTGGGTCTCGGCAATCGGCAGAGCGGTGAGCGATCCGCCGCCCTTCTCCGGGGAGAGCTTGGCGGCCCGCTCCAGGAGACGCGAGTGAATGTAGAAGATGTCGCCGGGATAGGCTTCGCGCCCGGGCGGCCGGCGCAGCAGGAGGGCGATCTGCCGATACAAGGCGGCGTGCTTGGTCAGATCGTCGATGACCAGCAGCACGTCCTTGCCCTGGGCCATGAAGTATTCGCCCATCGAGCACGCCGCATAGGGCGTCAGCCATTGCAGGCCCGGTGCCGCGTTCGCCTCGCCCACGACGAAGATTGTGCGCTCGGGCGCGCCGTAGCGGCGCACCGCCTCGATCACCTGCGCGACGGACGATGACTTCTGGCCGACCGCCGCATAGATGCAGATGACATCGCTTGATCGCTGATTGATGATGGTGTCGACGGCGATCGCGGTCTTTCCGGTGCTTCGGTCTCCGATGATGAGCTGGCGTTGTCCCCGGCCGAGTGGAATCATGGCGTCGACGACCAGCAGCCCGGTGGCCAGCGGCCGGGTCACCAGGGCCCGGTCGATGATCGCGGGTGCCGGCTGTTCGATCGCCGCGAAATGGGTCGCAGCCACCGCGCCGCGATCGTCCAAAGGCATGCCGAGCGGATCGACCACGCGCCCGAGTAGAGCCTCGCCAACCGGCACGCGCGCGACTTCGCCGGTCCCCCTGACTACGCTGCCGCTGTAGATTGTTGCGTCGTCGCCGAGCAGCATGCAGCCGATGGCGTCGTCGCTGAGA
This sequence comes from Dongiaceae bacterium, assembly GCA_041398065.1. Taxonomy (GTDB): domain Bacteria; phylum Pseudomonadota; class Alphaproteobacteria; order Dongiales; family Dongiaceae; genus Dongia_A. The sequence goes on along the minus strand of JAWKVL010000067.1, from coordinate 19,383 downwards.
TCCACCGCAAGGCCGCGCACGTCGCCGTCGAAAACCAGAAGCTCATCAAGCCGCGTCTGAGGCAGCCCGGACACGGTGGCGATGCCATCGCCCACCTGCTTCACGCGACCGACCAGCTCGAGCCGAGGCTCCGTCGCGACAGTGCGGATCTTGTCGCGGCTTAGCTCGAACCAGTCTCGGAGGTCGTCAGCGATGGTTCGCATGATTTTCGATCTCCCGGCGCATGGCTGAAAGTTCGCTGCGCCACGAAAAACGCAGGATAGCGCTCGGGAAATGCAGATCAGCGCCCGCCACCAGCTCAGGATCAGCAGCGAACTCCATCGCGACATTGCCGTCGCCCAGTGCGCGCTGCAGACGATCCCGCCACTCCGCCTGAATCCGCGCAGGCAATGCGGCCGCGGTCACTATCTGCATGGTGCCGTCACTGCCCATGCCGTCGAGCAGGTGGGCGCGCTCCGCCGAGGCAAGCCCGGCGATATGCTTCTCGATCCGTTCGATCCAGGCTTCGGCCCGCTGTTCGGTCGGGATCTCCGCCAGTAGCCGGCGCGCGATGTCGACACCTAGATCGACTGCGATGCGCCGTGCTTCCGACAAGGCGAACTCGCGCTCCTTGGCAAGGGTCTTGCGTGACCCATCAAGGAGCTCCGCGGCTTCCTGCTCCGCCTTCGTGTGCTGCGCCGCCGCCGCTTTCTCGGCTTGCGTCGCCGCCGACTGAAGCGCCGCGGCCCGCTCCGCCGCGATCTTCGCCCGTTCCGCGTCGATCTCCGCCTGCTTGGCCTTCGTCTCGACTTCCATGCGGGCGATCTCCTCCTGGCGCTTGTCGGTCGCCTGACGGCGGCTATCGATCATGCGCAAGACCGGCCGATAGAGAAATCGATGCAGCAGCCAGACGAGTATGACGAAGTTGATCGCCTGCAGCGCGAAGGTCCACCAGTTGAACTGCATGACTATCCGACGTAGGGATTGGCGAACAGGAGCAACAGGGCGATCACGAGGCAGTAGATCGCCGTGGTTTCGATCATGGCCAAGCCGACGAACAGTGTCCTGGAGATCGTGCCGGCCGCCTCGGGTTGCCGCGCGATGGCATCGAGACCGGCCGCGACCGATCTTCCTTCAGCCAGCGCCGGGCCGATGGCGCCAAAGGACACGGCGAAGGCCGCGGCCACGATGCTGATGAGCTTTATGTCCATGATGTCTCCTCTACGAACGGCCCGCCGTATCGATCGCGGCGCCGATAAACACGGTTGCGAGCACGGTGAAAATGTACGCCTGCACGAGACCAAGCAGGATCTCGAGTGCCATGAACGGGATCGGCACGAACAGGCCCGCCAGCGCCACGATCAGCGCGATCACGAATTCTCCGCTCATGACATTGCCGAACAGACGCACGCTCAATGAGAACGTGCGCGTGATCTCCGACAGCAGGTTGAGGGGGAGCATGATCGCCTTGGGCCTGGCGAAGCTCGCGAGGTAGCCGAAGAAGCCCTGAGCGCGCACGCCGAAATAGTGGACCGACACGAACACGGTCGCGGCGAGCGCCGCTGGCGTCTCCAGCTTCGCGGTGGGCGCCTTTACCCCGGGCAGGATGCCGGAGAGGTTCGCGACCACCAGGAAAGTGAGCAGCGTTCCGAGCAGCGGCAGAAGCGCGCGCGCATCCTTGCCCACGATGCCCGAGATATGATCGGTGAATGCCATCACCGCCATCTCGATCACCGAATGCTCACTGCCCGGACGCTCGCGCAGGCGCCTGGTCACCAGCCATGAGGCGAGCGTGAGGACAAACATGATGACCCAGGTCGTGACCACCTGCCGGCTGATCTCGACCGGGCCGAGGTGGGCCAGGATCGTGTCGGAGAGCGGGGAGGATTCCATCACGCTGCTCCGCGGGCCGCGCCCACCGAGATCTTTCGTGCTGCAAGGAAACCGGCGAAGGCGACGAGCAGCGGAATTGCGCCCAGTTTCGCCAACACGGCAAAGACCGCGACCGCACAGGCGACACGCGCAACCGTCAAGGTTACCGGCAGCAACCAGCCCTGCCGGGCGGTCACCGAGGCGACCGTCCATCTCATCAGCCGGAAATAGGCGAGCCCGATTCCCAGGCCGGCAGCGGCCGCGGCCGCAGCGGCGAGCAGCGTCAAGGTCAGGTCTTCTCCATTCATTCCTTGTGCATCCTCTTCCATGCCAGCCAGCAGCCAATGGCCAGCCCGGCCGTCAGCAGCCCGAGTGTCCAGAATATGCCGGACTCGAATTGGTGATCGAGCCAACGGCCCGCGAACATGCCGATGAGCGTCGGTGTCACGATCAGCCACCCGAGTGCCCCGATCATTGCCAGATTCTGGCCGATCGAGCGTTCCCCCTCCCGCTGCCAGCGCTCCAGACGTTCGCGGCGAACCCTGACAGCTTCGTCAACGCGTTCGTCCTTGGGCAGCTCGTCGGTCATTGCTTGGGCTCGCTTCCGATGTCCGCTGTCCGGAACCGCACCATGCTGCGATCCCCGTCGGGCCGCAATAGATGGTAGATCTGGCGTATCGCCGCCAGGTACAGCCGCTGGGCGTCGCTGTGCGCGGCCAGCTCCTCGTCCACTTGTCGGTGGAACCGCTCAAGCACGTCGGTCTCAAGGCGCTGCAGGTCGTCGCCGCGCACCGCCTCGCGCGTTGCAATGGCAATGGTCTGACCGTCGCGTACCTCCAGCATGCCGCCTCGGACGGCGACATGATGTCTCCGCTCGCGCGTATCGGACCAGCTGACGACCGACACCGTCAACGCCGTGACAAAATCCGCATGACCCGGGAGAATCCCGAAAGCGCCAGTCGCATCCTCGGCCCTGAGGCCGGCCACATCGCCGACATCGACAACGATTGCAAGAGGTGTCGCGACCGTGAGCTTCATGTCGCGTCTGCCTTCATTTGCGCCTCTTTGCGCCGGGCCTCGTTCAGATCGCCAACCATGTACAAAGACGCTTCCGCCCAATCGTCGGATTCGCCATCGAGCACCGCCTGGCAGCCCTCCAACGTGTGCTGCGGCTCGACGGTTCGGCCTTCCTTGCCGGTGAAAGCCACGGTCACCATGAAAGGCTGGGTCAGGAATCGCATGAGGCGCCTGGCCCGCTTGACGACAAGCCGGTCTGCCTGGCTCAGCTCTTCGATCCCGAGCAGGGCGATGATCTCCTGCAGCTCCCGATAATGGGCGATCGTCTTTCGCACCTCCTGCGCGATCCTGAAGTGGGTGTCGCCGACAATGCGCGGATCGAGCAGGCTCGAAGTGGAGGCGAGCGGATCGACCGCTGGATACATGCCCTCGCTCGCCATCTCTCGGGACAGCACGATCGATGAATCCAGGTGGCTGAAGATCTCGGCCACCGCCGGATCTGTGAAATCGTCGGCCGGAACATAGACTGCCTGAATCGAGGTGATGGCGGCACCCGCGACGGATGCGATCCGCTCCTCGAACTCGGCGATCTCGCCGGCCAGTGTCGGTTGATAGCCGACGCGCGAGGGCAGCCGTCCCAGCAGGCCGGATACCTCTCCACCCGCCTGCACCAGGCGGTAGACGTTGTCGATCAGAAGCAGGACGTTCTCGTGACGCTCGTCGCGGAAGTATTCGGCGATCGTCAGTGCGCTAAGGCCGGCCCGCCAGCGCACGCCGGGCGGCTCATTCATCTGGCCAAAGACCAGCGCAGTGCGGTTCAGGATTCCGGATTGCCGGAGTTCCAGCAGCAGCTCATGGCCTTCGCGCGAGCGCTCTCCGATGCCGGCGAATACCGAGATCCCGGAATGCCGCTCCACCGTGGTGCGGATCAGCTCCATGATCAGCACGGTCTTGCCGACGCCGGCGCCGCCGAACATCGCCGCCTTGCCGCCTTTCACGAGCGGCGCCAGCAAGTCGATCACCTTGATGCCGGTGTGAAAGATCTCCGGTGCCGCGCCCTGACTGCCAAGTTCCGGTGCGGCGGCGTGGATCGGGTTTCGTTTGTTCGATTGCACCGGTCCGGCGCCATCGATCGGTTCGCCGAGCGCACCGAGCACGCGGCCAAGGACTTCCTCGCCGACCGGCACCGTGACCGGATTGCCCGTTCGCGTGGCGGCCATTCCGCGGCGCAAGCCTGCCGTGTTGCCCAGCGCCACGGTACGCGCTGTCTCCGCGTCCAGGTGGATCTGCACTTCGGCGATGATGGAGCTTGCCCCATCGGTCTCAACCGCGACGGCCTCGCCGATCGCCGGCAGCGCACCATCGGGAAACGCGATGTCAACGACCGAGCCGTGGATGGCGGCAACATGGCCCTGTGCGCCGGGCTTCGCATCGTTGGGGAGTGCGTCAGGCAAATCGGACTTCCAGATGGTTGTTGTATCCTGGTTGAGCGCTGGCCCGCCAACCCAGTCACCTCCTACCGCACGAACAGTAACGCAGCGCTGATCTTGATCAATACCGGCGCATATTGCAGCCCTCGGCAGCCGCGGCTTCAAGCATCAAGATCATCCGGTCGCGGCCGCTTGAGTTCACAAAAAGTGCTGCTATTTCAATGGGATTGCAATGCCCAGGTTTGGTTGATTGGCGCTCGTGAAATGTCGGACGCGAAGGGCGTCGAAAACAACCCGCGATATCGCCAAGCGCGAGCGCCCGGATCAGCTGGGTTTGCGGGAAGCCGCCCAGGACACCGCCAGCACATAGGACCAGAGCGATAGCAGCTGGGCGAGGTCCGCGTATGTCGCGACACGGGTTGGATCAAGGGATATTCCGCCGACCGGTCCATCATCCAGAAAGTCCAGGATTGTGGAGACGGCTTGCAACGCAAACCCGACAAGTATCCAGCGCTGCGGCAGGAAGGGTACCGGCTTCAGCCTTGCCAAGAACCACACCGCGACCGGGGCGAGCGCCAGGATCAGAATGTCGTCGAAATTGTCGATTTCAAGCCGTTGCGAGACCGCTTCAGTAAAAGGCTCGCAAAACTCGCTCAGCGCGACGAACAGGAAGGCCGCAAGCGTCAGTTGCCATCCGAAACGCCCCCGTGGGCTCAACTGCCCAAGGAACAGCTGGGTACCCGCAAAAACCGCGCCGACACTGGCCAGCAGCCCGGTGCCCGAGTCGAGCAGAAGATCCACCAACCTCACATGCTCGAGCGTCGCCATGGCAACGGAAATGACGGCTCCCGTAATCAGGAACGGCGCCGGCCACTTAAGCTGGGCATAGTGCATCGGGCTTCTCCGCACTGGGCGTCCGCCCCCAATGCAAGGCGTGCCCTTTCAGGCAAGGGCCGGTGCCGCATCCGCGATTGACGTGATTTGTGCCGATTGGTGACCGTTTTCGTGAACCGCGCCCGTTCAGGGGTTTCGAGTATAGGCTAGTTCATGACAGTTGTGCTGCCAAGCTGGCTTGCACGAGCATCCAAGGTCGCCTCGGAATCCGAGTCGGAGCGCCGGCGCCTGACTGGATTTGTGGGTTCAATAGTCCCATTCGAAATTGACGCCGGCCCTGCCTGAAGCGTCGGCGCCGACTTCGCTCTCGACCTTTACATGGGGCGTCACCTCGATTTCGACGGTCGCCGCGCTGCTGCGCGACTGGGCGCCTTGTGACACGCCGACATACACTCCTTCGGCCACATATCGGCCCGCGCCAAGGCTTGGACCCGTCGCGCCTTCCGCTTGTTCCACCGTCAGGCGATCGAGCCCGGTGCTTTGCCTGATCCTGTCAAGGACACCTGGCCCGCTGCTGACGCCGGCAAGGTCGGCGGTCGCTTGCGCCAGCTGAAGCAGTTCGAACGGGCTAAGGGCGCCTGCGGATTTGCTGAACAACAGACGCGCCAGGATTTCGTCCTCCGGCATCGCCGGTACGGACGAGAGCGAGATGCGCGGGGCGCGCGCCGACCCTTCGACCTTCACAGTCACCTGCAGGTCCGTCGCGCGGGTAACTGCGGTCAAGTCCAGGATCGGATCGATCTGGTCGCCGCCCTCGAAGGTGAGCTGGCCGTCGGTAAATTTGAGATTCTTGCCGGCGAGATCGAGCGAGCCGCGCCTGAGCTTGAATGCGCCATCGATGACTGGCTTGTCGCTGGTGCCGCCGATATGAACCGCGCCGCCCAACTCGACATCGAGGCCGCGTCCGCGCACCGCCAGTTGTTGCGGCGCCTCCACGTCGAGGTCCAGATCCACGATCATGGTCTTCCGCGGCGGCTGCTCGCGCGCCGCAATACGCGCTGCGACTTCTGGCGGCGCATTGATTTCCTTGACTTCGATCGTCTGGACGCTGGGCGGCAGCTTGTTGGGCACGCGGATGTCTGCCTTCAGGATCGTGACTTTTCCGGCTAGTTTCAAACGCTGCTGGAGATTGCCGGAGATCGCGAGATCGCTGTCGATCGTCGCGGTTGCCAGATCGGTGTCGATGGCGGTCGCGTTGCGCGCCTGCAAACTGAGTTGCACTTCGACTCCGTTCTTGAGATCGATCTCGCCTTTGCCGTCGATCTGGCCGCCGCCGGGCGTTGCCGCCGTCAGGCTGGCGATCTGGATGACCGGACCGTTGGCACGGATATCGGCCTGGATCTTCCGCAGTTTGACCCCGTAGCGCAGGTTCTCATAGCCCGCATCGACGAGGCGCAGCTGGCCCGAAAGTTCAGGGCTGCTCACAGTGCCGGCTGCCGACAGGTCGACCTCAGCCCTGCCTTTGACCCGGTCGGCGCCGCCTGCCAGGAAGGAATCGACCAGGGACAGATCCAGCATTCCCTCGGCATGCGCCTGCAAGTGTGCGTCGGGCGACAATGCCGACAACGTCGTCGTGAAATCGAGTTGGCCGCCACTCTGGGGTGTCGCAACGCCTTTGACATCGAGGCGTCCCTGCTGAAGGGTGCCGTCGACCCGCACATCGACTTGTTGCTGCGGCAGGTCCGTCGCGCCGATCCCTTTGCCCGCAAGCGAAAACCGTCCACTCGGCGCCGTGGGATTACCGCTCACCTGCACCTCGCCGTCGACGCGTCCAGTGAGCGGCAGATCGGGGACAACCGTCCGTGCCAGAGAGACCGGCATGGCCTTCATTGTCAGCGCGAGATCAATGGAGTCGGGCGCAACTGAGCCGTTCAGCTTGACTGTGCCGTCATTGATCGCCAGCGCCACGTTCTCGATGCGGGTCGTCTTTGCACCGATCTCGATCGTCGCGGGCGCCTGGCTTTTCACCTGGACGCTTTTCAGATCGGCTGCCAGGCTCTGGAGCGTGACGCGATAGCCATCCGCGATCCGCGCAAGCTGCGCATCAGTGGTCGCCTTGATATCCGGCCCATCGGCCGACGCCTTGATGTCGAGCGCGGAGAGCGGTCCATTTGCCTTGAGCGAGAGGCGCTCCAGCGGATGGCCTGCGATCACCGGTTTCGACAGGTTCACATCGGCTGCAAGTGTCGGTGTGCCGAACAGATCTTCGATTGCGGCCGTTGCATCGGTGGTGTCAATGGCGATCGCTTCGGCGGCCGAGATGCCGTGCCCTGTCGCTGCAACTTTGACGCCCTGCTTGCCATCCGCGCCATCCAGCGCGAGCGTCACGGTCACGCTGCCGCTCATCGCAACATCGACCACGGTCCCGATCTCCGAGAGGTCGGGGGCGTCCAGCATCAGTTTGCCAGTCGTCAAACCCTGCGCTATCGCGAGATCGCCCGTTGCCTTGCTCTTGCCGAGCGTGACGGCGAGGTTTTGTACGGTGGCGCGCGTCCCGTCGAGCGCCACCGACGCGGCAAGCTTGGCGGGAAGCCGGTCCATATTTGCCGCGCCTGCGATCTCAGCTTTCGGCGTCGCCAAGAGATCGCGCGCAGTGATGTTCAATTTTAGGCTCTCTACAGTGTGATCGGCAACGGTGAGCGTTGGCGTGCTGACCGCAGCGACAACTGTGGGAGCATTCATTGTGCCGCTGATCGATCCCTCCGCTGTCACCGCGCCGCGCACGGATGGATCGATTGCGGCGGTATCCTTGATGTCTGTCTTGAAACCAAGGTCGAGCGTCTGGTTTTCGACGGATCCCGTCGCATCCAGCTGAAGATTTGAGCCAGCGAGCTGTGCAGCCTTGATGGTCACTGCCTGCGGTAGGTTGCCCTCAAGTGCCAGGTGCAATGTCGGTGCTTGCCCAAGCAGCCGATCCAGGATCGGCTGGCCAAGAGAAAGGGCGCTTGCCGTGCCGTCGACCACCAGCTGCTCGCCGGCGGATGCCGGTTCGAGCTTCAGGGAAATCTCCGCTGCGCCCGTGCCTGGAAGGCCGAAGGGCGCTCCAATCGCCGCGATGTCTGCGACCGATAGCGTCGCGATTGCCGTGCGCGCTTCTGTGCCCCACTTCTCGGCGCGCCCCGAACCCGAAAGGGTTAGGGCGCCGGACTGCAGATCGGCTCTGTCCGCCACGAGCGTACCCGCCTGGTCCGCGCTCCCCGCGATGGACAACTGGACGCCGTTTGTCAGGAGATCCGTCAGCCGTGCGTCGGGTGACTCGATACCGGATATGGCGAGAGTCGCTTGCACATCGATCGGTTGTTCGAGCCCTTGTTTGGCCGACGCATCGAGTGCGAGCTTGGTCGTCTCCACGTGGAAGCCGGACGCCATCAGCTTCTGCAGGGTGAGGTCGGCTGTCACATGTGGCGTGTCGAGCGTGCCTTTCAGCCGCGCCTGTAAGGCGGCGCTGGACCATGCAACATCGGGAACCAAAGCGGCGAAGGGCCGGGAGTCGGCGACCGACACGGCTATGGCAAGGTCGCCGGGTTGGCTCAGTCCGAGCAGGCCCGATGCACTGACCCGGCCGGCGGCGGTGGCTGCGGTGAAGTCGGACACTTCGATGGTGTCGGCCGTTGGCGCGACCTTGAGCGTGCCCTTTGCGTCGACGCCGCCGGCGACCAGGGGACGCAGCTGTTCCTGCAGCAGGATGTCCGGTGTTGCCCGCAGCGAAAACGAGATGGCGCGCGTCTCATGTCCCTGAATGTCGGCCGTCAGGTCCAGAAGGGGGCTGCCTTCCAACATTGCATTCATGCGGCCGCGCCACGCATCGAGTGGTCCTTTGCCATCGAGCGCAATGCGCAGGTCGCTTCCCTGCTTCAGTCCCAACAGGTGCCCGACCACGCCGCCTTTCGGCTCTTCAACGCTGCCGGTCAGACTCAGAAAATCTTGCGCGGGCCGATAGGCCAACGCAAACGCCGCAGTTCCAGTGTTCCCGGATAGCTGTTGCACGGACAGAGATGCCGACAGACCGTCGGCGATCTTGCCGAGCTTGGCATCTGCCTTGATGGATAGCGCCGCCGGTTCGCCAAGGATTGGACTTCCCAGAGACAAACGCGCGATCGACGCTTCGCGTACGTCGACCGCAACTGGCAGCTCTGGAATGACTGGCCCCCCTTGCCGCGGCGCTTCCGCGGTCTCGGCCTCAGGCAAGCGCGCCAGATCGACCGTGCCCGCCGCAAGCTGGTCCACGCGGAGCGTGCCGCCGAGCAAGGAGCTCGGCGACCAGGCCAGGGCGATATGATCCGCTGTCAGCCAGGTACCGGACCGGTCCGACAGACGGAGACCGACGAGACGCATATCGAACGGCAACACGCCCTCGATGGCGTCCGCCCTTACCTCGGTCGCACTGCCGGCCGTGGCGTCTGCAATCCACAGCAGGATGCGATTGCGCGCATAGTCGGTTTGCAGCGCGCCGAACAGACCGGCCACGATCGCCAGCAAAGCTGCGACGACCGAAAGCCCGATGTAGATCGACCGCCGCATCAGAAAGACTGCCCGATGCTGATATAGAACGCGACTGGATCGTCATCATGTCGAGGGTTGAGCGGCACGGCGATATCGGCGCGGATGGGTCCGATCGGCGAATAATATCGAAAGCCAAGGCCGCCCGCGTATTGCATTGGTTCGTCAAAGCTGGGGTACACCTCTTCGCTCACGGTTCCGAAATCGAAAAAGGGGACGATGCCGTAGTCCTGCAGGAAGCGGTACCGCAGCTCGATGCTGCCCTCGACCAAGCTGCGTCCGCCGGTCAAGTCGCCGTCCTTATCGCGTGGACTGATGGAGCGATATTCGTATCCGCGCACCGACCCGCCGCCACCGGCATAGAGCAGGCGATCCGCCGGCAAGTCATCGATCGACCCGCCAAACACATTTGCCACGGAAAGCCGTCCGGCCAGGACGAGATTGCCCTCTCCGGAAAAGTCGTAATAGGTGCTTCCGGTTGTGCTGGTCTGGAAGACGTCCTGGTTGGATCCAAGTATCTCCGGGAATGCCGAACCGGAAATACTCACGCGTGAACCCCTGGTCGGATTCAGCAGGTCATCGGTGGTATCGAGATTGACCGCACCGGTCGGACCGAACAGCTGGAAGTGCTTGACCTCTCCATCATCAGTGATGCGCGAGATCTCGGCTTCGCCGCCAAAGCTGACACTCAGATAGTCGGTCAGACGCCGATCGAGACCGAGCGAGAAGGTCGCCGCCGTCTTGTCGAATGTGTCCGAGTCATATTCCTGGACCAGGGCGAGATTGGAATGGAGATTCTGCTGCTGCTGAAGAAAGTCGGGCTTCAGGAAATCGGCGGAGAGGCCGTAGTTGGTCTCCGACCAGCTGTTCTCGCCGAGCCCCGAAACATCGGCATCAAGCCGCAAACGCTCCCCGCCTCCGAACAGATTTCGGTGGCCCCAATAGGCCTTGGCGCCCGCTCCGTCATTGGTGGAGTAGTTGACGCCGAACCCGATGAAACGCCGGTCGCGTTCGATGACCTCGACATCCAGGGGCAGGCGGCCATCCTCGTCGAGGCTGTCCGCCGGCTTCACCTTCACTGAGTCGAACACGTCGATGGATCGCAGGTTCTCACGCAGTTTCGCGATCTCGCTTGGCGCGTAGGTACGGCCGGTGAACTCGGCCATGCGCCGGTTGATGAAGCCCGGATCGACGCGATCGAGCCCCGTCACATGGATGTCGCCGATCTTGGCCGGCGGCCCCGGATCGACCACATAGTGGACCGACACGGTCCGGTCCTTGTGATCCACCAGCGCCGGCTCCAGCTTGACCGACGCGAACGGATAGCCCTGCTCGAGCACGGCACTCAACAAGCGGTCCCGCTCCGACATGATGTCTGCAGCGCGTGCCGGCGCCTTGGCCGCGAGTTCGGTTTTGAGCTCATCCGGAAGCGTCTCCGCACCCGTGACCGCAATCTCACGCAGGTGATAGAGCTTTCCCGGATGAGTCTCGATCTTGACCGGTATCTGTGTCTCGCCGGTCGGTTCCTCGGTCGGAGCTGGCTCATCCACGGACCGACCCGCGACCTGGATCGAGATTGCACCATCATAGTAGCCGGACGAACGCAATGCCTTCTCAAGCCTCGACTTGTCATCCTGCGCGCGCCGCCACAGACCATAGAAGCTGTCCGGCGGCTTTGCCTCCAGTTCGATCAAGAGCGAACTGGCCTGCACGGCGTCCGCCAGCACCGAATCCTCGATCGGCGCGAGTTCGGTCTTGTATTCGAGCGCTGAGCACTGCGTGGACCAGAGTGTCAACAGCCCGATAAGAAGGAGAATGCGGAGGATTGAAATGGTTCCACCGTGTGCAGGTATTTGCATGCAGGAACCTACCCGAAAACGCACGAGAGGGTCGAATCGCCGTCGGTCTTTCGTGCACAGAAAGATCACAGTTGTATGAGGCGCCACCGGACATATCGCTGCCGGGCGCAGGATCGGTTCGAGGTTGGCAGCACGCGGCGACCGGATGCGTGCTCGAGCGGCCGGCATCCGACGCCCACCCACAGTCGCCTGCATGAGTTCCGGAACGGAGCACCACACCGGCAAGAGGACCGGATGCTGTTGCGGCCGGCGCCCCTGTGGGCTGAAGTGCTCCTGATCTCATGGGGGATCGCCTGGCCGGTCGCTGATGGGTTATGTTATGGAAATCAAAAACTTAACTTGCAGCACAGGCTTCCTTACCTCGATGAGTGCGCAGTCTCATTCAAGCTTCGATACCCCGGCGTTGATCGAGCATTTCCAGTCGATTCTCACAGGCAGCTGGAAAGCTCAGGCGCTCTATGTGGCGGCAGAGTTGCGACTTGCAGACCTTCTTGCAGAGGGACCCCGAACGAGCGCGGATCTTGCTTCGTCCGCCGGGGCCGACCCTCATTCCCTGCATCGGCTGTTGAGGGCCTTGAGTGCCCTCGGCATCTGCGCCGAGCGCAGTGATGGCAGTTTTGAACTGATGCCGCTCGGCACGCTGCTCCAGGACAATTCGCCACACTCGCTACGCGCGTGGACGATGTGGTGGGGGCACCATCTTTGGCCGGTCTGGGGCAATCTGCTGTACAGCGTCAGGACCGGCAAGAGCGCCCGGACGCTCCTGCTCGGCACCGATGGCTTCGGGCATCTCAAGAACGATCCGGAAGCGGCCGCCACATTCTATCGGGTCACGATCGAGCTGACCCGCCAGACGGCCGCGTGTGTCCTGCAGGCATATGACTTTGCGGGGCTCAAGCAGATCGCGGACATCGGCGGCGGGCATGGGGAAATGCTGGCCTATGTCTTGCGGGCGTATCCCGATGCTTCGGGAACCTTGTTCGACCTAGCCATTGCGGTCGAGGGTGCCGCCGAGAATTTCCGCAAGAACCACGCTAATCTCGTCGCACGATGCGCGTTTGTCGCCGGCGACTTCTTTGAATCGGTTCCGCCGGGCGCCGACGCGTACATTCTCAAGAGCGTCATCCATGACTGGGATGACGAACGGAGCTCGCGAATCCTGGCGAGTTGCAGGCGGGCGATGGCGGATGGATCCCGCCTCCTGATCATCGAACCGATTCTCCCGACGCGAAGCGAAGCCACGCCCCTGCAAGCGACTCTGTCCCAGCATGATTTGACCATGCTGGTGGCGCTTGGTGCGCAGGAGCGCACGGAGCATGAATTCTCTAACCTGTTGAAAGCCGCTGGCCTCCGGGTCTCAAGGACAGTTCCGGCAGGCCCCGTCTACAGCATCATCGAATGTCTGCCCGCTTGATCCCGGCCAGCTTGGCGATTTGAGAAGATGTGCTGCAAGAGCGGAAGCGGACTCTTGCCTCAACCGCAAGCGCCGTGGCCTCGAATACAAAGATCACGATTGGCGCTCCAATCCGGATGCGAATTCCATGATCCGCGCGAAAACCGCGGGCCGCTGCGCCATCACCTCCAGCTCCCATGACCGCGCCTGCTCCAGCTTCGCCATGATGGAGTCCCGCTTCTCGGACAGCACGCTCAGGGCGGCGCGCACGTCATCGGCCGCAACCGGCCCGCGCACGGAGTCAGCAAGTGGAATGGCGATTCCGAACTCCCGGCATCTTGCCGCAAGCGAGGGCTGGTCGGTGAAGATCGGATAGGAGAGCATGGGCACGCGTTGGAAGATGGCTTCATGTGTCGAATTCAGCCCGTGATGGGTCAAGAACACGTCGGCTTCTCCCAGCACCGCCCACTGATCGGTGTAATCGACGACCTCCACGTTCGGCCTCGAGATTCGGCGGCGAAGCTGCTCATCGATCGTTGCGCCGCCCAGGCTGATCATGGCGCAAGCTTGCGGCATGCGCGCGAGGCATTCCGACAACGCCTCGAAGACACGGATGGCCACGTCCGCATAGTACCGGAAGGCCACGGTTCCGAAGCACGCATAGATCCTGAGCCTATCCGTTCTGCCGCCGAAATATTCAGGGGTCGGGGCGTGTGAATGTTCGCTCTGGCCCGGATATGCCGGAACGCTGCCATAGAACGCCACGGGCTCGAAGTTCTTGCGCTCTGCGTCGGTAAGGAACCTGGCGGGCTCGCAACAGATGTTCAGATAGGGGCTGTTGCCGGCGATGTAGGAGAAAGGCGAGACGTCGTGCATGCCATGACGCTCGCGAAGAATCTCGACTGCGCGGTGGCACTGCTGGGAAATCGCCACGCGTGGATCTGTCCGCAGCGCAGACAGATAACTCGCCGGATCGATGTTGTGGCCCAAGAGCACGTTGATGAAAGGAATGTTCAGCCGCTGAGCCGCCAGCCGGCCGATCACGGAAAACGTCTCGCAGACCACCAAAGCCGGTCGAATGCTCTTCAGCTCCTCCAGCACTTCGTCCGCGTAGAAGGCGGCGTAACTCACATAACGGCAAGGAACCGGGATCGACTCGTTGTCGGCGCGCTCGAGCGGATATCTCGTGAAGAGATCGACCATTCTCGCCCCGAGGCGCGCCACATCGGGGCGGTAGCGCAGATGCGTGAAGACATACACATCGCATCCTGACTGCACGAGGCCTGAGATGAGTGCGCGGAGCTGCATGAAATGTCCATGCTCCGGCATGCAGAAGACCGCGACGACGGTTCCGGTCATTGCCGGCCTCACCGCGGTCCTTCGTCGAGCCAATCGTACAGGTTCCTTGATGCTTCTCCATCCAGCTTTCTGAGCAACGTCAGGCCCGTATGACCAAATGGAACGTCGAGAAGCTGAAGCATGGAATCCTTCTTCAACCGATCGACGAAATACTTGACGCTCATTCCGTAGGCCTTCTCGCCGCCATAGACCTTGTCCGGGCGAATGATCATGCTGTCGTGGAGCATCACGAAGCCGCGCGGCTCCAGCAGCCCTGAGAAGGCGTGGTAGTCGAAGCTCGCCTGCTCCTCGGTGTGCAGACTGTCGATGAAGATCAGGCCGATCTTGTCGAGCGCACGGTAGTCGCTGGTCGTGACGAACGCCTGGGTGGTCATCGGGAAGTGGCGAATGTTCGCGACGCCGAAGCTGAGGAAGTAGTCCTTCACCCGCGCCGGATCCTTCCAGAAGTCGTCCGCCAGGGAAGGATCGATGAAGATCACCTCGCCGGGCTCCAGATTGTCCTGCAGCGCCTTGGCGATCACGAGCGGTACGAATCCGCGCCATGACCCGATGACCACCGCGAGGCGTGGGCGGAGAATGCGGCCAAGGGCGTAGTACAGCCATCCCAGGCCCAGATTCTTGTCTTCTGCCCGTTGGTGATGTCCCATGCGGAGCAGGTCTGGGTGGTCGAAGAGGCGAGCCACCCAGTCCGCGGATATTCCGTCTTTCATGCTTCTACCAATTTGCAGTTTTTCTCCGGCGACGGCGACTGGCGCGGCACGGCGTCGTGCGGATCTCGCAGGAACGCGCTGATACCGCCGGCGAGACACTGGGCGAGGGGAAGATATCGCTCCTTCGGGAAATTCCCGATCGTCGGAGTACGGTTGGCATCGAACAGCACGGGCTTGCCGTCAACCAGAGTGTAGTCGAATTTTCCAAAGTCGAACTTGAGGTTCCGGCGGATTTGCCGCAGCTCGTCGGGAACCTCGGAGAGTCGTTCGTAGTCGACGATGTTGTGCGACTTGATGACCGGATCATCGGAGTAGAACATCGCATGCCGCTCCTGATCGCCGAAGAACAACCAGGTGCGGACGCAATACCGGCCGTTGCGCCGTTCTGGCAGGAAGCGCTCGACAACCAGGTTGTCATCGCTCCACACGGCATCCGGAACCTCGGCCATCGAGGCAAAGATGGGATAGTCGAGGAATGCTCTCTTGGAGCCGTATCGCCGTCGCCGTCGTGCGCGAATGCGCTTCTCCTTGAAATGATCGATGGCGCTTCTGATGATGTCCCCGCGCTCCCGCGACTTCCATCCGCTTCTGGCAAGAAACGCTTCCGGATCGCCCGAACAGTTCCGGTCGGTCTTGACAATCACCGGGCCGTCATGGCGGTCCTGCCGGCGCAGCAAGTTCGAACTGATCGCGCGTTTCGAAATGTCGGTAACTTCGCTATTCACGGTCACGGAGCAGCGCCGCACGCAGGCCAGGTAGTCTTGCGGCACGACGGTCAGATCGACATGCAAAATGGCAAGATCGGCATCGATGCGAGTCTTGGGATCGAAGACCGTGCTGACGCGAATGCCGCGCTCGATCCAGCACTCGGAGATCGCCTGGATCCAATAGCTGCGCTGATCGTGCCGGGCATGACGATGCGCGACGATTGCGACATGGAGCATGACTACGACTCTCGACCTCGTCTGTTCTGCAGTCCCCGGGGATTGAACGGCCCTGTCCCGCCTGTTCACAAGATCTGGTCGGCGGTTCTCGTCCGCGAGACATGCCCAGCAGTGATGAGGTCCCGAAGATCGCCGTTGCAGCTCTTGCCCTTGCGGGTTCTTGCGGCGTCCACTGCTTTCACCACCGGCGGCTCCAGACCGCCGGGAAAACCCGCGAGGCATTCCCGTCGAACATACACGACCAGAGGCTCAAATTGCGAATCGCCGCTGAACATCGGCCGTTGGCCGTGGCAGAGTCATTTCCTAGGCCGCCGCTTGCGAGCAACGACGCGCTTGCGGGGAGAGCGACCAAGTTGGTTTGAAAGTGGCGCACCCGGCGAGATTCGAACTCACGACCTTTGCCTTCGGAGGGCGCAAACAGGATATTCCCTGAATTGCGATCAAATGCGCTAACGTACGATAACATACTGAAACAGCCGGTTATTGTTGACTTTCTTCGCCGAAGCATGATTGTTCTATTTTCACCTAGTTTGCTTCCGCGTGCTTCCGTGATGCTTCCGTGAGAACCCGATGATCCGCCTGACAAAGAGGCTCGTCGAGACGACAAAACCGACTGCCTCGGACGTCTTTTTGTGGGACGCAAATGTAACTGGTTTCGGGTGCCGCATATATCCGAGCGGAAAGCGCGCATACCTTATCCAATATCGGATGCGAGGTCGTACCCGCCGTTATGTGATTGGCCTTCACGGCCGCATCACGGTTCAGGAGGCACGCGCACGCGCAAAGATGCTGCTCGGGCGGGTCGTTGCAGGTGAAGATGTGGCCGAGCTGCGGAGCTTGGATCATGCTGCGATCACGATCTCGAAACTCTGCGATCTCTATCTGGAAGCCGCTGAGAAAGGGGCCATTCTCGGAAAAAGGAATCGCCCAAAAAGGGAGAGTACACTCTATGTTGATCGCGGTCGAATTGCCCGACATATAAAACCACTGCTCGGGAATCGTAAGGTAAAAGACGTTAGTCGCGCCGACATCAAGCGCTTCATGGATGATGTAATCGCAGGAAAGTCGAAGGCCGATCGGAAAACGAAGCGACGCGGTCGCGCGATCGTCGCTGGCGGTGTTGGAACTGCGCGTCGAACGGTCGGATTATTAGGGGGGATCCTAACCTATTCGGTCGAAATTGGTATCAGGTCCGATAATCCAGCTCACGGTGTTCGCAGAGCGGCCGACAACAGAAGATTTATCAAGCTGACACCAGACCAATACCGAGCCCTCGGCAGGAGCCTAATCGAGAGTTCCGTTGCGAGAAAGCATCCGACTGCTGCGAGTCTCAGCCGAATGCTGGCGTTGACGGGTTGCCGACGAGGTGAGGTAGAAAATCTAAAATGGACAGAGGTCAATTTCGCCGGATCGTCATTTGACTTCGAGGACACGAAAGAAGGCGACGGCCGCCGGCCGATCGGCAAGCCCGCGCTGCAATTGTTAGAAGGCTTGACCAGGACTAGCGACTTTGTCTTTCCCTCCTCTAATGCGACGCGCCGATACTCGCAGCTGCCGAAGAAATGGAAATTGTTTGTCACTGAGGCTGAACTCGCGTGGCTCACGCCGCATGGGCTACGTCACGCATATGCTTCGGTCGCAGGTGAGTTGGGCTATAATGAACTGACGATCTCAGCCCTGCTCGGACACCGAACTGGTGGGGTTACTCGTGGCTACGTCCACTTGGACAAGCTTCTTGTCGAGGCGGCCGATCGCGTCGCTGGTCAGATCGAGCGGTACATGACGGGGATGGCTGAAATGGAGGACGCCACATCTCGAAAACTGGCCGCATAGGCTGAATCAAAGGGCCTGTTGCCAAGGTTGGCGGCGTGGGATCGAGTCCCTTCGCCCGCTTCCAACTAGCTCACAGCAGAACCATCGAAATCAGGCATCGCAGGCCCAACGGGCCCCGAACGGCATCGCGCACGAAAACCCCGTGAAAGCCTGGCGAAGAACTACTTCTCTACGGTGCCCTTCGGAAACCCGATGACAACCCCGTCGTTCGGCGCATTCACCCTGCCAGAAGCTGGCGCGGGGTTCCGTTGCTCTCCCAGGATAACAACCTCGGCCTGGTGATCGGACAAGAAGCCACGAGGCAGCATCAGCAACTCCTCGATGTCGGATACGGCGTATGGAAGATCACCTTTCAGCTGCTCGCGCGAGATGACCCCCGCCTGCAAAAGACTGGATATTGCTGATTCGATCACCCTTGGCTGCTCGGGCACGAGTTCGTCATCGAGCGGCTCCCTGCGCTTCCAGCCTCGGCGGCTGAGGTTCATCCACAACCGCCTCGCTTCTTCGGGTTCAAGGAAGCCTAGGTGTTGGCACCTCATCAACATCATGGAGATCGCAACCTTCCACCTGCGCTTCAAGACGCGAAGGTGATCAAGGCTGATGTAGTTGAGTTCCGACGCAAAGGTAGTGGCTGGTACTAGGAACGCGGCGGCAAACCTATGCGCCTGCTCTTCGATCAACTTGAACTGCGCAGGATGCGCCAGAAGATTTCTCTCAATCTTGCGATGGAGAATTAAATGCGCGAGTTCATGTACAACGTCAAACCTGGATCGAACTGCTGAGTCCTTGTCGGAGCCCAGAAAGATGTAGGGCCTGTTCTCCAACTCATCCCACTCAGAGAATGCATCAAGCGTATCGGCCCCCAACGCGCCACGCGCAACGATCGCCCCGTTGTTCTCAAGCAGCAGAACCACGTCGCTGATGGGGCCGATTCCTAGCTTCCAATACGACCGAACTTCTCTCGCGATCTGCTCAATGTCGTTCATGGACAGCTTGACCGGATCATCGGGCAACTTGAACTGCGGAAAGTTAACCGCCGGCAAGACGACAAACTGCTGGAGATAGTCAGTGATCTGGCGAAGCCACAGATATCGCCTATACGCCTTGGTTCGCGCGCCCTTCGTTGCAGCGCTCATGGAGCGCCAGAAGATGCGACGCTCCACTTCCTTCACCGCAGGCTGACAGAAGAACTGAACTGGCAGATTCAACTGCGCAGCGATGCGATCCATCACGTCCGGTCGCGGAGTCTGTGGTCCGATTTCGTACTGGGACAACGCCGCTCGGCTGACACCGACGAGTTCGGCGAGAGACAATGCAGTTAATCCGCGCGCCTCTCGCCCTTCTCGCAGCCGTGCACCAACAAATCCAGGTGTGCCTACTTTCATGCCTCTGCTTTGCCCTTGCCCTCTTTCGGCTTGATCTCGGTCTTGAAGGTCGGCTCGATCTTCTCTTCGCCCACCATCACCTTGGCGGCCACGATCTCAGGGAACCGCCCCATCAAGTCGATGTAGGCGGCGTTCGAACGAAGGTCCCCATCGGGGAAGATCACCCGCGCGAAGGCCGGCACATTCGGCTGAAGCACGGCGGGGCCGT
>JAWKVL010000066.1:0-22740 GCA_041398065.1 Dongiaceae bacterium | reverse complement strand
TCTTCGACCGCAAGCCGCATCAATTGTCGGGCGGCCAGCGGCAGCGGGTGGCGCTGGCGCGCGCACTGGTGGTGGAGCCGGCCGTTCTCCTGCTCGACGAGCCGCTGGGCGCTCTCGATCTGAAGCTGCGCCGACAGATGCAGGATGAGCTGAAGGCGATCCAGAAGCGGGTCGGCACCGCCTTCGTGCATGTGACGCATGACCAGGAAGAAGCGATGGCGCTGGCCGACCATGTGGTGGTGATGAATCACGGCCACATCGAGGACCAGGGGCCGCCCGAACGGGTCTATGGCCGTCCGGCGACACGCTTCACGGCGACCTTCATGGGCGAATCCACCATCGTGCCCGGGCGTGTCGAGCCATCCGGAGCGGTGCGCACGCCGCTCGGCCTGTTCAACATCGGGACAGCAACTCCGGAAACCGAACTCTTCGTCGCCATCAGGCCCGAGCATGTGCATCTGGGCCCCGGCGTCGCGGCGACCGTGAAGGGCGTGGTCTATCAGGGCAGCTTCAAGCGCGTCGTCGCTACCCCCAAGGATGCAGCAGATATCGATTTGCTCGCGCAGCTGCCGGCCGACGCGGCCGTGACGATCGGGAACGAGGTGTCCCTGCAGCTCGAATCAGACAAGCTGATCGTCCTCAAGGACTAGCAGAAGGATTCCGCCTTGCGCGCGCGTTCTTCAGGGAGGCGCAGCTTGAAGGCGAGCGAAGCCGCCACGGCGAGGGCGACGCCGACCCCGGCGACACAAGCGCCCCAACCGAAGGAATCGAATGCGCGGCCCAGCACGAAGCTGCCGGCCAGACCGCCGCAGAAATAGCTGGCGAGATAGAGTCCGCCAGCCGATCCGCGGTCGCCGGTCGCGGCACGGCCGACGAAGCCGGTGGCTGCGGCCTGCGCGAAGAACGTGCCGACGCCGACCAGGACTAGGCCGGCCAGCACAAGCGACAGGTTGGCCGCGACCAGCATTGGCAACCCGATCGCCGCGACGCCCAGCGAGCTCCAGAAGGTCGGACGCGTGCCGAAGCGGCCCGCGACCAGCCCTGCCAGCGGAGTCGTCAGGATCGACGGCACGAACACGAAATAGACCAGGCCGAGTTCCATCATCCCGACCGAGAAGGGCGGACGCGTCAGGACGAAATTGACATAGGTGAAGGTGCCGATGAAGGCGAACAGGATGCAGAAGCCGATGCCAAACGCCGCGCGCAACGGCGGGTTACCGATATGCTCCGACCATGCAGACAGCGGTGATCGTGCCACTTTGCGCGCAGCCGCCATCTGAGTCATGCGGGTCAGGGTGAGATAGGCCAGGACCGCGCCGAGCAGATTGAGCGCGGCGAACATGTAGAAGTTGGTCGCCAGCCCGAGATGGTCCGCGACCGCGGCCGACATCAACCGGCCGAACAGGTTGCTGGCAACATTGCCAGTGACATAGGCGGCGAGCGCGCTGGCGGTCTCCTTGGCGCTGGAACTCTCCGCGAGATAAGCGAGGGTCAGGCTGAATGCCGCCGACATGAACAGGCCCTGGATCACGCGCAGGGTCGTGAAGATCGCCAGATCCGGTAAAGTCGCGAGCAGCGAAGTCGGGATTGCCAGCAGCGCCAGGCTGATCACGACACCGCGCCGCCGGTTGATGCGATGGCTGAACGCCGCAACCGCGAGGCCGGCGACCGCCATGCCGAAGGTGCTGGCATTCACGGCGACACCCATTTGCGACGGCGTCACGCCATAAGCCTTGACCAGCGACGGCAGGATCGCCTGGGTGGCGAACAGATCGACCAGGGTCAGGAATGCGATCAATGCGACCGTGAACAGCCGCAGCATCTGGAGAGCTGATCCGTTCAGCGTGGTCACCGGATTCATGGTTTGCGCTTCGCCTTGCATGGATGCGTCCCCTAAAGCCGATCCCCTCCCCCGGAACCGGAGGAGGGGTTGTTTGATGCGGCTTGGCCGCGGTTACATGTTCGTGTCGCTGGGGTCGTGCATGATATCTGCGGAGATCAGCACGACCTTCTTCTTGCCGGTGTTCTTCCACCAGTGATGCCGGCCGGCATCGACCGAGACATCACCCGCCTTGTGAAGGATCGGCACGGTGCAGGTGCTGGCATATTCGGTGATCTCGCCCTGAACGATGTAGATCAGCGCCGGACGATCGGCATGATCGTGCCAGGGAACGATACCGCCGGGCTGGATCTCGAGGCGGCGCATACGGAACTTGTGATCGTCAGCGGCGACCATCTCCTTCGACAGGTCGATAGAGGCGAGGACCGTATCGGTCACGTCCTTCGCCTTCATGCCCTGGTCCTGTTCGCCTTGGCCGTCGGCGACGACCTTGCCGGCCGGACACTCGCCGGCGAACGCGGCACTGCCGAACGCCATGGCGCCGGCAATGAATGCGGCCGCGGACAGGCCGCGCAGAATACTCTTGTTCATCATCTCTTCCTTTCCTTGTGTTTGGCGGTGGTTGCGAGGGTGCAGGGGTTCAACGCAATGCTGAAATGCCGATCGCCACTCGATTCGATAGCAGCGGGCTATTGCGGGCCGGAACTGGCACCATGTCCGCCAGCAATACGTATGGGCCAGCGACCAGCTCCGGCCGCAGCAAGGCGGTCGCATCGCCGCTGGCGGGATGGCGCTCAATCGCGCGCCAATGACGGACGGAATTCTTTGGAAAGCGGCGAGAAATCCTGATCATCGGCGTCGACCTCCAGCGGCGTGTCGGACAATTCGATGCCGCAACACTGCGCTCGCCCGCGCCATCAGAAAAATGCCGCCTTCCTATTGGTTCGATAGACGGACGGCATGGGCGGGTTTGCATTCGCTACGCGGCGGGATTAGCCTCTGGCCCCGATCAGGGACGGAGATCGGGCATGCAGGACAAATCGCCGGCAACACCTCAGATCAAAGTCAACCGGTGGCGGCGCTTCGCCGATTGGGACGAACGGCCGCTGCGTCTCGACAAGTTTGCGGTGGAAGATGCGGCCGCCGGATTTGCGGCTTTTTCCTCGCCCAACGATCCCAAGCCCGGACTCGAAATCGAGAACGGCCGGGTCAAGTCGATGGACGGCATCGCCGCCGCCGACTTCGACATGATCGATATCTTCATTGCCAATCACCACTTGGATCTCGACGTCGCGATCGAGGCGATGGCGATCCCCTCGTCCGAGATCGCGCGCATGCTGGTCGATATGAACGTGCCGCGCGCCAAGCTGGTGCGGCTGGCGCATGGCATGACGCCGGCCAAGCTGGCCGAAGTCGTCACGGAGCTGAACGCGCTCGAGATCGCATTTGCCTACAGCAAGATGCGGGCCCGCCACACGCCCGGCAATCAGGGCCATGTCACGAATGCCAAGGACGATCCGCTGCAGCTGGCGGCGGACGCGGCGACGGCCGTCGCCTTCGGGTTCGACGAGGTCGAAACCACCATGCGCGTTGCGCGCAATGCCTGGTCGAACGCGGTGGCCTGCGCAGTCGGCGCCGCCGTCGGCCGCTGGGGCACCTTGTTCCAGTGCTCGAGCGAGGAAGCCGAAGAGCTGCAGATCGGCATGGCCGGCTTCACCTCCTACGCCGAGACGGTCTCGGTCTATG
This sequence comes from Dongiaceae bacterium, assembly GCA_041398065.1. Taxonomy (GTDB): domain Bacteria; phylum Pseudomonadota; class Alphaproteobacteria; order Dongiales; family Dongiaceae; genus Dongia_A. The sequence continues at coordinate 19,154 of JAWKVL010000066.1, read as the reverse complement.
GCACGGAGCGCTCCTTTATCGACGGCGACGATACGCCCTGGTCCAAGGCGTTCCTGTCCTCCGCCTACGCCTCGCGCGGGATCAAGATGCGCTGCACCTCCGGCGCCGGCTCCGAGCTGCTGATGGGATTCCACGAAAGCAAGTCCCTGCTCTATCTCGAGGCGCGCTGCCTCTGCCTGCAGCGTGCGATGGGCGTCCAGGGCACGCAGAATGGCGGCATCGACGGTGCGCCGGTCACCTGCACCGTCCCCGGCGGCGTGCGCGAGCTAATGGCGGAGAACCTGATCGCGGTCTGGCTCGATCTCGAATGCGCATCCGGCAACGATGCGCGCCCGACCGAATCGGAGATCCGGGTCGGCGCCAAGATCCTGCCATTCCTGATCGCCGGCTCCGACCTGATCTGCTCCGGCTTCGGTTCGATCCTGAAATACGACAAGTCCTTCAATCCCTCGCTGATGAACGGCGAGGAGCTGGAGGACTTCCTGGTCCTGCAGCGCGATTTCGAGGCCGATGGCGGCCTGACGCCGGTGGGCGAGGACGGAGATCATCGATCTGCGCACGCGCGCGGTGCAGGCGATCGCCGCCGTGTTCGAGGAACTCGCGCTGAAACCGAGCGCCGACATGATGGCGAGCGTGGTCGCGGCGTCCGGCTCGGAGGAAACCAAGAGCTACCTGCCGGGCGAGGTCGCGACCATCAGCGAAGCGATCAAGCAGCGCGGCATCACCGTCATCGACGTGATCAAGGCGCTCGGCAAGCGCGGGTTCCGGCAGGAGGCGCAGCATCTGCTCAACGTCAAGCTGCGCGTGACTGGCGACTACCTGCAGACCTCCGCCATCGTCCGCAACGGACACATCATTAGCGCGGTCAACGATCCCAATGAATATCTCGGCCCCGGCACCGGCTATCGCTTGAGCCGGGAGCGGCGCGAGCAACTGGTGAAGATCCGCGACGTGCTGGACCGCGACGAAGTGCTGAGGAGCGAAGGCCGCTACGCCAAGGGCGAGACCCGCCTCATCCAATACCGCACCATGGGCCCGGCCGAGCCCGGCAGCGATCCCAAGGAAGTGGTGATCGGCATCTCGCCCGGCTTCGGACTGAAGATCTTCCGCACGCTGGGCGGTCACCCGCTCTCCTCCATTCTGGATGCGCTGACGAGCGGCATCCGCGCCAAGGGCGGCAAGCCGCGCATCGTGCGCCTGCGTCACACGGCGGATACCTCGTTCCTCGGCCTCAGCGCCGCGCGGCTGGCCGGTTCCGGTGTCGGCATCGGCATCCAGGCCAAGGGCACGGCCGTGATCCACCAGCGCGATCGCCTGCCGCATCACAATCTCGAGCTCTTTTCCAATGCTCCGATCACCAGGCTCGAGCACTATCGAAGACTGGGCGAGAACGCGGCGGCCTATGCTCTGGGCGAGGCTCCGGAGCCGGTCGTCGTACCGACCAAGGGCGAGGCAATGGGTGCCCGCTTCCACGCCCAGGTGGCGCTGATCTACGCAATCGAAACCGGCCTTACCCAGGATGGCGCTGCGCCCGAGGAGATCGAGATCCGCCTGACGGAGGCGGCGCAATGAGCGGCAAGCGCCTGACCACCGGCGACTACCCGCTGGCGGAGAAACGCCCCGACCTGGTGCGCACGCGCCGCGGCAAGAAACTGGAGGACCTCACGCTCGATGCGCTCGAAGCGGACGAGGTTGCGCTGGAGGATTTGCGCATCACGCCGGATGCCTTGCGGCAGCAGGCTGAAATCGCGAATGCGGCGGGACGGCCCACGCTCGCGCGCAATTTCGAGCGCGCCGCCGAGATGGTGGACGTGCCGCAGGACGTCATCCTGCGCATCTACGAACTGCTGCGCCCGGGCCGGGCCAAGGGCAAGTCCGATCTGCTGGAAGCCGCAAGCCTGCTGCGCGGCACCTACAAAGCCGAGCGGCTGGCGTCCTTCATCGAAGAAGCGGCGCAGGTCTATGAGCGCCGCGGACTATTCTCCAAACGCTTCTGATCCAGACCCATTCATGCGCAAATATCTGATGATCGTGCCGGAGGCGACCGCGCCGGCCGGCTTGGTCGGCGAGACAATGGTCGATGGAGGCGCGGTCTACGACACGCTGATGCCGGTCGAGCGCTACGCGAGCCATGCGCCCTTCGACTTTCCCGGCATTCCCGCCGGAATCGGCGACTATGCCGGTCTCTTGGTGCTGGGCGGACCGATGAGCGCCAATGACACCGCCGCGTATCCGTTCCTGGCCGAGACTATGAACCTGATCCGCGCATTTGCGGCGGATGACCGGCCGGTGCTGGGCATCTGCCTGGGCGCGCAAATCATTGCCCGCGCGTTCGGCGGCGAAGTTTATCGCATGAACCATCTGGAATCGGGTTTTTACACCATGGGTGTGACGTCCGAGGGTGCAAGCGATCCGGTATTCGGCGCGCTCGGCGCGGACGTCACCTCGTTCCAGAATCACTTCGAGGCGGTGCGCGACGTTCCGGACGCCGTGCCCCTGGCGACCGGCGGCGCTTGTCCGATCCAGGCTTTCCGCATCGGGCGCGCGATCTACGCGACGCAGTTCCATCCCGAGGTCACCATCGACATCGTACGCGACTGGATCCGCAAGTTCGGGACCGCCTTCACCAATCATGAGCCGCGCCTGCTGACCGACCTCGATCGGCAGTTCCGGCAGAATTTTGCGCGCCATCGCGCCCAATGCCAGGCATTGGTACGCGGCTGGATGGCCCTGGCGGACAAGGACTAAGTGCCCGTATTGGCCTGTCAAAATTCCGGCGGCAGATGTCAAGATCGGTTGGACGTGCCGCTCTAGGCTTCTAACTGGGTGGAACCATTGGTTCCGCTTGCTCGCAGGCGGCCACTGCGCTGAAATGCGTGCGCAAAAGATCAGGTGAGGCATAACCGGGCGCAGAGGACCGGGCGGTTGTCCCGTGCTGTCGCCCGAACGATCGGGAGAGGGACAATGTTCACATCGAAGCTGTCGCGCCGGAACTTTATGCAGCAATCGGCGCTGTGGGCCTCGGCATTCGCAGCCGGCGGGACGATCGGCTTGCGTAGCGCCATGGCGGATCGCTCCAAGGAACTGAACATCCTGTGCTGGGAAGGATATAATTCCGCCCAGGTGCTGGATCCGTTCCGCGAGATGAAGTCTGCAACGGTCAAGGCGGAATCGCTCACCAACGACCCCACCATGATCAACCGCCTGCGCGCGGGCGAGATCAACGTCTGGGATCTGATCAACGTCAACAATCCCTGGGCGCGCAAGATCATGTATCCCGAAAAGCTGATCAAGCCGCTCGATCGCGCCAAGATGGAGCCCTATTTCGCGAAGATGAGCCCGGCCTTCAAGCCGCCCTACAAGTGGGCCATGGACGACAGCGGCAAGGAGCTGATCGGCATGTGCCAGCGCTACGGCCCCTACTCCTTCGTGGTCAACATGGACAAGATCAGCCGCGCCAGCGCGGAGGACCAGGGCTGGGACCTGTGGAACGATCCCGCCAATGCCGGGAAATACGGCATCCTGGAATCCGACGACTGGAACGTCTTCAACATCTGCTGCATCGCCGGGTTCGATCCGTTCCGGGAGCACAATGACGCGGAAGTCGCCAAGTTCACCGAGACGGCCAAACGCGTGTTCAAGGGCGCCAAGCTGGTCGGCGACATCGCGACCATGAACCAGTCGCTGATTTCGGGCGAGATCGACTTCCACATGACCGGCGGCACCTACTCGGTCTCGCCGGCGCGCGCCGACGGCGCCACCAACCTGCGCGCCGTCACCCCGAAGAAGGGGCCGATGGAAGGCGGCAAGGGCGGCATCTCCTGGATCGAGGTGACCTCGGTGGTCAACAACCCCGATGTCTCGCCGCTGGCGGTGGAGTTCCTGCAGTACGTGCAGGATCCGAAGACCGCGCATGTCGTCGCGTTCGCCGAAGGCACGTTCAACCCGGTCGCCCAGATGGGCAATCCCGATTGCTTCAAGCTCTTCACCAAGGAAGAGCTGGACGCCATTCAGTGGGATAGCCTGGAAGAAGAGATGGCGGGTTCGATCGAGTACGACATCGTGCCCGACTACGACAAGCTGCTCGACATCATGACCTCGGCCAAGCGCGAGGCATCGGGCGGTTGATCGCCGCAATCTAGCGGGTCAGCGGGGCTCTTTCGTGGCGTGATGCCGAGATCAGCGAAAGGGCCCCGCTCCTTGATTCTGGATTCCAATTGAAGATGGCTCGGCATCGCTTTGCATGAACACGCCCTCACCTGTCATTGAACTCCGCCAGATCACCAAGACGTTCGGCGCCTTCACGGCGGTCCACAGCATAGATCTGACCATTGCCGAGGGCGAGTTCTTCACCATCGTCGGCCCTTCGGGCAGCGGCAAGACCACCCTGTTGCGCATGCTGGCGGGCCTCGAGAGCCCGACCGACGGCGATATCCTGCTGCGCGGCCAGCGCATCAACGACGTGCCGGCCAACCGGCGTCCGACCTGCATGGTGTTCCAATCGCTGGCGCTGTTCCCGCATCGCACGGTCGGCCAGAACATCGAATTCCCGCTGAAGATCCGGAACGTGCCGGCAAACGAGCGCAAGACGCGGGCGCTGCAATTGATGGCGCAGCTGCGCCTGCCGGAGGACTATTACGACAAGAACGTCACCAAATGCTCGGGCGGCGAGCGCCAGCGCGTCGCGCTGGCCCGCGCGCTCGCCTACAACCCGGACATCCTGTTCTTCGACGAGCCGTTGTCCGCGATCGACTACAAGCTGCGCAAGACGCTCGAGAAGGAGCTCAAGGACATCCACCGCGAGACCGGCAAGACCTTCGTCTACATCACCCATTCCCTGGAAGAAGCCATGGTGATGAGCGACCGGATCGGCGTGATGCGGCTGGGGCGCCTGGTGCAGGTCGGCACGCCCAACGAGATCTACACCTCGCCGAACAGCAAGTTCGTGTCGGAATTCATCGGCGATGTGAACATCATCGCGGTCCGGGCGCTCGGCGGCCGCCTGCACAGCGACGAGCTGAATGCCGATTTCACCGCGCCCCACGCGGTCAACGGTTTTTCGGGCGGGCATCTGGTCGTGCGGCCTGAATCGCTGCGCATCATCGACCGGCGCGAGGAAGCCGAGAACGTCCTGACCGGCACTCTGTATAACGAATATGCCCTCGGCTCGCGCATCCAGTACCAGGTGCGGGTCGGGCACCAGGTCTTCATCATTGAACGCCTGCGGCAGCAGGCGCTGGATGGAAAGCTCGATACCGAAGTGCTGATCGGCTGGGACGGACGAGACAGCATCCTGGTGGGCGACTGATGGCCGCGCTCGACACCAGCAAGGCGCGCCAGGGACCGTTCAATGCGGTGCCTGTCATCCTGTTCCTGCTCGTCGGCTTCGCGGCGCCACTGCTCGCCGTCATCGGCTACAGCTTCATGCCGGAGCGGACCTTCGGCTTGTGGCAGCAGCCCACCTTCGCCAACTACGTCACCGTCTTCACCAGCACCAGCTACATCTCGTTCCTGTGGTCGCTGGGTCTCGCTGCCGTCACCGTCACGCTGCTGGCGCTGATCTGCTATCCGGTCGCCTACGGCCTGGCGCGGGTGTTCGGCCGCTGGTCGACGCTGCTGACGCTGCTGTTCACGATCCCACTGTTCGTATCCGAGAACGTGCGGATCTACGGCTGGATCCTGTTCTTCATCAAGAACGGCGTGCTGCTCGGCACCCTCAAGTCGCTGTTCGGCATTGAGATCGAGAGCTGGCTGTTCACCGAGGGAATCATCGTGTTCGGCATGGTCTATGTGTACCTGCCCTTCATGCTGTTTCCCATGACCCTGGGCGTCAGCATGGTGCCGCAGGAAACGCGCGACGCCGCGTTCGATCTGGGCGCCAGCCGCTGGCAGGTGTTCAAGGAGGTCGACCTGCCGCTGTCGATGCCGGGCATCACCATCGGTTTCCTGCTCTCCTTCGTGCTGGCGGTCGGCGCGATCGCGGAAGCGAAGGTGCTGGGCGGCCAGAAGGTCATCCCCATCACCCACGATATCGAGATCGCCTTCACCTATGCGCAGAACTGGCCGCTCGGCTCTGCTCTGGCGGTGTTGCTGATGCTGGTGGTCGGCGCACTGGTGCTGGTGGTGTTGCGGCGGTTCGATCTCGACGCCATTCTGGGGCGGCGCTGATGAGCCCGGCCGAGCGATCCCAGCGTTGGCGTGCGGCCTTGCTCTGGGCCTGGGCGCTCGCCGTCGTAGTGTTCCTCTATATGCCGGGCGTGTGCCTGCTGCTCGCCTCCTCCACCTCCAGCCGCTATTTCATCTTTCCCATCACCAAGTGGGGCTTCGAATGGTGGCAGAAGACCTTCAACTCGCTCGAGATCCGCGCTCTTTTCAATACCTCGATCTCGATCGCGCTGCTGGTGACCGTGATCGCCGTGGTAATCGCCTTCTTCGGCGCGCTCGCCTTTGCGCGCTATGAATGGAAGGGCAGATCGCTCTATCAGAAGATCGTGCTGCTCCCGATCTTCTTTCCGCAATCGGTGCTGGGCCTGGCTCTGCTGCTATGGTTCAACGCGCTTGGCCTCAATCTCTCCTGGAAAAGCGCGGTGTTCGCGCATCTGGTCTGGATCGTGCCGGTGGTGACGCTGGTGATCTCGATCCAGGTCTACAGCTTCGACCCGGCGCTGGAGGAAGCCGCCTTCGATCTCGGTGCCAGCCGCTGGCAGGTGATGAAGGAAGTGACGTTGCCCGTCCTGTTCCCGGGCCTGTTCTCCGGCTCCCTGTTCGCGTTCCTGCTGTCCTGGGGCAACTTCCCGCTGTCGCTCTACACGACCGGCGCGGATACCACCATTCCGGAATATCTCTATGCCAAAATGGTCGCGGGCTATACGCCCGGGGTTCCGGTGCTCGGCACGGTATCGACCATCAGCGCCGCCATCCTTCTCCTGGGCGGCTATGGCCTGATCAAGCTCGGACGCCGCGCGCGGCTCAAATAGCGTCTAACGGGAGGAATCGCCATGTCAGCATCTCTGAAAGGCAAGTCAGTTATCGTCACCGGCGGCAGCAAGGGCATCGGCAAGGGCATCGCCAAGGTGTTCGCCGGCCACGGCGCCAAGGTCCTGATCGTCGCGCGTCATCTGAAGGACGCCGAAGCCACCGCCGCGGAACTGACCAAGGCGGGCGGCACGGCCAGCGCCTGCGCCGGCGACGTCACCAAGCTTGCCGACATGCAGGCGATGGCCAAGACCGCCGTCGACCGGCACGGCGGTCTCGACGTGCTGTGCGCCAATGCCGGCATCTTCCCGCAGGCCAAGATCGAAGAGATGAGCCCCGAGAGCTGGGACGAGGTGATGAACACCAACCTCAAAGGCACGTTCCTCGCGATCAAGGCCTGCGTGCCACACCTCAAGAACAGCAGCCAGGGGCGCATCGTCATCACCTCCTCGATCACCGGGCCCGTCACCGGCTATCCCGGTTGGACCCACTATGGCGCGACCAAGGCGGGGCAGCTCGGCTTCATGCGCACCGCCTGCATCGAGCTCGCCAAGTACGGCATCACGGTCAATGCCGTCATGCCGGGCAACATCGTGACCGAGGGGCTGGCCGGACTGGGCGAGGACTATATGAAGACCATGGCGGCCTCGATCCCCTTGAAGCGCCTGGGCGCGGTCGAGGATATCGGCAACGCTGCCGCTTTCTTCGCGTCCAAGGAAGCCGCCTACATTACCGGCCAGACCATCATCGTGGATGGCGGCCAGATCCTGCCGGAATCGCTCGAGGCGTTGGCATCGGCCTAGGTCGTTTGCAATTCGGACGCGTTACGGCGAAACTGTCGGCAGGCTTTTCCGGAGCAGCCCATGTCAGTGACCCAACTCAAGACCAGCCGCGATTCGGAAGAATGGCAGCTGCGCGTCGACCTTGCCGCCGCGTTCCGCCTCGCCGTGGAGATGGACTGGCACGAGGGGGTCGGCAATCATTTCAGCGCCGCCGTTTCCCCGGATGGCAAGAAGTTCCTGATGAACCGGAAGTGGCGGCATTTCTCGACCATCCGCGCCAGCGACCTGCAGCTGCTCGATGCCGAGGACGACAGCATCACGAGCACACCGGAGGCGCCGGACGTCTCCGCATGGGCGATCCATGGCGGCATCCACGCGAACGCCGCGCACGCGCGCGTCCTGCTGCACCTGCATCCGCCTTATGCGACGGCGCTGGCCGGCCTCGCCGATCCGGAGCTGAAACCGATCGACCAGAACACCGCGCGGTTCTACAACCGGCTGATCGTCGACTTGGCCTATACCGGCATTGCGGAAGACAAGGCGGAGGGTCTGCGTCTCGCCCGCGCACTCGGCAACAAGCGCACCATGATGATGGGAAACCACGGCGTCCTGTGCGCCGCCCCGACCGTCGCCGAGGCGTTCGAGGACATGTATTTCCTGGAGCGCGCCGCCAAGACCATGGTGCTCGCCTACTCCACCGGGCAGAAGCTCAACATCATGCCGGACGGTTTGGCTGAGCACACGGCCCGCGGCTGGGAAGACTACACCGAAAGTGCCTTCGCGCATTTCGAACAGCTGAAGCAGAAGCTCGACAAGACGGATCCGAGTTACAAGGAGTAGCGCCCACTTCGTGCTCCTCTCCAACTTTCATCCCGGCCGAGCGAAAGCGAGAGCCGGGACCCATGGTGACTCACCGCAACGCTGACGGAACGCATGGGTCCCGGGTCATGCCGCTGACGCGGCCTGCCCGGGATGACAGTGGGAGAGGCGGCATGAAACGCGGGCGCTCAATGCCCCGTCTTCACCCGCCGATAGTGGCGCGGCGAGGTGCCGGTCCAGCGCGTGAATGCACGCGAGAACGCGCTCAATTCGGAATAGCCCAACAGCAGCGCGATCTCGGTCAGCGCCAACTGGCGCTGCTGAAGATACATCGCCGCCAGGTTGCGCCGCGTGGTCTCGACCGCGTCCTTGTAGGTGACATTGTGGTCGGAGAGCTCGCGCTGCACGGCGCCGGGTGAGATGCGCAGATCATGCGCGACCTGCTCCAGCGTGGGATAGCCGTTGGGCAGCCGCATGCGGATCGCCGCGCAGATGCGGTCGAACAGGCCGTCGGCCGCCGCTGAGCTCGGACCCAGCTGTTCCATGCAGGTCTGCATCACCGCCAGCAGCTGCAGATCGCGCGCCGGCATCGAGCGATCCAGAATGTCCGTGCGGAACACCAGCGCATTGGTCGGCTGGCTGAAATAGACCGGCGCGTCGAACGCGGCCTCATGCTCCTTCCAGGCCTGCGGGCGGGGATGCTCGAAATGCACCTCCTCCGGCGCCCATTTCGGGCCCAAGCCTTCGCGGATGACGTTGAGGAACATGCCGAGCGACAGCTCCGCGTCCTGGCGCCGCGCCACGATATCCGGCGCGACGATCTGGTACTCCAAGCGCAGCAGTCCATCCTTGCGCTTCACGCAGCGCATGACGGACGAGCCCTGCTGGTACTGGAACAGATTGACCAGGTTCTCGAGCGCACTGCCGACGGTGGGCGAGGATATCGCGGCATAGCCCCAGAGGCCGAGGTCGCGCGGCATGAACTGGTTGCCGAACCACAGGCCGAAATTGTCCTGCCCGGTGCGGCGCGCCGCTTCCTCGAACAAGGTGATGAAGGCGCTGAGGCGCAACTGGAGCGTCGGCAAGCCCGCCATCTCCGGCGCGATCCCGGCATTGCCGAATATGCTGTCGATGTCGCCATGCAGGCGCTCGATATGGCCGACGATGCCGGTGGCCGCCGAAGCGAGGATCGCCGGCGCGGCACCGGTCGGCGCCATCGCCGAACCGCCGTTTTCGCCAGCTTCGACAATCCTGCTCATGGGCTCGAGCCTCCCCTTCCGGTCGCAGCCTTACGCAGAAGTTGACGATCTTGACACAGGCCCGACAGCAGGATCAAGGCAGCGGAATCAGCGCTTTCTGTCAAAATCCCACGCTCACCTGTCAAGCGGCGTTCCGCAGCTACATCTAGCTTGCCTCAATGCGCAGGAGCCCCTAGCAGCACGATTGCAACGGGCAAATCAGGATCATGCGCAGGGGCTGGAATGAGCGGACTATTGACCCACGAGCAATTGCTGCAGGCAGTCGGCCATGTGGCGGAAGCGGCTCTGCCGCGCTGGGGCCTCGGCGGCGCCGCGCTCAAGATGATCAACCATTCCGAAAACACCACCTACCTGGTGACGCCGGCCGATGGCGCGAGGCCGGTCATCCTGCGCGTGCATCGCGAAGGCTATCACTCGGCCAACGGCATCAAGAGCGAGCTTGCCTGGATGCACGCGCTGCAAGCGGATGCAAACGTGCAGACGCCGCAGGCGATCCGCGGCCTCGATGGTGAGGAGATCCAAAGCGTCTCTCATCCCGACCTGCCGCGTCCGCGCAATTGCGTGCTGTTCCACCTGATCGACGGGCACGAGCCGCCGCAGGACAATCTGATCGAGCCCTTCAAGCAACTCGGCGAAGTGACGGCGCGCTGCCACATCCATTCCATGGGCTGGAAGCGCCCGCCCTATTTCGAGCGTCTCAGCTGGGATTTCGAGCACTCGCTCGGCAAACAGGCGAACTGGGGGCACTGGCAGGATGGCCCGGACATGACGCCCGGGCGCCGGCCGATCCTGCAGCGCCTGGTCGACACGCTCGAGCGTCGCCTGGACAGGTTCGGCAAGGCGCCGGATCGCTTCGGCCTGATCCACGCGGATTTCCGGCTCGCCAATCTTCTCATCCACAACGGCAACACGCGCGTCATCGATTTCGACGATTGCGGCATCGGCTGGTTCCTCTATGACGCCGGCACCGCCGTCAGCTTCTTCGAGCACAAACCGGAAGTTCCGGAGCTGATGGAAGCCTGGAAGGAAGGCTATCGCCGCATCCGCCCGCTTTCGAAAGAGGAAGAGGACGAGATCTGGACCTTCATCCTGCTCAGGCGAATGTTGCTGCTCGCCTGGATGGGTTCGCATCATGAGACCGACCTCGCCAAGCAGGAAGGGCCGGCCTATTGCGCCGGCTCCTGCGAGATGGCCGAGAGATATCTGAGCAGGTACGGCTGAGGAGTTGCCGATGGCCAATCCCGACAATGCCGAGATGATCGAAGCGCAAAGCCCGGAGAAGAAGGAATTCATCCGGAAGTCGATCGAGTTCTGGAATCCCGGCAAGACGCAGTTCTGGCAGGATGTCGGCGTCGATCTGGTGATCGACCGGCGGCAGGACTACTTCCTCTACGACATGGATGGGCGCCGCCTGATCGACGTGCATCTGAACGGCGGCACCTACAATATCGGCCACCGTCATCCGGAGCTGGTCGAAGTGCTGAATCGCGGCACGCAGCGCTTCGACATGGGCAATCATCATTTTCCGGCGCTGGGGCGCACCGCGCTTGCCGAGAAGCTCGCGAAGAGCTGCGGCGGCGACCTGCACTACACGATCTATGGCTCGGGCGGCGGCGAGGCGATCGACATCGCCATCAAGACCGCGCGCCACGCCAAGCAGAAGAAAAAGATCGTCTCGATCGTGAAGGCCTATCACGGCCACACCGGCCTCGCGGTCGCGACCGGCTCCGAGCGTTTCTCCAAGCTGTTCCTGTCCGACCGCCCCGAAGAGTTCATCCAGGTGCCGTTCAACGACTTGAATGCGATGGAGGATGCGCTCAGGGCCAAGGACGTCGCGGCCGTGATCATGGAGACCATCCCGGCGACCTACGGCTTCCCGATGCCGCTGCCGGGCTATCTCACCGAAGTGAAGAAGCTGACCGAGCGCTACGACGCGCTCTATATCGCCGACGAGGTGCAGACTGGCATGATGCGTACCGGCGAGATGTGGGGCTACCAGCGCTATGGCATCCAGCCCGACATCGTGGTGATCGGCAAGGGCATCTCCGGCGGCATGTATCCGATCGCCTGCGTGGTGGTGCGCGAACCCTATGCCGGCTGGCTGAAGCAGGATGGGTTCGGCCACATCTCGACCATGGGCGGCGCGGAGCTCGGCTGCCTGGTCGCGATGAAGACGCTGGAGATCCTGGAGCGGCCGCAGATCAGGCCGATGGTCAACTACATCTCCGAGCTGATGGCGACCGGCCTTGCCGAGATCATGAAGCTCTATTCGGACTTCTTCGTCGGCATCCGGCAGTGCGGCGTGGTGATGGGACTGGAATTCGACTATCCCGAAGGCGCCAAGCCGGTGATGAAGCACCTCTACGAGAACGGCGTGTGGGCGATCTTCTCCACGCTTGACGCCCGCGTGCTGCAATTCAAGCCCGGCGTGCTGATGACCGCGCCCTTGTGCGAAGAGCTGCTGGAGCGGGTGGAGCGCTCGATCGGCCTTGCGCGCGCCGAATGCAAGGGATCGGGAAGGCGCCGCTACGCCGCATGAGAGAGCCGCGATGAACGCCATCGTCGAAGAGCTGCTGGCGGGCGAGAAACGCCAGACCGGCACCGCCGACATGATGCTGCAGCTGGCGGAATGGGCCGCCGCGTCCTATGCGCGCTATGATCGCGCGGCCGTCGATCGCATCGTGAAGGCGGCGTCGGACGCCGCCTACGCCCTGGCTGGCCCGCTGGCCGAGGCCGCCGTCGCGGAGACGGGCTTCGGCGTCGCGGAGCACAAGAAGATCAAGAACGAAATCTGCTCCCGCGGCATCTACGAGGCCTACCGGAATGAGGACTTCTGTTCCAAGCGTGTGATTGCCGAGCAGAAGATCGTCGAGATACCGCGCGCCGCCGGCATCGTTTTCGCCCTGGCGCCGTCGACCAATCCAGTTTGCACGGTCTTTTTCAAGATCCTGCTCGCCTTGATGACGCGCAACGCCATTATCGTGTCGCCGCACCCGATTGCGAAGAAATGCTCGGTCGAAGGCGCCCTGGCGATGGCGAAGGCCGCCGAGCAGGCCGGTGCGCCCGCCGGCATCGTGCAGGTGATCGCGGAGCCCACCCTGCCGCTCATCAACCACATCATGCAGTCGCCGCGCGTGAGCGTAATCCTGGCGACCGGCGGCACGCCGATGGTGCGGGCGGCCTATTCCTCCGGCAACCCGGCGATCGGCGTCGGGCCCGGCAACGCGCCCGCCTTCGTCGATGCCAGCGCCGACCTGAACGCCGCTGCCAAGCGCATCATTGCCTCCAAGAGCTTCGACAATTCGGTCCTCTGCACCAATGAAAGCGTGGTGGTGGTGGAAGAGAGCATCGCCGACAAGCTGCTGCAGGCCCTGGCCAAAGCCGGCGCCTACGTGGCCAAGCCAGACGAGGTCGACGATATCCGCAACTACCTGTTCGGACTCGGTTCCTTCAACGTCGATGCGTTGGGCAAGAGCGCCGCGGACATCGCCAACAAGGTCGGCATCAAGGTGCCCTCCTCGACCAAGGTGCTGCTGGTGCCGATCGACCGCGTAGGGATCGACGAGGCGCTGTCCAAGGAAAAGCTTTGCCCCGTCCTCGGCTTCGTCCGGGTGCCGCATGTCCATGCCGGCATCACCACCGCGCGCGCCTTGATCCGCATGTCGGGCGCCGGACACTCGGCCGCCATCCACAGCGGCAATTCCGCCAACATCTTGAGCTACGCCAGCGCGGTGAAAGCATTGCGCGTCGTCGTGAACGCGCCATGCAGCCAGGGCGCTGCCGGCTTCGGCACGCACCTGGCGCCGTCTTTCACCATCGGCACCGGCTACTTCGGCCGGTCCTCGGTGGGCGAGAATATCGGCCCCAAGCATCTCGTGAACTGGACCCGCATCGCCTACAGCGACCAAGCCAGCGAAGCGTTCGGCGACTTCTCGGGTCTCGAGACCTGGGACGGCCAGCCCGCTTTGCCCGTTGGCCGCGAGGCTCCAATGACCATCGGCCGCCTGCAGGAAGGCGCCGAGCGCGCCGACGCATCCTTGTTCGCGCAGGCAGGCGGCGGTGTCATGACCGATGAGATCGCCCTGATGCGCGAGGAGATTCGCCGCATCGTGCTCGAAGAACTGCGTTCGGCTTTCAGGAAATAGTCATGGCCGAACTGCGCTCCTTCATCTTCATCGACCAGATGCAGCCGCAGACTTTGTGCTACATGGCGAGCTGGATGCGCGGGCGCTTGCCGCGCACCAACATGGCGGCGCAGATCATCGAGGTGGCGCCCGGCCTCGATATCGAGCCCTTGACCGACGTGGCGCTGAAATATGCCGAAGTCGGCGGCGGCATCCTGGTGGTCGAGCGGCAGTTCGGCTATCTCGAGTTCCATTCGCGTTCGACCGGTCTGGTCAAGGCCGCGGCCCAGGCCGTGCTGGAGTCCCTGGAGGCCGACGAGAGCCAGGCGATGCGCCCGCAGATCCTGGCGTCCAAGATCGTCACGCGGGTCGATCCGGTCCATGCCTTCCTGATCAACCGCAACAAGCTCGGCTCGATGATCCTGCCGGGCGAATCCCTGTTCGTGCTGGAAATGCAGCCGGCGAGCTACGCTATTCTTGCGGCCAACGAGGCGGAGAAACATGCGGAGATCAAGATCATCGACTATCGCATGATCGGCGCGACTGGCCGCGTCTACCTGTCCGGCGAGGAATCCTCGGTGCGCAGCGCGGCGGCAGCGGCTGAAGAAGCACTGCAGACCCTGTCGAGGCAGGCGGCATGATCGACAAGAGCCTCCTGCGCGATCTCGTGAAATCGGTCATCGCCGAGGAAGTCGCGGCGATCCGCAAAGCACCGGCGGCGCCGGTTCCGGCGCACGCGGAAGAACGCGTCGCGATCGCCAACGACGCCGATCTCATTGCCTTCGCGCGCCGCGTGCTGTCGCTTGCCGGCGACCCTACGAAAGCCAAGGAGATCGCTGCGGGCCGCTATCCGTTCCGGCTGACTTCTGCCACGACACCACAGCACAACGCAGTTCAGACGCGGCAGACGCCGACGGCCACCACGCAGTCGCATCGGATCGATAGCGGCGTGGTCACCGAATCCACGCTCAACAAACTGCCACGCGGGCTCTCGCGCCTGCTGCTCGGACCTGGCGTCACCGTGACGCCGCTCGCCAAGGACCGCGCCCGCGCCCTCGGCCTCACTTTCGAAAGGACCAAGCCATGATACGCGGTCACGTCATCGGCCGGTACTGGGCCACCAAGCGCATCGAGCACATTCCATCCGGGGCGTTCCTGGAAGTCGAGACCGAAGGCGGCAGCCGCATCATGGCGCTCGATGTCCTCGGTTGCGGCGAAGGCGAAGAGGTCATGGTGGTGACCGGCTCGACCGCAGCCGCGTGGCTCGGCGGCGGCAAGATCCCGATCGACGCCCTCATTATCGGCTCGCTGGATCAACCCAGCAACGCCAAGAAGAAGTAACGCAACGCCAACAACAGAACGGAGACTCACATGTCCAATGCAATCGGCATGATCGAAACCAAGGGTTTCGTGGCGGCGCTGGCGGCCGCCGACGCCATGGTCAAGGCTGCGAACGTCACCATCGTCGGCCGCGAACAGGTCGGCGACGGTCTGGTTGCCGTCATCATCAACGGCGATGTCGGCGCGGTGAAGGCCGCGACCGAGGCCGGATCGGAGGCCGCCAACAGCGTCGGGACGCTGGTCTCGGTCCACGTCATTCCGCGTCCGCACGCCGACCTCGCCAAACACTTCACGACGGTCCCCGGGAAGTAAGGCGACCATCGTGCCGATGGTGGCTCCATTCATCGCCCTCCCTCGTCCCGAGGGAGGGAGAGGCGGCGCATGACGGAACTCCGCGTCTATCTGCCCATCGAGGCGCTGGCGCGTCAGTTCGCGGCCTACATGGCGACGCCGATGCGCGCGCGCGGCTATCCGCCGATGGAGGGCGAGCACAGCCTCATCATCGAGGTGGCGCCCGCTCTTGCCATCCACCGCATCTGCGACCTGGCGCTGAAGAGCGCGCCGGATATGGAGCCGGGTCTGCTCTATGTCGAGCGTCAATATGGCTTGCTGGAGCTGCACCACTCAGACCTCGCGGCACTGCGCCAAGCGGGGCAGGCCATTCTTGCCGGCATCGGACGCAAAGCCACCGACCAGCTGAAGCCGCGCACTCTGTTTGCCGACATCATCGAAAACGTCGCCGATCAGCACGCCATCATCCTCAACCGCACGCGTGAAGCCTCCATGCTGCTGCCCGGCAAGTCGCTGCTGGTCTACGAACTCGAGCCGGCCTTGTTCGCGACGGTCGCGGCGAACGAAGCGGAGAAGGCAGCGCCCGGCATCACCCTGGTCGACCTGCAGATGATTGGCGCCAGCGGGCGGTTGTTCATTGCCGGCAGCACCCGGGATTGCGAGCTCGCGCGCAATCGCATCGACGAAGTCCTGGGCGCGATCGAGGGGCGTCAATCCGGCCGCTCATAGCGGCGTCAGCCCCGGGCCAATATGGGCCCGTGACTTAGCTGTGACCGGCTGCGGCGTCACTGCATCATTTCACCCACACCACCGGATCACGTTGGCCCGCACCCTCCTGATTGGGGAACCGGCCCATCAGAGGAGTGTTTTTTCCTGCGTAGCCGCCAAGCAACGACTTGGCGTGAATGAGTTCTCGCGCAACCCAGGAAGGAGCGTCAGATGTTGAAGAAACTCTTCTTGCTCTCGACGGTCGCGTCGTTTGTCGCGTTTCCGGCTGTGGCCCAGCAATCGACGGACCAGCAGCCGACGCCGATCACGCCACCAGCCGAACAAACCGCGCCTGCGGACCAGGCGCCGTCGGGCGACATGACCCAGCAGCAGCCGGCGATGGATCAGAATGCGCCAGCTTCCGCCGAGGCCGAGCCGCCGGCCACACCGCCGCCGAGTGAAGCCGTGATCCCGGCACAGGCAGCGGACGAGGTGCGCGCCGAAACGCTCATCGGCATGACCGTCTACGACACAGCCGGCGAGAAGGTCGGCAAGGTGAAGGACATCCTGTTCAACGAGAATGGGCAGGCGACCGGCGTCGTCCTGTCGGTCGGCGGTGTGCTGGGAGTCGGCGCCAAGTCGGTCGGCCTGCAGTGGAGCGAGGTCGATATCCAGCCGGACGCCGAAGTGGCGAAGATCCAGTACAACAAGGACCAGCTCGAGGCGGCGCCGGACTTCAAGACTCAAGAAGCCCAGAAAGCCGAATCAGGCGCCGCGCAGTTGCAGCAGGATGTACCCGCGAACGCCCCGGCGCAGCCGGCTCCGGCGACAACCGAATAAGCGTCTTGTGACATCATAGGCGCGACGGCCTCAATCGCGCCAAGACATCAACGGCCCGGCCACACCCGAAGGTGTCGCCGGGCCGTCTCTTCGGAGTGCTGGCGGTACTCCGGAAGATCCGAGCGAAAACTTTGGCCGGCGGCTCACGCCGCCGGCCGCAACACGTCAAGCGGACCGCACCCAGGAGATCAGGAGCCTTGGTCAGCCCGCCTGCCGGTGTTTCGAGATCCCAGCCTCCCTTTGACTTCGAACCTCGAGTTCCCCGACTAACTAGCAGGAAGCGTACCAGGACATTTCCGTCTGGAATCCTTCGGGAATCAGCAGTTCCACACCCTTGGCGCGGCGCCCCTGCACAGGGTTTGAGCAGGCGCCTGCTCAGGAATTAGCGCCTGACTTCCAGCCCTGACTCTTAAGCCGGCGGCCGCGGCCTGCGGACCGTGCGGTCGGGATCTGGGCCGGCCGGCTCATAGTTGCGGTAGTAGACGGAGGCTGCATCTGCCTCCGGGGCATAGTCCCAAGGCGCGATGCGCCCGGTCATGAGGGCCGCATGGATTGCGCGCCGCTGCCGCTGGCTGGCAATCACATCGCCGCGGATCCGGGTGAAGTCCCATCTTTTTTCAGCTGCACGCACCAGCGCATCGACCTCGTCCCGGTGTGCGGGTTCAAGCGCCAGATTGCGCAGCTCTTGAGGGTCGCGATCCAGATCGTACAGCTCCACGCCCTCGACCGGTGAGTAGACGAACTTTCGCGCGCCTTGCCGCACCATCATGATTGGGGAATCGTAACCCTCTCCCATATATTCGCCGATCACTGCGCCCGGCTTCAGCGCGCCGCCGCCCAGCGCACGGGACAGATCGCGCCCGTCGAGATCGGCGGCATCGACCGGTGCGTGGATAAGTCCCGCCATCGTCGGCAGCAGGTCGAGATGCGAGACGGCTTCGGGAATCCGCCGGCGCTTGATCCCCGGCCCCGCGAGCAGCAGCGGCACGCGCACGGCGCGTTCGTAGAAATTCATCTTGTACCACAGCCCGCGTTCGCCCAGCATGTCGCCGTGATCGGAGGTGACGATCACGATCGTGCTGTCTGCGATTCCGCTCGCCTCCAGGGCGCCGATCAGCCGGCCGAGCACGTCGTCGCAATAGCTGATCATGGCGTAGTAGGCGCGGCGCGCACAGCGGATCTGCGCGGCGCTGATCGGACTCTCGTCGCGATCATAGAGCGCGAACATGCGCCGCTCGATGGCATTCCGATCCTTCGCTTTGTGCTTGCCCTGGGCCGGCATGTCGATCGCAACGCCGTCATACTGATCCCAGAACCGCCGCGGCCCCTGATAGGGATCGTGCGGATGCATGATGGAAAGTGTCAGCATGAACGGCCTGCCGTCGGGCCGGTTCGCCGCCGCGTGCAACCAGTGCACCGCCTGCTGGCACGCCTCTTCGTCATATTGCAGCGACAGCGAATGATCGCACGGGCCCGCCTCAGCAACCGATTGCAGCGTGTGGAACCAGGGCTGCACCCTCTCCGGATGTTCCCAGTCCGGCACCCAGCCGAAGTCGGAGGGCGAGAGGTCGGTGGTCAGCCGCCCCTCGTATCCGTGCAGCTGATCGGCACCGGTGAAGTCCATCTTGCCGGAGAGGCAGGTGCGATAGCCTGCGTTGCGCAGGTGATGCATCAGGGTCGGGATGCTTGCCGGCAGTTCCGTGGCGTTGTCATAGGCGCCGATCCGGCTCGGCAGCCTGCCCGTCAGCATGGCGAAACGGGCCGGCGAGCAGAGTGGCGATGCGCAATAGGCGTTCTCGAACACGGCCCCGCGCGCCGCCAGCCGCGCCATGTGCGGCGCCTGTACCAGAGGATGGCCATAGACCGGCAGAGACAGGGCCGCCATCTGGTCGAACATCACCAGCAGGATGTCGGGGCGTTTGTCGGGGCGGGACACGGGAACGTCGCCTACCAGCGCTGATGCACGTCCGCCTTGATGTGCGTGTCATAGATCGACTTGACCGCCGCCATCTGCG
>JAWKVL010000065.1:0-22858 GCA_041398065.1 Dongiaceae bacterium | reverse complement strand
CGCAAGCGGGATCATCGACGCCGCGAGCATGATGGTCGAAATCTGGAAGAACAGGTTGCCGTAGGTGTTTCCGAGGTTGAGCGCTAAAGGGGAGAGGCCCGAGGCGCCCCACGACACCACCATGTAGACCGCGAAAATGCGGCCGCGATTGTCCTCTGACGCCTTGTCGTTCAGCCAGGATTCAATGACCACGAACGCCCCGGCGATCGCATAACCGGCCATGATCTTGAAGGCGAACCAGGCGTAGATGTTGCCGGTGATGGCCAACAGCAGGGTCGCGATCGAAGCGGCCACCGCGAAGACGCCGAAGGCGCGGATGTGGCCGACCCGGTGGATCAGCCGTTCGCAGGTCAGCGAGCCCGCAAGAAAACCGACGAAATAGGCGGAGAAGACGAAGCCGATCAGGGCCGACGGCACGTTGCGCGCGGCCATCTGAATGCCCATGACCGCGCCGACAATGCCGAGCGCGCCTTCGATCAGGATGATTCCCAGCAGAACCGGAACGACCGGCTGCACCGCTTTCAGCATGGCGTACCTCCGGTTCGCGCTATTCGATCAGCGGCGCTTGCCCGCGCTTCAACAATCCATTGGCGATGATCAGGCGCTGGATCTCGCTGGCGCCTTCCCAGATGCGCTCGACCCGCAGCTCGCGATAGAACCGCTCAGCCACGTTCTCACGCATGTAGCCGCGGCCGCCGAAGATCTGTACTGCGCGGTCTGCTACCCGGTTCGCCATTTCCGAGGCGTAGAGCTTCACCATCGAGCTCTGAGCGTGGCTGACCTTCACGTCCTCGCCCGCGTCGATCGCCTTCGCCGTGCGGTAGACCATCAGACGCGCCGCCCAGAGCTCGGTCAGGCTGTCGGCCAGCATGAACTGGATTGCCTGCTTGTCTGCCAGCTTCTCGCCGAACAATGTGCGCTGCTTGGCGAAGGCCGTCGCTTCCTCGATCAGCCTGGCCGCGGCGCCGCAGCAGCGCGCGCCGATCATCAGCCGTTCGTAGCGGAACCAGTCACGCGTGAAGCCCATGCCATCGCCTTCCGCGCCGATGCGGTTGGCGGCGGGCACGCGCACATCATTGAAGCGGTAGATCGGATGATGCGCCGCAAAGGTGTGGGCGTAGGCGGGCGAGCGCACCATCTCGATGCCCGGCGTATCGCTGTCCACGAAGAACAGGCAATGCGCGCCGGCATTGGGTCCGTCGGCAAGCTTGCCCTGGAAGATGATGACGTCGGCGAGGTTGCCGGACGTGACGTGCCATTTCTCCCCATTGAGGACGTAGTGCTCGCTATCACGCTGCGCGGTCGCCTGGATTGCGTCAACGTCTGAGCCGGCCTCGGCTTCCGTAATGGCGTAGCATTCGTGGCGCTGCGCAGCGATCAGCGGCTTGACCCAGGTCTCGATCTGGTAAGGTGAGCACGCCTCGGCCATCCAGCGCTGCACGTTGGAGAAGCGCCAGCCGAGCGCATTGGTGACGCGTCCCGTCTGCTCCTGCACGATCGCCTGGAGCAGCATGGACATGCCGCCGCCGCCCAGCTCCTTCGGCGCGTCCATGGAGTTGAGGCCAAGGTCGCTGGCGGCTTTCTTCTGGCGCGCCAGGATTTCCGGCGGGACCTCGCCGTGATTCATCTCGGCATGCACTTCCCACGGAATCAGCTCTTCGTCGACGTAGCGGCGAACTGCGGCTTGAAGGGTACGCGCCTCCGCTGGCAGGGGATAGGACATGACGACCATCCTGTAGAACGCACAAGTACACGGAACTCGGCCCGTGCTGGGCCGCACGGGGTCAGGCGGTGGCGGCCTTGGCGGCGCCACCGGTGCTTTGTCGGCCGAACTCGTTGGGGAAGATGCCGGCGAGATAGGTGCGGACGACCTGCTTGGCGCCGTCGCGGTCGACCGCCTTGGGATTGATCAGCATGTCCAGCCACAATCCGTCGATCATGGCGTCGAACCCACGTGCGACCAGATCGGCGTCGATGTTGGTGTAACCGCCATCGGCGATCAGACGGGCGAACACCTCGCGTGTTTCGGCATGGAAGGAGTCGGATAGCTGCTGGCAGATCTTCAAGAACTCCGGACGCCAGCGCGTCTCTCCCCAGAAAGCGTACCAGACCGTCACTTTCTTGCGGTTGGCGATCGCGCGGTGAAAATCGGATTCGATCATCGCCTCGACCTGCGCTGCCGCGCTGGGTCCGGCGCTGCGGACGTTCTCGTTGGTCTGCTGGATGTAGTCCGCGACCAGGTGCCGCAAGGTCTCGATCAGCAGCGCGTCCTTGCTGCGAAAGTAAAAATTGACAATGCCGACGCTGAGCCCCGCCGCCTTTGCGACGTCGGCCAGAGTCAGATCGGCAAAGCCGCGCGCGGCGATGCAGTCGATGGTTGCCTCCATCAACTGGATCTTTCGAGCTTCCTTGAGTGCGTCGCGCGCCATGGCGGGATGTCTTACACGTTCATAGCTGGCAAGGCAATGAAGGGGCGGCGATAATGGCTGGCATTTGGGGCGAAATGGAGTGGCGCCAATGTTCGAGCCAAGTCTGTTGCGCGGCAAGCGGATCCTGGTCACCGGCGGCGGTACCGGCCTTGGTTTCGCGATGGGAAAGCGCTTCCTGGAACTGGGTGCGACCCTGGCGATCTGCGGTCGCCGCGAAGAGGTGCTGAAGCAAGCCGCGGCTGAACTGGAGCAGATCGCGCCCGGCCGCGTTGCCTGGCGGCGCTGCGACATCCGGGACGCCGCTGCGGTGGATGCGATGCTGGACGCGCTGTGGGCGGATGGCCCGCTGGACGCACTGGTCAACAACGCCGCCGGTAACTTCATCGCCAAGACCGAGGAGTTGTCGCCACGCGCGATCGACGCGGTTCTCGGCATCGTCCTGCACGGGTCCGCCTATGTCACGGTCGGTTGCGGCCGGCGCTGGCTGGCAGCCAATCGGCCGGCCAGTGTGCTGTCGATCCTGACGTCCTATGCCTGGACCGGCTCGGCCTACGTAGTGCCCTCGGCCATGGCGAAAGCGGGCGTTCTTGCATTGACCCGCAGTCTGGCGGTGGAGTGGGGCGGCCGCGGCGTCCGCCTGAACGCGATCGCACCTGGCCCGTTTCCGACCCAAGGCGCCTGGGAGCGTCTGGTGCCGCGCCCCGATCTCGCGCGCCGGTTCGAGACCAATAATCCACTTGGTCGCCCTGGCCGGCATGAGGAGCTGGCGAACCTGGCGGCGTTCCTGCTGTCTGACGGTGCCGGCTACATAAACGGCGAGGTCGTGACGATCGACGGCGGCGAGTGGCTGCAGGGCGCCGGCCAGTTCAATTTCCTCAGGGAACTGACCGACGCCGACTGGGACGAGGTCCGCAAGAAGAAGGGGAAGTAGCGGTCAGTCGCTCTTCACGCCATCCAGCTCCAGATCGCCCGCTTCGATCGCTTCGCGCAGCCGGGTGAGGCCGAGCTCCACTTCCTCGTACATCTCGCGGGCGCGCCGCAGTTCGCGCACTTCGGATTCTCCGACGGGTCCCTTTGACGCGTTGCCAAGATCCATCAGGATGGCGAGATAGCGGCCTTTCAGCTTGGCGACGATGCGCGCAACGCGCTGGATCTCGCCTGGGGTCGCCCCGATGACGGCGTTGACCGTCTCGGCACGCACGTAGCTCTTCAGGTCATGCTGGAGGTGATAGAGATACTGGCCGATGCTGGGCGTGCGGCGCTCCAGCGGAGTCTTGCGCGTGGCCGCTGGCGCCGGATTGGTGTTGGCGGGGGCCGCGGCCGGTTGCTCGCGCAGCAGGCGCATCGGCGCGGGTGCACTCTTGCCGGCCGCTTTTTGCTGCGCAGGCGCAGCGGGTTCCTGGCGGGAAAACATGTTCAGCATGGCGGACCTCTCGAACGCAGTTCAGACGTCCACAACGAAGCAAGCGGCGTGCCGTGCAGAAATGCACCAAATCGCTTGAAATTACGGCATTCTTTGGGATGGGGCCGGCCCACTAGATGGGTCCGGCGGCAAGTTCTGCCGGCTCAGCCGAAGGCGAAGCGGTTGGTGGTGCGCTCCATGGACGTCGCGAGCGCGTCGTTGGCGCGCACCAGCAGGTCTTCGGGGCTGCTGCCGCTGGTCGGGTAGATCGCGATCCCGATGGCCGCGTTGATGGTTACATACCGGTCGCCATAGGCGGTCGGCGCCGTGATGTCGCTGAGAATCTTGGCGGCGACAATTTGCACGTCCTCGACGCGCGGCATGGATTCGGCGAGCACCACGATCTGGGTCTTGTCGAACTTGGCCACTGTGTCGCTGGCGCGCATGACTGCCTTGATGCGGTCGGCGAAGCGCTTGAACAGGACGGGGATGGCCTGCTGCGCAATATCCGGCGAGAGGCCGCTCCAGTCGAAATCGATCAACAGGATGGAGAAGAAGTCGCGGTTGCGCTGTCCGCGGCGAACCGCCAGCCCCAGGATCTCCCAGAACAGAATCTGGGTCGGCAAGCCGGAAACCGGATCGAATGGGGCAAGACGCGACAGCCGGCGCGACATCGCGTGACGGTCCAGGGCGTAGCGAAGCGCGCGCCGGAGCGTGCCGTAGTTGAGCTCGGCCACCGGCAGCACTTCGGACGCTCCGGCCTCGATCAACTGCCGCTCCATGTCGGGCGAAAAGTCCGGCGTCAGAACGATCACCGGCGCGACCGCATCCTCAACGACGAACGGCCGCAGACTGGCAGCGAGTTCAGTGCCATCGGATCCGTCGAGCAGGACGACGGCGCCCTCCATCTCCGAGACATGGGAGGTCGCTGCCGCCGCGTTGGCAGCAACTGCAAGCTTGATCGTGCTGTCGGAGCCGTTGGTGCAGGACTTGCGGACCAGGTCCGCGGTGGCTAGCGATGCCGTAACCAGGACGACTGAGAGAGCGTCAGGGTGCATTGATCTCGCATGTTGCGTTCAGAGCAGGGATGCGAAAGGGTGTCACGATGCGGTTAACAACAGTTTAAGCAAATTGCGCCGATTTCCCTTCGATCCTCGTATTCTCGACCGGGTGCCGCTTTTCTCGGGTCGCGTCGGCGCCGACTTGCAGCTCGAACCCCTTGGCAGCGTGACCAATCAGACCTATCGCGTCACGATTGATCAGCTGTCCTACGCGGTTAGGATTGCCGGGCCAACGACGCGCTATCTTGACCGGGATATCGAGACGCACAACGCGTCGATCGCCGCCGCACTGGGCCTGACACCGCCCATCCTCTACCTCGATGACGATCTCATGGTGACCAGCTTCGTGGATGGGGCGCGGCCCTTGGCGCCGGCGGACTACGATCAACCGGACCGATTGGCCCAAGTGGCCGAGCTCCTGTCTAGGCTGCAAAGCAGCAGTCGTCCGTTCAAGGGAGAACGCCACCCGTTCGGGGAGACCGACCGATATCTCGGCGAACATCGCCATGCGCGCGCCGCCGCGCTGCGCGAGGCGGCGCGGCCGGTTGAGGCCGCGCTCGCCCGCTCGGCGGGAGGGCTGGTGCCGGCCCACGTCGACGCAAGCGCCGCCAACTTCCTGCTGGGCGGCGACGGGAGATTGTGGCTGGTCGATTGGGAATTTTCTTCCATGGCTGATCCGGCATGGGACCCGGCCTCGGTGTTCATGCACCGATCAACGGACTGCGACGAGCCGGCACGCCGTTTCGTCAGTCTGATCTTCGGCGATGACAGTGAACGGAACATGGCGCGAGTCGGCCTGTTCAAGACCGCATTGACCCTGGTGGCAGGAAGCTGGTGCGCCATGGAAGCGGCCGCGCGCCGGGACCATGCGCTGATGCGGGCAGCGGAAAGCTACCTTGATCGCTGCGAGGTCTTTCTGGCCGACCCGCGCCTGCAGCGCTGGCTGCAGATCGTGTGACGGCAGCTTGACAAGACCCGCCCACCTTCTCATGGTGGTCGCGCTCAACGGGGTGCCCAACCAGGGCTGAGAGATGCGATGCGCATCAACCCGAGGAACCTGATCCGGATAATGCCGGCGGAGGGATCTGAGTTAAGCGAGATTTGAGCATCGCTCTCGATTTCCTCCGCCGCCTGGTGGAGGACGAGATGACTTTGCGTCGTTACGCTCTGCTGGCGGCGGTGATTGCAACCAGCGCAACCGCGCCAGTGTCCGCGTCGGCCGATGAGCCGACCCTGACGATCTACACCTACAATTCCTTCATCGCTGAATGGGGCCCTGGCCCCGTGCTTCAGAAGGACTTCGAGGCGACCTGCGGCTGCAAGATCGAGTGGGTCGCGCTGGAAGACGGCGCGGCGTTGCTGTCGCGCCTGAAGCTCGAGGGAGAAGAAACCGACGCCGACATCGTGCTCGGCATCGACACCAATCTGACGGTCGAGACCAAGGGAACCGGCCTCATTGCGCCGCATGACGTCGATCTCTCGGCGCTGAAACTGCCGATCGCCTGGAATGACGCGGATTTCGTGCCGTACGATTATGGCTATTTCGCCTTTGTGTATGACAGCCAGACGCTGCCCAATCCGCCGCAGAGTCTTGCTGACCTGGCGACCGCAAGCGATGCGCCCAAGCTGATCTATATGGACCCGCGCACGTCGACACCTGGCCTCGGCCTGCTCCTGTGGGTGAAGGAGGTGTTGGGAGATGAGGCCGCCGGCGCCTGGAAGAACATCGCCAAGAAGACACTGACCGTCACCAAGGGCTGGAGCGAAGGCTACGGCCTGTTCCTCAAGGGCGAAGCGCCGCTGGTGCTGAGCTACACGACCTCGCCCGCATATCACCAGATGGTGGAGAACACCGACCGCTATAAAGCGGTCAATTTCACGGAAGGGAATTATCTGCAGGTTGAGGTGGCGGCGCGGCTCAAGACCTCTCACCATCCGGACCTGGCGCAGAAGTTCCTTGCCTTCCTGGTCTCCCGTTCGGCGCAGGAGAAGATCCCGACCACCAACTGGATGTATCCGGTGGTCGATCTGGGCGACGCCTTACCCGAGGCGTTCCGCAAGCTGCCATTGCCCGCCAAGACCTTGCTGATGCCGGAGGACAAGGTGGCTGCGAACCGCACTGCCTGGATCGACGAATGGCTGAACAGCGCCGGCCAATAGCCGGCACGCCGATCAGGGGTGCCGATGCGCTAGGGATGGGCATTGCGCTGCTGCTGACCCTCCTGGTCGGCGCGGCGCTGCTCATGCTGTTCGTCCAGGTGGGCGAAACCTCGATCGGCGCACTGCTCGGTAGCGCCTATGTCCGGCACATCCTGCGCTTTACGCTGCTCCAGGCGTGTCTTTCGACGCTGCTGTCGGTCGCATTCGGGATCTTGGTGGCGCGCGCGTTTGCCCGCGAGGCAAGCTTCCCCGGGCGGCGCGCATTGTTGGGGCTGATGTCTCTGCCGATCGTTCTGCCGTCGCTGGTGGCCGTGTTCGGCATCATCGCGATCTACGGCCAGAATGGCTGGCTGTCGCGCGCGATTGCGGCGGCCGGCGCGCAGACGAAGCCGGATATCTATGGTCTCGGCGGCGTGGTGCTGGCGCACGTGTTCTTCAACCTGCCGCTGGCGGTTCGCTTGCTGCTGCCGGGCTGGCATTCCATTCCGGTCGAGAGCTGGCGCCTGAGCGCCCAGCTCGGCATGTCGAACTGGTCGGTCTTTCGCTTGATCGAGTGGCCCATGCTACGGCGCTATCTGCCGCTCGCGGCGGCAACCATCTTCATGCTCTGCGTCAGCAGTTTCGCAATCGTGCTTGCGCTCGGCGGCGGCCCCGGAGCCGCGACGTTCGAAGTCGCGGTGTTCGAGGCGTTGCGTTTCGAGTTCGATCCGCCCAAAGCGGCTGTGCTGGCGCTGGGCGGCCTCGCGCTCAATCTCGTCTGCCTTGCGCTGGCGCAGGGCGCCATCGGCGACGCCGCCATCGGCAGCGGCTGGCGCGTGCGCGAGCAGGATTGGGGGCGGCGTGGTCTCGGCGCGCGTCTGCTGGACGCGTTGTTGATCGGCGCCGCGGTATTGCTGCTGGCGGGACCGGTGGCGGCAACCCTGTTCGACGGCGTGCGCGGCCTTGGCCAAGCCACGCTGGATTGGAGTCTGGTGACGCGCGCAACATTGATCAGCATCGGATTGGCTGTGCCGGCGGCGATCATGACCCTCATGTTGGCCTTGCCCATGGTACTGGCGGAAGCCGCAGCCCGGGCAGCCAAGCCACGGCGCGCTGCGCTCCTGCGGTTCGCGCTCATCCTGCCTATCGCGGTGTCGCCTATGGCGCTCGGGCTCGGCTGCTTTCTGATTCTGCGGCTGACGCTCGACGGCATGCCGCGCGCGGTGGTGGGCATAGTCCTGCTCAATGCCGTGATGGTGGTGCCGTTCGCCGCGGCGATCCTGCGACCCGCCATCGATCGCGCACGGGCGCGTCATGACCATCTGTGCCGCGCGCTCGGCATCGTCGGCTGGTCGCGCTGGCGCTTGATCGACTGGCCGATCCTGCGGCCCAGCATCGGCACGGCGCTCGCCATGGCGGCGGCGATGGCGTTGGGTGACCTCGTCGGCATTGGATTGTTCGGCGATGCCAGGCTGCGCAATCTTACCTTGTTGCTCTACGATCAACTCGGCACATACCGCATGAGCGGCGCGGCGGTGGTCGCTGCTCTGCTGATGCTGCTGATCTTCGTGCTCTATCAGGCAATCGAACGTCTGGTGGGTGGCCGTGCCGCACCTTGAAGTTCGGGATCTTGCCTTCCGCTACGAGGACATGGCGATGCGGTTCGACCTTGCCGTCGAGCGCGGTGCCTTCCTGTCCATCATCGGCCCGTCCGGGGCGGGCAAGAGCACGCTGCTTTCCCTGATCGGCGGGTTCGAGCGGCCGGCCGACGGCAAGGTACTGGTCGACGGCTTCGACATCACGCCGCTCGCGCCGGCGGACCGGCCATGCACGACCCTGTTCCAGGATCACAATCTGTTCGCGCATCTGACGGTCGAGAAGAATGTCGGATTGGGCATCGATCCCAATCTGCGACTGACTGCAACGCAGCAGGCCGAAGTGCGGCAGGCGCTGGCGGATGTCGGCCTGGCGGGCATGGAGCGCCGACTGCCGGGTCAACTGTCCGGCGGCGAAAGGCAGCGTGCCGCAATCGCCCGCTGCCTGGTGCGCCATCGCCCGATCCTGTTGCTGGACGAGCCGTTCGCGGCGGTCGGGCCGGGATTGCGGCGCGAAATGCTGGACCTCGTGCGCGCGCTGCAGCGGCGCCTCGGCCTCACCGTGCTGATGGTGACGCACGACCCCGGCGACGCGCGCCACGCCGGCGGCCGCACCGCCTTTGTGCAAGCCGGCCGCGTATTGCTGGTCGACGAGACCGAGCGGGTGCTCGGCTCGCCGATGCCGGACGTGCGCGCCTATCTGGGCGACGAGGCCGTAAACTCGTAAACGGCCTCGAGGCTTTCTGACTTGCAGGCTTCCATTGCGATGGAGGTTTGATGACGCGGCGGCGATACGAACTGACGGACGGGGAATGGTCGATCACCGCGCCGCTGCTCGCCGACAAAGGCTACGACAGCAACGCCATTCGCGAAGCCGCCGCCCGCCAGAATGCCTGGGCCAACATCCCGTCGCGCTCCAACCGCATCAAGCACTTCCGGCGCATCGCCGCTCGTTAAGACAAGTGCCCCGAAAACTACCTCGCCGCCGTCAAACTCATCTGCGCGCGCATCTGGTGCGCTGCATGTGGCGGTGATCTATGCCGGTCTGGTGCGTAACTGTCCCTCGTAATCGCGTTTTCCGAGCGGCACGCCGCGCATGCGCAGGATGTCGTACGCGGTCACGGCATGAAAATGGAAGTGCGGTAGTGAGAACGAGAGAATGAGGGTCTCCGACGTGAAGCAGAGCTTTCGAGGACCAATCTGAAGGTCCAATTCCTTGCCAGCCCAGCCGTTGACCTCGTCAGGGGTAAACGCCTCTAGCGCCATTTGCGCCTTGTCCATCATGGCCCGCAGTTCGGCGAAAGGGACGGGCCCCACCAAAGCGGGCGGGGCGAACACACCGGTTTTCGCAGCCTCCAGCCCCCACACGGCATGGTGCCACGCGGCTTCGATCTGAAAGTGGAAGGGCGCCATGTCTTCGAAGAGCCGGATCTGCACGAAATCGTCCGGATCAGCGCCGATTTCGGCGCAGTGCTGCACCGCACGGTCGAGAAAGCCTCCGACGGCCCTTACGGTCTGCAGGAAGGTCGGAACGCTGAGGTCGTAGAGCGTCGTCGCCATCGGCTTTTTCCCATTTGAGTCGGCCGCCGCTAGCGGCACGTGAACCTAACGCTGCCGCAGAGGACAAAGTACCAATTGCCACACCGCCGTCCGGGAATCCTCTCAATTATGAGTCCATGGCCTAGATCCGGGCTACCGCAGCAGCGACTTGCGCGAGGTCACGAACTCCTCGACCGCGCCGGCGAACCTATCGATCTCCGCGTCAGTGATCGGCAGCATCAGCGCGATGAAGCCGCGCCGGGCATAGAACTGGCTGGCGGCGATCAAGTCGAAGTGCATCAGGTTCTGCAGCTTGGTGCGGCGCTCGGCCTGAGCCGGGTCGAGGTCGCCGGGGCGGCGGATCTCGCTGCGGCTGAAATGCATTCCGACGAAAGAGCCGACGCCGGTCGCCTTCAGCCCGACGTCGTGTCGTTGCGCGACGTCGTTGATCGCCTGCCGCAACCTGTCGCCCTTCTTGTTGAGCGTGTTGATCGCGCTTGCGCTCAGCAGTTTCTTGAGACCGGTCAGGCCGGCCGCCATGCTCAAAACATTGTTGTTGAACGTGCCGGCGTGCGGCCAGGAATCCGCCCGCTCCGGATCGAAGCGTGCCATCAGATCGGTGCGTCCGCCGAACGCACCGAAGCTCATGCCGCCGCCGAGATACTTGCCGAGCGTTGTCATGTCGGGGGTCACGCCGACCATCGCCTGATAGCCGCCGGTCGACAGGCGCGAGGTCATCACCTCGTCGAAGATCAGGACGACGTTGTGCTCGGTGCAGCCGCGGCGCAGCGCCACCAGGAAGTCGCGCTCGGCCGGGATGCATCCGCCACCGCCCATCATCGGCTCGACGATCACCGCGGCAAGCTCGTGCGCATGGGCCTTGATCTTTTCTTCGATGCCGTTTGCGTCGTTGTAGGTCGCGGTCACGGTGGGGATCGGCAGGTTGAGCGGCGCGCCGCCGCTGCGGAAGTAGAGGACGCCGCCGTGATAGCCGCCTTCGAAGACCATGATCGCCGATTTGCCGGTCGCGGCGCGGGCGGCCTGGATCGCGAACACGTTCGCCTCGGTCCCGGAGTTGCAGAATCGCAAGAGCTGGATCGAGGGGAAGCGATCGCGGATCGCAAGGGCCAAGTCCGCTTCATACTGGTTGGGACCGCCGAGGACGATGCCGCCCTCCAGTGCATTGCGGATCGCTTCCAGGATCACCGGATTGGAGTGGCCGTAGAGCCCAGCCGAATACTCGCCGAGGAAGTCGGCGTAGCGATGATCGTCAAGATCGGTGAGGTGCGCACCTTCGCCCTTGGCCCAGGCGAGCGGGAAGGGGGAGTAGTGCAGCACCGTCCGCGTGTTGCCGCCCGGCATGGAAGAGCGGGCGGAGGAATGCCGCGCCGAACTCTTCGGATTGGCGGAGGTGTAGCGGTTTTCCGCCTCTTCGAGCGCGCTTTCCAAGCTGATATTCATGGAATGAGTCCTGTTTAGGATTGGTCTTGCCGGCGGCGCGGGCTGTAAGCTAGTGTCGAACCTGTATACAGCTTTGCGCCGGATCGGCAGGAGCTTGGCCGGAAAAACAAACAAGGGCAACATGGGCCCAGCCGGCTGGAGATCGGAACCACCAGGGAGGGAGTGCTATGGGAACTAAGTTCGCGCGCGGGCTCGGCAAGGCATTGCTGGGCGCGGCGATCGTTGCGACCGCAATCGCCGTCACGCCGGCTTCGGCCGAGACCGTCATCAACCGCGGGTTCGGCGCCTCGCCGGACACGCTCGACCCGCACATGAATTTCGGCGCGCGCGAGGGGTGGATCCAGGACGATATCTATGAAGGCCTGACGGCCGCGGACGCCAAGGGCGAGATGGGCCCGGGCGCCGCGGACAAATGGGAAGCCAGCGACGACGGGCTGACCTGGACATTCCATCTGCGCGACGGACTCAAGTGGTCGAACGGCGATCCGCTGGTGGCACAGGACTACGTCAATGGCGTGATCCGGCAGCTCGAGCCCAAGACCGCCTCGCCGCGCGCCTACTATTTCAGCTCGCTCGTCCCCCTGGTCGGCGGCCAGGAGTTCATCGACGCCGGCGAGGGCAAGGGCGATCCCTCGACCGTCGGCATCAGCGCGCCGGACGACAAGACCATCGTCATGAAGCTGAAGGCCCCGCAGCCGAACATGCTTTTCCTGGTCGAATCGTACCACATTCCGCCGCTGCACAAGCCGAGCTTCGACAAGTTCGGCGCCGACTTCATCAAGCCGGAGAACATCGTCACCAACGGCGCCTACATGATGACTGAGAACGTGCCGCAGTCGCACGTCACGCTGGTGAAGAACCCGCATTACTGGAACGCGGCGAACGTGAAGATCGACAAGGTCGTCTATGTCGTGACCGAAGACGATCAGACCGAGCTGAAGCGCTACAAGGCCGGCGAGCTCCAGACCACCAACGAGATCCCGAGCGACCAGCTCGATGCCGTGAAGGAGGAGTTCGGCAAGGAAGTCCGCATCACGCCGTACCTGGAATCGCAGTACATCTCCTTCAACATCACCAAGGCGCCGTTCGACAACGTCAAGGTTCGCCAGGCGCTGGCGATTGGCATCGACCGGCAGATCCTCCAAGACAAGATCCTGAAGGCCGGCTATCAGGCCAATTGCGGCTACAGCCCGCCGAACGACCCGCGCTACCACCAGCCGCAGGTACCGGAGTGCAACATGACCAAGGAAGAGCGCTCGGCAAAGGGCAAGGCGCTGCTGGCCGAGGCTGGCTTCGGCCCGGACAATCCGCTCAAGGTCACGATCGAGACCAGCACCGACAACACCTCGAAAAAGCTGGCCGAGGGCGTGGCGCTGATGTGGAAGCAGTATCTGGGCGTCGAAGCGAAGGTGAACGCGCAGGAGTTCCAGGCCTGGATGAACACCTTCTATGCCGGCGGCTGGGACGTGTTGAACGACAACCTGATCGGCGACATGCCCGGGCCCGAATCGCACCTCGCCTACATGCGGCCGAGCGCGGAGTCCGGTTACAATTGGAAGAACGACGAGTTCGAAGGCCTGATGGATAAGGCGGCCGCTGAGCCGGACATTGCGAAGCGCTACGAGATCCTGGCGCAGGCCGAGAAGAACCTGCTCGACTACTATCTCCTAACGCCGCTCGACGTCACGGTGTCGCGCCACCTGGTCAAGCCGGCGGTGAAGGGGTGGGAGAACAATATCCTGGATGTCCACCCGTCCAAATTGATGAGTGTCGAATAGCAGCGAGTTGATGCGGCCCGGCGATGAGTTCGCCGGGCCGCGATCGTTTCCGCCACCATGTTCGCTTTTGCCATCAGACGGATCATCGGCGCGATCCCGACTCTGTTCGCGCTGATCGTCATTTCGTTCTTCATTATGCGCGTCGCGCCCGGCGGCCCATTCTCCGGCAACCGCAAGCTGACGGCGGCGGTGCTTGAGAACATGAACAAGGCCTATCACCTGGACGAGCCGGTCTGGATGCAGTTCGGCCGCTATCTGTGGAGCCTGGTCCACTTCGATTTCGGGCCATCGATGAAATACAAGGACTTCTCCGTGACCGAGCTCATCGTCCAGGGCATTCCGGTCTCGCTCGAGGTCGGCTTGTGGGCGATGCTGTTCGCGACCATCACTGGGATCGCGCTCGGCATCGCCGGCGCGCTGCGGCGGAACGGCGCCACCGATCTCACCGCCGGGATCGTCGCCATGACCGGCATCGCGGTGCCGACCTTCGTCATCGGGCCGCTGTTGCAGATCGTGTTCGGGCTGCAGCTGCGCTGGTTTCCGGTCGCGGGCTGGGACGGCTCCCTCAATGCCAAGATCCTGCCGGTGATCGTACTGGCGCTGCCCAATATCGCCTACATCTCGCGCCTCACGCGCGGCAGCATGATCGAGGCTCTGCGCACCAACTATGTGCGCACGGCGCGCGCCAAGGGCATCGGGCCGCAGCGGGTGATCTGGAAGCACGCCTTGACCGGGGCCATGCTGCCGGTGATCGCCTATCTCGGCCCCGCGACGGCGATCACGGTCACCGGCTCGGTGGTGATCGAGCAGATCTTCGGCATCCCCGGCATCGGTCGCTATTTCGTGGAGGGCGCCAGCAACCGCGACTATCCGCTGGTCATGGGCGTCACCATCCTCTACGGCGGAATCGTCATCCTTGCCAATATCATCACCGACATCGCGCGCGGCATGCTCGATCCGAAGGTGAGCTATGAGTGAGCTGGCCGTTGGCGGCGCGGTCGCGGTGGAGAGCGCCGCCGGCCTCAGCCCGTTCAAGGCTTCCTGGCGGCGGTACAGCCGCAACAAGCTGGCGGTCGCCAGCATGTTCATCCTGCTGCTGATCGCGCTCGCCTGCTTTGGCGGTCCCTTACTGTTCCCCTACGGAACTGAGGACGCGGATTTCGAGAACATCTCCGCGCCGATCGACCTGCTTTCGATCCATCCCTTCGGAACCGACGAGTTCGGGCGCGATCTCCTGCTGCGCGTGCTGAAGGGCGGCCAGGTGTCGCTCGCCGTCGGTTTCGTCGGCGCGTTTGCGGCCGTGATCATCGGCGTGGTCTATGGCGCGGTCTCGGGCTATGTCGGCGGCAAGCTCGACAACCTCCTGATGCGCACGGTCGACGTGCTGTACGGCATCCCATATTTCTTCCTGGTAGTGCTGATCAATCTGGTGCTGGTCGATCTCGGACGCACCATTGCGCTGTTCGTCTCCATCGTGGTGGTGCTGTGGCTGACGCCGGCGGTGATCGCGCGCGGGCAGGCGGTATCGCTGCGCCACCGCGAATTCGTTGACGCGGCACGCGCCGGCGGCATGACCGAGTGGCAGATCATCCGCCAGCACATCGTGCCGAACTCGCTGAACGTGGTGATCGTCTATTCCAGCCTGCTGGTGCTGGAGGTCATCATCACCGAATCCTTCCTCAGCTTCCTCGGCCTCGGCATCCAGCCGCCTTCGACCTCCTGGGGCTCGCTGATCGATACCGGCGCCAACGCGATCGAGACCGATCCGCGCCTGCTGCTGCTGCCTGGCTGCATGCTGGCTGCGACTCTGTTCTGCCTCAACTTCATTGCCGATGGTTTGCGCGATGCCTTCGACCCGAACGAGCGCTGACGTGGCGGTCCGTCGGGAAGCGCCGCCGATCCTGTCGGCGCGCGACCTCACCGTCGATTTCAAGCTGGAGCACGGCTGGGTGCGCGCGGTCGATGGCGTCAGCTTCGACGTGCGGCGCGGCGAAGTATTGGGCATCGTGGGCGAATCCGGTTCGGGCAAGAGCCAGATCCTGATGGCGGCGATGGGATTGACTGCGATCAACGGCCGCTGCGGCGGCAGCGTGACATTCGAGGGTGAGGAGATCCTGAACGCGGCGCCCGACCGGCTCGACAAGATCCGCGGCTCTGCCATGTCGATGATCTTCCAGGACCCGATGACCTCGCTCAATCCCTACATGCGGGTGGTCGACCAGCTGACCGAGGTGCTGGTGGCGCACCAGGAAAAGAGCAAGGCGGAGGCTGTCGAGGTCGCGACCGAGATGCTGGAGCGCGTGCGCATTCCCGAGGCGCGCCGGCGCATCGGGCTCTATCCGCACGAGTTCTCCGGCGGCATGCGCCAGCGGGTCATGATCGCGATGGCGTTACTGTGCCGGCCGGCCCTCCTGTTTGCCGACGAGCCGACCACCGCGCTGGACGTGACGGTCCAGGCGCAGATTCTCGATCTCTTGAACGGGTTGGTGCACGAGCTCAATGCGGCCGTGGTGATCGTCACGCACGATCTCGGCGTGATCGCACGGCTCTGCGATCGGGTGGTCGTGCTCTATGGCGGCCGCATCATGGAGGAAGCCGCGATCGACGAGCTGTTCGAGGCGCCGCGGCATCCGTACTCGCAAGGCCTGCTGGCCGCGACGCCGCGGCTGGATGATGATACCGCGCACGATCTGCGCACCATTCCCGGCGCGCCGCGCGCATTGGGGGGACAGCTCAGCGGCTGCCCGTTCGCGCCGCGCTGCGACCGGCGCGTGGAGCGGTGCACAATGGAGACGCCGTCGCTCCAGCGTGCCGCTGGCAATCGCGCCGCGGCCTGCCATCTGCTGACAGCGTAGGGCGCTCTCATGGCCGAAACATTGCTCAGTGTCCGCGACCTCAAGGTGCACTTCCCGATCGGGAAAGGCTTGCTGACCGGCGGCAAGGGCTCGGTCAGGGCGGTGGACGGAATATCGTTCGATCTCAAGCCGGGCGAGACGCTGGGCATCGTGGGCGAATCGGGCTGCGGCAAGTCGACCCTCGGCCGCGCGATCCTGCGCCTGACCAAGCCGACCTCCGGGACGGTGGTTTGGCTGGGGAAGGATTTCCTTGGCCTCGACAAGGCGACCCTGCGCAAGGCGCGCCGCGAACTGCAGATCATATTCCAGGATCCGCTGGCCTCGCTCGATCCACGCATGACCGTCGGCGCGATCATCGCGAGGCCGATCAAGACTTTTCATCCGGAGCTCAAGAAGCCTGAAGTCGATGCGCGGGTGCGCGAGGCTATGGTGCAGGTCGGCCTGGCGCCGGAAATGATGCGGCGCTATCCGCACGAATTCTCCGGCGGGCAGTGCCAGCGCATCGGCATCGCGCGCGCCATGATCCTGCGGCCCAAGCTCATCGTGTGCGACGAGCCGGTGTCGGCGCTCGATGTTTCCATCCAGGCGCAGATCATCAACCTGTTGCGCAAGCTGCAGGCGGAGCTGGGCCTGTCCCTGCTGTTCATCTCGCACAATCTTTCGGTCGTGCGGCACATCAGCCATCGGGTGATGGTGCTCTATCTCGGCAAGATCATGGAGATCGCAGACCGCGACGCGTTCTACGCCCATCCCATGCATCCTTATTCAAAGGCGCTGATCTCCGCCATTCCGTTGCCCGATCCGAAGGCGGAGCGCGCGCGGGAGCATGTGATGCTGCAAGGCGACTTGCCGTCGCCGCTCAACCCGCCGACGGGTTGCCGGTTCTGCACGCGTTGCCCGATGGCGACGGATTTGTGTCACGCGTCCGAGCCGCCTTTGGCCTCGAGGACGGACGGTCGCCTGGTTGCTTGTCATTTCGTCTGAATCGGATTTCCCATGAGTCGATTTGAATCGCTTGAGCCTTTCCTGGACCGATTGTTCCGCGTAAGCGAAACCTGGGGCGCGCGCCTGTCGCCAGACGGCAAGCGCATCGCCTGGATCGCCGGCAATCTTGGCCGGACGACGCAGCTCTGGCATGCGCCGGCCGACGGCAGCGCGCCGCCGCAGGCCTGGGTCGCCAACGGTCGCGATTGCGACTGGTTCTTCTGGGCGCCGGATTCCGGGTCCATCATCCTCGGCCAGTCGCGCGACGGGGATGAGCGCGTCGGCTTGAGCCAGGTGGCGCTCGACGGCGCGGTGCGCGCGCTGACCGAGCAGAGACCGGATTTCTACATCCATGGCGGCCAGATCGATCCCAGCGGGCGCTTCCTGGTCTATGCCGCGAATCGTGACCCGGCGACGGGGCGCGAGATCGAAACCAACGTGATCTATCGGCACGAGATCTCGAGCGGAGAACGCGTTGCGCTGGCGCGGCTCCAGCGCTCGGCATATGTGACGCCGCGCCTGTCGCCCGACGGCAAGAACATCCTGTACTACCGCAAGGATCGCGATCCGGCGGGCGAACAGCTTTGGCTGGTCGGGATCGATGGAACAGGGGACCGCGAGATCCTGAACGAGGGCGACAAGCGCAAGACGGATGGTCTGTGGGCGCCCGACAGCAGACAAGTCGTCGTGACAGCAGAAACCGCCAGCTACGAGCGGGTCGGGCTGCTCGACATCGCGAGCGATACTGTTCGGTGGCTGGTCGACGATCCGGCCTTGCAGATCTCCGGGGCACATTGGCCGAAACGGTCCGACCGGATCGTGGTCACGGAGACCAGGGGCGCACGCGATCTGGCGTATCTGCTTGATCCGAACGATGGGCGGCGGGTGCCGTTTCCGGGTTCCGACGGGAGCCTGCTGCCGATCGGGCCAGCCGATGACGGGGCATGGATCTGCTATCACTACGATGCCCGCCATCCGACGCGATTGGTGCGTCAAGGCCCCGGCGCACTGTTGCCACTCTCCGAAATACCTGATCGACGCATCGCGGCGTCTGACCTCGCGGCAGCGGAGGATTTCCGCTGGCAGTCGACCGACAATCAGGAGATTCAGGGCTGGCTCTATCGTCCAAAGAGCAACGTACGTGGCGCTATCATTCTGGTCCATGGCGGCCCGACCGCGCACTCGGAAGATGCGTTCGATCCGGAGGTGCAGTACTTGGTCGCGGCCGGCTTTGCGGTGCTGGAGCCCAACTATCGCGGTTCGACCGGTTTCGGCCTGCCGTTCCAGGACTCGATCAAGAAGGACGGCTGGGGCGGGCGCGAACAGGACGACATCGCGCGCGGCGCCGAGGCACTGATCGCGCGCGGGATTGTGCCGGCGGGCCGCGTTGGCGTCACCGGCACATCCTATGGCGGCTATTCCTCCTGGTGCCAGATCACGCGCACGCCGCCGGAGATCATCAAGGCGGCTGCACCGATCTGCGGCATGACCGATCTGGTGGTGGACTACGAGACGACGCGGCCGGACCTCAGGCCCTACTCGGAGGAGATGATGGGCGGCTCGCCGTCGCAGGTTCCCGCGCGCTATCGCGAGCGCTCGCCGATCCACTATGTCGATCGCATCCGTGGCCGATTGATGATCGTGCAGGGGCTGAACGATCCCAATGTCACGCCCCAGAATGTCACCGACGTGCGGCAGCGGCTGGACGCCGCCGGCCTCCCATACGAGCTGCTGATGTTCGACGATGAAGGCCACGGCATCGCCAAGCCGGAGAACCGCAAGAGTCTCTGCCGGCGGCTGGCGGAGTTCTTCGCCGCCGCCTTCGAGGCGTGAGCGCATGGCGGACATCGCACAGCTGGCTCACGATTGGGCGCGCGATCCTGTGATCTGGGAGCCGAAGCTTTCCAAGGACGGATGCTGGGCCGCCTGGACCTGGACCGGACCGACCGAAGCCGGGAATATCTGGCTGGCGCCGACTGACGGTTCCGCGCCGCCGCGCCGCGTCACCGATGAGCCGGATCATATCTATGTGCGGGCCTTTTCGCCCGATAGCACGCGGCTGCTGCTCGCGCAATCGGAAGGCTCGTCGGAGCACGATCATCTGATTCTGCTCGACCTGGAGAACGGCGAACGGCGTCAGATCACGCCGCGGCAGGACGACCACTATGTCTATGGCGGCGCGTTCACGCCGGACGGTCAATCCATCCTCTATGCCGCAAGCTGGGACGATGTGGCGAAGTCGGCGATAGAAGGGCAACGCATCTATCTGCACGACCTTGCGACCGGCCTGCGCCGCGTGGTCAGCGCGGCGGAGAGCCTGAGCGACCGGCCGCTGGAGCTGTCGGAGGATGCAAGGTTTGTGCTCTATCATCGCCAAGAGCGCCATCCCAGCGGCAGCCAGATCTGGCTACTCGACCTCAAGACCGACGATGATCGCGAGATCCTGAATGTCGGGGATTCGCGGAAAGCGTACGGAACCTGGATTGATGGGCGGCGCATCCTGGTACGGGCAGAAACCGACTCACATGATCGGATCGGTGTCCTGATATTGCCGAACATGGAGGTTCGCTGGCTGATCGACGATCCGGCGCGTTCGATCGACAACGCAATCGCCGGCGCGGATGCGCGGTCGGCGGGCATTCTCGATTTCCGTCAAGGAGGGCTCCAGGCCACGCAATTGGATCTCGCGAGCGGCGCGGAGCGGCCGCTTCTGGCACCGGGCTGCAGTCTCTTGCCCATCGCACAGTTGCCATCAGGCCAGTGGCTGTGCGAGCGCTGTTCCTCGCGCGCGCCGCACGAACTTTTGCGGCTTGATCCGGCGGGCGGGACAGTGATCGAGATCTCACACACCGCGCGACATCTCGCACGCGCTGATATGAGCTTCACAGCCGCGCAGCCCTACCGCTGGCGCTCGACCGACGGGAGCGAGATCGCGGGGTGGCTGTACGAGCCGGCCGGGCCAAGCCGCGGCCTCATCGCCCATATCCATGGCGGGCCGACCTGGCATAGCGAGGATTGGGTCAACAGCACGATCCAGTTCCTGGTCGCGGCCGGCTTCACCGTGCTTGATCCGAACTATCGCGGCTCGACCGGCTACGGCCGTGCCTTCCGCGAGGCGATCAAGGAGGATGGCTGGGGCGGGCGCGAGCAGGATGACATTCGCGCGGGCCTCGAGAGCCTGATCGCGGCGGGCAAGGGCAGGCGCGGGCGCATCGGCATCATCGGTCTCTCCTATGGCGGCTACTCCTCGTGGTGCCAGATCACCAAGTCATCGGACCTGGTGGATGCCGCTGTGCCGATCTGCGGCATGTATCAGCTGACGACCGACTATGACGAGACCGGCATGCCGCACGGCCGCGCCTATAGCGAAGAGATGATGGGCGGCGCGCCGGCCGAGCAGCCGGAGCGCTATTTCAACGCATCGCCCGCCAACTTCATCGATCGCATCAAGGGCCGATTGATGATCGTTCACGGCCTGAAGGATTCCAACGTCTCGCCGGAGAACACGCGCGCTGCCGTGCGCGATCTCGACCGTGCCGGAATTCCGTACACGCTGCTGACGTTCGACAATGAAGGCCACGGCATCTATCGCGCCAGCAACCGCGAGACGCTGTTCAGGCGTGTTGCGGATTTCTTCGGTGAGGCGTTCGCGGGCGCGTGACAACGCGGTTGACGCCACGGCCGCGATCGTATTGAAGTTTGCAATTGCACCGTCAGGTTGTGGAGTGCTGCATGCCGTCGCCCGGGGCGATTCATCCAGCGACCTATCCATCGCAACTGCCCGATCAGCCAAGTCTGGTCGCTGTCGGCACGGCGCGCCTGGCCCAGGCCTACGGCCGGCTGCCGCCGGCGGCACTCATGCTGCTCGCCGTCATTTCGGTCGAGCTCAGCTGGGCGCTGGCGACAGTGGTTTTCGCTGATGTCGGGCAAGCCGGCACCGCGTTCTTGAGCACTGCATTTGCGGCAATGGTGTTCACAATCCTATCGCCGCCCAAGATCGACGGGCGGATCCGCAAGCACTGGTATCTCATCCTGTTCTTCGGGCTGGCGGATGCCGGGATGGCGTTGCCATTCCTCCTGGCGCTGCGCTACGACATCCCCTTGGGGATCGCCTCGGCCATCGCTTTCCTCGGACCGCTTGGGCTCGCGGTGGTCACGTCGCGACGCTTCCTCCATTTCCTCTGGATCGGCATTGCAGCCTTCGGCGTTGCGCTGCTGACGCCGGCAATCGGCCAGGATCTCAGCGTGATTGGGCTCGGATTTGCCGTGGTCTCGGCCATCGCTTGGGCGGGCATCGTGCTGGCCACCAAGCTGGCGGGCCGCGCGTTCGGTGGGCGCGACGGGCTGACGCTCGGCTTGTGGACGTCATCGCTCATGCTGCTGCCGTTCGCCCTCGCGGAGGGCACGATCCTGCAGGCCAGTGTTCTGAACATCGGCGGCGGCCTGCTCGTCGCGCTGCTCGGCGCGGTCCTTCCCTGGGCGATCGAATTCAGCGTCATCCAGCGGATTTCGGCGCGGACCTACGGTATTCTCGTGACGCTGGAACCGGCCGTCGGCGCTCTGGTCGGCGCCATCTTCCTTGGCCAGACGGTAGGCGCGCGGATGTGGATCGCGGTCGCATGCGTGACGGTTGCGGCGATGGGCGTCACGCTCTCGGACAAGCGCGAAGGCTCGTAGGTCTCAGGTCTCCGCCCACATCCGCAGCAGGTTGGTG
This sequence comes from Dongiaceae bacterium, assembly GCA_041398065.1. Taxonomy (GTDB): domain Bacteria; phylum Pseudomonadota; class Alphaproteobacteria; order Dongiales; family Dongiaceae; genus Dongia_A. Next base: position 901 of record JAWKVL010000065.1, on the reverse strand, counting down.
TAGGTGTGGTGCGCGAGGTCGGTTTCGATCATATCAGGCGCGATCTCGTTCAGCTTGTCCTTGACTTGCGCGAGATGGCCGAGGATTTCGCGCTGCCGGTCGTCGCGCACATATGACTGCGCCCAGGTAACCGCCACCAGCCGCTCGCCACGCGTGACCTCGGCCACTTCGTGCAGGCTGGAAGAGGGGTAGGCGACGACCGAGCCGCTCGGCAGCTTCACTTCCTGGACTCCGAACGCGTCGTGGATCACCAGCTCGCCGCCATCATACTCGTCGATGTCGCTGATGAAGACGGTGATCGAAACGTCGGAACGCTCGCGCGCCATCTTGGGGCCCATCAGGGCGTTGTCGACGTGCTTGCCGTAGGCCATGCCCTGGCGATAGCGGCTGATGAGCGGCGGACGGATCCGCTTGGGCAGAGTGGCGCGATTGAACTCCTTGTTCCGTAGCAGGGCGTTGATGACGAGTTCATGCAAGGCCTTGCGCTCTTCGGCCTTTTGAGAGACCTGCTCATTGTTCTTGACCCGTCGGGCGCGGCCGCCTGCGGTTTCGGCGCCCGGCACGAATGGCAGCAGGGCCGCTTCCTCTCGCAGCTTCTTGATTTCCTCCGCGGTCAGGGCGTCGGTTATGCAGACAATCATTTCAGGCCTCGATGTGACTGATCGCAGTGTTTGTGCCGCGAAGCGGGCGCCCGTTCAAGAGGGCGCTGGAGTGCTCAGCGTGCGAGGATTTGCCGCGCCGCCACCAGCGCCTCGGCCAGCCGGTCGATATCCGCCGCGTCGTTGTGAACCCCGAAAGAGGCACGCACAGTGCCGGGTAGCCCGAGGTGATCCATCAATGGTTGCGCGCAATGGTGGCCGGTGCGTACGCACACGCCACGCTCGCCGAGCAGGGACCCGAC
>JAWKVL010000064.1:0-23398 GCA_041398065.1 Dongiaceae bacterium | reverse complement strand
GCCTCGATCTCGTGGAGCAGATGATCCGCGTCGCCGCAGGCGAGAAGCTGAAGATCAGGCAGTCCGACGTGAAGCTGAAAGGCTGGGCGATCGAGGCGCGCGTCTACGCCGAGGATCCGGTACGCAACTTCCTGCCCTCGACCGGCCGGCTGGTGCGCTATCGCGAGCCTTCGGAAGGTCCGGCGGTGCGGGTCGACAGTGGCGTCTACGAAGGCGCCGAGATCAGCATGTTCTACGATCCCATGATCGCCAAGCTGGTGACCCATGGCGAAGACCGGCCTACCGCCATTGCGGCGATGCGCGAAGCGCTGGATTCCTTCTACGTCCGCGGACTGGGCCACAATATCGGCTTCCTGTCGGCATTGATGGCGCATCCGCGCTTCCATGCCGGCCGGCTGACCACGGGCTTCATCGCCGAGGAATTTCCGGATGGGTTCCATGGCGTCGATCTGCCGGATGACTCGAAGGGCGATGTGGTTGCCGTGGCGGCCGTCGTGCACCAGAGCTATGCCCGCCGAGCCGTCGCGGCCGCGCCACGCTTCAAGACGGCGTCACCGATCGCCAACGGCAAGTGGGTGGTGAAGATCGGCAAAGAGCATCACGAGGTCACGGTGGTCGAGACCGCGATGGGCCACGCCGTCATCGACGGCAGGCGCAGCCGCGAACTGGTGAGCGCGTGGAGCATCGGCGATGCGATCTATCGTGGGCGCATCGACAACCGTCCGATCATCGTGCAAGTGGAGCGCGACGGCGTCGGCTATCGCCTCGCTCACGCAGGCGCGCAGTTGAAGGTTCTCGTGCTCGCGCCGCGTGCGGCGGCGCTGGCCGGACACATGCTCGAGAAAACGCCGCCCGACATGTCGAAATATCTGCTGTCGCCCATGCCGGGTCTGCTGGTCGCGATCGCGGTGCAGGAGGGGCAGGACATCAAGGCGGGGCAGGAATTGGCCGTGGTCGAAGCGATGAAGATGGAGAACCTGCTGCGTGCCGAACGCGACGGCAAGGTGGCAAAGCTGCATGCCAAGGCCGGCGACAGCCTCTCCGTCGACCAGGTGATCGTCGAATTCGCGTGACGTTCCGATGGCCGACCGCAAGATCGTACACGTGCTCATCTCCGGCACCGTCCAGGGTGTCTGGTTCCGTGCCTGGACCGTCCAGGAAGCCCAGGCGCGCGGCCTTGACGGCTGGGTGCGCAATCGCCGCGATGGCCGCGTGGAAGCGGTGTTCGCAGGTCCGACCGAACGGGTGGAACAGATGCTGATCGCTTGCCGCCGCGGGCCGCCCGCCGCCGAAGTGGAAGATGTCAGCGCAAAGGAGCGCACCGAGGACCCCGGCACAGGCTTCCGCAAGCTGCCCACCGCGTGACCCGACCAAACTCATCCCGAATGCGATTCAAGAAATTCTATCGCCGCCATCTGCGCTATCCGCTCTGGCGGCTGAGGCATCCCCTCGCGCCGTATGAGACCTATTACGCCTGGGTCGTCACGCGCAAATTGCGGCGCGGGCGGGCGCACCCGGCGATCGGTCCGACCGCGAAAGCGGCGCGCGGCCAGGATGAGATGGTCAAGGTGCTGCGGCGCCATGGCCTGCAGCCGCATCACACCTTCGTCGACTATGGCTGCGGGAGCCTGCGGCTGGGCCGCCCTGTGCTTGAGCTGCTGGAGCCGGAAAAATTCTGGGGCCTCGATCTGGCGCAGGAATTCCTGGATGAGGGCGTGCGCTACATCGGCGCTGATCTCACCGAGCGCAAGCGGCCGAACCTCCGGGTGATCGACGAGAGCGGCCTCGCGGCCGCGAAGGCCGCGCGTCCCGACTACATCGCGGCATGGCATGTATGCGGCAAGATCCCAGACCAGATCCTCGACGGTTTCCTGCGCAAGGTCCTGGGCCTGATGCATGCCGGAACGCACGTCTTTCTGCAGTTCGAGGACACCGGCCGGCGGGAGCAGCTGCACGGCCTTGCCTGGTCGCTGCCGGAAGAATTGATGGTCGTGATGCTGAAGCGCATCGATCCTCGGCTGAAGATCGACATCCTTCAGCTCAGCGTCCGGCGCCACCGCAACATGCGCTATCTCTGCGCGCACATCCGCTATTGAGCGGCGCTGGCGAGATCGCTTTCGAAGACCTCCTCGAACGCGCCGCGCAGCGCCATGTCGAATTCCGCCATGGACAGGATGTAGCCCAGCTGAGCCAGAGAGGTGACGCCGAACTTCTGGTCGCTGATCCCGCATGGCACGATGCCGCCGAAATGGCCGAGGTTAGGATCGACATTGACCGCGATGCCGTGGAGCGTCACCCAGCGGCGCACGCGCACGCCGATGGCAGCGATCTTGTCCTCGCGTCCGTCGTGGGCGACCCAGATGCCGACCCGGCCTTCGCGCCGCTCGCCCTTCACGTTGAAGCGGGCGAGGGTGCGAATGATCCATTCCTCGAGATCGCGAACGAAGCGCCGCACATCGGGCCCGCGCTCCTTCAGGTCAAGCATGACATAGGCCACCCGCTGGCCGGGTCCGTGATAGGTGTATTGGCCGCCGCGGCCGGTTGCATAGACCGGGAACCGGTCGGGCTGCAGCAGGTCGCCGGACTTGGCGCTGGTGCCCGCCGTATAGAGCGGCGGGTGCTCCAGCAGCCACACCAGCTCCGGCGCGGCCCCGGCGCGGATCGCTTCCACCCGTGCTTCCATCGCGCTGAGCGCCTCCTCATAGGGCATAAGCCCTTCGGAAACCCGCCATTCCATTGATTGTCTTGCGCCTTTCCGGCCCTTTCCGCGCTTGATCGCAGGGTCCCGATTTGCTATTCCCCCGGTCGGCTTCTGACAAGGGCTACGGCCCGCCTTTCGGGGGCTCTGATGCGGTCGTGGCGGAACTGGTAGACGCGCAGCGTTGAGGTCGCTGTGGGGCAACCCGTGGAAGTTCGAGTCTTCTCGACCGCACCAGCTTGAATGCCCTGCCCAGCCATAAAGCTCTGAAAAAACTAGAAGAATCCCGCCTAAACGGCCGGGCGGCGGCTGGCAATGGCGGCGCCGTTGGCTATAATCCGCCGAAATCCGACGGGCAGGGGACCGTATGCCAGACGACACCAAGAAAACCGGCGAAAACCTGAAGGCCGGGGCGCTCGAATACCACCGCTTTCCGCGGCCCGGGAAGCTGGCGATTGTGGCCACCAAGCCGCTGGCCAGCCAGCGCGACCTGGCGCTGGCCTATTCGCCGGGCGTGGCTGCGGCCTGCGAGGCGATCGTGGCCGAGCCCAAGGCGGCGGCCGAGGTCACCAGCCGCGGCAACCTGATCGCCGTGGTCACCAACGGCACCGCTGTGCTGGGTCTCGGCGCGATCGGGCCGCTGGCCGCCAAGCCGGTGATGGAAGGCAAGGCCGTCCTCTTCAAGAAGTTCGCCGATCTCGATGTGTTCGACATCGAGATCAACGAGACCGATCCCGACAAGCTTGTGGACATCATCGCCAGCCTGGAGCCCAGCTTCGGCGGCATCAACCTGGAAGACATCAAGGCGCCGGAGTGCTTTGAGGTCGAGAGCAAGCTGAAGGCGCGCATGAAGATCCCGGTCATGCACGACGATCAGCATGGCACGGCGATCATCGTGGCGGCAGCGATGCTGAACGGCCTGCAGGTCGTGGGCAAGAAGATCGATCAGGTGAAGCTGGTCGCCTCGGGCGCGGGAGCGGCGGCGCTGGCGTGTCTCGACCTGCTCGTCGACCTCGGCATGTCGATCGACAACATCATCGTCACAGACATTGCCGGCGTGGTCTATGAAGGCCGCACCGAGCTGATGGACCCGCGCAAGACGCGCTACGCCAAGAAGACCAGCGCGCGCACCCTGGCTGAAGTAATCGCGGGCGCCGATATCTTCCTCGGTCTCTCGGCGCCCGGCGTGCTGAAGCCGGAGATGGCGAAGCAGATGGCGAAGAATCCGTTGATCTTCGCGCTTGCCAATCCGGTGCCCGAGATCCTGCCGGAAGAGGCGCGGGCGATGCGGCCGGACGCCATCATTGCGACCGGGCGCTCGGATTATCCGAACCAGGTCAACAACGTGCTCTGCTTCCCTTTCATCTTCCGGGGCGCGATCGATGTCGGCGCGACGGCGATCAATCAGGAGATGAAGGTCGCCTGCGTCAAGGCGATCGCCGATCTCGCTAAAGCCGAAGCCTCCGACATCGTGGCCAGCGCCTATGGCGGCGAGACACCGTGCTTCGGCCCGGAATACCTGATCCCACGGCCATTCGATCCGCGACTGATCGTGCAGATTGCGCCGGCGGTCGCGAAGGCGGCGATGGACAGCGGTGTCGCGACGCGGCCGATCACCGACTGGACCGCCTATCACGACCGGCTCAACCAGTTCGTATTCCGCTCCGGCCTCATCATGAAGCCGCTGTTCGAGCGTGCGCGGCGCGACGTCAAGCGCGTGGTCTACGCCGAAGGCGAAGAAGAGCGCGTGCTGCGGGCCGTGCAGACCGTGGTGGACGAGAAGCTGGCGCAGCCGATCCTGATCGGCCGACGCAGCGTCGTCGAACGGCGCATCGAGAAACTGGGCCTCCGGATCCGCGAAGGTCAGCATTTCGAGCTGATCGACCCGGAGAACGATCCCCGTTACAACGAGTACTGGACCTTCTACCACAGCCTGACCGAGCGCCGAGGTGTGACGCCGGACGATGCGCGCACCATCGTGCGCACGCGCAGCACGGTGATCGGCGCCTTGATGGTGCGCAAGCGTGCGGCAGACGCCCTGCTGTGCGGCACGATCGGCCGGTTCCATTCGCACTTGGGGCACGTCAATGACTGTATCGGCAGGGCGCCGAGCGTGCTCGGTTTCTCTACCCTGACCGCGCTCATCCTACAGGCCGGAATCGTCTTCATCACCGATACCGAGGTGAAGCCCGATCCGACCGACGAGGAAATCGCGGAAATGACGGTCCTGTCGGCGGAAGTGGTGCGCCGCTTCGGCATCGCGCCGAAAGCCGCTTTGCTGTCGCATTCCAATTTCGGCACTTCGAACGAGGCCAGCGCGCGCAAGATGCGGCGCGCTTTGGGCCTCATCCTGCAGCGCGATGCGGAGCTGGAGGTGGAAGGCGAGATGCGCGCGGAGAGCGCGCTCAGCGAGCCGCTGCGCGAGCGCCTGTTCCCCAACTCGCGGCTCAAGGGCAAGGCGAACCTGATGATCATGCCGTCGCTCGACGCCGCCAATATCGCGCTCAACCTGCTGCGCGGGCTGGGCGAGGGGCAGACCATCGGTCCCATCCTGCTGGGCTGCGCGCGCCCGGCCCACATCCTCTCTCCCGCCACGACGGTGCGCGGCATCATCAACATGACGGCCGTGGCCGCGGTCGAAGCCCAGGACCGCAAGCCGCATGGCCGGGCCTGAAACCGCCAAGCCCGAGCCCCCGCAGGAAGACCGCACCCCGGTCGAGACCGTCGACGAGGAGGAGCTCTACGGTCCCTCCGAAGAGCTGATGGAGAATGTCTCGGCCGCCTTGTCCGAGGGCGACATTCCGCAGGTCGAGACGCTGATCGAGGATCTGCATCCGGCCGACGTCGCCGACCTCATCGAGCACCTGGAGCCTGAAGAACGCAAGCTGTTCGTCGAGATCACGCGCCACGTGATCGAGCCGGAAACCATCTCGCACCTCGACGAGACTGTACGGGAAGAGGTGGTCGAGCAGCTCGGCCCGAAAGCGGTGGCTGAGGTGGTGAGCGGGCTCGATACCGACGATGCGGTCGAGCTGCTGGAGGACCTCGAGCCGGATCAGCAGGAACGCGTGCTGCAGAGCGTGCCGGCAGAAGAGCGCGTGCTGCTGCAGCAGGGCCTCACCTTCCCGGAGGACAGCGCCGGCCGCCTGATGCAGCGCGAGCTGGTGGCGATCCCCTCGCACTGGACGGTCGGCGAGACCATCGACTTCCTGCGTTCCGCCAAGGAGCTGCCGGACGATTTCTACGATCTGTTCGTGGTCGATGAAACGCACAAGCCCGCCGGCTCGGTGCCGTTGTCGCGCGCCATGCGTTCGCCACGCGCAACCAAGCTGGCCGACATCATGGAGACGGAGCTGCGCCCCGTCCCCGCCGACATGGACCAGGAGGCCGTCGCCTATCTGTTCCGGCAATATGCGCTGGTTTCGGCGCCCGTGGTGGATGCGGCAGGCCGGCTGATCGGCGTGGTAACCGTGGACGACGTGGTGCGCGTGATCGACGAAGAGGCAGAAGAGGATCTGATGAAGATCGTCGGCGCTTCCGATACTGATTTCCACGCGCCGCCGCACATCATCGCGTGGCAGCGCGTGCGCTGGCTGGTTGTGACCTTGATCAACACCATGATCGCCGCCACGGTCATCTCCCGGTTCCAGGATACCATCCAGCATACGGTGGCGCTGGCCGTCCTGATGCCGATCGTCGCCGCCATGGGCGGCAATGCCGGGGTTCAGGTCATCACCGTCACAGGTGCGCCTCGGCGACGCGCGACATCACCCCGCAAAGCAAGGCATCACCGGCGCACGGTGGTGCGCCTCACGCCCTGGTGTTCGCCGCGATACTGGGCGTTATTGCCAGCTGGTGGTTCGGTCACCGCGAGCTGGGCTACGTCCTGGCGGGCGCGATGATCTTCAACATGGTGTGGGCGGGCATGGCGGGAACGCTCATCCCTCTGATCATGGATAGGCTGGGGTTCGATCCCGCGATCGGCGCGGGGCCATTTCTCACCACCACGACCGACGTTCTGGGCTTCTTCTCGTTCCTCGGTCTCGCGACCTTGTTCCTGGTCTAGGAGGGTGGCAGGATGCGGATCGTCCCCCAGGATTCAGGAAATCATCATGTCCCGCCAGCTCATCTCTTCCGGCTCCAAGTTCGAGGCCGAAGCCTGCTATTCCCGCGCTGTCCTTGACGGCGACTTCGTGTTCGTCTCGGGCACCACCGGTTTCGACTACGCCGCCATGTCCATTTCGGAAGACGTGGTGGAACAGACGCGCCAGTGCTTCAGGAATATCGAGGCGGCTCTGCAAAAAGTCGGGTCCTCGTTGAAGGACGCTGTGCGCGCGACCTACTATATCGTCAATTCCGCGGACTGGCCGAAGATCTATCCGGTGTTCAAGGAGTTCCTGGCGGAATCCCGCCCATGCTCGACCGCCATCATTTGCGGCCTGATCGATCCGCGCATGAAGATCGAGATCGAAATCACCGCGCGCAAGAGATCGTGAAATGCATACCGGGACAGTCCTCGTCACCGGCGCCAGCCGCGGGCTGGGGCTCGAATTCGCCCGGCAATATGCCGCCGATGGCTGGCGCGTCATCGCCTGCTGCCGGTCGCCGGACAAGGCCAGCGCGCTCAAGAAACTCGGACGGCACGTCGAGGTCCATGCGCTGGACGTGGCGTCTCAGGAATCGATCCAGCACCTTGCCAAAGCATTGAAGGGCACGCCGATCGACGTGCTCATCAACAATGCGGGCATCCACGGCGACCGCCGGCCGTTTGGCGAAACCGATGTCGCGATATGGAAGCAGATCTTCGAAGTCAACACCATCGCGCCGTACCTCGTGCTGGCGGCGCTGCTCGACAACGTGATGGCGAGCACGCAGAAGAAAGTGGTGAACATCTCCAGCAAGGTCGGCTCGATCGGCGATGGACCGGGCGGCGGGACCTATGCCTATCGCAGCTCCAAGACCGCGCTCAACATGGTGATGGCGAATGCCGCCCATGAGCTCCGGAATCACAGCATCATCATCCTGCTGATCCATCCCGGGTGGGTGCAAACCGATATGGGCGGCTCCGGCGCACCGGTCACGATCGAGCAGAGCATTACCGGTATTCGCCGCATCATCGACAAGGTGACCCAGGCGGAGAGCGGGCATTTCTACGACTACACCGGCCGGCAACTTCCCTGGTAACGTTCGAAGGAGCCTTCATGACCCTGACCGAAGAGCAGCAACAGATCGTCGACATGGCGCGCGCGTTCGCCGAGGGCGAGCTGAAGCCGCATGCCGCCGAGTGGGAAGCGGCCGGCTACGTTCCCGACGAAGTCGTCAAGAAGATGGGGGAACTCGGCCTCATGGGGATGCTGGTGCCCGAAGAATGGGGCGGCGCCGGCGTCGACTATGGTACCTATGCGCTGGTGGTGGAGGAACTGGCCGCGGGCGACGCTTCGGTCAGCACGCTGATGAGCGTGCATACGTCGGTCGTATGCCTGCCGATCCTCAATTTCGGGACCGAGGCGCAGAAGCAGCGGTTCCTGCGGCCGCTTTCGACCGGCGGCATGGTCGGCGCGTTCTGCCTGACCGAACCCGGCGCCGGATCGGACGCGGCGGCGATCAAGACCCGCGCGGTACGGGACGGCGATTCCTACGTCCTCAATGGCAGCAAGCAGTTCATCTCCAACGGCAAGCGGTGCGGCGTCGCGCTGGTGATCGCGGTCACCGACCCAGCCGCCGGCAAGCACGGCATCAGCGCCTTCCTGGTTCCGCAAGGCACCAAGGGTTTCGAGGTCGCGCGCTTGGAGAACAAGCTGGGTCAGCGCGCATCCGACACTGCGCAGCTGGTGTTCCAGGATTGCCGGATTCCAGCCGACCTCAGGCTGGGCGAAGAGGGGCAGGGGTTGAAGATCGCGCTCGCCAACCTCGAAGGCGGACGCATCGGGATTGCGGCCCAGGCCATCGGCATGGCGCGTGCGGCATTCGAGGAAGCGGCCAGATACGCCAAGGAGCGCAAGACCTTCGGCAAGCCGATCGGCGAGCACCAGGCGATCGCGTTCCGCCTCGCCGACATGGCGACCCAGATCGAGGCGGCGCGCGCCTTGACCCAGCATGCCTGTGCGGTGCGGGCAACCGGTGCGCGCGCGCTGAAATACGCGGCAATGGCCAAGCTGTTCGCGACCGAGATGGCCGAGAAGGTCTGTTCCGACGCCATCCAGATCCACGGCGGCTATGGCTTCCTCAAGGACTTCCTGGTGGAGCGCATCTATCGCGACGTGCGTGTGTGCAAGATCTACGAAGGCACCAGCGACATCCAGAAGATCATCATCTCGCGCGAACTGCTGGAGCGCGGCGCATGACGGGCGGGCCGATCGAGTTCTATTTCGATTTCTCCTCGCCCTACGGCTATCTCGGCGCCCAGCGCATCGATGCGATCGCGGCGGAGTTCGGCCGGGCCGTGACCTGGCGGCCGATCCTGCTCGGCGTCGTCTTCAAGACGACCGGCCAGACGCCGTTGGTGAGCCAGACCTTGCGCGGCCCCTATGCGGCGCACGACATGGCGCGCAGCGCGCGCAAGCTGGGCGTCAAGTTCGAACTTCCGGAGGGTTTTCCGTTTTCGTCGGTCTATGCCTGCCGCGTGTTCTACTGGCTGGACGGCCAGTCCCCCGACGACGCGAAGACCTATGCGCGCGCCGCCTATCACGCGGCCTTCGCGGAGGGCAAGCCGCCGGCGGAACCTGAGGCTGCGGCGGAGTTGGCTGTCAGCCTCGGCCATGACAGCGCGGCCGTCCGCGCCGGCATGCAGGACGCAGCGGTCAAGGAACGGCTGCGCTCCGAGGTGCAGCAGGCGATGGACAAGGGTGTGTTCGGCTCGCCGTTCGTGATCGTCGATGGCGAGCCTTTCTGGGGCAACGACCGCCTCACCGAAGTACGCGAGTGGCTCCAGACCGGCGGGTGGTGATGATCTCCGGCGATGGCAAGGAGCGTTGGACTGGCAGTGACAAGCGCTTGCAGGTGATCGGCACTGGCGATGCCGCAAGAATGTTTTCTTGCATCCGCGAGGGTTGACGGCTCAACGCACAGGCGTCGTCGATGGGTGCGGTCCCATACCACAAGACAGCTGGAACTCGCGCCGTTTTGGTCCTTTGATCACTGGGCGGCCCTCGCGGCCGCTCTCACGACCTCAACAGATGGGGGCGCAGCATGAAAGTCTCGAATCTGATGAATCTGCTTTCGATCGCCCTTGCCGCAATCGTAGCCGGCGGGCCATTTGCGCAGGCCGAGCAATATCGCGTGGTCAGCGCGGACAAGGTGAGCGCTTGCGATACAAGCTCCCAATCGGGCTTCGTCGAAGGTCCGCGTGACGTAACGCTCGCGCGTGCCGACGGGGACAAGCTGGATGCCGCCGTTTGTGTCGGCGAAGGCAGCAACAGCGTTGTAAATGTCACCTGGAAGGCCAACGGCTACTGGAAGACCAGCGGCAATCTCAGCGGCGGTTGCGCCGAGATTCTCGGCGCGAGCAAGATCAAGGTGCGGGCCGTCTCCTCCAACTTCCATCAGGCGGCCAGCTACACGGCTTGTGCCAAGGAATAGGGCCGGTCGCCGCGCGGGCCGGGAGCATCACGTTCCGCTCAACACCTCCGCATACACGTCTGCATCGACGTTGCCGCCGGAGAGGACGAGACCGACTTTGCCCGGCTTGCGCTCCTTGTCCTTGAGTGCGGCGGCGAGCGGTGTCGCGCCAGCGCCCTCGGCAACGTTATGGGTGTCGGCGAAATAGGCGCGCATGGCAGTCTTGATCTCGTCTTCGCTGACGCGAACGATGCGCGCCGCACCGCGCCAGATGATCTCGAGCGCGTCGTCGACCGGTACGCGGCAGGCGACGCCATCCGCGATGGTATCTGCGCTGTTGGTCGAGATCGGCTTCCTGGCCTCGAATGACAAGGCGTAGGCGGCGGCGTTTTCGGCCACCACGCCGACGATCTCGGTCTTGAGGCCGAGCGCATCGCGGGCATGGATGGTGGAACAGATGCCCGACCCCAGCCCGATCGGCACATAGATGGTGGCGAGGTCGGGCGCCGTTCGCATCAGTTCCCAGCCGTAGGTGGCGACACCCTCGAGCAGCCATGGATGGAACGAGCGCAGGAAATGCAGCCCGCGGTCCTGCGCGATCGCCTGGGTGGCCTCGTAAGCCGCCTGGAAATCGTGGCCGGTCTCGATCAGCTCCGCGCCATAGGCGCGCATCGCGGCGTTCTTGGAGCGGCTGTTACCATGCGGCACGACCACGACACTGGGAAGGCCGAACTGCCGGGCCGCGAACGCGACGCTCTGGCCATGGTTGCCGCGCGTTGCGGCGATGACACCGCGGACATCCGGCTGCTCGCGGCGCAAGCGCGCGACGTAGGTAAGGCCGCCGCGCACCTTGAAGGCGCCGGTCGGCAGGTGGTTCTCGTGCTTGACCCAGGTCTCCACGCCGATGCGCTGGGAGAGGAGAGGCCAGGAAATCTGCGGACTTGCTCCGATCGCCCCATGCACGAGGGATGCGGCCGCCTCGATCTGATCGAGCCGGAGCATCAGTTCTCCGGTTTTGGCTCGAAGCTCCGGGCTTCGGCCAGGGCGGCCTCTATCTGCTCGGGCGTCAGATGCTTGCCCAGGTCATCGCGGGCGGCGGCGACGATGGCGGCCGATTTCTCATCGAGGTGCTGGCTGCTGGCGAGGACCAGCCAGCGATAGGCGGCCGCCTTGTCCTGCTGGACACCCTGGCCATGGCCGTACATGCCGGCAAGGCCGAGCATCGCGTCCACGTTGCCCTGCTTCGCGGAGCGGGTGTACCAGTAAAGCGCCTTCTCGAAGTTCACCGACCCCACGTCGCCCCAGCGGTACATATCGCCCAGCGCGAACTGGGCTTCCGCATCGCCAGACGGGGCGAGTTCCAGCAAATCCTGGAACGCGTCGAACGAACGCTTTTCGGCGATCGCCTTGTGCACATCACTCATGGTGACGGCAATGGCGGGCACCGCCGTCAATATCGGTGCCGCCGCGCCGCCAAGCAGCGCCAGACAAATCAGAACACGAGACAGCATATCCTCGACCGTCGAACCCAGTTCCCGCGCCCGGATCGGCGCAGGGGACTCTTAATGGTTTCGGCGGTCGCTGTCGAACGGGTCAGTGCGTGGCTGTCGGCAAATTGAATTCGCCGGAGCGGATGATATTGACCAGATCGTGCACGAACTCGGCGGTCGTCTCCTGGCCATGGGCCGCGACCAGCGCGAACAAGGCGGCGGAGATCGTCATGGTGCCGATGGTGTCGAACGGGATGCCGCGGTCCGCGGCGTCCTGCCAGAACGTGTTGAACATTTCGAAGCAGGCGACGCGCTGTTCCGCGTCGCTCATCGGACGCGGGTCTTCGAGGGCTTGAGCCAGAACGGGCAGCATAGGGTGGTCTCCTTGGTTCTTCTAACCAAGATCGTTAACGCAAGCCCCATGCCATTCCGTTAATCAGAAAATAAGTTGAAAAATCAACCAGGTGTCGCGCATGGCTCAAACCTTGGGTCGGCAGTTTTTGCCGAGGCCTAGGAGAGAAACGGCGAATCCTCCCGGACTTCGATCAGCGTCGGCCCACTGGCGGTGAGCGCAACCGCGATCGCATCCTGCAGGCCCTTCAGGCTATCTGGCCGCACCGCCTCCGCGCCGAAAGCGCGCGCCAGTGCCAGATAGTCGGGGTTGCGCTGGCGCACGCCCATCTCCGGGATGTCGCGCGCCCTCATGCCCTGGGCGATCTGGCCGAAGGCATCGTTGTTCCAGAGCAGAATGGGAAGGGCGAGGCCCAACTCCACCGCTGTGCCCAACTCTTGCAGGGTGAACAGGAAGCCGCCGTCGCCGGCGATCGCGATGGTCGGGCGGTCAGGGCAGGCGATCTTGCCGCCGATCGCTGCCGGCATCGCGTAACCCAGCGTCCCGAAGCCGAATGGGTGGAACCAGCGGCGCGGCACCTCGCACGGAAAATAGAAGTTGGCGGTGTAGGCGATCTGGGTCATGTCGGAGAAGACCTGTCCGTCCCCCGGCAAGGCCGCGCGCACCGTATCCAGCACGGCGATGTGCGTTTGCTCGAGCGGCTGGATCTCCGATGCGTTGGCTGCACGGATCTGCGCGATCCGCGACCCGTCCGGAGCGCGGCGGGTGCGGATCCGCTCGGTCAGCGCAGCCAGGGTCGGACCCGCATCGGCCAGGATGGCCACGGCCGGCGGATAATCGCGGGTTAGGGTCGGTGGGTCGAGATCGATGCGGATCAGCTTGCCGCGGAAGGTGAGCGACTTGCTCCAATGGTCTGTTTCTGCAAGTTCCGTTCCGATTGCGATGACCAGATCAGCCTCGGCCAGCGCCTTCTGCGTTGCTTCGCTCTGCAGGCTCGAACTCAGCGTCGCAGGATCGGAATCCGCGATCACGCCCTTGCCGGCCGCGGTGGTGACGGCGATGGTGCCGGACTTCCTGAGAAAGGCGCGTGCCTCATTGGCGCAGTCGACGCAGCCGCCGCCGAAGATGACCATCGGCCGCTCCGCCGCGTCGATCAGCTCGGCTGCCGCCGCGAGGTCGGCTTCGATGGGAATTGGCCGCTTTGACCTGATGCACTTCGCCTCACCGATGGCGGCCGGCGCACGCAGCATGTCGAGCGTGAGGTTGAGGACAGCAGGCCGTGGCCGAACGGCCTCGAACAGGCGGAAGGCGTCGGCCATTGCGTCCGGCAACTCGGCGGCAGTTCGGATGGTGCGGGTCAAACCGGTCAGCGGTTCGATCGCCGCGTGTTGGTCAGTGATCTCATGCAGCCGGCCGCGGCTTTTGCCGAGGTCGTCGCTGTCGTTGACGCTGGCCAGCACCAGGACCGGGACGGAGTCGGAATAGGCTTGGCCGATCGGCGTTGCGGCATTCATCAGTCCGGGGCCGGTGATGAGGCAGCAGACGCCGGGGCGGCCCGAAGCGCGCGCGTAACCATCGGCCATGAAACCGGCGCCCTGCTCATGCCGGACGCCGATATGGCGCATCTTGCGGTCGGCAAGGCCCCGATAGAGTTCCAGCGTATGAACGCCCGGAATTCCGAACACGGTATCGACGCCGTAGGCCTCCAGCAGCGCAATCGCTGCATGGCCGCCGAACTGGTTGAACCGCATGCAGTTTTCCTCATCGAATTGCCAACTTAGTCAAAGCTGTGTACAGCTTCGCCGCATCCATCGTAGGGCGAAGGTCGGGGGTGCGGCAATCGCCCTTCCAATGCAATATGCGGGGGCGCAGGTCGTGAGTCCGGGGGAATGGGTTCTTGCTGAGTCAATTGAGTGCGGTGGTCCTGCCGGTCTTGCTGGTTGCAGGAATCGGGTTCACCTGGGCCAAGATGGGCCGCCGCTTCGACAGCGTATTCCTGACCGACATTGCGACCAATATCGGCACTCCCTGCCTGGTTGCGCATTCGCTCATGGCGCTGGAGATCGACCCGACCATCCTGGTGCAGATGGGCGTGGCGGTGCTGACGGCCGTGGCGGGCTTCCTGGTGCTCGGGTTCGTCGTGTTGCGCGTCATGAAGCTGTCGCCCAATTCGTATCTGCCGGCGCTGACCTTCCCCAACACCGGCAATATGGGCCTGCCGCTCGCCTTGTTCGCGTTCGGGCAGGAAGGGCTGGCGCTCGCCGTCGTCTATTTCAGCTGCACCGTCACGCTGCAATTCACGCTTGGGATCTCGCTGTCGGCGGGCAACCTCTCGCTGTCGCGGCTGGTCCGCACGCCCACCATCTACGCTGTGCTGATCTCGGTGATTCTGTTGTCGCTCGGCCTCAAGCTGCCGGCCTGGATCGACAATACGATCGGCGTGCTGGGCGGAATCACCATCCCCATGATGCTGCTGACCCTGGGCGTCTCGCTGGCGCAGCTCAAGGTGAACGCGCTGGGGCGCAACCTGCTGCTGTCCCTGGTGCGCCTGGCTGGCGGGTTCCTGATCGCACTCGTCATCGCCCACCTCTACGGTCTGCCGCAGACGGCATCCGGCGTCCTCATCATCCAGAGCTCGATGCCGGTGGCGGTGTTCAACTTCCTGTTCGCGCAGTATTACGGCCGCGCTCACGCCGACGTGGCGGCCATGGTCGTGATCTCCACGGCCCTGTCGTTCCTGACCTTGCCGCTGCTCGCTTACTTCGTTCTCAGCTGAGGGCGCCATGCAGGTGGTGAGCGAATTCCCGCGGCCGATCCGCTGCGTCGAGAATCTGTGGATCGCAATGCCGGATGGCGTACGCCTGGCGGCGCGCATGTGGTTGCCGGAAGATGTGGACGCCAGCCCAGTGCCGGCGATCATCGAGTGTGTGCCCTATCGCAAGCGCGACGGGCTGAAGACCCGCGACGAGGAAATGCACCCCTATTTCGCCGGCCACGGCTATGCGTGCCTGCGGGTCGATCTGCGTGGCACCGGCGAGTCAGAAGGCTTGCCGGACGACGAGTATACCTTAGCGGAGCAGGCGGATCTGCTGGCGGTGATCGCCTGGGCCGCGGCGCAAAACTGGTGCAGCGGCCAAGTCGGGATGATGGGAATCTCCTGGGGAGGGTTCAACGCGCTCCAGGTCGCCATGCACCAGCCACCGGCGCTCAAGGCCATCATGACGCTGTGCGCGTCCGACGACCGCTACAATGACGATGTGCACTACATGCAGGGCTGCCTGCTGCATGACAATTTCGCGTGGTCGTCGGCGATGTATGCGTTCGTCTCGCAGCCGCCGGACCCGGCGATCGTCGGGGAAAGCTGGCGCGACATGTGGCTCGCGCGCCTCAAGCACTACAGGTATCCGGCCCACATCTGGTACGCCCATCAGCGGCGCGATCCCTACTGGCGTCAGGGCTCGGTCTGCGAAAACTACGATGCCATCCAATGCGCGGTGTTCGCGATCGGCGGCTGGGAGGACGGCTATTCCAACGCGGTCGCGCGGCTCGTGGAAAAGCTCAAGGCGCCCTGCATCGGGCTCATCGGGCCCTGGGGCCATGCTTATCCCAACAAGGCGCAGCCCGGGCCGGCGATCGGCTTCCTGCAGGAGGCGCTGCGATTCTGGGATCATTGGCTGAAGGACCGCGACACCGGCCTGATGCGCGAGCCGAAGCTGAGAGTCTGGATGAACGCCTCGCATTTGCCCGATCCCTGCGCGACGCTGCGGCCCGGCCGCTGGATCGCGCATCGCGACTGGCCGGCGCCGCGCATAGCGACGCAGGACTTCTGGCTCGGTGCACGCGGTCTGGAGCCCGCCCGGCAGCCGGACGCGGCGCTGTCCATCAAGTCGCCACAGAATGCCGGGGCGATGACGGTCGAGTGGTGCTCCTATGGCGGCAGCGACGGCGACTTTCCCGGCGACCAGCGGAGCGATGATGGCTGCTCGCTATGCTTCGACACCTTGCCGCTGGCTGCACCGCTCGCGTTCTTCGGAACGCCGCGCCTGCGTCTCGCATTCTCAGTCGACCAGCCGGTGGCGAAGATCTGCGTGCGTCTCAACGACGTGGCGCCGGATGGCGCATCGACCCGCATCACCTATACTCTGTTCGGGCTCAATCACGCCTGGGACCAGGCCAATCCGGTGCCGCTGGAAGCCGGCAGGATCTATCACGCGGAGATCGCGCTCAACACCATCGCCCACGAGGTGGCGGCAGGCCACCGGTTGCGGGTCGCGATCTCGACCGCCTGCTGGCCGCAGCTTTGGCCGGCGCCGCTGGCTGCCACGGTCACTGTCCACACCCACGACAGCAAACTGGAATTGCCGGCCCGTCCGCCGCACGTCGAGGATTCCGACTTGCGGGCATTCGGCCCGCCCGTCAAATCCGCGCCCGAGCCCTACACCGTTACGCGCCCGGAGGATTGGCACCGCACCGTCACGCGCGACGTGGCGACCGGCGCGACCGAGCTGACGATGGTCAAGGACAGCGGCGGCGTGCACTACCAAGACATCGACTGGCGGTTGGATTGCGGCGGGACGGAGCGCTATCGCGTCCGCCCGGATGATCCGCTCTCAGCGGAGGCCGATTGCGTCTATCACCACGAGTTGTCGCGCGGGACTTGGACTGCGCGCACCGTCACGCGAACGACGCTGAGCGGCGATCTCACGCACTTCCACCTGACGGCGACTGTGGACGCCTATTTCAACGGCGAGCGAATCTTCTCCGACCAGGATGTCTTTTCCATCCGGCGGGACTTCATGTAGCGGCTGACTGGCTACTTCAGGGGAATGCCGGTCGGCGGCAGCGACTTGCCGAAATGGGCGAGCAGGGCGGGGACCATCTGCTGCATCGATGAATCGATGTCGACCTCGAGGCTGTCGCGCTCGACCTGGCCGCGCCAGACATAGAGGCCGCTTTTGCGGTCATAAACCGACAGGCTGACCCGCAGCAGGTGACCACCTCTTTGCGGCTCGGCGGGCGACAGGAATGCGCCCCGGCTGTTGTCGAAGAAGTTGCCCTGAGTCAGCGGGTCATTGGCCGCGCTCTTGTCCGAATTGGTGTACTCGTCGCCCCGGATCGTTCCCTGCGTGACCCGCGGAACCTTCTGCTCCTGCCCGACGCCGCGAACCAGCACCGCGATGACATCGATCGCGTACGGTGCATCGCGCGAGATCACATAGCCTTGCTGTTTCAATGTGCCAGTGGTCAATTCGACGGCATTGTTCGCCAACTGAGTGTTCGAGGCGCTGGAGATGTCCAAGGCGGAGCCGGGGGCAATCGGCTTGTAGCTCGTCGCGCTGGCGATTGCGACCGCATCGGCGGTGAGCGACGCCTGCTCATTACCTGAAATAGGTTCCTCGGCCAGTGCCGTCTGACCCAGCAACACTGCGAATGCCGAACAGGCCAGAAGAGTGCGCGTGAGGTTCATGCTCATAGATTCCTAATCTAGGCACTTTAACGGGTGATTACCACGCCCCCCGATTCTCACATCAATATCGTCCATAACGATACAGGCGGGTGTCGAGTTCCGCTTGCCTGCCGGCCATTTGGTCGGCCAGCAGGCGGGCGGAGCCGCAGCACATGGTCCAGCCCAAATAGCCGTGGCCGGTGTTAAGCCACAGATTGCGCACGGGACTTGGGCCGATGATCGGCGGTCCGTCCGGCGTCGCGGGGCGCAGGCAGGCCCAGTATTCCGCGCGCTCAAGGTCGATGCCGTCGCGGAACAGCTCGCGGCCGGTCGCTAGGATTTTCGAAAAATTCTCGGTTCGATAGCCGGTATCATAACCGACAACCTCGGCAACCGAAGTCATGCGTACGCGATCGCCCAGGCGCGCAAAGGTGACCAGATTACCCTCATCGAGGCCGCCCGTTCTTGGGGCTTGGTCCGGATCTCCGACCGGCGCGGTGATCGAGTAGCCTTTCACGGGGTAGATTGGCAGGTGCAGTCCGGCGTGGCGCGCGAGCTGCGGCGAATAGCTGCCGGCAGCCAACACGAATGCATCCGCCTTGATTTGGCCGGTGGACGTCTTCAGCGCCGCCACGCGATCGCCCGCAATCTCCAGACCACCGATCTCGGTGGAAAGCCGGAAGGCGACGCCGAGCGTCTTGCAGACCTCGGCCAGCGCTTCTGTGAAGCGCCGTCCGTCGCCCACTTCGTCGGAGCGGCCGAGCAGAGCACCGACGAACTTGGAGCGCACATGCTCCAGCGCCGGCTCGATTGCCACCACCTCGTCCCACGAAATCGGCGCGATATCCGCGCCAGCCTCACGTAGCAGGGCCAGGCTCCGATCGTTGTGCTCCAGCTCCCGCCGGTCGCGAAACAGGTAGAGGATGCCATCCGAGCCGCGCTGCCAGGCGATGCCGGTTTCCCGCGTGACCCGTTCGGTCTCCGCCATGCTGTAGAAGCACAATCTGGTCTTGGCGAGGCTGTTGTCGCGGTGCCGGCCGGGCGTGCAGTTGCGCAGAAAGCGCAGGCCCCAATCCAACAGCTGAAAGTTCATGTGCGGCTTGAGGCGCAGGCCGCTGTCGGTCTGCCAGAGCGAGCGCAGCAACAGGCCAGGCGCGCTGGGAGCGGCCCAGGAGAAAGAATGGTTTGGAGTCAGCAGGCTGGCATTGGCGAAGCTGGTCTCGCGCGCGGGCGCGCTCTGCCGGTCGAGCACCAGGACCTCGTGTCCGTCTTTCGCCAGGTAGTATGCGGAAGCCACGCCCAGAAGGCCGGCGCCGACGATTGCAATGCGCATGGGGCGGGGTGAGGGTTTGAGCGGGTTGTTGAACGTGCCGGAACACTGCCATAATCCTGGTGGAATCGATATGGGAATCACACTTTCGCCGGAGCCGCCGATGCGTCGTCTTTCCGCCGCCCGCTTGCTTTTTTCAGCTGCCCTGATTGCTGCCTTCGCCTCGACCGGTGACGAGATCGGTGGTTTGCGCCGTGCACAGGCACAGTCCCAGACGCCAACGGGACCGGCCATGACCTCAGATGAGATCGCGGCGTGCTTGTGTCAGAAGCAGGATATCGAGCAGCAACAGGCCAATCTCGACGTGCAGAGCGGGTTGCTCCAGGAACGGCAACAGGAGCTCAACAATCTCGATGTGCAGATCAAGCAGCAGGCGCTGAAGACGCCGTCAACCGACCTGGTCGGCCAGCAGGTCCTGCAGGATATGATCGCCCAGCAGATCGCGCTGCGAAACCTGATCCAGCTGCAGATTCGACCGGCCTACAACAAACAGGTCATCGCGCTGCGGGAGACGATCGCAACCTATTCCACGCAATGCACGACCCGCCCGCGCTACGTGCTGGACGTCGAGCGGGCGGAACAGAACCTGTCCTGCCCGAAGCCCTAGACCTGCTGCCAGCGGCAGGAGAGGTTCATCTGGCCCGCGGTGTTGGCGACGGTCGCCATGCAGACCGCGGCCTTTTCCTCTGGAACCGAGACCGCGATGCGCAGCAGGAACCGCGCGCCGCTGCGGCCGGGCACGCTCTCGGAATTGAGGCGCACGATATTGGCGCCCATCGGGCGGAACGCCTCGCTGAGGCGCGCGATCAGGCCGGGTGAATCATCGCCGGTGATCTCGATCCTGTGGGTGATGTGCGCCGACTGGTCGTGGCTTTCGCGATAGGCGAACGGCGCGACCGTGAGCTGTGCGTTGTGCAGGGACGGCAGGTCGCGCAACTCGGCATCGACCTCCTCGACCGTCACATCGGCCGGCAGTTTCGCCACGATGGTGAACTCCGCGCCACCGCCGAGGACCGCGAAGGTCGTGTCGCCGAGATTGATGCCGAGGTCAAAGAGCCGCCCCGTCACGTCGGCGATCAAGCCGGCGCGGTCCTCGCACAGGATGGAGATGAGAGCCGTGTTGGTGGCCATGTCCGTCTCCCTTCAGTCACACCACATTGGCTTCGCGGATCGCCTGTCCGTTCAGCACCCGATCATAGCTGAAACGGCGCAGATCCAGCGTGCGATATCCGCCAAACGTGACGAGCTCGCTGAGCGCCCGGCCGATGGCGGGGGATTGCTGCAGGCCGTGGCCGGAGAACCCGTTCGCCATCAGGAAGTTCGGCACGTGCGGCGCGGGGCCGATGATGACGTTCTGGTCGAGCGTGTTGTAGTCGTAGTGTCCCGCCCAGGCCCGGATCAGCTTGATCGCCTCGAAGGCCGGCACGCGGTGGGCGAGGGTCGGCCAGATCAGCTCCTCGAACGGGCTGTAGTCGAGCTCGAAGTCGGTGCTGTCGGGATCGTTGCCTTCGTCCGGAGAGACGCCGCAGATGAAGTTGGCCCCTTCCGGCCTGAACCAGACGCCGGTCGGGTCTATCGTCAGCGGAACGTCGGTCAGCTCCTCACGGCAATCGAAGACATAGACCAGGCGCTTGCGCGGACGGACCGGCAGGTCGAGGCCGATCCAGGCCGCGACGCGCCAGGCGTTGACACCGGCGCAATTGATGACGGCACCGCATTCGATCTTTTCGCCCGAGCGCAGGGAGACCGAGGTCACGCGACTTTGTGCCAGATCGAGCCCCGCCACCTCGTCCTGGATGTAGGTGACGCCGAGCGCGCGCGCCTTGCGCCGGAACGCCTGCAACAGGCTGTAGGGATCCAGCCAGCCTTCATTGCGCGGACCGAAGCTGCCACCGGCAAGATCGCTGCAATTGAGCCAGGGGAAGCCCGCAGCCAGTTCCGCCGGATTGAGCAATTGGGTCTCGGCGCCGAGTTCGTGCTGGAGCTGCTGGTTCGTGAGCAGGGTCTTGAGCCCCGAGCCGGTCGCCAGGAACAGATAGCCGCCTTCGTGGAATTGCAGATTGGGCTCTTCGCCGCCGACCGTGAGATGCTCCTTCACTGACTTGATGAAGGAAGCGCCAAAGGCCGAAATAAGGACGTTCTCGGGGGTCGAGAACTGCTGCCGGATGCCCCCGGCTGAGCGCGGCGTTGCTGCTTCGGCATATGTGGCGTCGCGTTCCACCACCGCAATGGTGCCGCCGAAGGCCTGTTCCGCCGCCAGGAAATAGGCCGCAGAGGAGCCGATGACGCCGCCGCCGACAATCACTACGTCGAATCTTTTCGACATCTTCTAATCCAGCTTTAGGCGCTTGGTTTCATTGGATTGTTATGCTCAATCATCAGAATTTGGCGGCGCGACGGGCCATCCGGCATTGCCACCAGATTCCTTTGACCGGCAACCAAATCTGTTGGAGTGTATTGGGGATATGACGTCCGCAACATCGGGTCAAGCATGAGCCGCGCATTCGTCAAGGAGAACGACGAGCAGGGCAATGAGCTTCCGGAACGGCCGCAAAGTCCGTATCCGAACCACATTACGCCTGCCGGTCTCGATGCGCTCCACCAGCAGCTCGCTGGGCTGGAGGAGGCGCACAAGCGCATGGTCGAGCCGGTGGGCAACGAACTCATCGATCAGGATGCCAAGCATGCGCTGGAGCGCGATATCCGCTATCTCCAGGACCGCATCGCTCGGGCCATCGTGATCGACCCGGCGGCACAGCCCAAGGATCGTGTCGCATTCGGCGCGACCGTTGAGACCGAAGACGAAGAGGGCACACGCCGCAAATTCGAGATCGTCGGCGAGGACGAGGCGGACGCCGCCATCGGCAAGCTGTCATGGGTCTCGCCCTTGGCCCGCACCTTGACCGACGCCAAGGTCGGCGACGCGGTGGTGTGGAAGCGGCCAGCGGGCGACCTTGAGCTCGAGATCCTCTCGATCACCTATCCGGCATAGCGCGCACCGATAGGTGACGCGCGACCCTGTGTGCCGCCACGCTCTTCGCTCTCAGTCAAGTGTGGAAAACAGATTCCCTCTCGCTGCTCGACCCCCCAATCGAACAGCGTCGCCCAGACCCCCTGTGGCGCGGCTTTGCGTTCGTCGCCAGGCCCTAGCGCGGCTCGTAACCGCCGCGAGGACCACCGCCACCCGGCCCGCGATGACCGCCGCCACCGCCACCGAACGGACGGCGTTGAGGCGGACGACGCGGTGTGGCGGTACTGGTGTCGAGCGTAATCACGCGCGTCACCTGAACGCCCTTACGGCCCTGACCGACCTCGCAATGAATGGTCGCCCCTTCCGGTGCATCCTGCAGCCCCGCATCCTTCAGGGCTGAGATATGCAGAAAGACATCGGGCGCACCGTCGGCAGGCGTAACGAAACCAAACCCCTTCTCCGGATTGAACCACTTGATGCGGCCCCGCAACTCGGTTGCAGAGCCGCCTTGATTTTGATCGGACATGTCCAACTCTCAGTCGAAGACCCCACGCGAGCGCTCCAACACCCCGGCCAACCGCGTGCGATTGACCCCTCGCTGCAACGCCATACTTAGCATGGGGCTGATTTACTGCAAAAAGCAAGCCCGATTGGGGGGCAAAACAGGAACTCGAAGACCAATTCGAGGTTTGGACGCCGGTCTTCATGCGCTTTATTTGCCGGAATGGCCTGCCTGCCCAACGACATAGCATTCTGCAAATTGAGCCGAAGGCGCGCGATCAGCGGGTTAGCACTTGGCGCTTGGAGCCGCTTCTGGCAACCATGAGGCCACCCGTTGCCCGTCGATTTGACGGGCATAGAGCAGCTGCAGGCGATCGATCGTGAAGGGGAAAGGCGTCTTGGGATCTGTGCTTGGCGTGTTGGTCGCTGTCGGGGCTGTGTATGCGGCGATGGTTTGCTATCTCTGGGCAACACAGCGCAGTCACGTCTTCCATCCCGGCTTTGGACCACTCGATCTCCCCGGTTCGACGGTTGCCGCCTTCATGCGCGAGGAAACCATAGTCAGCGCCGACGGATTGGCGCTGACCGCGTGGTTCGCGCCGGCCAAGCCGGGGTACCGCACCATCGCGTATTTTCATGGCAACGCCGGAACGCTTGGCGACCGGCAAGAGCGGGTCTTGACCTATCTTCATCACGGCTTCGGAGTCCTGCTGGTCGGCTATCGTGGCTACGGCGGCAACCCGGGACGGCCGAGCGAACCGGGACTCTATGAGGATGCGCGCGCTCACCTCGACTGGCTGGCCAAGCAAGGCGTCGCCAGAAAAGACCTTGTGCTATACGGAGAGTCGTTAGGGGCGGCCGTCGCGGTCCAGATGGCGACCGAAGGCGATGCCGCCGCGCTGGTCTTGGAAGCGCCGTTCGCTTCGATCCTGCTGTCGGCCCGCGCGCGCTATCCGCTGTTCGCCTTCGACTGGCTGATCAAGGACAAGTTTGCCAGCATCGACAAGATTGCGAAGGCGCGGATGCCAGTGTTTGTCATCCATGGTGAACGAG
>JAWKVL010000063.1:0-24431 GCA_041398065.1 Dongiaceae bacterium | reverse complement strand
CATGGCCAACACCTATGACCGCCTGGTGGTGATCGATCCGGCCAATCCGACCCAGCTGAAGCTGCAGCTGGCCGAGAGCTGGTCGGTCAGCGACGACGGCAAGGTCTTCACCTTCAAGCTGAAGCCGGGCCTCAAGTTCCACAGCGGCAATTCGATCACGGCCGACGATGTCGAGTTCTCGATGGAACGGTTCGTCATGCTGGACATGAACCCGGCCTTCATCATGAACCAGTTCGGCCTGACCAAGGACAACGTAAAGGACAAGGTGCGCGTGAAGGACCCGCTGACCGTCGAGGTCGAACTGGACGCCGCCTACGCGCCGAGCTTTTTCCTCAACTGCCTGTCCTACACCAGCGTCGTGGTCGACAAGCACCTTGCCATGTCGCATGAGGAGAACGGCGATCTGGGCCACAACTGGCTGAAGACCAACGAAGCCGGCTCCGGCCCCTTCATCTACAAGAGCTGGAAGCCGAATGAGTCGCTGGTCCTGGACAGCAACGACAGCTACTGGGACGGCGCGCCGCACATGAAGCACGTCCTGATCAAGAACGTGACCGAGACCGCCACCCAGCAACTGCTGCTGCAGAAAGGCGATGTCGACATCGCGCGCAACCTGACCGGCGACCAGCTGAAGGCGGTGAAGGGCGACGCGAACATCAAGTTCCAGTCCTATCCGAAGTCCACGCTCTGGTACATGGGCCTCAATACCAAGAACCAGTACTTGGGCAACAAAGACGCGCGCCAGGCCATGAAGTGGCTGGTCGATTATGACGGGCTGCAGAAGACGATGTTCAACGGCACCGGCGTCATCCACCAGACCTTCCTGCCGGACGGGCAGCTCGGCGCCGACAACGAGACGCCGTTCAAGCTCGACGTCGCCAAGGCGAAGGAGCTGCTCGCCAAGGCCGGCTTGTCCGACGGATTCAGCGTGACGATGGAGGTTTCCAACCGCTCGGACTCGCGTGAGCTGTCGGCTTCGCTGCAGAACACGATGGCCAAGGCGGGCATCAACCTCATCCTCAAGGTGGCCGACAACAAGACCACGCTGACCCACTATCGCGCCAGCGAGCACGATATCTATCTGGGCCAGTGGGGCTCCGACTATCAGGACCCGCACTCCAACACCGACGGCTACCTGAACTCGCCGCTCGCCAAGCGCAACCAGTGGCAGTCGCCGGAGCGGGAAGCGGCGGTGACCGCCGCGCGCGACGAGAAGGATTCGGCCAAGCGCGCGCAGATGTACATGGACCTGCAGAAGATGGCGTTGGCGGAAAGCCCATACGTCATCCTGTTCCAGCAGGTCGAGACCATCGCGTTGCGCAAGAACGTGAATGGCTTCATCGTCGGTCCGAGCTTCGACCTCGATCTCTACAAAGAGGTCACGAAGAACTGACAACGGACAGCACCGCCCCGTCCGGCCGCGCCTGTATTTTTCCAGGCCCGGCCGCGGCGGGGCCGATCTTTTGCGGCAGGTGACATGAGTCGCACGCGATGAAGTCGGTCCTCAGACTTCTTGGGTCCGTCGCCACCACCCTGCTCGGTCTGCTGCTGGTGACCTTTGTCATCAGCCGGTTCCTGCCGGCCGATCCGGTGCTGGCGGTGGTCGGCGATCATGCTTCCGAATCCACCATCCAGGCGGCACGCGTCCGGCTCGGCCTCGACAAGCCGATCATCGTGCAGTTTTGGCTCTATCTGAAGCACGTGCTCCAGGGTGATCTCGGCACCTCGATCCGCACGGGCATGCCGATCAGCCAGGACCTGATGCGGGTCTTCCCGGCGACGCTGGAACTCGCCACCTGCGGCGTGCTGATCGGGATCGTGTTCGGCATTCCGCTCGGCGTCTGGTCGGCTGTGCGCAAGGACAGCATGGTCGACCATACCGTGCGCTTCTTCGGCCTGATCGGCTATTCGGTGCCGATCTTCTGGCTCGGCCTCATGGGACTGCTGATCCTGTATTTCAGGCTGGATCTGCTGCCCGGACCGGGGCGGCTCGATTTCGGCTATGAGGATCTGATAACGCCGGTCACCGGCCTCATGACCGTCGATACGCTGATCGCCGGCGACATGGACATGTTCAAGAACGCGCTGCAGCACCTGATCTTGCCGGCTTCGCTGCTCGGCTACTATTCGCTCGCCTATATCAGCCGCATGACGCGCTCGCTGATGCTGGGGCAATTGCGGCAGGAATACATCTTGACCGCGCGCGTGAAGGGCGTCTCGGAGCGGCGCGTGATCTGGAGCCACGCCATGCGCAACATCTTGGTGCCGCTCCTGACAGTCGTCGCGCTGTCCTACGGCAATCTGCTCGAGGGCTCCGTGCTGACCGAAACGGTATTCACCTGGCGCGGACTCGGCCTCTATATCACCGATTCGATCTTCGGCCAGGACATGCCGGCGGTGCTGGGCGGAACCGTCGTGGTCGGCATGATCTACATCTTCATCAACGCGATGACCGATGTGGCGTACCGCTTGCTGGATCCGAGAGCGAAGTGACGGTAATGGCACACGACTTCGATCAGCGCGCGTTGCATGCCCATTGCCGTCATGGTCGGACTTGGTCCGACCATCCACGAGTTTCAATGGGAGAGACCGCGCTGCGGCAGGCAAACTCGTGGATGGTCGTGCCAAGCACGACCATGACGAAAGGAAAATCTGCCAGTTCCTGCGTCATTTTCTGGCGCAATGAGAGGCTCCCATGACCGACTGGGCAATTGCCGTTACGCCGCCCGGGTGGCGCCAGTGGCTGCTGGCCGAGACGCCGCACTCGCGGCTGCAGGCGCGCCTCAGCCGCGCCTATCTCAGCTGGATCACCTTCACGCGCAATCCGCTGGCGATGCTGGGGCTCGCGATTTTCATCGTGCTCATCTTCCTTGCCCTGTTCGCGCCGCTGGTCGTGTCCCACGATCCGATCGACGGCTCGCTCGAGCGCCGGCTGCTGCCGCCGGGCGGCGAATACTGGCTGGGGACCGACCAGCAGGGCCGCGACATCTGGAGCCGGATCGTCTACGGCTCGCGCACCACTTTGCTCATCATCTTCATGGTTGCGATCACGGCGGCGCCCATCGGGATCGTGATCGGCACCACCGCCGGCTATGTGGGCGGTTGGGTTGAAAGCGCTCTGATGCGCCTGACCGACGCGTTCCTCGCGTTCCCCAAGCTGGTGCTGGCGCTTGCCTTCGCGGCGGCGCTGGGCGCCGGGATTGAGAACGCGATCCTCGCCATCGCCTTGACCGCCTGGCCGCCTTACGCCCGCATCGCGCGGGCCGAGACGCTGACCGTGCGCGGCACTGACTACGTATCGGCGGCGCGCATCAGCGGCGCCTCGAACCTGCGCATCCTGGTCGGCCACATCATGCCGATGTGCATGCCCTCGCTGATTGTGCGCGTTTCACTCGACATGGCGGGCGTTATCCTGATCGCGGCCGGCCTTGGCTTCCTCGGCCTCGGCGTCACGCCGCCGCAGCCGGAATGGGGCGCGATGGTGTCCGAAGGCCGGGCCCAGATCCTGGAGCAATGGTGGGTCTGCACCTTCCCCGGCATCGCGATCTTCGTCGTCAGCCTCGGCTTCAATCTGATCGGCGACGGGTTGCGCGACGTGCTCGACCCTAGGGAAGGCTGAGCGAGGGTTGATGGATAACGGCCCGATCCTCGAAGTCGAGAAGCTCAACATCCGCTTCAACACACCGGTCGGCGAAGTGCATGCGGTGCGCGATGTCAGTTTCACCATGGGGCGCGAGAAACTCGCGATCGTCGGTGAATCGGGCTCCGGCAAATCGCAGACCGGGCGCGCCATCCTGGGCCTGACGCCCGGCAAGGTGACCGCCGACAAGCTCGCCTTTCACGGCCAGAGCCTGCTCAACCTGGACGACCAGCAATGGCGCGCCATTCGCGGCCGGCGCATCGCCATGGTGATGCAGGACCCGAAATACTCGCTCAATCCGGTGATGACTGTCGGTGAGCAATTGCTCGAGGCCGCCCGCGACATCAAGGAAGAGGCGCAAGCGCGCCAGCACGCGCTCGGCATGCTGGCCGCGGTGCGCATCCGCGACCCGGAGCGTGTGTACCGCGCCTGGCCGCACGAGCTTTCCGGCGGCATGGGCCAGCGCGCCATGATCGCCATGATGCTGATGGCGGAGCCGGAACTGCTGATCGCGGACGAGCCGACATCCGCGCTCGACGTCACGGTGCGGCTGCAAGTGTTGGCGATCCTCGACGATCTGGTGAAGATGCGGCACATGGGCCTTATCTTCATCAGCCACGACCTCAACCTGGTGCGCACTTTCTGCGATCGCGTGCTGGTGATGTATGCCGGCCAGGTGTTGGAGCGGCTCAAAGCCAGCGAGCTCGAGCAGGCCAAGCATCCCTATACGCGCGGCCTGCTCGCCTGTCCGCCGGAGATCGACCACCGCAGGCAGCGCCTGCCGGTGCTGCAACGCGACCCGTCCTGGATGGACCCGGTGCGCCAGTGACCGATTCCGTGACCCAGCCGATCATCGACATCGAGGATCTGTCGATCAGCTTCGGACACGGCGCCGACCGCGTCGACGCGGTCAAGAATGTCAGCTTCGCCGTCGCGCCTGGTGAAAGCTATGGGCTGGTCGGCGAATCGGGTTCCGGCAAGTCGACCATCCTGCGCGCGCTGGCCGGGCTCAATCCGCATTGGTCGGGGCGCATGGCGATCGCCGGGCAGCAATTGACGGCCAACCGGCCGCGGGCGTTGCGCCGCCTTGTGCAGATGGTGTTCCAGGACCCTTATGGATCGCTGCATCCCAAGCACACCGTCGACCGCATCTTGAGCGAGCCGCTGATCATCCACGGCTTCGACGACATCGAGACGCGCGTGCGCGCGGCGCTGGACCGGGTCGGCCTCGGGCCGGCGTTCCGCTTCCGCTATCCGCATCAACTGTCCGGCGGCCAGCGGCAGCGCGTCGCGATCGCGCGCGCTCTGATCCTGGAGCCCAAGGTTGTCCTGCTGGACGAGCCGACTTCGGCGCTCGACGTCTCGATCCAGGCGGAGGTGCTGAATCTACTGACCGATCTGCGCCAGCAGCTCGGCCTCACCTATGTCCTGGTGAGCCATGATCTCGGCGTGGTCGCCCACATGTGCAAGCGGCTCGCCATCATGCGTACCGGCGAGGTGGTGGAGACCGCCAGCGCGGATGACCTCAGCGAAGGCCGCCTGCTGCATGCTTATTCGCGCCAGCTCCTGATCGCCAGCCGCGGCTACGACGAGGCGGCCATCGCCGCGTTCGGGGATTTCTAGAAGGCGTCGCCTATCCGCGCTCGAACATGGTTGAGAGCAGGATCGCCGATGTCGTGCGCGTGATGCCGGGCAAGCGCCCGATGCGGGTGAGGACCTCGTCGAGATGCGCCGACGTGGATGCGCGCACCATCGCGACCGCGTCGTAGACGCCGCTGACGGTGTAGCAGCTCGCAACTTCCGGCAGCCCCTTGAGCGCCGTCATGGCGCGGTCCTGGAACTTGGGGTCGAGCGTCAGCAGCACATGGGCGGAAACGCCGGGGTGCTCCGCGGTCTCGCCCAGCACGATGGTGTAGCCGGTGATGACCCCGTCGCGCTCCAGCCGCTTCAGCCGTTCCTGCACCGCGCTGCGCGACAGGCCGAGATGCCGCCCCAACGCGGCCGTCGGCATCCGCGCATTCGCCCGCAGCAAGGAGATCAAGCGGCGGTCGGTGTCATCCAGATTGCGTTTTGCCATATTTCCCCGTCGATTCGCCGGTGTGCTGCCTCTTTTTTCACCTTTCGCAGGCTTAAAGCAAGCCCTGCCAAGGTCTTAGCATCTAGAGATCCTCTCTTACGGAACGGAAGCAATCTCCATGCCTCGCAAAGTCCTGATCCTCGGCGCCGGAAAGATCGGCGGCGCCATCGTCGACCTGCTCCATGGCAGTGGCGCCTACGAGATCGCCCTCGCCGACAGCAACCCGACATTCCTGAGACAGGCCGGCGGCGAGCGCGCGGCGCTGCATGAGATCGATGTCAGCGACCACGACGCGCTGTTGCGCGTGACCAAGGGCAAGGATGCGGTGATCTCCGCCCTGCCCTTCTTCCTCAACCCGGGCGTGGCGCGCGCCTGCGCCGCCGCCGGCGCGCACTACTTCGACCTGACCGAGGATGTCGAGACCACGCGCGCGGTCAAGGCGATCGCGAAGACAGCGCAGGTTGCCTTCGCGCCGCAATGCGGACTGGCGCCGGGCTTCATCTCGATCGTCGCCAATCACCTCGCCCAGCGCTTCGATTCGCTGCGCGAGGTGCATATGCGGGTCGGCGCGCTGCCGGAATTCCCGGCCAATGCGCTCAAATACAATCTCACCTGGTCGACCGACGGGCTCATCAACGAATATTGCAATCCATGCGAAGCGATCCATGAAGGCAAGTTGACAGAAGTCATGCCGATGGAAGGACTCGAACACTTCTCGCTCGACGGCATCGACTACGAATGCTTCAACACGTCGGGTGGTCTCGGCACCTTGTGCGAAACACTGGAGAACAAGGTCGAGAGCCTCAACTACAAGACCGTGCGCTATCCCGGCCATTGCGACATCATGAAGATGCTGCTGGAGGATCTGCGGCTCAAGGAGCGGCGCGGGCTGCTCAAGGACATCCTCGAAACCTCCGTGCCGATCACGCATCAGGACGTCGTGCTGATCTTCGTCGTCGTGACCGGCACGCGCGAGGGGCGCCTGACGCAGGAGAGCTACGCCAAGAAGATCTATGCCCAGGAGATCGGCGGCAAGCTGATGAGCGCCATCCAGATCACCACGGCCGCCGGCATCACCGCGATGGTCGATCTGTTCTTCGCGGACAAGCTGCCGAAGCAGGGCTTCATTCGCCAGGAACAGTGCGACATGGGCGATTTCCTCGAGAACCGCTTCGGACGGTACTACGCCTAGCAATCACGCGAATGCGGCCGGAATCTTGTGGTCGCAAAGAAATCGGCCGCCGATCCGATGGACCGGCGGCCGCTGTAAAAAGCCCATGTCGCTAGGCTGAGGCGATCAGCGGATCAGAGATCCCCGCCGATCTGCTGCGAAGTATCGTCATCGGTGACATCTTCATCCGACACAGTGTCGTCGGTCGAGTCGCCGTCGGGCGAGTCGGCATGCTCGCCGCCCTCTCCATCACCGGAGCCGGTGTGTTCGCTGTGATCGCCGTCGGACGGTTGATCGCCATTGCCGCCATCGTCATCGGTGGCGTCGTCGCTTTCGTGGTCGCCGCGCTCGCGATCGCCGGACTCATGGTCACCGCCATGACGCTCGCCGCCGCCACGACTGTCGCCGCTGCCACCGTGATGGTCGCCATCGCCGTGCTCGCCGCCGTCGCCGCCCCCTTCGTGATCGCCGCCACCGTCACCGCCCCCTTCGTGATCTCCACCACCGCCATCACCACCGTCACCGCCGCCACCGCCGCCACCACCGTCGCCGCCACCGCCTTCGTGGTCGCCGCCGCCGTCGCCTTCCGCATATGCGACGCTGAGAACGAGGTGCGCGAGATTGCCACTGGTCGACACATGCCAGGGCGCAAGCACCGAGCCGATGGCAAGTGCAGCCAAGGCCGTGGTCCGTATCAGACTTTGTTTCCTGCTCAGTCGGGACATACTGATCTCCTCCTCGAGTATCCGCCCGCGCAGACGTTAAGCGGCGACGCCTGAAAGAGACCTGAAAAAGAACTATGAACAGGACATGAAGCGAACCGCGCATTTGAAGCAAAATGCGCGGTTCAAATTCACACGGCTTCGAACCTTCGCGGCTTGGGATTCGACGCGCTGTTGATTCCGCTGCTGTCTTTGCCGCGATGCCGTCGGGATTCGAGGAAAAGCGTGAATGCAGTCCTGCCAGTGAAGGCGGGCATCCGGACAGCGATCAATGCTGTGGCCACCTAGCCAAAAGATATCGTCGCGCCCGGCGCCCTATTTGCCCGGGTCGCCGCCGAGGTCCCCGGGGTTCCACTTGTCACCCGGTCCGTTGCCGTCCTGGGATGCCTGATCGCTGTCGTCGGCATTCGTGCCACCCGCATCCTCGTCGGAAGCGCTGGTGTCGGAGGCGTCGTCTTCCTCGTTTTCGCTCTTCGAAGCGGTGGCGTCGGCTTTCGCGCCATCCGTGTTGCTGGCGGACTTGCCCTGTTCCTCTTCATCGGTTCCGCTGGTGTCGCTGACCTCCTCGTCCTCTTCGTTGGTCGCGGCTTTCTGGACTTCGTCGCCGCTCATCTCGATGACGTGGCCCTTGCTCTGGCGATCCACATGAGTGAGGTCGGAAAACAGCTGCGCGACGCTATGATCGGTCGAGAGAAAGCTGCCGGCAAGCACAGCGCTGATGCCCGCAAACACGCAAACCATGGTGATGAAGATGAGGGGATTCTTGCCGTCCACGGTCGGTCCCTACAAATCGGCCACCCGCGATCGCGGCGGTCCACAGCCAATGCTGAAGAAAAATCGTCAACAGGATGTAAAGGCCGCGCGGAAATTTGAGCAAAATGCCGAACTTCATTGGCGAGGGGGACGGATTGACCGGGAATCGTCCTTCCGTTGATTCTGCTTCGATTCCGGCTCGATTCGAGGAATCTTCATGATTACGGTCCTGGTGGCGCTGCTCCGGTTGCTGGTCGCCTTTGTTGCTCTGGCGACCTTGCTCGGGATCCTGTTTCCGCGCCGACCGCTGCTCGGCGTTTCCCAACATTGGGGTCTGCAGCTTTGGCAGTTGAGTCTTCTTGCCCTGATCGGCGGCATCTTGTTCGCGGACTGGACCGCCATCGGCTTGTCGACGCTGCCGGCGTTCTATTGGAGTTGGCGCCTGTGGCCACGCCGACCTTCATCAAGCGCCGCCGACAGCGCGCCGCTGCTGCGCCTGGTCTCCGCCAATCTGCTCTACCAGAACGTCGATTTCGACCGTACGCTCGACTTTATTGCCGCGATCGACGCCGACATCGCCGTGCTGTGCGAAGTGACACCGGAGGCCCGCACGCGCTTGCGCTACCTCGACACGCACTTTCCCTATGCGCTCGATACCTGTACACCGGACAGCCTCTACGGCATTGCCGTCCTGTCGCGCTTCCCACTGACATTGCGCAGCAGTGGAACCGGCGAAGATCCATCGCCGCGCCACCTGGCCGCCGATGTCAAGGTCAAGGGCCGCGGCTTGACGCTGGTTGCCATCCATCCCAGCAACCCTCTGCGCCTCAGCCGATGCGACCACATTCCAGGCGAGTTCGATGCGGTGGTCGAGCTGGTCCGCGCGGCACCCGACGACCTGATCCTGACCGGCGATTGCAATGCCGCCGGCTGGTCGCGCTATCTGCGCGATCTGGAGCGGACGACCGGCGTTGCCAACGATGGAAAGGTCCGCCCATCCTGGCCGGTCTGGCTGCCATCGCCGGTGCGTCTGCCGCTCGACCACGTCTGGGTGCGCGGACGCCTCGCACTGCGGCAGGCGGAGCTTGGCCCCGCCTTCGGCTCCGATCACCTGCCTTTGATCTCCGAGATCGGTTGGCGCGACAAATAGGCGCGAAATCGCCGGGATGCGGCCGTTTTCACGCGCAAACCTGCTTGCCCGGATAGCCGGCAGTCACTAGGTTCGGCCGGTTATGATCGGCGTTTTTTGAGGGAAGTGATGAGTTCCGAGCGGCAATATGCCCAAGCGGCGCGCGCCTGGCCATTCGAGGAGGCGCGCAAGCTGGTGGAGCGCTACAAGGATGCGCCGCCGGCGAAGGGCTACGTGCTGTTCGAGACCGGCTATGGCCCTTCGGGCCTGCCGCACATCGGCACGTTTGGCGAAGTGGTGCGCACCACCATGGTGCGGCGCGCGTTCCAGCGGCTCTCCGACATCCCGACGCGGCTGTTCGCTTCTCGGTCGATATGGACGGGCTGGCAAGGTCCCGACCAACGCCGAACCAGGACAGGCGTTGGCCTCGGCATCTGGGCAAGCCGCTGACCAAGGTGCCGGACCTGCCCGCGCGAAAGTCACGTCACAACGCGCGGCTGCGCGCCTTTCTCGATCTCCGGTTTCGAATACGAGTTCCAGTCCTCGACGGAGATGTATCTGTCCGGGCGGTCTGATGCCGCCCTGCCTCGAGGTGCCGGCATCCACGCCAGGATCATGGAGGTGATGCTACCGTCGCTGCGCGAGGAGCGCGCCTCGACCTATTCGCCTTTCCTGCCGATCAGTCCGACGAGCGGCCACGTGCTGCAGGTGCCGATCACCAAATACGACATTGCGGCTGGCACCATCACCTATACCGATGAAGACGGTGCGGAAATCGAGACGCCGGTGACCGGCGGCCGCTGCAAGCTGCAATGGAAGCCGGACTGGGGCATGCGCTGGCATGCGCTCGGCGTCGATTACGAGATGTCGGGCAAGGACCTCATCCCGTCGGTGGAATTGGCCGGGAAGATCTGCCGCATCCTGGGCAGCCGCCCGCCGGAAGGCTTCAACTACGAGCTGTTCCTCGACGAGAAGGGCCAGAAGATCTCCAAGTCCAAGGGCAACGGGCTCTCGGTCGAGGAATGGCTGACCTACGCGCCGCCGGAGAGCCTAGCCTTGTTCATGTATCAGAAGCCGCGTGCGGCGAAGCGGCTCTATTTCGACGTGATCCCACGCGCAGTCGACGACTACCTGACGTTCGACGCGAAGTTCGAGGAGGAGGCCCCGGCCCAGCGCCTGGAGAATCCGGTCTGGCATATCCATAACGGCCAGCCGCCGAAGCTTTCTTCGGATTTGAGCTACGGCATCCTGCTGAACCTGGCGAGCGTCGCGAATGCGGAGCAGAAGTCGCAGCTCTGGGGCTTCATCACGCGCTACCGGCCGGAGGCGACGCCCGAGAGCGCCCCGTTCCTCGACAAGCTGGTCGGCTATGCGATCAACTACTATCGGGACTTCGTGAAGCCGGCGAAGAAGTATCGCGCGCCGAACGAGATCGAGCGCAAGGCACTGGGCGAGCTCCTGAGCTATCTCGAGAGCGCGCCGGCGGGCGCCACGGCCGAGGATCTGCAGACCGAGGTCTACGAGATCGGCAAGCGGCATCCGTTCGCGGAGCTACGCGCCTGGTTCAAGGCGCTCTATGAAGTGCTGCTGGGACAGGATCAGGGACCGCGCTTTGGCTCCTTCATCGAGCTCTATGGCCGCAAGGAGACCGCCGACCTGATCCGCAAGGCCCTCGCCTCGCCCACTGGATTGGCCGCTGAATAGCCAAATGAGCCAGGCGGCAAGGCCGGTCATCCTGGCTGCCGATTCCGGGCTCGGCGGCCTCACCATCGTTGCAAAGATTCGCAAGATGTTGCCAGAGGCGCGCCTCGCTTATCTGTGCGACAATGCGTTCTTTCCGTACGGCACCCGGCCGGATGCCGAACTGCTGGCGCACTTCCTGCAAGTGATGCGGCAAGCGATCGCCCGCGTGCAGCCCGACCTCATCGTCACCGCCTGCAACACCATCAGCACCATCTGCCTGCCACAACTGCGCGCGGCAACCAGCATTCCCGTGGTCGGCGTGGTGCCCGCGATCAAGCCAGCCGCGCAGCGGAGCAGGCGCAAGATCATCGGACTGCTGGCAACGCCCGCGACCATCGACCGGCCCTATACCGACGATCTGATCCAGCGCCACGCCGCCCACTGCACGGTGCTGAAGATCGGATCGGCGGAGCTGGTGGATATCGCGGAGGCGAAGCTGCTGGGGCGGCCCGCCGATCGCAGCCGATTGTGCCAAATTCTCGCGCCGTTCTTTGATCGTCCGGCGGACGCGCAACCCGATGTGATCGTGCTCGCCTGCACACATTTCCCTTTGCTGCGCGACGAACTGGAATCGATCGGCCCGACCGGTGTGACTTGGATCGATTCCGGCGAGGCTGTCGCGCGGCGCGTGGCGGACGTGTTGCCAGTGGCGCATGGTGGCGGCCTCGTGGCCGATCTCGCGCTCACTTCGGCCGACGGCAACGACGACTTGCGCCGCGCGCTGGCCCAGTTCGGCTTTGCCAGCGTCGAGGTCCTGCCCCGCTCCGTCTAGGGATTGCGCTGGCGGCACAGCACAAAGATGGCTTGAAGCTTGGCATCCAGCGCCTGGCTGGCCCGCTCCAGGCCAATGGCAGCGATGTCCTGGGAGGTGAGGCGGCTGCCGACTTCTTGCGCGACGCAATCGCAGTAGGACAGCAGCCGCGCCTCGGTCTGGTCATCGAGCGGCAGGGTATCACCGGCGATGCTCTTCCGCTGCCCTTCGATGCAAGTCTTCTGGAACTCGCTCATCGTGGTGCTTGGCGGCACCTGCCGCAGGAACAGCCAGAGCCCGCCCAGCGCACAGGCGGCGAGCATGACGGCGCCGATCAGCACGTACTTCAGGCCCATGCGGCCATGGACATAGGGGTTGCAGCATGCCGGTGTCCAGACCAAGTCTTGGGGGAGGGTCCGGACCCGAGGAACCCTTGCCAGTCCCCGGGCCGCAGCCTAGTTTGCCCACCCGTTTCGAAAGAACCTGATATGACCGCAAAGCCAGAACCCCTGCAGATATTGGAAGATTTGCTGAAACGCGCCAAGGCGAAGGGCGCGGAGGCAGCCGATTGCGTGATGGTGCGCAATATCTCGCTCAACGTCGCGCAGCGCCTGGGAAAGCGGGAGAAGCTGGAGCGATCCGAGGCGCAGGATCTCGGCCTGCGGGTGTTCATGGGAAAGCGCCAGGCGATCGTTTCCACCAGCGACCTCGAGCCCAAGATGCTCGATGAGCTGGCTGAGCGCGCGGTCGCGATGGCACGCGTAGTGCCGGAGGACGAATTCTGCGGCCTGGCCGATCCTGAACTGTTGGTGAAAACGCCAGCGCCACTGGATCTCGAGGACAAGCGCGAGCCGACCGAGGCCGAGTTGACTGACATGATCGCACGTGCAGAGGACGCAGCGCGCGCGGTTCCCGGCGTCACCAATTCCGAGGGTGCGGAGGCCGGCTGGGGCAAGGTTGAGATCGCGCTGGCCGCCAGCAATGGGTTCCGCGGCGGTTATACGACCAGCCGCTGGGGCATCAGCGTGTCGGTGCTGGCCGGCGAAGGCACCAGCATGGAGCGCGATTACGACTTTGCCAGCACGGTCTTCGGGGAAAGCCTGCCGGAACCGGAAACGCTCGGCAAATCGGCAGGCGAGCGCACGGTGCGGCGCCTGAACCCGCGCAAGGCGTCAACCGCGAAAATCCCGATTATCTATGACCCGCGCGTGGCCAACGGCCTGATCGGCCACTTTGTCGGCGCCATCAATGGCGCGTCGATCGCGCGCGGCACCAGTTTCCTCAAGGACAAGATGGGGCAGCAGGTCTTCGCGCGCGGCATCCGCATCATCGACGACCCGCACCGGCCGCGCGGCCTGCGCTCCAAGCCGTTCGACGGCGAAGGCGTCGCCAACATGAAACGCGCCTTGATCGACGACGGCGAGCTCACCACGTGGCTGCTGGATTGCCGCTCCGCACGGCAACTGGGGCTCACCACGACCGGGCATGCCGCACGCGGCACGTCCTCGCCGCCGTCGCCCTCCGCCTCCAATCTCTATCTGGAACCCGGCAATGTGACGCCGGAAGACTTGATGGCGGATATCAAGCAAGGATTCTACGTCACCGAGTTGATCGGGCACGGCATCAACGGCGTTACCGGCGACTACAGCCGCGGTGCTGCCGGCTATTGGATCGAGAATGGGAAGCTGACCCATCCGGTTTCGGAGGTCACGGTCGCCGGCAATCTCAAAGACATGTTCCAGAACCTGACGCCGGCAAATGACCTGTTGTTCCGCTACGGCACGGATTCGCCGACTGTACGGATCGATGGCATGACCCTCGCAGGAGCGTCCGGGTCAGGGTCTTGACCTTTGGCGCCGCGCACGTTCATGTGAACGCGTTCACACCTCTTGTCGCACCGGCTGGCGCCGTTCCGGCAGCGCTACCATCTTGTCGGATAACGGGCAGCCGCGGGCGAGGCTCGCGCGCGCTCCGGATCGATCGTGACGGAAAGGTGAGCCATGAACGCACGCCTCAAACTCTGGGTGGGGGTCAGCGCATACGCCCTCTTGGGCAGCATGGCCCTGCCGTCGTTCACATTGGCGGGCGACATCGGCGCGCCGACCGGCAGCTCCCAGGACAACGATCTCGACCCGAATGGCGGCTTCCAGCATGAATGCGGCGAGCCGGGCGGTTGTGCCGAAGCCGGAGAAACCATCGAATCCCGTTCCGCCGACGAGTTCGGCGAAGAGCGCGAGGGCCGTCCCTCGCTCGTCACGCCCACCCAGCCGCGCAGCGGTCATAGCGGTCTTGGCGCCGGCGATTCCGTTCGCGGCGGCGTTCATGACGGCGGCCTCGGCGGCGGACGCGGGCTCGGAGACTAGCCGGCCCAGCGCAGATTCGTTCACCATTTTCACTTGAATTAATTCGATTGACCTCACCTGCCTCAAGCCGCCACTATCCGGCCAAGGGGAGAAAACGAAATCTCCTCGTTTGAGAGTTGATCATGAAGGTCACCGGGTTTCTCGCCACGCTGCTGGTCGCAGCAATTGTTGCCGCGCCGGCAGCCCGCTCCGACAATATGGATGATATCGATTGCGCCAGCTCATCATTTGCATTTGCCGGTGACGGCTATCATCTCGACTGCCAACGCTCCAGCGACCAGGTGCGCGCGGGCGAATCAACCGGTACGACGCAAGTCGACCTGATGACGATCAGCTCGGACAATCAGCACATGTTCATGACGATGATTGGTATCCGCGTGACCGCGCCACGCATCTATATGGAGCACCGCAGTCTCAAATCGAGCTTTCAAGACACCTTCGAGAGAGTCGAAGTCCAGGACTGGAAGGACATGGGCCGCAAGAACGGCTATGACAGCGCGGAGTTCACCGCGGTGATCAGCGGCCTGCCGTCATCGTGCGTTGCGCTCCAACGCTATGCGAACCCCGCCTGGACTGGATTCAAGCGCCACGTGATCGGCATGGGCTGCTCTACCGACAACCGGGAATCCGTCTATGCCGCCCTCGCGAAACTGCACGCGCCGGGTGACTAGGGCCTGCACGAACATAGCCTTTCACTGACCGCGTTCTTCCTCCTGCCGTGACGCAAATCCGTCACGCCGCTGTCATTTTTCGGTTGCGCCTTTCGATTAGCTGTAGGCCCGCGCGAAATCGGGACTCGCGCACCGGATCAACGGCCAGGAATCGGGAGAGATGCAGGCGATCCCGCCGACCAATCACTACCGCACGATCTTCCTTTCCGACATTCATTTGGGCACGCGCGGCTGCAAAGCGGATTTCCTGCTCGATTTCCTGAGACACAACGACGCCGACGAGATCTACCTGATCGGCGACATCATCGATTGCTGGCGGCTGAAGCGCACCTGGTTCTGGATGCAGAGCCACAACGACGTGGTGCAGAAGCTGCTGCGCAAGGCACGCAAGGGCACGCGCGTCACCTATGTGCCGGGCAATCACGATGAACCGCTGCGCGACTATGACGGCATGGCGTTCGGCGGCGTCATGATGATGAACGAGACCGTTCACACCACGGCTGACGGCAGGCGGCTGCTGATCGCGCATGGCGATGCGTTCGACGGCATCGTCAAATACGCGCCTTGGCTGGCCAAGCTCGGCGACCATGCCTACGCCTGGTGCCTGCACATCAACCACTGGTACAACCACGCAAGGCTGGCGCTCGGCTATCCCTACTGGTCGCTATCGGCGTTCCTGAAAACGCGGGTCAAGGACGCGGTCAAGTTCATCAGCGACTTCGAGCATGCGATGGCGGCCGAAGCCAGGCGCCGCGGCCTGGATGGCGTTGTCTGCGGTCACATTCACAAGGCCGAGATGAAGGAGATCGACGGCATCCTTTATTGCAACGATGGCGACTGGGTGGAGAGCTGCACCGCGCTGGTCGAGCATCGCGACGGACGGCTGGAGATCATCGAATGGGCGGCCAAGCGGCAATTCTCCATGCTGTCGCCCGGCGATCTCGGCCTCGCCGCCGCGCGTTGAAGAGGGTACTCGCCCTTTGCACCTTGCTCTCGTCACGGATGCCTGGGCCCCGCAGGTCAACGGCGTGGTGCGCACGCTGCAGCGGACGAAGCTGGAACTCGAGCGGCTCGGCCATCGGGTCGACGTCATATCGCCCGATCAGTTCCGCACCATTCCGTGCCCGACCTATCCTGAGATCCGCCTCGCGCTGTGGCCGGCGCGCAAACTTGCCCGCATGCTCGCGACATCTCAGCCCGATGCGATCCATATCGCAACCGAAGGGCCGCTCGGCCGCGCGGCGCGCGCCTGGTGCCTGAGGCGGCGGCTGCCGTTCACCACCGCCTATCACACGCGCTTCCCGGAGTACGTCGCCGCACGGTTCGCGGTCCCGCTGGCCTGGACCTACGCCGTGGTTCGGCGGTTCCATGCACCGGCAGCGCGGGTGATGGTGGCAACCCAATCGATCGAG
The DNA here is from genome assembly GCA_041398065.1 of Dongiaceae bacterium. GTDB lineage: Bacteria > Pseudomonadota > Alphaproteobacteria > Dongiales > Dongiaceae > Dongia_A. Next base: position 7,999 of record JAWKVL010000063.1, on the reverse strand, counting down.
AGCGAGCTGATCGAGCGCGGCTTCGCCAATATCAGCCGCTGGAGCCGCGGCGTCGATCTCGAGCTGTTTCATCCGGATGAGCGCGCGCCGCTCGACCTGCCGCGGCCGATCAATCTCTACGTCGGGCGCGTGGCGGTCGAGAAGAATATCGGTGCGTTCCTGGCGTTGAAGCTGCCCGGCTCCAAGGTGGTGATCGGCGATGGGCCGCAGCTGGCCGCGCTTCGCGTGCAATATCCCGACGTACATTTTCTCGGCGCGAAATTCGGCGCCGACCTGGCGCGCCATGTCGCGGCGGGAGATGTCTTCGTCTTCCCCAGCCTGACGGACACCTTCGGACTGGTGATGCTGGAGGCCATGGCCTGCGGACTGCCGGTCGCCGCATTTCCGGTGGCGGGGCCCAAGGACGTGGTACGCGAGGGGGAAGTGGGTGCCCTGGATTGGGACCTCGCCAAGGCGGTCGAGCGGGCGCTGGCCCTGCCCCGCGCGGCCTGCCGCCGCTATGCGCAGGACTTCTCCTGGGAAGCGGCGACCCGGCAGTTCCTGGCCAACCTCGCTCCGGTGGCCTGACCGGCCCCGGCCTGGTACGCCCCTTGCGCCCGGCCGCCCTTTCCGGGCACTAAGAGACGGCGGCCGCGCTGGGTCGCGGTCTCTGGGGAATCTTGGCAGCAATGGATCAAGCCGAAGCCGGACACGTCCTGTTCGGTCTGGACCCGCTCTATCTGTCGACCGGCCTGCTGATCGCGACCTATGCCGCGATCATGAGCGAGAAGCTCAACCGGGCGATCGTGGCCTTGGTCGGCGGCGGCCTGATGATCACGCTCGGCATGCTCAATCAGAAGGAAGCGATCGCCGGGATCGACTTCAACACGCTCGCCCTGTTGACCGGCATGATGCTGATCGTCGCCATCACGCGGCGATCCGGTCTGTTCCAGTATGTCGCCATCCGCTCGGTCAAGGTGGCGCGCGCCAGTCCGGCCGGAATCCTGGTCATGCTGGCGATCGTGACCGCGGTTTTTTCCGCCTTCCTCGACAATGTGACGACGGTCCTGTTGGTAGCGCCGGTCACGCTCGGCATCTGTCGCGAGCTTCAGGTCAAACCCTACCCGTTCCTCGCTGCCGAGATCTTCGCCAGCAATATCGGCGGTACTGCGACGCTGATCGGCGATCCGCCCAACATCATCATTGGTTCAGCGGCACATCTCACCTTCTCAGATTTCGCGGTCGCGCTGACGCCGATCATCATCGTCATCCTCCTGGTCAATTGCTTGCTGGTCCATCTGATCTGGGGCCGCTCGATGCAGGCGACGCCGGAAGCGAAAGCGCGCGTGATGGCGCTGGATCACGCCGACGCGATCACCGACATGGTGCTGCTGTGGAAGTCGCTGGCGGTGATCGCGCTGGTAATTCTCGGCTTCGTGGCCGCGCATGCGATCCACATGGAAGCCGGCACGATCGCTCTGTTCGGTGCGGCCGGCCTGCTGATGCTCGACAATATCGGGCGTTCGGTCGAGGAGCAGCATCATCGGCTGATCGAAAGCTTCAACGAAGTGGAGTGGATCACCATCTTCTTCTTCGTCGGGCTGTTCATCGTGGTCGCGGGCGTGGAGCGCGCCGGCCTGCTGAAGCTGCTGGCGGACTGGCTGGTGCGGATGACAGAGGGCAATCTGCGTCTGACCGGCGCGGCGATCCTGTGGGCCTCCGCCCTGTTGTCGGCGATCATCGACAACATTCCGTTCGTCGCCACTATGATCCCCGTCATCAAGAACATGGCGCCGACCTTCGGCGGCGATCAGTCGCTTGTGCCATTGTGGTGGGCGCTCTCGCTCGGTGCGTGCCTGGGCGGCAACGGCACGCTGATCGGCGCGTCCGCCAATCTGACTGTCGCTGGTATCGGGGAACGCGCGGGCGTGCCCTTCCGCTTCGTCGAGTTTGCGAAAGTGGCCTTTCCGCTGATGCTTCTGTCCGTCGTCATCAGCCACATCTATCTGGCGTGGCGCTTTCTCTAGGCTCTAGCCCATCCTGGGCCAGCGCCGCTTTCGCTTGCGCCGGTCCGCCCTTTGCGGGCATGAAAGACCCACGATCGCGGGCGATTCGGGGGTGGATCGCCGAATTTGACCACGAGGTGACGTGATGGAAGAAGCCGCGACCGGACACGTTTTGTTCGGCCTCCACCCGTTGTGGGTGGCAACGACGCTGCTGCTTGTCACCTACGCCACCATCATGACCGAGAAGCTCAACCGCGCCATCGTGGCGCTGCTGGGCGGCGGCCTGATGATCTCGCTCGGCCTGCTCAACCAGGAGCAGGCGATCAAAGGGATCGATTTCAACACGCTCGCGCTGCTGACCGGCATGATGCTGATCGTGGCGATTTCGCGCCGCTGCGGCATTTTCCAGTACGTGGCCATCATCTCGGCCAAGGCGGCCAAGGCCAGCCCGGCCGGCATCCTCGTCATGCTGGCGGTGGTAACGGCCATTCTCTCCGCGCTGCTCGACAACGTGACCACCGTGCTGCTGATCGCGCCGGTCACCCTGGTGATCTGCCGCGAGCTGAACGTGAAGGCCTATCCCTTCCTGTTCGCGGAGATCATGGCGAGCAACATCGGCGGCACCGCGACTTTGATCGGCGATCCACCGAACATCATCATCGGATCGGCCGCCAACCTCACCTTCATGGATTTCGTGTACGCGTTGACGCCGGCCGTGGTCGTCATCCTGGTCCTGAACAGCATCGCCATCCATCTGATCTGGGGCCGCTCCATGGTCGCGAGCGACGAGGCGAAAGCGCGGGTCATGGCGCTCGATCACCGCGACGCCATCACGGACCGGCCGCTGATGCGCAAGTCCCTGTCGGTGATCGGGCTCGTGATCCTGGGATTCGTCATGGCGCGGAACCTCGGGCTCGAGGCCGGCACCATCGCCCTGTTCGGCGCGGCGATCCTGCTCATGCTCGACAATATCGGGCGCTCGGTCGAGGACCAGCATCACCGCCTGATCGAGAGCTTCAACGAGGTGGAGTGGATCACGATCTTCTTCTTCGTCGGCCTGTTCGTCGTGGTCGCGGGGGTGGAGCATGCCGGCCTGCTCAAGATGATGGCGGACTGGCTGGTGTCCGTGACCCAGGGTGACATGTGGCTGATGGGCGTCTCGATCCTGTGGGTGTCCGCCGTCCTGTCGGCGATCATCGACAACATCCCGTTCGTCGCCACCATGATCCCGGTCATCAAGAACATGGCGCCGACCTTCGGGGGAGAGGAAGCATTACTGCCATTGTGGTGGTCGCTGTCGCTTGGCGCGTGCCTGGGCGGCAACGGCACGCTGATCGGCGCTTCGGCGAACCTGACCGTCGCCGGCATTGGCGAGCGCGCCGGCGTGCCGTTCCGCTTCCTGGAATTCGCCAAGATCGCCTTCCCGCTGATGCTCCTGTCGATCGTCGTCGCCCACGCCTATCTGGCGTGGCGATTCCTGTAAGGGGTCATGATCCAGGAGCCAACCCGGCTGCCGATCCGCCTGCTGCCACGCAAAGGCGGGCAGATCCTGCAGATCGTCTTCTTTGGAATCTTCTTCGGCTTCGCGGTCTTCTGGACCGTGACGGCCTTCACAATGATCGGCAGGGCCGAGTCTACCGAGATGGGAAACCCGGAATTCTGGCTCGGCAAGCTGTTTCCGCTGTTCGGTTTGCCCTTCATGCTGATCGGCGCCGGCGGCATCGCGACCGCCGTTCTGAAGATGCTGCCTGGCAGCCCGTACTACCATCTGGAGATCGGCGCCGACGGCCTGGTCGTCCGCTCGCTTTTCAAGCGGCGGCGCTATGCCTGGCAGGAGCTGCCGCAATTCGAGACGCTGGAGCGCCGCCGGCGGACCAAGAACGGCGTCTCGATCCAATGGTACACGGTGGCGATGCAGACCCTGCCGCCCGCGCCCGGCATGAAGTCCGGCGACGCCAATGCGCGGGAGGTGCTGCGCATCTTTGCCGATGAATACGGCGCGAAGAACGGCCAGCAGGACGCCGCCGACATGGCCGCCTGGTTGAATCAGCTGAGGGAGCTGGCGCTCGACCGGCGGCTTGCGCCCGGCGAGAGCGTCGAAGTGCCGGAAGGGTTCCGCGGCAACGCCGTCAGCGGCGGCCTTGCTGGCACCGGCCCGCTGCGCGCGGGACACACACCGACGGTCGTGCGACGCTAGAGCAGGTTTCTCCAAGATAGGAGCGGTTCTGCCGGAGCGATTTTCGGCAAGGAGGAGGAAGAGGCTGCAGCCCGTAGCGGGACTACGGGCAAGGCCTCTGACGCTGTCCTTGCCGAAAAGCGCCCGGCCCTTCGGGTTCGCCATCGCTGGGCATCCGCGGCGTCAGGCCGCCCGCCGACGAAGTCGGTTATCGCCGACAGGGGCCGTAGTGCCGCTACGGCCCGCGCGGCCTTCCTGGCGGCCTGCCTCACCGCTGGCGAACAGAACCGCTCTTATCTTGGAGAAACCTGCTCTAGTTCTTGCCGAGATAGTCGCTGACCTCTTTCGCGGCCAGCTGGCCCGAGATGATCGCGGCATCGAACCAGCCCGCGCCGTCCGGCGAGATGTCGGAGGATGCGAAAGCGAGCGGGCCGATCATGCGCCAGGTGGCCGGGACAAGCGCCTGCTCCGCGCCGAGCACCGGCGCGATCCAGGTGCCGCGCGCGAAGGGATCGCCGACCCAATCGTGCCAGTCATGGGCGAGCAAGGTGGCTTCCGGAAAGAAGCGCTTGACCGCCGCGTCGACCGCGCCCTCTTGCGCCGGATCGAAATTGGCCGCCAGACCGAAGCCCACGATCAGCGTCGCGCCATCTTCGGACGTGCGTTCGGAAAACATCCATTCGATGCCATCGCCACCGCCCGTCGCCAGAACGCCGACCGGCACGCCCGCCACCTTGGCCCAGATCTTTAGCGACGCGCCAATATGACCGACTTCCAGCGCGGTCCGCTGCGGCAGCGGCAATGGCGGGTCGAATGCGATGGCCGCGAGCGGATTGATGCCGGTCGCCAGCAGCGCCGATTTGGCGTGCCAGATGCGGCCGTCGGACGTTGTGACAGTGACACCCTCGGCATTGTGCACGACCCTTGCCACAGGCGCGTTGCGCACCAGGGTCGCGCGCGAAGCTGCGATCATGCGTTCCGCCAGCAGGGTGACGCCACCCACCAGCGTATCGGCCCAGACCGCGATCATGCCGTCGGGCGTGCCGTCGTGATAGGCGCAGCTCGACAGGAACTCCGAGGCCGGAACGCGCGCGGGATCGCCGTTGCCGCTGACCGTCCACCAGGCGCTGCACAGCGCGCGCGTCGCCCGCGGAGCGCCGATGCGGGCGAGGTACGCAGCGAAGCTGACATCCGTCAGGGTCCGGCCTTCCTCATCGCGCGTTTCACCCTTCTTCAGCAGCCGGGCATCTTTCGCGATGCGGTCGAGGCAATGCTCGTGCCGCGCGCGCTCGGCGGAGGACGAGGGCGCATCCCTATGCAGCGCCCCGTCGCGGAACCATCGCCGCTCGACGATGGAAGCGCGCGGCCGCAGCGTTATCGCGTGGCGTGCGCAGGCGTCTCGAATGTGACTCTGCCATGGGGTGGTCCAGGCGCCGCCGAACTCGAGCAGCTCATTGCCACCGGCGAAACCGCGGGCAAAGCCACGTCCGCCGATCCGGTCGCGCGCCTCCAGCACGGTGACTGTGAAGCCGCACGCCGCCAAGGCTTCCGCCGCCGCCGCACCGGCCAGACCCGCACCGACGATGAGGATGTCCGAGTCAGGCAAAGACAGGCCTCATGCGGACAGCGTCACGCCAGACCGACGTTTGCCTTGGGGCGCGGATGGACAGACGTTCACAGATACCACTCATGTTCCTGCGGCGAGATGGCGTTGTTGAACTTGGCCAGCTCCGCCGCCTTGGCGTCGGCATAGAGCGTCAGGTAGTCGGCATCGATGTAGTCGCGCAGGATTTTCGCCTTGCGCAACCTTGCGATCGCTTCGTGCCATTGGAACGGCATCCGCGAATCGATCTTCGCGCTGACATCGGTCGTGGCGGGCGCGCCGGGATCGAGCCGGCGTTCGATGCCGTGCAGCATGCCGGCGAGGATCGCGGCGACCGCCAGGTACGGGTTGGCATCGGCGCCGGCGATTCGGTGCTCGATGCGCCGCGCCTTCGGCGAGCCGGTCGGAATACGGAATGCCACCGAGCGGTTGTTGTAGCCCCAGGTCGCTCCCATCGGCACCAGCGAGCCGGGCCGGTAGCGGCGGTAGGAGTTGAGGTTGGGCGCCAGCAGCGCCATCGCTTCCGCCGTCGTGGCGGCGAGGCCGCCGACCGCGTGACGTAGCAGCGCGGTGCCCTTCTCCCCGCCATCGTCGAAGGCGTTGCGGGCCTTCGAATCCATCAGGCTGCAATGCACGTGCATGCCGCTGCCGGCACGGTCGAGATAGGGCTTGGCCATGAAGCTGGCCGAGAAGCCGTGGCGCGGCGCCACCGACTTGATGATGCGCCGGAGCAGGACCGCGTGGTCGCAGGCCCTGACCGCATCGGAATCGTGATGCAAATTGATCTCGAACTGGCCGGGCGAATTCTCCGCGATCGCGGTGGAGGCCGGCACGTTCTGCAGCTTGGCCGCGGCCGCCACGTCGCGCACGAAGTCGGCGTAGATGTCGAGCCCGCCGATGCTGTAGAGCTGGCGCGACGAATCAGGTTCGCCGGTCGCGGGCGAGATCGGCGGCAGCGGCTCGCCCGATGCCCCGCGCTTGCGGTCCATCAGGTAGAATTCCATCTCGACCGCCACCATCGGCTTGAGGCCGCGCTTGGCGAAGCGTGCGAGCAGTCTTGCCAGCACCTGGCGCGGATCGACCAGGCAGGGCTGGTTCTTCTGATCCGGCATGGTGAGCAGCACCTGTGCGGTGGGTTCGGCCGCCCACGGCACCGGCGAGAGTGTGCCGGCGACCGGCCAGGCATTGCCGTCCGGATCGCCGCGCGCTTCCGACCTGCCGCCGGGATCGAGGTCCTCGCCCGTGATATCGAGAAAAAAGAGGCAGAACGGCAGCTGGACTGCGCCCTCCCAGATCTTGGCCGCCTCGTGCACCGGGAACCGCTTGCCGCGCGGAATCCCGTTCATGTCGGCGAGGAAGGCGTCGACTTGCGTCGTCTCCGGATGAACCTTCAGGAAGCGGGCAAGGTCTCCGGTCGCCTTCGCGGCGGGCCTTGCCGTGCGGCGCGTCATATTGTCCCCCTCGATCCACGGTCGGCCCGCACGCTACTGAAGCCGGCCTGGCGAGACAAGGAGCCCAGGTTGGTCAAGCCGGCCGGCCGCTCCGTGCGAGACGCCGCGCCATGCGCCGGCTCCGCGCATGACGATAGGCGAGGACAAAGCGCAAGGTCAGGCGATAACCGACCCAGCCGGTCAAGATTGCCCAGGGCACCGAGCCGACCCACATGGCGACGCCCCATTCCAGCACCAGGACCTTCGACACCGCCTTGGTGGTGGCCAGCAACGGAAGATCCTCGGCGAAGACCGCATGGAACAGATTCACGAAGGAATCATAGCCGCTGAGGTCCGACCAGCGGCCGAGCATGATCTGCCCGGTGAGGAAGAACATGTAGTAGCAGGGCAAGGCCGTGAAGGCGTTGGTCACCCAGGTCCAGGCCAGCCCTTGCAGCAGGCTGAATTCCCACTTCAGGGCGCGTCGTGCCAGCAGCCAGGTGCCGAATACCAGCGGCATCTGGATCCCGACGGACGGCGTGAAGGCCCAGAACAGACCGACAAAGGCGGCGCGCGCCGTCCATTCCGGCGTGTGCCGGCTGCGCATCAGCGGCACGAGCAGGCGAAATCGCATGGACCGCCTCAGCCTGTGCCACAGGCCGGACGGCCGGGGCGATACCAGCCGCCTCGGCTCCTCAAATCTCAAAGATCGGCCCTCTTCGTCAGTCGGACAAGGTCAAGATGGCCACTGTCCGACGGTCCCGCAACCACCTTATTGTTGCAGCAGAGCGAGCAGGCCTTTCAA
>JAWKVL010000062.1:0-25265 GCA_041398065.1 Dongiaceae bacterium | reverse complement strand
AGGCTGGGCAGTACGGCCAGGTGAACTACGCCGCGGCCAAGTCCGGCATCCACGGCTTCACCAAGGCGCTGGCGCAGGAAGGCGCGGCCAAGAACATCACCGTCAACGCCATCGCGCCCGGCTACATCGACACCGACATGGTGCGCGCCGTCCCGCCGCAGGTGCTGGAAAAGATCGTCGCCCGCATCCCGGTCGGCCGCCTCGGCCGCGCGGAGGAGATCGCGCGCGGCGTGCTGTTCCTGGTGGCGGATGACGCCGGCTTCATCACCGGCTCGACGCTCTCCATCAACGGCGGCCAGCATATGTATTGAGGCAGCAATGGCGCTCTATCCATTCGTCGAGGAATCGGCCGCCAGCCCCGAAGTGCGCGCGGTCTACGAGGACATCAAGAAGACCCGCAACGTCGACTGGATCAACAATTTCTGGAAGGCCATCGCCAACGATCCGGCGATGCTGAAGCGCACCTGGGAGAGCCTGAAGCAGATCATGGCGCCGGGGGCGCTCGATGCGCGCACCAAGGAGATGCTGTACCTCGCCGTCTCCATGTCCAATTCCTGCGACTATTGCACGGTCTCGCACACCGCCGGCGCGCGCAAGGCCGGCATGACCGACGCCATGCTGCACGAGCTGATCGCCATCGTCGGCATGGCCAACGAGACCAACCGCATGGTCAACGCCTACCGCGTCGAGCCCGACGCGAAGCTGGTCGAAGCGGCGAAGGGGCCGAAAGGGTAAGTCCCGGTTGCGGTAGGACGTGGGTCACTTGAGCTTGTTCAGCGTCATGACAATGATCTTGTGCGTGGCCGCTCGCCGCACCTGAAGCTCTACTGTGTTGGCGTCCACTCCCCTGGCGAGTTCCCGGGCAAGCCCGTCGACGCCATCGAAATCTGACCGTTCGATTTTCAGGATCCTGTCGCCAAGTTCGAGATGTGGAGCGCCATCTTGGTAGATTACGCCGGCCACCTGCGCCGAGCTTTCGAACTCGACGCCAATCCAGCCTCGTTTTGGGTGGAGTTCGGTTAAGGCAAGATTCGTGGGCAGCGCGTCAAGCTCGATGACCTGCTCGCGCAGCTGTGCATCGCGGAGAAACGTGAATTTGTGGATTTCTCCAGGTCGCGTCCGCTGGAGCAGGCCGCGCGCGTGCCAAGCGCTCTGAATGGCGATCTCGTCGATCCGCACGACCTCGTCGCCGACGCGGAGGCCGGTCTTGTCTGCCGGCGAGCCCTTGGCGACCAGGGCGGCGTGCGTCTCTGGGCGCACCACGATCCCAAGGTCGCGCAGGTAGAAAACGCGCCAGTAGGCAAGGAGCGATGGCTCCTGTCGCTCGATTCGGAAGTGCAAGCGCTCCTGTTGCTCCGCGAGTCCGCGCAATGCGATCTCGAAGCTCGCTTCAGGCGATAGACGGTCGTATGGCTGGATTGCCGGAAAGGGATTGGCGGCGCTTGTCGGTACCTCGAATGGAATGATGGCTCCGTTCTCATCCGCCGGAATCCGAATGGTCAGCCGGTTGTTCCGCATCGGTTTGAGATTGAATGCGAAACGGGCCAGGACGTCGCCCACCTCACACTCGGAAAGCACTACGAAGATCTCATGCCAGCGATGGAAGTTTCCCTTTGCAGGGAGGCAGTAGCTCGATTGAGTCGATACTATCTGGGGACTGGTGCCTGGATCATAGACCTGCATGCCTCTATGACCATCGGCCGTAGTGATCGCGAATCCGGCCATCATCTTGAAGATCGCATCAATCTTGTGGCACGCGCCCGGCAGAATCGTTTGCCACCCGTCGACGGCCCATCCTCCACCGGGATGGTCCCCGATCGTGACAAGTGAAACCGTGGTGTTGCCGACATTGCAGAACTCGATGGTGTACTTCGCCTCGGCCGGTCGGCCGAACGCAAGCAGCGTCGCCGCCACGATCAACGTGCGCGCAAGCTGGGCAAAGGAGGCCTGATTCATCGGCGCCCTCCCTTCGATCGGGAAAGCGAAGCTCGCGGCCCTCATGTGCCGCTGTATTGGCCCGAATTCTAGACCTTTGCTGGGTGGAAGCGAATAGGCAACGTGGCTCTGCCACCGATCGGTTGCGGCAAAAGAATTTCTTTCCAGCCCCCTGTCGGTGCCGGGCATACTCGTTCGTCCTTCGAGCGACGAGGTGCCCATGCTTTACGCCGTGCTCTGCTACAATTCTGAAGAATCGGTCTTTTCCTGGTCCAAGCAGGAGGAAGAGGCCGTCATGACCAGGCTGATCGCCGCCCAGGAGAAGATGGCCAGGACCGGCAAGCTGGGGCCGGTCGCGCGCCTGATGCCGACCACTGCCGCCACCACTTTGCGCAAGGACCGCGAGCCTGCAGTGGTGATCGACGGCCCCTTCGCCGAGACCAAAGAGCAATTGCTTGGATTCTACGTGGTCGATTGCAAGACGCTGGAAGAGGCGCTGGATTTCGCCAAGGAGCTCGGCAAAGCCAATCCCGGCGGCGCCTATGAGATCAGGCCCCTGCTGGTGTTCAATCCCGGAACGCTCGCGCGATGAACGACATCGCCTGGATCGATGCGGCCCTCACCTCCGCACGGCCCCGGGCGGTCAGCGCCTTGCTGCGCTATTTCCGCAATCTCGACAATGCCGAGGAGGCATTCCAGAACGCCTGCCTGAAGGCGCTCGATGCCTGGCCGCGCAACGGACCGCCGCGCGATCCCGCGGCTTGGTTGATCATGGTCGGGCGCAATGTCGGCATCGACGCAGCGCGCCGGCAGGCCAAGAGCCAGCCCTTGCCGGACGATGACTCGCTGTCCGATCTGGGTGATGCCGAAGCCGCGGTGGCCGAGCGGCTGGACGAGTCGCACTATCGCGACGACATCCTGCGCCTGCTCTTCATCTGCTGCCATCCCGATCTGCCCGCGACGCAGCAGATTGCGCTGGCCTTGCGCGTCGTTTCCGGCCTCACTGTGCCGCAGATCGCGCGCGCCTTCCTGGTCAGCGAAAGCGCCATGGAGCAGCGCATCACACGCGCCAAGGCGCGCATCGCCAAGGCCGACGTGCCGTTCGAGGCGCCCGGCGCGCCGGAGCGGGCGGAGCGCCTCGGCGCCGTCGCGGGCATGATCTATCTCATCTTCAACGAAGGCTATTCCGCGACCGGCGGCGAGCTGCCGTTGCGCGCGCCTTTGTGCGAGGAGGCGATCCGTCTCGGCCGCCTGCTGCTGCGGCTGTTCCAGAACGAGCCGGAGATCATGGGATTGCTGGCGCTGATGTTGCTGCAGCACGCGCGCTCAGCCGCGCGCTTCGAGGTGGACGGCACGATCATCCTCTTGGAAGACCAGGACCGGTCGCGCTGGGACCGGGCCATGATCGCCGAGGGTCTGGCGCTGATCGACAAGGCGATGCGGCACCGCCGCCCCGGCGCCTATCTGGTTCAGGCGGCGATCGCGGCATTGCACGCCCGCGCGGCCCGGCCGGAAGACACCGATTGGCCGCAGATCGATCTGCTCTACGCCACGCTCGAGCGTCTGGCGCCATCGCCCGTCGTCACGCTCAACCGCGCGGTCGCGGTCTTGAAGGTGCAAGGCCCGGAAGCGGCCCTCGCGATGATCGAGCCGCTTGCCAAGCACCTGTCCGGATATTTCTATTTCTTCGGTGTCAAGGGCGCGATGCTGCTCGAGCTCGGCCGCACCGAGGAGGCGCGCATCGCCTTCGATCGCGCCATCGCTCTTGCCAACAACGCGGCCGAGGCCGCCCACATCCGCACGCAGCTCGACCGTCTCCAGCGGACCGCCGCGCCGGCTGCAAAAAAAGTTTGAGCGGCCTGTCGGAACCTCGCCCGCTGGTTCGTCCTAGGGACAGAGAGCCGAAATCGAGGAGACGATCATGTGCAACGCCAATGCCACCCCCAATCCCGGCTACGAGCTGGTCCTGACCCGGCTGATCGACGCGCCGCGGGAAAAGCTGTTCCGCTGCTGGACTGATCCCGCATTGATGAAGCAATGGTTCGCGCCGCTGCCCTGGACCGTGACCCATGCCGAAATGGAGCTGCGCCCCGGCGGCAAGAGCCTGATCGTCATGCGTAGCCCGGAAGGCCAGGAATACCCCAACCCAGGAATCATCCTGGAGGTGGTGCCGAACGAGAAGCTGGTGTTCACCGACGCCTATACCGAAGCATGGAAGCCGTCGGCCAAGCCGTTCATGACCGCGATCGTCACCTTCGCGGATGAAGGCGGCAAGATCCGCTACACCGCGCGTGCCTTGCACTGGACCGCTGAGGACAAGAGGGCCCACGAAGACATGGGCTTCCATCAGGGCTGGGGCCAGTGCGCCGACCAGCTCGCGGCCCTCGCCGCCAAAATTTAGCTCGCGACTCCCGGGAGGCCCCGGCGGCCCGTCACCTTTCTCGGGCGGGCCGCCGCCCCACAAGCGGGCAATCGCAATCCAAAGGGGATTCTTTGACATGGATACGACAATACAAGGCGCGGCCGGTTCGCGGGCCGCGCGCTGGACCGGTTACGTCCTCAGCGGACTGGTCATCCTGTTTCTGCTGTTCGATGCCGGCATCAAGCTGGTGCCGCTGGAGATCGTGACGCAGATGTCGGCGCAGCTGGGATTGCCGACCGATGCCGGATTTGCGCGAACGCTCGGCGCTCTCACACTGATCGGCGTGGCGCTCTACGTTGCTCCGAGGACCTCGGTGTTGGGGGCAATCCTGCTGACCGGCTATATGGGCGGCGCCATTGCGACCCATTTGCGCATCGGGTCCCCGCTCTTCAGCCACGTGCTGTTCGGCTTCTATCTTGGCGTACTGATCTGGGGCGGGCTCTATCTGCGCGATGAACGCTTGCGCCGGCTCATTCCGTTCCGCCGTTGACCGAGACCTACGATCTCGTCGCCACGATCGCGGCAGTGCCGGTCATCACGATTGCGCTGCCGCGATTGGCGATTCGCACGGTGCGCGGCGACGCGATCAGGCGGCGGGCATAGGTTGCGCTGGTCATGTAGGCGGCCAGCACCGCGACATAGACCACGGTCAGCAGCAGCGTAAGTTCGGCGAAAGTCACCGCCCCGATGTTGCCGAGCGGCACCAGATTCGGCAGCAGCGCCAGATAGAACAGCATGGTCTTGGGATTGCTGACCGCCATGGCAAGGCCGCCTGCGATCGAGCCCAGCCGCAGCCGCGCGCCGGACGCGCTTTGCATCGGGCCGGTCGCCGGCGCGGTCCACATCCGGTAGGCGAGATAGAGGAGATAAGCGGCGCCGATATACTTGATCGCCACCATGATCTCGTGCGCTTCCCTGGCCAGCGTGGCTAGTCCGAACACCGCCGCCGCCAGCCAGAGCACGTCCCCAAACACCAGACCGATCGCAAAGCCGATGTTGCGCCGCGGCCCCATGGTCAGGATCCGCGCGACCAGCGTGGCGATGGTCGGCCCCGGCGTCGCAATCGCGATGGCAAGCGCGACGGCGAACAGAATGATCGATCCCAGGTCCATGATTTGTCTCGGCTTTCAGGCGTGGAACGGCGCTTGGCGGTCGCCCCAAAGGTTATCCGATTTGCGCCGCTTTAAGTCAAATTTAACCGAACCGGTCAACCATGGGCGCTGGAGGGAAGCGGTATGGCCAAGGCGCCTGAAGAAAAGGAAGCCCCTGACGCGTCGGGCGAAGCGCTCGCCGTGGTGGCGAGCGATCTCGACGACAAGACGCATGGCGAAATGCTGATGCTGTATAACGAGTGCGCGCAGTCCGTACGCTTCGCGAAGTCGCAGCAATGGACCACCACCGCTGGCGCGCTCACCATCTTCGTCGTTCTCGGCTTTCTCGGCCAGTTCGGGCCGCATTACGGCTTCCTGATCCAGGCCATCATCATCACCTCCATGGTGGTCAGCGGCGGCACGATCTATTCGCTCGCGATCTTCCAGTTCTGGCAGCAGGCGGAGCGCGGCAAGCTCAACATGATCTCGGAGCGCTTCTCCAATATTGTGCGCGACATCCGGGCCTATCTGCCGCCGCGCGAAGCCAACGTCCATCGCTACATCCTGCTGTTCTTCATGATCGCCATGGTGCTGGTCGCCAACTGGCTGCTGGTCCTCTATCTCAAACCCTATATCCGCTTCAGCTGACGGACCGGTATGCTTGACAAGGCGTGAGGCGCCGTGCGACCCACGCCGCCCATGTCCGGCTCTGCTCGCCCTGAAAAACTGCGCGCAACCCTGATCGGTTTCATCGCCGTTCTGCTGTGGGCGACGCTTGCCTTGTTCACGACCGCGACCGGCGCGGTGCCGCCGTTCCAGCTCCTCGCCCTCACCTTCGCTATCGCGTTCGCCGTATCGCTGTTGCGCTGGCTGTGGCTGGCGCGCCGCAATTATGCACAGTTCCGGCACATCTTCCGGCAGCCTTGGCCGGTCTGGCTGCTCGGCATCGGCGGCTTGTTCGGCTATCACGCGCTCTACTTCACCGCGCTTCGCTATGCACCGCCGGTCGAGGCAAGCCTGATCGCCTATCTGTGGCCGCTGCTCATCGTGCTCATGTCGGCGCTGCTGCCCGGCGAGCGGCTGCATTGGACGCATCTCGCGGGCGGCGCGCTCGGTCTCGCTGGCGCGATCCTGCTGGTACTGCAGAAGGCGGCCGGCGCGCTCAGTTTCGAGGGACGATATATCTTGGGCTACCTCGCCGCCTTGGGCTGTGCCTTCACATGGTCGGCCTATTCGGTGTTGAGCCGCCGCTTCGGCCAAGCGCCGACCGATCTGGTCGGCGGATTCTGCGGCGCCACGGCGCTGCTGGGTGTTGCGGCGCACGCGCTGATCGGCGAGCCGACGATCTGGCCCGTCGGTGGATGGCAATGGGCCGCCATCCTGGCGCTCGGGCTGGGGCCGGTCGGCCTCGCCTTCTTCGTGTGGGACTATGGCGTGAAACGCGGCGACATCAAGGCGCTCGGCGCCTGCTCCTACGCTTCGCCACTGCTCTCCACAATGTTGCTCATTCTCGCCGGCAAGGCGGAGGCGACGATGACGGTCATCGTTGCCTGCCTGCTGATCATTGGCGGCGCGGTCATCGCGTCCCGCGATCTGTGGATGCGCCGCGCTAGTCGTGCGGCAGCGTCTTCTTGAGCGAGGCGCGCTCCGAGAACGTCCTGTGCCATGCCGCGAGCTTGGGGCGTCCGACGCGCCAATCTTCGTGCCTGAAGCGGAAATCGAGATAGTCGAGCGCGATCGCCACCATCAGCGTGCCGATATCGAGCTGCGGTCCCAGGTGATCCTCTTCGAGCGCGTCGAGGCCCTGGGTCACTTTCAGCTTCTGCCTCTTGTCGACCTCCGCCGAGCGCTGCGGCTCCGGCCGGCGGCTCTCCATCAAGCGCAGCACCGCCGCGTCGCACATGCCGTCAGCGAGCGCTTGCCGGCGCAACGCGGTCCAGCGCGCCGGGCCGGCCGGCGGGAAGAACTTGCCGCCCCCTTGCGCGTCGAGATACTCGCAGATCACGCGCGAATCATAGAGCTTCGATCCGTCGTCCAGCACCAGCGCCGGCACCTTGTTCAGCGGATTGTCCTTGCCGTGGTCGCTGTTCGGGTCGGCGGTGTTGGTCTTGACGAGCTCGATCTTGTCGATCTGTCCGGTCTCGATCGCGAACACATGTACCTTGCGCACGAACGGCGAGGTGGTGGAGTAGCGTAGCTTCATCATCGGCTCCTGGTCCGGGGAATCGCAGCTAGAAACGATCTTTGGCGGCGCGGATGGCGCCGAACGCGGTCGCGGGATCCTGCGACGGCCCGCCGTATTTGGCGAGCAGCCGCGGTTGATCGGCGCGCAGGAAGGGATTGCAGAACTTCTCGATGCCGAGATTGGACGGAATGGTCTTCTCGCCTTGCGCGCGCGCATGCTTCACGGCTTCGGCGAATTCGACCAGGTCGCGGTTCTCAGGCTCCACCGTCAAGGCGAAGCGGCAATTGCTCTCGGTATATTCGTGGCCGCAATAGATCCAGGTCTCGTCGGGCAGCGCCCGCAATTTGCACAGCGAACTCCACATCTGCTGCGCCGTCCCTTCGAAGGTCCGCCCGCAGCCGATCGAGAACAAGGTGTCGCCGCAGAACACCGCCTTGCTGCCGGCGAAGTGGAACGCGATGTGACCGCGGGTATGGCCCGGAATGAACAGGATGTCGGCATGATGGCCGGCGAAGGTGAAGCCGCTCTCCTCGCTCACCGCCTCGTCGATGCCGGGGATGCGCGCGCGGTCATAGGCCGGGCCGACCACCACCGCGCCGGTCGCTTCCTTGATGCCGAGATTGCCGTCGGTGTGGTCCCAGTGATGGTGGGTATTGAGCACGTGGCTGATGCGCCAGCCGCGCTCCTTGGCCGCCGCCAGCATGGGCGGCGCGACCGAGGGGTCGACGGCCGCCGTCTTGCCGGTGGCGGAATCGTGCACCAGATAGCCGTAATTGTCCTTCAGCAGCGGAATAACCACGATATCGAGCTCGTGCGCCGGCATGGTCGCTCCCAGATTTCCCGCCTCCACGATAGCAGGGGATGTGTCATAATCAACGCGGCTTGCACTGGGGATATTGCGGTGGATGTGGCAGGACGTCGGCGACCTCAAGCATTTCTATGACCGGGATATCGGTCATACCGCGCGCCATCTGCTGCGCCTCCGGATCCGCGCGCTGTGGCCGGACCTGGCCAACCAGCGCCTGCTCGGCATCGGCTATGCGATTCCCTATTTGCGCCAGTTCCTGGGCGAGGCGGAGCGGATCGGCGCCGTGATGCCCGCCGCCCAGGGCGTCATGCCCTGGCCGCGCGAAGGGGCGGGCATGACCATCCTGGCCGACGAGACCGAACTGCCGTTCCAGGACAATTCGATCGACCGCATCCTGCTGGTTCACGCGCTGGAATCGAGCGAGCATGCCGGCGACATGCTGCGCGAATGCTGGCGCGTGCTGGCCGGCGGCGGACGGCTGATGGCGGTGGTGCCGAACCGCCGCAGCTACTGGTCGCACCTCGAGCGGACACCCTTCGGCCATGGCCAGCCTTTTACTCAGACCCAGGTCACGCGCCTCTTGCGCAGCAACGGCTTCACCCCGCTGCAGACCGAGCGCGCCTTGCTGTTCATGCCGTTCACCTGGCGCACCTGGCTCGGGGCCGCGCCGGGCTGGGAGCGCGTCGGCCGCCGATGGTTCAGCACCTTTGCCGGTGTCATTCTCGTCGAAGCGATGAAGCAGCTCTACGGCGCCCAGCCGGCGAAGGCCGTGAAGCGCCGCAGCCGCTTCGCCGCGCCGATCGGCATGCCGGCGCCGGCGACGCGGACGATGAAGCCGTCCTAATCCCCCTGCCGCAGCAGGAACATGCCCTGCTCGCCCACCAGGTTGGCGAGCCAGTGGCCGGGCACGCTGATCGCCATGCCTTTGTCGTTGATCGCGAGCGCCTTCTCGATCTCGGCCTCCAGCTCCTCGCACAGCAGCACGAAGTCGCGGATGGTGCAGAGGTGGATGTTGGGCGTGTTGTACCAACGATCGGGCAGGGCGGCGGTCTCCGGCATCCGGCCGGTCCAGCCCAGGTACCAGCGCACGCGCCAGTGCCCGAAATTGGGGAAGGAGACGATGGCGCGCTTGCCGATCCGCAGCATCTGCTCCAGCACGTGCCGCGGATCGCGCGTCGCCTGCAAGGTCTGCGACAGGATCACATAGTCGAACGCGTTGCCGGGATAGTCGGAAAGATCGGTGTCTGCATCGCCCTGGATCACCGACAGGCCAGAGGCGACGCAGGCATTGACACCGGCCTGGCTCAGTTCGATGCCGCGCCCGTCGACCTGCTTGAAGTGGACGAGATAGTCGAGCAGCGCGCCGTCGCCGCAGCCGACATCGAGCACGCGCGTCCCCGGCTTCACCATGTCGGCGATCAGCTGCAGGTCGACGCGGATGCGGCGCGCCCGCGGCGCAACGTCGTTGACCGCCATGGCCTATGCGATTCCGCGGTGCTCGGCGCAGCCGGCGAGGAATCCGCGCAGCACGTCGAAGAATTCCGGCTCGTCCAGCAGGAACGCGTCGTGTCCCTTGTCGGACTCGATCTCGACGAAGCTAACATTGGCCGCGACAGCGTTCAGCGCATGGACGATGGCGCGGCTCTCCGAGGTCGGGAACAGCCAGTCGCTGGTGAAGGAGACCAGGCAGAAGCGCGTCCTCGTGTCCTTGAAGGCGCGCGGCAGATGGCCGCTGAACTGCGCCGCCAGGTCGAAGTAATCCATCGCCCGCGTGATGTAGAGATAGGAATTGGCGTCGAACCGGTCGACGAAGATCGAGCCCTGGTGGCGCAGGTAGCTTTCCACCTGGAAGTCGGCCTCGAATCCGTAGGACAGCGCGCTGCGGTCCTGCAGATTGCGCCCGAACTTGCGGTGCAATGCCGCTTCCGACAGATACGTGATGTGCGCCGCCATGCGCGCGACACTGAGCCCGCGCGCTGGATTGGTGCCCTCGGTCTGATAGGCGCCCTGGCGCCATTCGGGGTCCGCCATGATGGCCTGGCGGCCAACTTCGTGGAACGCGATGTTCTGCGCCGAGTGGCGCGCGGCGCAGGCGATCGGAACCGCCGCGAACACCCGGTCGGGATAGCTCGCCGCCCACTGCAGCGCCTGCATGCCGCCCATCGATCCGCCGATCACCGCGAACAGCTTCTCGATGCCGAGATGGTCGATCAGCCAGCTCTGCAGCCGCACCATGTCGCCGACCGTGATGACCGGGAAGTCGAGGCCGTTGGGCTTGCCGGTCGCCGGATTGATGCTGCTAGGGCCGGTCGTTCCCATGCAGCCGCCCAGCACGTTGGCACAGACTACGAAATAGCGGTCGGTGTCGACCGGCCGACCCGGCCCCACCATCACCTGCCACCAGCCCGGCTTGCCGGTGAGCGGATGCTGGTCGGCGACGAATTGGTCGCCGGTCAACGCATGGCAGATCAAGATGGCATTCGACTTGCCGGCGTTGAGCGTGCCGTAGGTCTGATAGGCCAGCGTGACATCCGCGAGTTCCGCCCCGCAATCCAGGCTCAGCCGCCGGTCGCCAAAGGACAGGCGCTGGCCAGGCAGCTCGGCCGCGGCACTGGCGGGTTGGATGGACAGCGAGCTCATCGGGGGGCGTCCGGCCATATCGGTGCGGCGCCGAACAAAGCGGCGAGGCCTTGAACTGTCAATATTTTCTTTGACTGTGGACAGCTCGGTCCCCATTTCGGCCCTTTGCTTTCCTGGCCTGCCGGACTATCACTGGGCGCCCTTTCCCGGGGGCTTTCCCGGGGTGCTTCTGCAACCAGGAAACCAGCCCGGACCCCAGGAATGACCGGCCCCGACAAGCAGCTTGCGGCCCTGCGCGCCGAGATCGACGCGATCGACAGCCAGTTGCACGACCTCCTGATGCGGCGGACCGAACTCGCCGTCGAGGTGGGGGAGGTGAAGGCGCGTGTCCAGCCCCTGGGCGGCACGCCGGCCGATGGCGCCAAGTTTATCCGCCCGGCGCGCGAGGCGCTGATCCTGCGCCGCCTGGTGGCGCGCCACCGCGGCAAGCTGCCCAAGGCGGTGATCGTGCGCATGTGGCGGGAGATGATTTCGGCCCTGCTGCAGGTCGAAGGGCCGTTTGTGGTGGCCGTCCAGTCGCCTAAGGGCGATACCGCGCTGTGGGAGTTGGCGCGCGACCATTACGGCAGCCGCGTGAAGATCACACCGGTGCCGAGCAATGCCGATGTGCTGACGTCGGTGGCGCGCGGCAAGGCGACGGTCGGCATTCTGCCCATGCCGCACGCCGGCGAGCGCAGCCCGTGGTGGCCGCAGCTGCTGGCCACGGGCGAAGGCGTGCCGCACGTGATGGGACGCCTGCCATTCGGCGATATCGGCAATGTGCGCGATCCGAAGGCGCAGGCAATGGTAATCGGCCACGCGCCCAACGAGCCGACCGGCGATGACCGCACGTGGCTGGTGGTGAGCCTCAGCGCGTCGCGCTCGCGCCGTGCCGTGCTGGCGGCGGCAAAGTCGCTGCAGCCCGATGCGCATTTTGCGCTCGATCGCGGTGGAAAAGGCCGCGACTGGCTGCTGGATGTTGCAGGATTCGCGGGCGAGCAAGAGGCGGGCATCGCTGCGCTGCGAGAAAGCTTGGGCGCGGAGGTGCGGCTGCTCGGCAGCTACGCGATGCCGCTGCGGCCGGACGCGCTGGCCGACACCACCAATCACTGAGGAGCTTCGAGGTTGAACGACATGTCGCTGATCGTGCGTCCCGGCATCCTGGACATCGCGGCCTATGTGCCGGGCGATCATTCGCTGCCGGGCGAAGGGCCGGTCTATCGCATGGCCTCGAACGAGAGCGCGCTGGGCGCCAGCCCCAAGGCGATCGAGGCCTATCGCGCCCTGGCGACGGAGCTGCACCGCTATCCGGACGGCGCGTCGAAGGAATTGCGCGCGGCGCTCGGCCGCGAGTACGGCATCGCGCCGGAACAGATCGTGTGCGGCGCCGGTTCCGACGATGTGCTGCAGTTGCTGGTGCGCGCCTATGCCGGACCGGGCGATGAAGTGCTCTACACCCGCCATGGTTTCCTGGTCTATCCGATCGCGGCCAAGGCGGTGGGCGCGACGCCGGTCGCGGCGCCCGAGACCGGTCTGCGCACCGATGTCGATGCGCTGCTGCAAGCGGTGACGCCGAAGACCCGCATCTGCTTCGTCGCCAATCCGAACAATCCGACCGGCAGCTACGCCACCAGCGCCGAGCTGAAGCGCCTGCGCGCCGGCCTGCCCGCCAACGTGCTGCTGGTGATCGACGCCGCCTATGCCGAATATGTCGATCTGCCCGACTACGAATCCGGGCTCGAGATGGTGCGCGGCCACGACAACGTCGTGATGACGCGCACCTTCTCCAAGATCTTCGGGCTTGCCGCCTTGCGCCTCGGCTGGGCCTATTGCCCGCCGGCGGTGGCAGACGTGCTGAACCGGATCCGCGGCCCCTTCAATGTGCCGGCGCCGGCCCAGGCGGCCGGCCTCGCCGCGCTGGCCGACCGCGCTCATACCGCGAAGTCGAAAGCGCACAATGACCGCTGGCTGCCCTGGTTCGCGCAGCGCATGCGCGCGCTCGGGCTGCATCCCTATCCGAGCGTCGCCAACTTCGTGCTGGTGAAATTCCCCGCCGATCCGAAGCTCGACGCCGAAGCGGCGCTGAAATTCCTGAACGGCCACCGCATCCTGCCGCGCCGGGTCGCGGCCTACGGCTTGCCGGATTGCCTGCGCGTCACCATCGCGGAGGAAGCGGCCGTCAAGGCCTGTGCCGACGCGATCGAGGCCTTCGTGAAGGGAGCGGCCACGCAATGACCAAGCCGCTGTTCGACCGGATCGCGATCATCGGCATCGGCCTGATCGGCTCGTCGATCGCCCGCGCCGCGCGCAAGCATGGCCTCGCGAAGCACATCGCGATTGCCGACGCATCTGCTGAATCATTGAAGGAAGCGACCGCGCTCAAGCTGGGCGAGTCTTTCCACACCGACGCCGCCGATGCGGTGACGGATGCCGACCTCACCATCATCTGCGTGCCGATCGGCGCCTATGCCGCGGTCGGGCAGGCGGTCGCAGCCCATCTCAAGCCCGGCAGCATCTTGAGCGACGTCGGCTCGGTGAAGCAGGCGGTCTTGCGCGATCTGGGTCCCTTGGTGCCGGATCATGTGCATTTCATTCCCGGCCATCCGATCGCCGGCACCGAGCATTCCGGACCCACATCGGGTTTCCCCGAGTTGTTCGACGGGCGCTGGACCATCCTGACGCCGCTGCCCGGCTGGGATGAGGAAGCCGCCGGCAAGCTGGCGCAGTTCTGGACCCGCATGGGCGCGATGGTGGAGACGATGGAGCCGATCCATCACGATCAGGTGCTCGCCATCACCTCGCATCTGCCGCACCTCATCGCCTACACCATCGTCGGAACCGCGACCGGGCTCGAGGAACATACCCAGCGCGAAGTCATCAAGTTCTCCGCTTCCGGCTTCCGCGACTTCACCCGCATCGCCGCCTCCAACCCGATCATGTGGCGCGACATCTTCCTCAACAACCGCGAGGCCGTGCTCGAAATGCTCGGCCGCTTCAGCGAGGACCTGACCGCTTTGCAGCGCGCCATCCGCTGGGGCGAGGGGGAGAAGCTCGAGGACTGGTTCACCCGCACCCGCGCCATCCGCCGCTCGATCATCGATGCAAAACAAGCGTAAGCGCTGCGAGACCATGGCCGAGGTGCGCGCCGAGATCGACGCGCTCGACCGCCAGATCGTCGCGCTTTTGGCGAACCGCCTGCACTACATCGACGAAGCCGCGCGCCTGAAGCAAAGCCGCGACCAGGTGCGCGACGAGGCCCGGATCACCGACGTGCTGGCGAAGGTGGAGGCTGAGGCGGAGCTCCTCGGCGCCGATCCGGATGTAGTGGGCGCGACTTATCGCGCCCTGATCGAGGCGTCGATTGATCATGAGTTCGAAGCATTCGACCGACTCAGGTCTTGACGTGCTCTGAGCTTATTCGACGACAATTTGTCCGAGGACAATACTCCGGTTGCCGCAGCATGACCGCGGCGGTTAACAATGTGGCGCGCACCGAAACCCAATCCCGCAGTCACACCATGGCCAGATCACCGCGTGTCGGCATCGCGCTCGCCTTTCTGTGCCTTCTGATACTGGGCGCGATGCCCGTCTTGTCGAATGCACGTCCGGCCGGCTTCGATGGGCTCACCTTTGCCATCTGGCTGACAATCTGGCAGCTGGTCGCCGCACTGCCGCTCTTCGTGTTGGAGCGCCTTGGACGGCGGCGTTCCGCCGCGCAAGGCGACAATCGCTACTCCCAAAGACGGGCCCTCGCGATCGGTATCGCGACCGGCGCGATGTTCGGCCTCGCGACCTACATGTACGTGGTGGCGGCGGAGAAGGCCGGGGCGGTTAGCATGATCATTGCTCTTCAAGCCTATCCCCTGTTCGCGATGTTGTGGGAGGCCCTGTTTCAGGGCAAGCGCAAGTCGCGCACGGAGATCGGCTGCACGCTGCTGATGATCGCGGCACTGGTCTATCTCACGACCGAGGGTACGTTCCGTATCTCCGGTATCTCGTGGTGGTCAGCCTTCGCCCTTGGCATTCCGTTGCTGTGGAGCATTGCGCATATCCTCCTCCGGCAGGTGCTGGTCTCCACCGCGGTGACGCCGAACCAGGTGACGGTCTCGCGCCTGGTGGTGTCTGGCGCCTGTCTCCTGCTGCTGTATGCCGCCGTCGGTCAGCCGGGTGCACTGGCCGCCGCCATGAGCGATCTTGCGTTCCAGAAGGCGGCCTTCATCATGGGCGCGGCCTACTACCTCGAACTGTTGTTCTGGTTCTACGCCATGCGGCACATCGATGTGTCCGTCGGCAGTTCGGTCACCGTGCCGGCACCGGCGGTGACGATGCTCATTTCGGTGATGCTGCTGGGCGAGGACGTGCAGAGCTATCAGGTTGTGGCGATGGGCGTGATCGCACTCGGCATGTATGGGTTGCTGTTTGTAGGACGGCGCCCGGTAGAAGGGCGGGCGTGATCACCCCGCGAACATATGCACGCCCAGCACCAGCCTGCGCCCTTTGGTGACCGGCAGCACTTCGTGCAGCAGGCTCGCTGACCACACCACCGCCGTCCCGCGCTCGACGGTGTAGAGTTCCTCGCCATATTCGCGGAAGCGCAGCTCACCGCCCTCGTATTCGCCGGCGTTCAGGTTTACGGTCATGGTGAAGCGGCGGTGCGCGTTCGCGGGAGTCGAGTTGTCGCGGTGCGGGTTAAGAAAGCCGCCTTGGCGCGCTTCGTAGCCGGCAATGCGATAGCCTTCGCGCCGCAGTTCCTTGGCCTGGAACGCCTTGTTGATCTCCGGCAGCAGCCGCCGGCGCATCCGACCGTCGATGAAGCGCTGCAGCCCCTCGTCCCGCACGATGTATTCGACCGCCCGGCCATAGGCGCCGTCATGCACGACCTTGTAGTCGCCGCGCTCCGTCTTGGTGCCGACGTTGGTGAAGCCGTCGGTGGCGTATTCCGGCACGTCGCGCGCCCAGGTCGCGGCGAGGAACGCGCAATCCTCGGGACTCAGCATGCGCCGCAGCACCAGGACAGGTGGATGCGCCTGCAGGCGTGTGGCCGGGCGACACGCTTTGAGCCGCTCCAGTTCCGATAGCGCTTCGGCCGCCATCGCCACCGCCTCCATCCGCTCCAGCACGCGCGCGACGCGATGGCCGGGATCGAGCATGACAAGCGCGAGGCTTGGCGTCGCGGGATAGGGGTCGATTCCATAGGCCTTGTAGATCTCGCCGGTGAGGTCGGCCAGGATCGGAAACGGCAGATCGAGTCTCTTGCGCAGCGCGGCGTTCGCATCCACCGGGGCGCGGCTCACGATGAACAGCCCCGCCTGCACGGCGGCCAGCCGATCGGCCGCGCCGCGAAAGGCCTGCAACCCCGCCGTCAGCCCGGGATCCTCCGCCGACGGACAGAACAACAGCAGCAATGGCTTGCCCGTCACCAGATCGGCATTGGACGCGACTGGCGTGCCCGCGTGATCCAGGGCGCGCACAAACGGCGCAGAATCGCCGATGTCGAGCACACGAGCCGACGGCACACGCATCACTGCACCCGCCGCTTCAGCTGCGGCGGTATCTTGGCGGCCTATCCCAATTCCGATCTCTCCCCGGTCAATCGGAATTCCCAGACCGACCATAACCCTCCGCACCGTGCATTCCAATCGTGCAGTTTGGTGGCGGCCGAAGCGTTGGTGACAGGATTCGATCCGGCTTTGTGGGACCATGGGCGCCGCATTGCCGAGAAGCGAGAACAACTTGACGGACAACGCTTTCCGATCGCCGAACCTGTTCCTGGAGCTTGCGCTGCTGGGTCTCCTTGCGGCGCTGTGGGGCGCCTCCTATAGCTTCATCAAGATCGGCGTGGAGACAATCCCGCCGATCACCTTCATCGCCGCGCGCACGCTGATAGCCGGCACGCTGCTGCTGATGGTCATGCGCGCGCGCAGGCTCGTCATGCCCCGCAGTCCGGCGGTCTGGCTGCGCTTTCTTGTTCAGGCCTGCCTCAACAGCGTCGTGCCCTTCACCCTGATCGCCTGGGGGGAGCAGACGGTCGACGCCGGGCTGGCGACCATCCTTAACTCGACCGGGCCGATCTTCACCTTCCTGTTGACCGTCCTCCTGGTGCGTCACGAGGCGGTGACCGCGCGCAAGGCGTTCGGAGTGGCCGCGGGCATGATCGGAATCTGCCTGATCGTCGGGATCGAGGCGTTCGGCGGCTTCGGGCGCGCACTGGTCGCGCAGCTCGCGATCGTTGCCGCCACCATCTGCTATGCCGGGGCGGCCATCTTCGGCCGCAGCTTCAAGGACCTCGACCCGATGGTTCCGGCCGCGGGCTCGCTGCTGTCGGGCGTCGTGATTCTGCTGCCCATCGGGCTGGCCGTCGATCGGCCGTGGCAGCTGGCGCCGTCGCGCGAGTCGCTGCTGGCGCTGATCGCCTTATCGGTCTTCTCCACCGCCATCGCGCATACGATCTATTTCCGCCTGCTGCACACGCTCGGCTCGGTCGGCGCCACCGCGCAGGCCTATCTGCGCGTCCCGGTCGGCGTCGCCATCGGCGTAGTCTTCCTGGGCGAGACGCTGACTTCCACCGCCTGGATCGGCCTTGCTTGCGTTGTGGTCGGCGTTGCCGCCATGACGATTCCGCCGCGCAAGGCGGTCGCGCGCGCCTAGCGCCAGCCGCAGAGCTTGAGCGCGGCCCGCATGTGCTCCGGCGGCTCGGCTTTCACCGTGATCGGCGGCTTGGTCTGGGAGATCGGCAGCGCGATGCCGCGTGCATGGAGATGCAAGGGCTGCTGACGCTGTTCGGGCGACAGCGTGCCATACATCGGCTCGCCCAGGATCGGGCAGCCGAGTTCCGCGCAATGCACGCGTACCTGGTGGGTTCGCCCGGTCTCGGTCTCCAGCTCCAGCCAGGTGAGGCCGTCGCCGCTGCCCAGCACACGGTACTTGGTAGCGGCAGGCTGGCCGTCGGGGTCGGCCACCACGCGCCATCCGCCGTCCTTGCGCGTGATCTTGCGCAGCGGCGTTGCGATGCGGCCTTCGCTCTGCGGCGGCTTTCCGACCACCACGGCCCAATAGGTCTTGTCGACCTTGCCCTCCTGGAAGAGGCGGCCGAGCTTGGCGAGCGCCTTGCGATGCCGCCCGAGCACCAGGCAGCCGGAGGTGTCGCGGTCCAGCCGGTGCGCCAGGGCCGGCGGCGCCGGCAGTCCGAAGCGCAAGGCGTCGAAGCACTGCTCCAGGTTCGGTCCGCCGCCCGGCCCGGCATGGACCGGCAGGCCGGCCGGCTTGTCCAGGACCAGGATCAGCCCGTCGCGATAGAGCAGGCGGGCCTGGATTTGTTCCGGCGAAAGGGGCGGTTTGGGCATGCAGCGCCTTCTTACCCGGCCTTTGAGGCACTTTCAAAGAATTGGCAACAACCAGTACCTAGGCTGACAGGGGGACCGGGTTTTATGGTCAAATAGGGGTGCGATGCAGAGCTATCCGCGCGATCTATCCGGGTATGGCGGGAACCCGCCGCAGGCCGACTGGCCGGGCGGGGCGCGGTTGGCCGTCCAATTCGTCCTCAACTACGAAGAGGGCGGGGAGAACTGCATTCTCCACGGCGATCCGGCCTCCGAGACTTTCCTGAGCGAGATCATCGGCGCGCAGCCGTTCCCGGGCGCGCGCCACATGTCGATGGAATCGATCTACGAATACGGCTCGCGCGCCGGGGTCTGGCGGCTGCTCGATCTCTTCAAGTCACGCGGCGTGCCGCTGACCGTATTCGCGGTTGCAATGGCTGCCGAACGCAATCCGGCAGTGATCGAGCGCGCGCTGGCCGACGGGCACGAGATCGCCAGCCACGGCTATCGCTGGATCAACTATCACGGGATGCCGGAAGCGACCGAGCGCGCGCATCTCGAGCAGGCGATGGAAATCCTGACCCGCATCTGCGGATCACGTCCGCTCGGCTGGTACACCGGCCGGACCTCGGAGAACACGCGCAGGCTGGTCGCGGAATATGGCGGCTTCCTCTATGACGCCGACGACTACTCCGACGATCTGCCGTTCTGGAGCAGGCTGGTCGATGCGCCGCATCTGGTCGTGCCCTACACGCTGGATGCCAACGACATGCGCTTTGCGGCGCCGCAGGGCTTCAATTCCGGCGATCAGTTCTTCGCCTATCTCAAGGACGCGTTCGACACGCTTTATGAGGAAGGCGGCAAGGTGCCCAAGATGATGTCGATCGGCCTGCATTGCCGGCTGGTCGGGCGGCCTGGGCGGTTCGCCAGCCTGAAGCGCTTTCTCGATTATGTGCTCAAGCATGACAAGGCCTGGGTCTGCCGGCGCATCGATATCGCGCGCCATTGGCACCAGCGCCATCCCTATCAGCCTGCACGGTGACGACGATGATGGAACAGCCGCAACACCCGTTCGGCAGCAACCTGGTCAACCTGGCCGATGCGCGGCTGGGGGCGGAGGCGATCTTCGCCACCGATGATTTCTTCGCGCCGAAGGAGCGCATGCTCAATCCCGAGCCGGCGTTGTTCATCCCCGGCAAATACGACGAACACGGCAAGTGGATGGATGGCTGGGAATCGCGCCGCAAGCGCACCGAAGGCTACGATTACTGCGTCGTGAAGCTGGGCCTGCCCGGCTCGATCGCCGGGTTCGACATCGATACCAGCCACTTCACCGGCAATTTCCCGCCGGCCGCTTCCATCGAAGCCTGCTGGATCGACGGTGTGCCGGGCCACAACACCGAGTGGAGCGAGATCGTTCCGGCCACGTCGCTCAAGGGCAACGCGCATCATTTCCTCGCCGTGACGGACGACCGCGCCTGGACCCATGTGCGCCTCAACATCTATCCCGATGGCGGCGTGGCGCGGTTGCGCGCCTATGGCAGGGTGATGGTCGATTGGGCGCAGGTGGATCGCAAGCAGCTGGTCGATCTGGCTGCGGTCGACAATGGCGGCCGCGCCATCGCCTGCAGCGACCAGCATTACGGCTCGCCGATGCAGGTGCTCTATCCCGGCCGCGGGATCAATATGGGCGATGGGTGGGAGACGCGGCGCCGGCGGGAGCCCGGCAATGACTGGGCGATCTTCGCCCTCGGCCATCGCGGCCACGTCCGCAAGGTCGACATCGACACCGCGCACTTCAAGGGCAACTATCCGGATCGCTGCTCGATCCAGGCCGCCGACGTCAGCGGCGGCACGGACGACTCGCTGATCACGCAGTCGATGTTCTGGCGTACGCTGCTGCCGGAGCAGAAGCTGGAGATGGACCGCCCGCACACCTTCCACAAGGAAGTGATGGACCTTGGCCCCGTCACGCACGTTCGGCTCAACATCATCCCCGACGGCGGGGTAAGCCGCATGCGCCTGTGGGGCGAGCTGGCATAGGAGGCGGTGATGGCGCGCATCCAGGTTCCGATCCATCCGCTGACGCGCGAAGCCTTCGGCCCGTACGGCGACGTGATCCAGGTAGCGGAGAGCCGCCACTACACCATCAACCAGGGTTGGGCCGAGCGCTACGCGGACATGGCGCGGCTCGATCTCCTCGAAGGCGACGGCACGCCGAATGTCGGCATCGTGCGGGCCGAGCCGCGGCCATTGCCGCTCAAGGTCAAGCTGATGGAGCGGCACCCGATGAGCTCTCAGCTGTTCATTCCGCTGGTGCCGCGCCCATTCCTGGTATTGGTCGCACCGCCAGCGGATCAGCTCAGGCCTGAAAACGTGGTTGCTTTCAAGACGATGGCGGGGCAGGGCGTGAATTACCGCCGCGGTGTCTGGCATCATCCGCTGATCGCCCTCGACCAAAGTACGGATTTCCTGGTTGTGGACCGGCATGGCAAGGAGGAGAACTGCGACGAGGTCTCCCTCGAGCAGTCCGATTTATGGGTTGGAGAAATCTGAAGTGACTTTGCCTGGTGTTTCCGTTGCCCCGCTCCCCGATTCCGCTTTCCACACCATCCTGACGCCAGAGGCCCTGGCATTCCTCGCAGAGCTCGAGCGCAAGTTCGGGGGCGAACGGATGCGCCTGCTGACGGCGCGCGCGGAATACCAGAAGCGCCTCGATGCCGGCGAGAAGCCGGATTTCCCGAAAGAGACGGCGGCGATCCGCAGCGGCGACTGGAAGGTCGCGCCGCTGCCCAAGGATCTGCTCGACCGCCGGATCGAGATCACCGGACCGGTCGACCGCAAGATGGTGATCAA
This sequence comes from Dongiaceae bacterium, assembly GCA_041398065.1. Classification (GTDB taxonomy): domain Bacteria; phylum Pseudomonadota; class Alphaproteobacteria; order Dongiales; family Dongiaceae; genus Dongia_A. The sequence continues at coordinate 4,030 of JAWKVL010000062.1, read as the reverse complement.
CGCGCTCAATTCCGGCGCCTCCTGCTACATGGCGGATTTCGAGGATTCGACCACGCCGACCTGGGCCAACCAGCTCGACGGGCAGCGCAACCTGGTGGACGCGGTGCGCCGGCAGATCGCCTTCGACGATCCCGGCAGCGGCAAGGCCTATCGGCTCAACGAGAAGACTGCCGTGCTGCTGGTGCGTCCGCGCGGCTGGCATCTGCCGGAGAAGCATGTCGTGATCGACGGCAAGCCGATGTCCGGCGCCTTGTTCGATTTCGGCCTGTTCTTCTTCCACAATGCCAAGGAGCTGGTGGCGCGCGGCAGCGGCCCGTATTTCTACCTGCCCAAGCTCGAATCCTATCTCGAGGCGCGGCTGTGGAACGACGTGTTCCTGTTCGCGCAAGCGAAGCTCGGCATCCCGAAAGGCACCATCAAGGCGACGGTGCTGATCGAGACCATCACCGCCGCGTTCGAGATGGACGAGATCCTCTACGAGCTGCGCGACCATTCCGCCGGGCTCAATTGCGGACGCTGGGACTACATCTTCAGCTTCATCAAGAAGTTCGCGCGTGACCCCAAGGCCGTGATGCCGGATCGCGCCAGCGTCACCATGACCGCGCATTTCCTGCGCTCCTATAGCCTGCTGCTGATCAAGACCTGCCACCAGCGCGGCGTCCACGCGATGGGCGGCATGGCCGCACAGATCCCGATCAAGAACGACCCGGCGGCGAATGACGAAGCGATGGCCAAGGTGCGCGCCGACAAGGAGCGCGAGGCGACCGACGGCCATGACGGCACCTGGGTCGCCCATCCGGCCCTGGTGGCGATCGCCAAGGAGATCTTCGACCGCCTGATGAAAGAGCCGAACCAGATCGCGCGCCAGCGCCAGGACGTGCACGTGACGGCCGCCGATCTGCTGGTCGTGCCGAAAGGCGACATCACCGAAGGCGGCCTTGCGGTCAACATCTCGGTCGGCATCGCCTATATCGAGGCCTGGCTGCGCGGCACCGGCTGCGTGCCGCTCAACAACCTGATGGAAGACGCCGCGACCGCGGAAATCTCGCGCGCCCAGGTCTGGCAGTGGATCAAGCATGGCGCCCGGCTCAAGGATGGCCGTCTGGTCGATCGCGCATTGTGCGAAAAGATGATCGCCGAGGATCTTGCGCGCAATCGCACGGCCCTGGGAGAGGCCTTCGGCCGCAGCAAGTTCGAAGACGCCGCCAACCTCTTCGCGGAACTGATCTTTGCCGAAGAATTTCCGGAATTCCTGACGCTTCCGGCCTATGATCGTGTGACGGCTTAGCGCACCGTTTCGCGGTGGCGCGGCACCGGCGAGCCATTCATACTCCGCTCGTCACCCTCGGGCTTGACCCGAGGGTCCGGATTGGATTGCCGGGTCGGGCCCGGCAATGGCGGAAGCAGGAACGGCGAACGGAACATGACTCTGACCGAAGATCTCTTGCGTGGGTCCATCGGCCCGGGCTTCGACGCCGATGCGATGCGCGCCGCATTGGCGGAGCTTGACCGACAGCCGATCGATCCGCTGACCAAGGGCTTTCCGCCGGCGCACGCGCCGCTCGCGCTCGGTGACATCGCCGCGCAAAGCTGGAACCTGCTGGCCGGCGATCTCCCGGCGCCGGTCGCGGTGATGCGCAAGTCCGCGCTGGAGCACAATGCGCGCTGGATGCGGCATCTCCTGGACAAGTTCGGCCTGCAGCTGGCGCCGCATGCCAAGACCACGATGACGCCGCATCTGTGGGCCCAGCAGGCGGCCAACGGCTGCTGGGGCCTCACCGTCGCCACCGTCCAACAGGCGGAAGTCGCGGTCGCCTTCGGCTGCCGCAATCTGCTCATCGCCAACCAGGTGACCGGCCGCGCCCAGGTGCGCGGTATCGTCGAACTCACGCGCGCCGAGGATGCGCTCGAGATCCATGTATTGGCCGATTCCTTGTCCGGGCTGAAGGCGCTCTCAGCCGACGTTGCCCACGCCAAGACCGAACGGCCGATCAATGTCCTGCTGGAGCTGGGCTTCGCAGGTGGCCGCACTGGCTGCCGCACCTTGGAGGAGGTGAGCCACCTGCTCGACGAGCTGCCCAGCCACACCGGGCGCCTGCGCCTCGCCGGCATGGCGGGATACGAAGGGCAGATCGCGATGCCAAGCGGCGCCGAGGACGGCCCGCGGGTCGAAGCCTATTTCGACCGCTTCGTCGAAGCCACACAGCTGGCCGATCGTCGCAACGCCTTTGTCACGGATCAGGTGATCCTGACGGCTGGCGGCAGCTCTTATTACGACATCGTCGGCCGCCGGCTCGGCCAGATCCAATTGCACAAGCCGACGGTCAAGATCTTGCGCAGCGGCTGCTACGTCACCCACGATTGCGGGACCTATGTCGAGCACCTCGAACAGATGAAGCAGCGCGACCCGGCGGTGGCGAAGGATCTCGGCCTGCTGGAGCCGGCCTTGTTCGTCTGCTGCCTGGTGCAATCGGTGCCGGAGCCCGGCTTGGCGTTGCTGACCATGGGCAAGCGCGATGTCGGCTTCGATCTCCATCTGCCGCGGCCGGTCTGGCGCTACCGTACTCATGCGACGCCGCAACCCGTGCCGACACCGGCGGGCTGGACCATCACCAAGCTCAACGACCAGCACGCCTATCTGTCGGTGCCGGCGGATGCCGACATCGCGGTCGGCGATCTCATCTGCTGCGGAATCTCGCACCCGTGTACGACGTTCGACCGTTGGCGTCTCATTCACGTGGTGGATGACGGCTGGACTTCCCTGGGCGCTGTGCCGACTTTCTTCTAGGCGGCGGCGCACAAATGATGCGGTGAAATCGCTCAGGCAAGTTGCTGATGCCGGAGCGACGGTGGTTCCGACATGCTCAATCCATGAGGCCGGCCCGGCGCAATCCTTCCATCAGATGGGCGTGATCCTCCTGGCGCTGATACAAGGTCGTATTCCGCCAGTAATCGTCCCAGTCCCTGAGCCGGCGTCCCGGAAATATCGGCATGTCGTGTTCGGCCATGCGCAGGAAATCCTCCATCATCGCATTGGCCTCGGCCCGTCTGCCGAGATACGCGAAGCTGGCTGCCAGATACCCGCGAACCTCATTGTGCGGTTCCGGGATCTGCTTAAATGTCGCGATGGCCTCACCATAGCGGCGCGCGGTGAAATAGGCCCAACCTTTGATCCAGGGGAACCAGGAGAGGTCGAAAGGATTCTGTCGTTTCATCAGTTCGAATTGTTGAATGGCCGCCTCCGGCTGCCCGACTGATGCAAGGAAGATGGCATAGATGCCTCTTGCTTCCGTATCGTTCGGGTTGCCCTCCAGGGCCTTTTCAAGATGTACTCGCGCATCGTCATGCTCGCCCCGCATGTTGTGCACGAAGCCAAGTATCATTCGGGCATAGTTGTCAGTGGCGTCCAGTGTGACCGCTCGTTTCGCGGATTCGAATGCCTGAGCCCGAAGCCGGTCGAGTTCCGACGACCAGTATGAATAGACGATGACGCAACAGCAAAAAGCGTAGCATGCGTGAGCCTGGGCGTTTGTCGGATCGGTCTCGATCGCACGCTGGGCAATGCCGAGCGCCTGCTCCAGGTCGCTCCTCGTGTATTTGAATGCAAGCGCTTTGGCGCGCAGAACCAGATCGTGCGACTGCAAGGCGCTTGGACTTAGCCTGGAAACGGTTTCTTGCCGCACCGCTTCGACCTTCGCGCCAACGGTGGCGGCAATGGCGTGGGCGAGTTCGTCCTGAACATCGAATATGTCGTGCACATCCCGGTCATAACGTTCGGCCCAGATGTGGCTGCCCGACCTCACTTCGACGAGTTGTGCGGTCAGGCGCAAACGGTCGCCCGAGCGTCGCACGCCACCTTCGATGACATAGTCGACACCGAGCTCGCGGCCGATTTCTTGCAGCTTCAGCGCCCTGCCCTTGAAGGCGAACGCGGAGTTGCGCGCAATCACGAGCAGCGCACGAAAGCGCGACAGTTCGGTGATGATGTCTTCGGTTATGCCGTCGGAGAAGTATTCCTGCTCGGGATCGC
>JAWKVL010000061.1:0-25543 GCA_041398065.1 Dongiaceae bacterium | reverse complement strand
GGCGGTCGATGCCGAGAATGAGGCGGTGATCCAGAGCGCGCTCGATCGGCTGATGCGCGGATGCACCACGCTGATCTTCGCGCATCGCCTCTCCAGCGTGATCGATTGCGACCGCATCCTCGTGCTGTCGCAGGGCAAGGTGGTCGAAACGGGCCGCCATGACGCGCTTATGAGGGCCGGCGGCATCTACGCCACCTTGATGGCGGAGCAGGCGCGGGAAGCCGGCGGCGTCACGCTCATCGATGCCGCCGCACCGGCCGAGACTGCGCCGGAAAAGATCGCGCACATTCCCGATTCCGAGCTCAAGCCGATGACCGAGGGCATCATCAAGGCCGAAGGGCTGAACTGGCTGCAGCTCGTCGCCGCTTTGATGAAACTGGTGATGCGATGGAAAGGGCGCCTGACCACCACGTTCCTGTTCGGCGTGCTGCGGGTCGTGGCCTTCATCGGGGTCGGCATCCTGAGCGCGCTGGTAGTGTACGATCTCAAGCACGGCTTGCCCTACGGCCAATGGCTTTGGGCGCTGGCCGTGCTGGCGCCGCTGTCGGGCCTGCTGCATTGGCTGGAATCCTGGATCGCGCACGACATGGCGTTCCGCCTGCTGGCCGATATGAGGATCGAAGTGTTCCGCAAGCTCGACTTGCTGGCGCCGGCCTATCTGGTGCGCCGGCGCACCGGCGACCTGATGGCGCTCGCCACCCACGACATCGAGTTGGTCGAGTATTTCTTCGCCCACACGGTCGCGCCGGCCTTCGTCGCGATCCTGGTGCCGGGCGTCGTGCTGGCGGTTCTCGGCACTGCGTCTCCGTGGCTGCCCCTGGCGCTGTTGCCATTCCTGGCGGCGGTCGGGCTGTGCCCGTTCCTGCTGCGCGGCAAGGTCGACCGCCTGGGATCGAAGGCGCGCGAGGCGGCCGGAGAGCTCGGCGCCTTCGCCGTCGATTCCGTGCAGGGCCTCGGCGAGATCGTCGCGTTTCAGCAGGAGGAGAACCGCGCCCGGCAGCTCGACGCGTTATCTCGGCGCCACGTGCAATTGCGCCTGCCGTTCTACCGCGAGCTGACGCTGCAGCAGAGCCTGCTCGAAGTGTTCACTGGCCTCGGCGGTCTCGCGGTCGTGACGACCGGCGCGCTGCTGATGCAGCGCGGGCTGGTCGACGCGGCTCTGCTGCCGGTTCTTACCTTGCTTGCCATGGCGGCGTTCCTGCCGGTATCGGAGATCGCGCAGATCGGCCGCCAGCTGGCCGACACGCTGGGGGCGACCCGCCGCATCTACGGCCTGATGAACGAGCCGGTGCCGGTACGCGACGGTCCGGGCGTCGCCCTCTCCGACGGCAGCGCCGCACTCACTGTGCGATCCGCGAGCTTCACCTATGCGGGACAGAATCGCCGCGCCCTCGACCAGGTGACATTCGATATCCCGGCCGGCAAGACCGTGGCGCTGGTCGGCATGTCCGGCGCCGGCAAGACCACTTTGGCGCAGCTGCTGATGCGATTCTGGGATCCCGACGACGGGTCGATCACGCTCAACGGCGCTGATCTGCGCGACTACAAGATCGACGCGCTGCGCAGCCGGATCGCGCTGGTCGCGCAGGACACATATCTGTTCAACGACACGCTGCGGCAGAACATCCTGATCGCCAGGCCGGACGCCGGCGAGGCTGAACTCCAGGCCGCGATCCGGCATGCCTCGCTGGAGGATTTGGTGGACGCCTTGCCGGATGGACTCGACGCACCGGTCGGCGAACGCGGCATGAGTCTGTCCGGCGGCCAGCGCCAGCGTGTGGCGATCGCGCGGGCGTTCCTCAAGGACGCGCCGATCCTGATCCTGGATGAGGCCACGTCGCACCTCGACGCCGTCAACGAGCGGGCGGTACGGCGCGCACTCGATCTGCTCCAGGCCGACCGCACGACCGTGGTGATCGCCCATCGCCTCTCGACCATCCGCAACGCGGACGTGATCGTCGTCCTGCAGGACGGCCGGGTGAGGGAGATTGGCGATCATGACAGCCTGTTGCGGCACGCGGGGCTCTATGCCCAGCTGGTGTCGCGGCAATTCGCCGCCGCCTATTCGTCGGCCGCACAGTAGCGAAACTAGGCCTGCAGCCTTTCCGCCACCTCGGCATCGACGACCACGCGGATGGCGGGCATGTGCAGCGTCACGCGCGTGCCGCGGCCGGGGTGACTGTCGATCGAGATTTCGCCGCCATGCAATTCCATCAGCCGCTTGCTGATGGCAAGACCGAGGCCGCTGCCGCCGAAGCGGCGGCTGATCGATGCGTCGGCTTGGCGGAAAGGCAGGAACAAGTCCTTGATCACGTCTTCGGCGATGCCGATGCCGCTGTCGCTGATGCTGATGTCCAGCGTGCCCTCTTTCGAGACCTCTGCCGCGACGGTCACGGCGCCGCCCTGAGGCGTGAACTTGACGGCGTTGGAGAGAATGTTCAGCAGCATCTGCTTCAGCGCCCGTTCGTCGGCGCGCAGGGCGGGCAGCGGCGCCTTGTTTTCTATGATCAGGCGCACGCTGCCGTCCGCTGCCTTCGACGTCACCATGCGCACGCAGTCGCTGATCGCCGAATCGACCGAGATCACCTCTTCCATCAGTTTCTGCTGGCCCGCTTCGATCCGCGACATGTCGAGGATGTCGTTGATGAGGGCGAGCAGCAGCTTGCCGCTGCTGTTGATGTCGTCGGCATAGGAAACGTAGCGCTCCTGGATCTGCCCGAACGCCTGGTCGCGGATGATCTGCGAGAAACCGATCACCGCGTTGAGCGGCGTGCGCAATTCGTGGCTCATGTTGGCCAGGAACTGGGTCTTGGTGCGGTTGGCGATTTCCGCCTGGCGCTTGGCGGTCATCAGTTCCAGCTCGCGCTGGCGGTGCTCGGTCACGTCCTGGATGACGCCGATCTCGTAGAGGATGCGGCCGTTCGGGTCGCGCAGCCGCTCCGCTTCCATGTGCACGTGAGCGAGCGACCGGTCGGGGCGGATGACACGGAACTGGGCATTGTAGCGATCGCTGGTGCGGTGGACGAAGCCTTCGACGGCGGCGATCGCCGCCCCTTGGTCATCCGGGTGCACGAACTCGCGGACCAGATCGGTTTCCTCGAGCGGCACCTGCCCCGGTTTGACGCCCAGGATATCGGCGAACTCCGTGGAGACGTGAAGCCAGCCGTGATCGGCGGATTGCGCGACGTCACGGGGCTCCCACACCCAATAGCCGACGCGCGAGAGCCGGTGCGCGTGGCGCAGCAGCGTCTCGTTGCGCGCGATCGCCCGTTCGCTGCGCTTGCGATCGGTGATGTTCTGCACGACGCCGATGACCTGGTCCAGCGCTCCCCGGTCGCTCGTCACTTTTTCGGCTGACACGCTGACATCGCGGATCTCGCCGTCGCTGCGCACCAGGCGGTATTCGAAGGCGTAGCTGGTTTCCGGCGAGGCCATGAACGCGCGCCACTCTTGGAGGATGCGCTCGCGGTCCTCCGGATGTGCCATGGCAATGAGCGGGCTGGTGGTGGCCTGATTGAGCTCGTCCGCCGGCGCGCCCAAGACTTCCTCGGCATCGCCGGAGAAGGTGAGGCGCTCGCCGGTTCGGCCGTCGGCCGCCGCTGGATCGTAGGTCCAATAGCACAGCTTCGCCAGGCGATGCGCCCGCCGGAGCTTGACCTCGCTTTCGCGCAGCATGGCATCGGCTTCGGTCTGCTGCGTCACGTCCTGCGACATGCCGACCAGCTCCATCACGCCGTTGCCGACGTCAACACGCTTCTCGGCGAAGTCACGAAGATGGCGGTAGGTCCCGTCGCGCTGCTTGAAGCGGAAGGTGATGGTGAAACGCTGTTCCTTGCCTTCGTAGAACGCCCGGTAGGCATCGGCCATCGCCGCCTGATCATCGGGATGGACGAAGCGCTGGATGAAGTCGGCCAGCGGAATGTCGATCTCCGCAAGGCTGTGGCCGAATACGGCATCGACATTGTCGGAATAGGTGAAGGTGCAGTTGGACCATGCGCCGGAGGCCGATTCCGGCCGCGCGGTCCAATAGCACATGTTTGCGATCGATTGCGCGCGGTCCATGATCGCGTTGTTGCGCGCAATCGCGTCCTGCTGCGCCCGTTCCTCGGTGACGTCGGTGCCAATGCTGAGCAGCCAATCGTGCCGATCGCCGGCATTGGGCAGGTTGGTGGTGGACCAGCGGATCAGACGCCGGTCGCCCGCGCGGGTCAGCAGATGGCACTCATAGGGCTCCGCCGTCGCACCGACCCGTGCTTTGTATTGTGCGCCGGCGACGTGTTCCCGCTCTTCGCGCGGGACCAGGTGCACAAAGGGATCAAGCGCCAGGATCTCGTTCAGGCGATAGCCAAGCTTCTCCACCTCGGCATTGCAACTGATGACCCGGCCGGTCACGTCCTGGACGAACACGATCACGTCGGCGGAATCAAGCACGCGGGTGACGAAGTCCCGTTGCTGCCGCAGCCTTGCCTGACTGAGAAGGATCCGCCGCCCGAGTGTCACGACGATCAAGGCGAGCCCCAGGCCCGCCGCGGCGATGACCCCTGATATGACAATGAGCGCGGGGCGGACATTGGCGGCGACCGTCGACTGCGGCAGGGAAACCGCGGCCATCAATGGAAAGTCGTTTATCGGCCGCAGATAGGCAATGCTGCGAGTCCCGTCGGCCGTGGTCCAGTCGTCGCGGTTGCCTTCACTGGCGAAGCTCGGCGCATCTGTGCTGAGGAATCGGCTGGGTGCCGTTCCCGCGCGGCCGTCATCGTCTATCAGGAGGACGCCGTCGGCCCGCAGCAGCGCGATGTGGTGATCGACCGCCGGCCGCACCAGGCGGAAGCGCTCGGCCAGCACCGGGGCGTCCACCACCAGCGTGACGGCGCCGGTCAACTGGCCCTTGCCGCTGATGATGGGACGGCTGATCGGGAAAGCCCAGCTGTCGGCTCCGGCGAGCTTGAACGGCACGCCGATCGTCAAGCCGGCGGCAGGATGGCTGCGATAGTACTCGTAGAGCGGGCGCGGATCGAAGCCGGTGGTCGGCAAGGCGGTGCTGTCGCGCGTCACCATGCGCAACGTGCCCTGGTCGTTGCTGACAATGATGCTCTGCACGGAGGGCAGGGCCGTCAGACGTGGCTGGACGCGCTCCTGCAGGCGAGAACTGCCATAGGCATCGAGCTTGTCGGAGCGGCCGAGCCATGTGCTGGTGAGCTGGAGGATGGTATCGACCTGGCGCAGCTCCCACCCGGTCTGTTCGGTGATCGCCCGGGCGAAGCGTCGCAAGTTGGTCTGGCTGCTGTCGTATTCCGCCTCGTAGAGCCGCCACCCGGCGGCGCCGGCGCCGGCCGCAGCCAAAACAAGTACGAAGGCAACCAGTATGGCGAGCGCCCGGCGGGTCTGCCGCTGCTCGGCGTCATGATTGTTGGCGAGGCGGGTACGCTCCGTCATCCGATCAGGTCGGCCATTGTTGAAGCCACGCACGTCCCTTTGGACCAAATGCCCATTGTCTGTTGGGATCGTGGACAATTCCTTTATCGGGCCGACTCATGCAGGGATTTCAACGTTTAGCACGGTTAAACAGAACGGTTCCTCGCGCCATTCGAGCGCTCGCAGCCGATGCCATCTTGCCGCCAAAAGGTTGCCGCTTCGCTCACGCAGATCGACAGATATCACACTTAAATATATCGATATCTAAGAAGTTGATTGCCGCTGGGCACTATCTGTGAATGCAGGGATCGCCCGCGGGATCCGCGACGTCGTTCATTCTGGCCTGGATCTGTCCTGCCCGCCGCGAGATGTAGCCGCTGGGCTTGCCGGCGGAGTAGCGCAGCGGATTCGGCAGGACGGCGGCAAGCAACGCCGCTTCGCGCCGGCTCAAGGCCGCCGCCGATTTGTGAAAATGATATTGAGCGGCAGCTTCGGCGCCATAAATGCCCGGACCCCACTCCACGACGTTGAGATAGACTTCGAGGATGCGCCGCTTGCCCCACATCAGTTCGATCAGCACGGTGAAATAGGGTTCGATTGCTTTGCGGGCGTAGCGCGTCAGCAAGGTATCGCCGGGCCACAGAAACGTGTTCTTGGCGGTCTGATTGCTGATCGTGCTGCCGCCGCGCAGGCGGCGCGATTTCTCGTTGTGGCGCAACGCTTTTGCAATGGCCTCGAAATCGAATCCCCAATGCGCGCAGAAGCCGCTGTCTTCTGCCGTGATGACTGCCCGCGCGAGGTTGGGCGAGATGGCGTCGTACGATTCCCAGTCCTTGGAAATCCAGTTTCCCTCGAACAGCCGGATCACCATCAAGGGCGTCAGGGGCGGTGGGACAAATCGATAGAGCGCGGTGAGGACGACGCTGGCTCCGATGAACAGCGCCACCGCGCGGCCGAGCCACCGCGCCGCCCGGCGAATTCGGCCGCCGCGCCGCCGGGCAGGCTTGGAGCGTGGCGTGGAATCGGCGCGCGGGTTGTCCATCGCGGCCTTGATACTGGCGGGCGCCGGCCGGGACAAGATGCAGGTATATCGGCATTTGGTTGCGGAAAGGGGTGGGATCATCGGAGGATGCGCGCATGACCGATCCGGATCCGGAATTCCCGGCCACCGCCGCGCGCATCCTGCGCGGCGCGACCCGGCTGCTCGAGGGGCTGGGCTATGCGGCGATTGCCGAATACACACTCGGCAACGGCCGGCGCGCCGACATCCTCGCCATCGACGGTGCCGGCCAGGTGACGATCGTGGAAATCAAATCCTCGCGCGCCGATTTTGCGGCGGACCGCAAGTGGCGCGACTATCTCGAATTCTGCGACCGGTTCTATTTCGCGGTCGAGCCGGGCTTCCCGCTCGAGCTGCTGCCGGAGGATGTCGGCCTCATCTGCGCCGATGCCCATGGCGGCTCGATCCGGCGCGACAGGGCGCTTCAGCCGATCAACGGCAATCGTCGCCGCAGCCTTATCCTGGGCGTGGCGCTGACGGCAAGCCGCCGCCTGGCGCGTATCGCCGATCCGGACCTGCCGTGGTGAGCTACTGCGCCTCCGCCGTGACGTCGGCGAGCTGGGCGCGGCCGTCGCGGTTGTCGAGATAGTTGACGAGCGCGGCCACGACCCGGCGGTCATAAGCGTGACCGGCCTCCTTGAACAGCACCTCGATCGCGGCGTCGATCGACATGGCCTGCCGGAAGGCGCGGTCGCTGATCATCCCGACCAGGGCGTTGGCGACGCCGATGATGCGCGCGGTGATGAGGATGTCCTCGCCCTTCAACCCACGCGGCTGGCCGCTGCCGTCCCAGCGTTCCTGCGCCTGGCGCAGCGTCTCGACCACCGGCCCATCGAACTCGATATCCTGGATGATGTCGGCGCTGACCTGCACGGAGTTGCGCAACAGGCGGCGTTCCTCCTCCGTCAGGTTGCCGGTCTTCGCCAGCACCTCCGGCGGGATCATGATCTTGCCGAGATTGAGCAGGTTGGCCGCGATATCGGCGGTATCAATGTCGGTCTCGGTCAGGCCCATCTCGCGCGCGATCGACCGCGCGACGCGGGCAACACGCGTGGAGTGATTGGCGGCGAAGGGATCGCGGCGATCCACCACGCCGACCAGGGCCTTCACCAGATTCTGCAGGGTGCGCGCACGCTTCTCGCGTTCGGTCACGACGTCGGTGATGTCGTGCTCGACCGTCAGCACGCCGACGATCGTACCCGACCGTTGCTTGAGGGGGATGTGCTCCGATTGCAGCACCTTGCGGCTGCCCTCTTCCTCCAGACGCGCGACATTGTTGATCGGCGCGCCGGCTTTCAGCGCTTGCTCGTTCAGCTCCAGATGGCGCTTGGCGCTCGCGGGCCCGAGGACCGCGGCAATGTCCTTGTTCAGCATCTCGGCGGGCGTGATGCCGGCAGCGGCGCTGGCCTGGGCGTTCGCGAAGCGGTAGCGGTTCTGGTTGTCCAGGATGAAGATGCTGGTCGGCTGGCTGTCGGTGACCAGCTGCAGCAGATCCTTCTGGACCTCGAACCGCTGCGCCAGGGTTTGGGCGCGCGCCGCCGCTTCGGCGGCGCGGCGCGAGGAGCCATGCCGCCACACCGCAATGATCGCGATTGCGATCACCAGCAAGCCCAGGCCCAGCATGATGGTCAGGGTGCGGAACCGCGCGTCCGCTGCGCCCAGGGCCTCATCATAGTCGACGGTGTACATGAGCACCCATGGCGCCCCGGTGATGGCGCGCGCGGCCACCACCACCCTGCGGCCGCCATAGTCCCGCTTGTCGGCGGCAAAGCCGCTGCCAACAGTCACCGCATAGGCGGAGTCCAGGTCGGGCGTTGCGAGTTCCATGGTGAGGCCGAGCGGCGCGGCGGTCTCGCCCGGGCGCTGGATCGGCGACAGGTAGGCGACCTTGTCTCCGACCTTGGTCAGCAGGGCAGTGGTCGCCGAGCGCGTCGTGTCGCCGGGTTGGCGCAACAGGGGATAGAGCTCCTTCGCCACGCGCTTCATCCCGACGATCCGGCCGATCTGGGCGCTGACGGCCTGATCGGACTGGACCGCGAACAGCGGTACCACGAACGTCATGGTCGGCTGGCCGCGCGCATCGACGGTGAGGGGGCCGGTGGCCGATTGGCCTGGCGCTATGGAGGTCACGAAATCCTTGAGCGCACCCTCGAAGGGCGGCGCATCGGGCGACGCGGCCATCACCACGCCGTCCTTGTTGACGATGAAGATGCCGCCGGAACCGACCGGCGCCTGGTTGAAGCTCGGCTGCGTGTCCTGGCCGGTGTCGCCGAAACCGCCGCGCGTCGCTGCCACCAGCAGCAGGTTGCGCAGATACTGGCGGAACCCTTCCACCTGATCCTGCTGATCCGGATCGCTGCTGAATTCGTCGATCGACCCGACATAGAGCTGCACTGATTCATTGTCCGCGAGCGCATCGAGGTCGGCGATATTGCCGGCGAGCCAGCGATCGACTTCGGCCGCACGGCTGTCCGCCACGATGCCGAGGCGGACTTGCCATTGCGTCTGTTCGCGCTGGCGTTCCTCGTCGACGAACCGGTTGATGGCCCAGATGCCCACGACTCCCAGCACGATCAGGATCACAGCCGGAAAGATGATCTTCGGATCGAAACGGCGCTTGGCAATGCCGGAATCGAACATTCCGCCGGAGGGCTCCCCCGCCGTTCCGCCGCTTGGCGTTGCTTGGCCGGAGGATATGCCACGCTCAACCAATATCCGCTCCCTAAGTACAGTTTGAATAGGTTGCGACAATTTCTTACAACCTAGCATGATCCTGGGGTAGGGCCAATTAACGGCTTATTAAGCGTAACTGCCGAGCTTGATGGTGATAGCGCGCCGATTCTTCAGTGCGGCAAGGCGCAAAGGCAGCAGGCATGGAACGAGGGTTTCGACTCACTCGCGCGGCGCGCTGGCTCGGCCATCTTGTCGCTGCCTGCCTGGTGCTTGCCATTCTCGGCGCCGCGCCGGCCGAAGCGCGCAAGTATCCCAAGATCTTCGGCTCGATCGAGCTGTTCTCGCCCAAGGTCACGCGCTTCCCGAAATGGACCGGCATGCTCGATCGGTTCCAGGATGGCAGGAAGCTGTGCGAGAGCAGCACCTGCACCACGAAGGGCTGGAAGGAGTTCATCGAGCAGCTCCGGGGCAAGGACCTGGCGACCCAGCTCAAGGAAGTAAATCGCGCCTTCAACGCCCATCGCTACGTCCTCGACATCAACAACTGGGGCGAAGAGGATTACTGGGAGACGCCGTACCAGTTCCTCAAGAAGGATGGCGACTGTGAGGACTACGCGATCTCGAAATACTTCACGTTGAAGGCGCTGGGCGTGCCGATCGAGGACATGCGCGTGGTGGCACTGCAAGACCTCAATCTCAATCTCGGCCACGCCGTCCTGGTGGTCTATGTCGGTGACGAGCCTATGCTGCTGGACAACCAGATCGCATCGGTGGTGCCTGCCAATTCGATCAAGCACTACAACCCGGTCTTCTCGATCAACGAAATGGGTTGGTGGCTGCATCGGCGGTGAGAGACGAAGCGGAACCTTCTTTCGCCCGATCGACACCGTCATGTGCATAGCTGATCGGCGATTCTTAGCAGTTCATTTACCATGATTCCCGCAAGCTGCAGGCTGGGGTGCCAACAGGCGCGCTCCATTGGGGGAAGCTGGCCGGATGAACGACCAGAACAGAGAAGCGCGAATTCTGAGCTACGAGGAGTTGCTGCTCGACTTTGTCACGCGCCTCGACCGCTATCGCGCGGGCCGCGTGGCCTGCGAGCTGCGCCTCGAGCTGTTCCGGCCCTATCACCGGCAGCCGCACCATCTGCGGATCGTCCGCAAGACGCTGGAGCCGCTGACCCGCCGGTTCGATGCCGGCATCTACGAGATGCACAACAGAAACGTGATCGTCGTTGCCAAGGATGCGACGTTCGCCGATGTCGAACGATATGTGGTCCAGATCCGCTCGCTGTTCTCGGAAGATCCGCTCTTCATCGGCCAGGATGAATCCCAGTTCTGTGACTGTAGTACGTCTCGATCGCAACCGATCGTGGCGAGGCCGCGGCGGCCGTCGGCGGACGAAGGGCGGATGGCTCAAGTTCCGCGGCGGCCCAAGCGGCCACCGCTGGTGGCATCGAAGTCGGAAGCGCGGCGGCGCAACCATCGACGCGCGTCTGTTGGGCAGATCGAGCGCGCGATCGAGCAGCGCGACTGCCAACATCCTCGCCAGCAGGCGTCTGCGCGTTGATCCCCGGCATGCGTGGATTGATATTGCGCTGACTCCATCGCCTCATCGATATGCCTGCTGAACCCTGCTGCGGGCCGCGACATCGTCAGACGGAAAATTTCCTGTTCCGGCACCTGACGCGCGCGTGCTCGACCGGCGCATGCTCGCCCTGATGATGCAGCGCGAGCTGTTCCAGTTGCTGGGCCGCCGCCACTCAACCTCAATGTCCGGTTGCGATCCTCGCCGGAATTGTAGGTTCGACAGAAGCGACCAACGTCAAGGATCGCGGCACGCTGGCGATCGAAGTGCCGGCGCTCGACGATGAACGACCCCAATGAGTACCTGTTCGCGCGCATTTCCTGAAAGAGCGTTCGTGCTCGACGGCGTGAAGCCTCAATTTGCCGCTGATCGATCGCGATTGGCTCGGCTTCCATTTACCGTCAAGGTGACCTGAACCGCCCAACCTCTTAATGACGATGCAACTGGGCCAGTGCGGCGGAAGAAGCGACTGGGCGGTCGCAGATCAGCCACGATGCCATCGATCCTGCGATCGACGAAGGGCGTTGGCGTGGGCCGAAAGGCCGCTCGACATTACGCTCCTCAGGCGGACAGTCGGCGGCACTCGGCGGCAACAGGCTGCAGACGGCGTCGGCGGGCGCGGCGGAGGGCTAGCCTCGCCGCGCGTTCCGAACTTCACCCTCTCGGTGCGTATTTGGCGAGGATGCGCTGAAGCGTGCGGCGGTGCATGCGCAGGCGCCGGGCGGTTTCCAGAGACGTTGCGATCACACTGTTCGAAGACGCGCTGGATATGCTCCCGGCGCACCGGTCGCAGTCATCAGCTGTTCAAGCGGCGGGGCGAGCGGTCTTGTCTTCCAGCAGCGCCGCTATCGACCTGATCGGCGTCGGCGGGCTTCGGCAGATAGTCGGCGGCGCCGTGCTTGATGGCGGCGACCGCGGTCCTCGTCGTGCCGTAGCCGGTCAGGATCACCGCCAGTCGGTTGTGCGGTGCGGATCTCGATGCGACCTCAGGACCGCGCAGTCGGCAAACCTCGAATCGGCCACGGCGTAGTCGGACGGCCTCCAGTCAGCGTGCTCGACCGGATGCGAGTCTGCGCTGCAACTGCACCGGCGGCAGCGCTGCGTGGCCAGCGCGAGCTGGCGTGATAGTTCGTATCGTATCGATCAGCGAGTTCGCTTTGTCATTCATTTCCTGACGAGCTCCGCGCGGGTCCAGGCGATCACCACCTTCACCTCCTCGCGCGCGAACTCGATCGCGTTCTGCAACAGGTTCCCCAGCCCATGCATGATCTCGGGCCGGCGCGGCAGGACCGGGTCGCGCGGCTCCGACGGGTCGGGCGCGAATTCGATGCGCAGCGCCACGTGCGGGCGGGCATGCGGCGCTGCGGCCAGCTCGACCAGCAGTCCGGCGGGCAGCACGTTGAAATGATCCTTGCTCTGGTCCGGCTTGCGCGACAGCTCGGCCAGGATCTCACGGCAGCGCTCGCTCTGCCCGACCAGCAGATCGGCGTCGCTGCGGTGCGGCGAATCGGAAGGCAGATCCCGCGCCAGTTCCTTGGCGACCAGCGAGATGGTACCAAGCGGCGAGCCAAGTTCGTGAGCCGCCGCCGCCGCCAGCGCGCCGAGCGAGGAGACGCGTTGCTCCCGATCCAGCGCCGCCTGTGCCGCCGCCAGCGCATCCGACAAGCGGCGCGATTCCTGCGCCACGCGATAGACATAGAAGGTGAGGAAGATGACCGCGAGGATGAGCGCGATCGCGAATGCAGCCACGAAGATGTCGGGAATCTCGAACTCGCCCTGCGGCCAGGGCAGCGGCTGGTGTTGAAAGCCGAGCAGCACGACGCATGCGGTCGCAAGTCCGGCGAGGCTAAGCGTGCTGCGATAAGACAGCGCCGCGGCCGAGACCGTGACCGGCGCCAGGACCAGCACCGAGAACGGATTGTTGAGGCCGCCGGTGAGATAGAGCAGGACCGCGAGCTGCAGGATATCGAACGCGAAATAAAGCGCCGATTCCCGGTCGGTCAGGCGCTCCGATTGCGGACGCCGGACTTGCGTTGCCAGCGTCACTGCCGCCAGCGCCGCCACCGCCGCGCCGGCCCAGCCGATTTGCATCGGAAAGCCCAGGACGTAGTGGACGACCAGGATAGTCAGCGCCTGGCCCGCCACCGCGATCCAGCGGATGATGAGGATGGTGCGCAGGCGCACCCGTCCGACCATGCGGCGCGGCTTGGCTGCGGGCGCGGAAAGAACGGCCGGGGTATCGTCTGCGGTCAAGTGGCTCATGGGCGGGACTATCGCTGCGGGGCCCTGTTCATGGCAAGCATGCTAGCCCGCTTGCATGTGGCGAAGGCGCAATATTCCCGCGACTTTCAATCGCTTAGCAGTCGATTTTGCCGGTAAGCGCGCGGCGCAGGCGGATCGGGGCAAGACTTGGCGCCTCGACCCGCACGGCGCCCGCAATCCGTCCCAGTCGGTGAATTGCGCGTCGCAGGCTGTCATCGGGCACCTTCTTCATCAGATCCAGCCCGACAATACGCCACACATCGCCATCCTTCTTGATATCGATCAATCCGGCCAGCTCGTGCCGGAACAGGATCGGCATGGCGAAATAGAAGCGTCGCTGGTTCTGCGGCGTGTAGGCCTCGAACTTGTAGGCGAAGCCGAACAGCTCGGCGAAGCGCCGGCGATTGAACAACAGGTTGTCGAGCGGCGGGACGATGCGCACCACCTCGTCGGCATCGGGAAGCGGCTGGGCCAGATCTTCCGCCAGGGCATAGAGCGGCGCGCCGCTGGCGGCGCGCACGAACGGCGCTTCGACCAGTACACCGGCCTTGATCGCGCGATCGACCGCTTTTTGCGCGACCGGCATCCACCCTTCGCGCCAGGTCCCGATGTGGTGCGCGGTGCGCTCCGCCAGCTGACGGCGGCTCGCCAATTTCAGCACCGACGCGGCGGACCGCACGAAGAATTCGAGCTCCTGGGTGCGCGTCGGGCGATGCTTGTCGAGCAGCTCCGGCGCGACCTTCTCGGTCAAATCGAACTGGCGGTGGAAGTGCTTGGTGCGCCCGGCGATCTGGACCTCGCCCAGATAGAACAGATAGTCGAGCGCGCGGGTCGTCAGCTTGATGGTGTTGAAGCCGCCGGGCACCCGCTCGCTGTCCAGATCGGCCGGCGAGATCGGACCCTCTTCGCGCATCCGCTTCTTCAGGCGGCGCATCATCGGCCGCACTTCGCGCAAGCGGTCCGTGTTGGTGATGGTGCGGCCGAAATCCTTCACGAACCAGGGCAGCCAGTCGCGCCGCGTGGCGAATTGCGGGTAGTGGGTCTCCAGCATCGCGCGGTCGCGATAGATGAGCTTGTAGAGGTCCTCGACCGGCGCATCGGTGCGCGCGGCCCAGGCAATCTCGTGATTGCGCAGGCCGTTCACCCGGATCGAATCGATCTGGATCATGCCCAGCTTCTTCGCTTCGTCGGCGGCGCGGTCGGCACTCCACAGCGGCCCCGACAGTCCGAGCCGCGCCAGGATGAAGGCACGCGCTATGCCTGGGTCATCGGGACTCGAATCGTCTGAGGGGATGGTGTCGCTCACGGCGGAAACAGAAGAACCGTCAATCCTTATCGCTGACCCCGGCCTCGGCAAAGGTCGCCATGCCCGAATGGCACAGGGCGGCAGCGCGCACAATGGGAATCGCCAGGGCCGCGCCCGAAGCCTCGCCCAGCCGCATGCCCAAGTCTAGCAGCGGCGTCTTGCCGATCGCTGTCAGCAGCCGGCGGTGGCCCGGCTCGGCGGAGCAATGCGCCACCATGCAATGATCGAGCGCGCCCGGATGCGACTTGAGGAGGATGCTGGCGGCGGCGGTGCTGGCAAACCCGTCCAGCAGGACCGGCACGCGCGCCATGCGCGCCGCCATCACCGCGCCCGCGATGGCGGCCAGCTCATGTCCGCCGAGGCATCGCATGATCTCCAACCCGTCGTTGAACTTCGCGCGGTGGCAGGCAAGGCCCTGGTCGATCACCTCGGCCTTGCGGGTCAACTGCGCGCCTTTGACACCGGTGCCCGGTCCCGCCCAATCCGTGCCGCTGCCGCCAAACATGGCGGCGGCCAGGGCGGAGGCGCTGGTCGTGTTGGCGATGCCCATCTCGCCGACGCATAGCAGATCGATGCCCGGCTCCACGCACATCATGCCGTAGGCCATGGCGCGCGCGGCTTCCTCTTCGCTCAGCGCCGGACCTTGGGTGAAATCCTTGGTCGGCTGGTCCAGGCACATCTCATAGACGCGCAGATCGGCGTCGGCGTTCTTGCACAGCTGGTTGATGGCGGCACCGCCGGCCTGGAAGTTGAGCACCATCTGCTGGGTCACTTCCTTGGGATAGGCGGAAACGCCCAGATCGGCGACGCCGTGATTACCCGCGAACACCGCGACCCGCGGGTGATTGACGCTCGCCGGATGCCGGCCCTGCCAGGTCGCCAGCCAGCTCGCGATTTCTTCCAGCCGGGCGAGGGCGCCGGTCGGCTTGGTCAGCTGCCCCTCGCGCTCGGCGGCCTTGGTGGCGGATTCGAGGTCGGGTCCCGGGAACTCGGCCAGGAGGCGGCGAAGCTCGGCGAAACTGGCGGCGGATTGGGTATCCAAGTTTGGCTCCTGATGGGCGTTTCGTTATGACAAGCGGCGGTTCCGGGCTGGAGAGCCTTGCGGCCGCTGTTCTGCACCCGCATATGGGCTTCTGGCAACCGGGGCCGCTAGAATAAAGACATGAACCAGCAAACCAGACCCTCCCAGATCGCGGACCAGAACATGACCAGACCGGGCTGGCATCCCGGCCAATGGTGGCGCGAGATTCGCCTGGCGATCGGGTTCTTCACCCGACTGCCTTTGACATCGCCTCCCGGCCGGATCGCCGAAGCGGCGCGCGCCTTTCCGGTCGCAGGCGCCGTGATCGGCCTGATCGGATCCTTGATCTATCTTCTGGCGGTGGAGATCGGCCTTTCCGGCCTGCTGGCGGCGCTGCTTGCCGTGGCAGCGACGGTCATCGTCGGTGGCGCCTTGCACGAGGACGGCCTGGCCGATTTCGCTGACATGCTGGGCGTGCGCGGCGACCGCGAGCGCAAGCTGGCGGTGATGCGCGACAGCCGCATCGGCTCCTACGGCGTCCTCGCGCTCGGCTTCTCGACTGCCATCAAGGTCGGCGCACTTGTGGGATTGCACGAGCCGCATCTTGTCGCCGGCGCATTGATCACGGCCCATGTCTGCGGCCGTGCGACGTTGCCCATCATCATGCGCTCGCTGCCGCTTGCGCGTGCAAACGGCCTCGCGGTGGATGCAGGCAAACCTTCCGCCGCCGCGACCTATCAGGGGCTAGGCGTCGCTCTGCTGATCGCCGCGCTCGCGTGCGGCCCCGGTCCGGCCCTGGTCAGCCTGGTGGTCGCGATCGTCGCCGCGTTCTTGGTCTCCGAAGCCGCGCGCCGCCAGATCGGCGGCTACACCGGTGACGTGTTGGGCGCCGCGCAGGAAATCGCGCAGCTCGCCATCTTCGTCAACATCGCGGCGCTCGCATGATCCACACCATCACCCGCTGGTGGTTCGTGCGGCATGCGCCGGTGATCGGCGTCAACGGCCGCATCTATGGCCAGGACGATCTCGAGGCCGATTGCGCGGACGTGGCGCAGTTCAGGCATCTCGCCGGCACGCTGCCGCATGACGCGGTCTGGCTGGTCAGTCATCTGAAGCGCACGCACCAGACCGCCTCGGCGATCTTCGCAGCACGCGTGACGGAGGCCGTGCCGGCGCCCATCATCACCAGCGAGCTGGCGGAGCAGCATTTCGGCGACTGGCAGGGCCTGACCTACGCGGAGCTGGAGGCGCGGCGCGACGGCGCCTATCACCGGTTCTGGCATGCGCCGGCCCGCGAGCGGCCGCCCGGCGGCGAGAGCTTCGAGGACGTGATCGCGCGCGTCGGCGCGGCGATGGAAAGAGTGACGTCCGAAAATGCCGGTCGCGACATTGTCGCCGTGGTCCATGGCGGAACCATTCGGGCGGCATTGTCGGTCGCGCTCGGCATCGATGCCGAACGGGCGCTGGGATTTGCCATCGACACCTGTTCCGTCACGCGCATGGATCACCTGGAGGGCGCCACGGAGGGGGCGGCGTGGCGCATTGTCGCGGTCAATCAACATCCGCAGGCGTTGGCGCGTTGACGCTGTTGTGAGCCGGGACCATGGCGCGCGGCCATTGCTTCGCCTTATTTCGCTGGCTATCTCTTTTGCCGGTCCGGGGCTGTCGAGTCGTTAAGAATTCGCTCGGATCCAAAATCGCCGGGACGATCAGGAGGCTGCCATGTTGACCCGCCGTTCTCTCATGCTTGCCGGACTTGCCGCGCCCGCTGTCGTGGTTGGGACGCGCGCCGCGCTGGCGCTCACCCAGCAGCAGGAAGTGCTCGACAAGGCGCGCATCACCTTCGACAAGCTGATCACCTCGGTCGAATTCGGGGAACTGCCCGGCTACATGAAGAGCGCCAAGGCGGTATTGATCTTCCCCGAGCTCTACAAGGGCGGTTTCATCCTGGGTGCAGAGGGCGGCTACGGCATCCTATCCGCGCGCGGCGCCAGCGGCTGGAGCCAGCCGGCGTTCTATGACTTGGTGGCCGGCAGCCTCGGCCTGCAGATCGGCGGCCAGGTCAGCGAAGTGGTGCTGACCGTCATGAGCGACAAGGCATTGAACGCCGTTCTGGACAACCAGCTGAAGTTCGGCGGCGACATGTCGATCGCGGTCGGGCCGATCGGCAAGGGCATCGGCGCCGATACTACGACCAACATGCAGGCCGACGTCTATTCGTTCGCCAAGACCGCGGGCCTGTTCGGCGGCGTCTCGTTCGAAGGCGCGGGCATCATCAAGAAAGACGACTGGAATCGCGCCTATTACGGACAGGGCGCCACGCCGCGCGGCATTGTGATGGAAGGCAAGTTCAAGAACCCGAACACCAACGCGCTGCTCAACAGCCTGCAGCCCTATTGAGTGAGCGTGTATTGAATCTCGGCGAGGGCACATGAATTCGCTCTGGATGCGCCGCGCCCTGGTGGCGGGCCTGCTCGCCATCCTGGTGATCTGCGGCGTGCTGCTCTATCAGCTCTACCAGCGCACCATGGTCGGCGAGGCCGGCGGCGAGGCTCTGATCGGCGGGCCGTTCGAGCTGACGGACCAGGACGGCGACACGGTCACCAATCAGACCTACCAGGGCAAGTTGAGGCTGGTCTATTTCGGCTACACCTTCTGCCCGGATGCCTGCCCGACGGCGCTTGGCATCATGAGCGCCGCAATCGACAAGCTGGACGTCGCGGCGGACCGCGTCGTCCCCATCTTCATCACGGTCGACCCCGATCGCGATACCGCGCAGGTGATGAAGGACTATGTCTCCAACTTCAACCCGCGCATGGTCGGACTGACCGGCACGCCGGAGCAGATCGCCAAGGTCGCCAAGGAATATCGCGTCTTCTATCAGAAGGCGCCGGGAAGCAGCCCAGGCGACTATCTGATGGACCACACGACGCTGACCTACCTGATGGATGGTGATGGAAAATACATCACCCATTTCGGTCCGGATGCGACGCCCGACCAGATCGCCAACGAGATCAGGGAGCATCTCTAGGGCCGCGACGGCCCCTGAGTTGGCGAGGACACACCGTCCGGCCTATCTCTCTTGTCCTACAAAAGTCTAGTTGACGCCGGATTTTGCCGCTTCGTAACGTCCCCGCAACCTTCTAGGGGGGAAGCTGCCGCCGAGTCGCGCATCGATTCGGCGCTGAGAGAAGGCGGAGGGACCGGACGCATTATGCTCTATCAAGCGATCGAGGCCCATTTGGTCAGCCTCACGCCGGCGCGGCTCACGGCGCGCTGGATGCACCAGATGATGTCGCATCCGATGCTGCCGCACTCTTACACCACCGGCTTCCGCGCTGCCGCGGCCTGGTTCGAGCTGTTCGACCGCGCCACGCAGCGCCGCACGAAACCCGCATTCGGTCTCGACAAGACTCTGGTTGGCGGTGAGCGCGTCCCGGTGCGCGAAGAGGTGTTGGCGGAAAAGCCGTTCTGCCGCCTGCTCCATTTCGCGCGCGATCTGAAGGTGCGGCGTAACGACCCGCGTGTGCTGGTGGTGGCGCCGATGTCAGGCCACCACGCGACGCTGCTGCGCGGGACGGTCGAGACGCTGCTGCCCGAGCATGAGGTCTACATCACCGACTGGACCGACGCACGGCTGGTGCCGCTCAGCGCCGGCACCTTCGACCTCGCCGACTACATCGACTATGTCATCGACTTCCTGCGCAACCTCGGGCCGGGCACGCACGTCATGGCGGTGTGCCAGCCTTCGCCGCCGGTGCTCGCCGCCACCGCCTTGATGGCGGCGGATCGCGATCCGGCGACCCCAAAAAGCCTCACCCTGATGGGCGGCCCGGTCGATACGCGCTTGAGCCCGACCGCCGTCAACCAGGTCGGCACCAGCCAGAGCATCGACTGGTTTGAGCGCAAGGTGATCGACCTGGTGCCGCCGCATTATCCGGGCGCGATGCGCCGGGTCTATCCCGGCTTCCTGCAGCTGGGCGGCTTCATGTCGATGAATCCCGACCGCCATGTCCAGTCGCACATCGAGTTCTTTCATCACTTGGTGGTGGGCGACGGCGAGAGCGCCGCGGGGCACCGGCGTTTCTACGACGAATATCTCTCTGTCATGGATCTCTCGGCGGATTTCTATCTCGACACCATCCGCCACGTGTTCCAGGAGCATTCGCTGCCCGAAGGCACGTTCACGCATCGCGGTGAATTGGTGGAACCGGCGGCGATCGCGAAGACCGCGCTCATGACCATCGAGGGCGAGCTCGATGATATCTCGGGCCTCGGCCAGACCAAGGCCGCCCACGATCTCTGCGTCAGCATCCCCGCCGCCAAACGCCGCCACCTGGAGCAAGCGGGCGTCGGCCATTACGGCATTTTCAACGGCCGCAAGTGGCGGCAGTCGATCTATCCGGCGTGGGCGGAGTTCGTGCGCAAGACGGCGTAGGCCGCGCGATTCTAGGACGGGATCGCTTCGGGCTTGCACAGCTCCGCCAGGATCTCGCGCAGCTCACGCAGTCGTGGCGGCTTGCCGACCACCCGGTCGATGTCCGGCAGCTTGTCATCCTCGATCATCAGGGTGTTGGTCCAGCCGGTCAGCAGGATGACCGGCGTCGCGGGTGATGCTTCCTTGACCGCCGCGGCGACCCGGCGGCCGTCGACATAAGGCATGCCGAGATCGGTGATGACGGCGGAGAACGGCTCCCGCCGCTCGCGCGCCGCTTGAAAGGCATCGATGCCCGATTGCCCATCATTGACCGCGGTCACCATGTGGCCGTCCGCTTCCAGCGTGTCGCCGAGCGATTTCAGGAAAATCGGATCGTCATCGATCAGCAGCAGGCGCAATCGTACCGGCGCCGGCGCGACAATGCGCTGCGGGGTCTGCGGAGCCGTGGCAGTTGGCGGCGCCGGCAATGTCAGCACGACGCTTGTTCCGCGGCCCTTGCCGCTGCGGATGTCGATCTCTCCGCCATGCCGCCGGACGATGCCGTGGACGATCGACAGTCCGAGCCCGCTGCCCCGATCGCCCTTGGTGGAGGAGAACGGCTCGAGGCAGCGCAGGCGCGCCGTGTCGTCCATGCCGATCCCGGTATCGGTGATCTCGACCTGGACGTATCCGGGTTCGCCGTTATGGGGTTTATGCAGCACCTTGGTGCGCAAGGTGAGCGTGCCGCCGCCCGGCATGGCATCGACAGCATTGGCGACGAGATTAGTCAGGGCGTCCTTGATCTCGCTCTCGATGCCGGTGATCGGCGGCAGATCGCGCGCCAGCTCGGTGCGGACCTCAATGGACTTGCCGCGCTGACGCGTCAGCTCGCTCCAGCCCGCGCGGGATTGCTCGACCACCTGTTCGATCAGCGCGTTCGCGTCGAGCGGCGCCATCGCGGCTTCCGGATCGCGCGGGCGGCAGAATTCGCGCATGCGCGCCACCGTCTGCGCCATGTGGCTGACCGCCTTGCGGATGTTCACCAGCGACTCGTGGACCCGCGGGTTGAGATCGGTTTCCGTGTCGAGCAGCGAGTCGGTGTAGAGCATCATCGGCGACAGCGCGTTATTGATGTAGTGCCCCATCCCGTTCGCCATCTGGGCAAGCGCACGCAACCGCTCCTGCTGGGTCGCCACCCCTTGGCTTTGGCGCATGTCGTCATAGGCCTGCTGCAAGGCGCCATAGAGCTGCGCCTTGTTGCAGGCGCGCGCGACATGTTCGCCCAGCCGCCGCAGGAACTTGCATTCCTCGGTGGTGAAGCCTTCCGCCTTCTGGCGCGCGGTGAGGAGAATGCCGAGCGTGCGGCCCTCGGTCCTGAGGGGCGAGAGCACGAGCGCGCGCAAGCCCCCGGCGCAAAGCTGCTTGGCCAGCGGAAATGCGGCCAGATCCAGGTTCAGTTCGCAGATCTGCTCGCCTTGCACACATTGGGCAAGGCCGGCTTTGTCGATCGGTATCACTGCATGCTCAAGCAGACCGACCGTCGCGGCGAGCGCGGCGCTCCGGTTTCCGACCTTTGCGACGGCGAAGCCCTTGTCCGGGCCGTTGTACTGGCAGATGCAGCACAGCTCGGCCGGCAACTTCTCCTCCAGGCTGCGCAGGACGGCGGGGAAGATGGTGGCGGTGTCGTAGCGTTCGCCGATGGTGCGGGTGATCTGGTGCAGCAGATTGAGCCGGTCGAGCTGCGCCTGCGCGTTGCGCTCGGCCAGCCGGTGCGCTTCGATCTCGGTCTGCAATGCGTCATTGGCCGCGATCAGCTGGGCGGTCTGTTCGCGCACGCGCGCTTCCTGGTCCTCGTTGAGGCGTGTCAGGCGTTTTCTCGTTTCCCACAACAGCAGCGCCAACACGGCCGCGAGCAGGCAAGTGCCACCGCCGACGACGATGTATGGCATGGGAGAGTCGCGCGGCCCCGCGATCAGAAACGCGACGCCAAGGGCGGCAAAGACCACAAGCACAACAGCGGCAACGCTGAGCAGCGCCGGCTTGGTGTTCCTGCCGCTCCGGTGACTGGCTATGACGGAGGCCATGACGCCAACGACGGTGACGCGCAGGCCGGCGCCTCGGGACGAACCCGGTGAGCGATCCGCATAAGAGCCCCGCTTTGCCCCCGCCAGGATCGTCCCGGACATTGGTGAGGCCCACTGATGTTAGGACGATATGCGCGAGGGCTTCAAGGGCTCACAGGCGCCGCGCCATCTGACGCGCCGTGCAACGGGCCAAATGCGGTAGGATCGCCCTCAATTCATCTCCGGAGGACACGATGACCCGCATCGCAAGCTGCTCTTGCGGCCAGCTGAGATTGACGATGGAGGGCGACCCGACCGACGTTACGGTCTGCCACTGCTTCGAATGCCAGAAATCGACCGGCAGCGTGTTCGGGGTCTCGACCTATTGGCCCAAGAGTGCCTGCCTGTCCATCGAGGGCGATGCGAAATGCTGGCGCCGCTCCTCCGATTCCGGCCGTTGGCTGGACAACTTCTTCTGCCCGGTCTGCGGCAGCACCGTCTATTGGTACGCGGAGTTTGCCCCGGACGAGATCGGGGTCGCAGCCGGCAACTTCGCCGATCCGACCTTTCCCGCGCCGACCTCCGCAGTGTGGGACTCCTGCCGCCATCCCTGGGTCAAGCTGCCCACGGAGTGGCCGCAGGAGGCGAAGCAGGGCGGGCTGCCATCGGCGTGACGCGCAGCAATTTTCACCAAGCCGCCTCCGGTGCGCCGCGCTAGGACTCGTGCCATGAATGCTCGTGCGAAACAGACACTGCGTCGCCTGGTGTGGCGGCGCATCATGGATGACCAATCGTTCGAGATCTGCACGGTGACATCCGTTCCGGATGGTTTTGGCATCAGCGGTCACATCATTGCCGTGCAGGATAGCGAACCGCTGACGGTTGCCTATGACATCCGTTGCGGCCGTGACTGGTCGGCACGGGACATCGCGATCGGGCAGGTACTGGGCAACGCGCGGCGCGATCTTCGCCTCGCGCGCGCGGGCGCTGGTTGGCTGGTCGACGGCGCGCCGGATCCGCGGCTCGATGGCTGCGCGGAACCCGATCTCGGCTACACGCCCGCCACCAATGCGCTGGCGATCCGGCGTCTCGATCTAGAGATAGGTCAGGCGGCGGAGATCACCTGCGCCTGGGTGAAGTTTCCCGACCTCCAGATAGAGCCGTCGCTGCAGCGTTATGAGCGGCTGGGCGAGCACGAGTATCGCTACACCAATGTCGCCAGCGGATTCACCGCGATCGTGACGGTTGATGCGCTCGCATTGCCTGTTACCTACGAGAGAATCTGGACGCGAATTGCCGACTGGCAGGGAGAATGATGATGACCGACGCACCGCGCAAATTGCTGTGGAAGGCCGATGAGATTGCCGCCCGCGGCAGGCGATTCACCCAGCGGCTCAACCCCAACTCGGAATTCATCGGCGCCGGGCTGTCGCGCATGGCCGGGATGAGCCGCGCCCATGTCACGCTGGCGCGCCTTCCCGCCGGCAAGGATTCCTTCGCCTATCACGCCCATATGATGGAAGAAGAGTGGGTCTACATCCTGTCTGGCCGCGGTGTGGCGGAGATCGACGGCGAGAGCTACGACGTGGGGCCGGGTGATTTCATGGGCTTCCCGACGCCCTCCGTGCCGCATCTCCTGAAGAATCCCCATGCGGAAGAGCTGGTCTATCTGATGGGCGGGGAGGACATGCCGCTCGACGTGCTCGATTATCCGGCGCTGGAAAAACGCTATCTGCTGGTGCGCGGCGCCGGCGGGACCGAGTTCTATGAGCTGGGCGAGCCGATCAAACCGTTCGGTCCCGCCTAGTCCATTCGCCATCGCCCGGGCCGGCAGCTATAGTGCGCCGTCGACAGCTGTAGGACGAATCGATGGCGGATGGCGCCGAGCCGTTCTGGAAGACCAAGAAGATGAGCCAGATGACGCAGGCCGAATGGGAGAGCCTGTGCGATGGCTGCGGCAAGTGCTGCCTGAACAAGATCATCGACACCGACACCAACGAACTCTTCATGACCAACGTCGCCTGCAAGCTGCTCGATACCGAGAGCTGCCAATGCACGCGCTACAAGGACCGCTTCAAGTATGTGAAGGATTGCGTTCGCCTGACGCCGCAGAACGTACGGAAGATCCGCTGGCTGCCCGACACCTGCGCCTATCGACTGGTGGCGGAAGGCAAGGACCTCCATGACTGGCACTATTTGAAGTGCGGCGACCGCAACGCGGTGCACCGCGCCGGCATTTCAGGCCAAGGCCGCATCATCTCCGAACAGGACGCCGGCGAGCTTGAGGATCATATCGTCGACTGGAGTCCGCCGAAGCCGCGCAAGCGTGCAGCAAGGCGCTGAAATAGCAGGGATTTTCGTGCGCAAGCCTCGGATAGCAGGGAACTTATCGAAGCTCTAGGTATCGGTCATGTCAAACCGCAGCAGACGAGTGAACGACATGTCCGAAGCCATGGTGGGTGCCGTCCGTGAAGCCGCTTCTTATATCGAGCAGCGTGCCGAAGCTGAGGCCGACGGTCCGGTGAGCCTCAAGGAACTGGGCGATCATACCGGGGTCAGCCCCTGGCACTTGCAGCGCCAGTTCAAGCGCGTGCTCGGCGTCAGCCCGCGGCAGTATGACGACGCCCTGCGCATGAAGCGCCTGCGCAAGGGGTTGAAGAGCGGCGTCGGCGTCGCCGGCGCGACGTTCGAAGCAGGCTATGGCTCCTCGAGCCGTGTCTATGAGCGCGCAGCTTCTGCGCTCGGCATGACGCCAGCCAGCTATGCGAAAGGCGGAAAGGGCCAGCGGATCAGCTATGGCGTAGCGCCCTGCGGACTCGGGCTCGTCCTGGTGGCGGCGACGGAACGGGGCATGTGCCGCGTGCAGCTGGGTGCCAGCGAAGCGGCGATGATCCACCAGCTGAAGTCGGAATTCGCCGAGGCCGAGATCGAGCGCGACGACGAGGCGCTGGAGCCCTATCTGGCGGAGATCTTGCGCCGGCTGGAAGGCCAGGCGCCGCATGAGACCCTGCCGCTCGACATCCGCGCCACTGCGTTCCAGCGCCGGGTATGGGAAGAATTGCGGCGAATCCCGGTCGGCGAGACCCGGACCTACAGCCAGGTTGCCGCCGCCATCGGCCATCCGGCCGCTGTCCGCGCCGTAGGCAATGCCTGTGCCAACAACCCGGTCGCGATCGCCATCCCATGTCACCGCGTTTTGCGTAATGACGGAAATCTCGGTGGCTACGCTTGGGGAATTAAGCGAAAACAGGCCCTTATCGCGGCCGAGAAGTCGCGTTCTGACCAGTCCGAGGGGCGCGCCAGAAAAAAGGCGTAAGTGGTTGAAACCGGCGAAGCCGGGGCTCTATTCTGACCACCGAGAGCGCGTCGTTTGCCTTGGGTGGTCATGCCGAAAGCCTTGGAAAACCGGGGAAAAATAAGAAAAGCGCCGCGCCCCTCAGGCACGGCGACGCTGCGACGCATGGCGGAAGCCGCCGATCTTCACTTGATGGATTTCGATCGCCGATCGGTGCCTCTGGTGTTCCAGGAGAACCGCCGCGCGCGCCGTATCATCCTGCGTCTCGATTACGGCGCCTCGCGCATCGTGGTGGTGCTTCCAAAACGCACGACGCGTCATGAGGGTAAGCGATTCGCGTTGCAGAATCGCGACTGGATCGAAGAAAGATTAGATCAATTGCCGGAGACCGTCGCGTTCGCCCATGGCAGCGTGATTCCATTCCTCGGCATTCCCCATCGCATC